>CAIVKC010000045.1 GCA_903906365.1 uncultured Bacteroidota bacterium | reverse complement strand
GTTTTACAGATCTTAGGTAGTTCATTGTTGGATAAAACTCCAATAAACCAGTTACTTAAGAAAACAAGCAATCAAGATGTCAAAGAACTTTTATATAATCAATTGAAAATCTGGTAGTTTAAACGAGACGGTAGTGATAAGATATCAATTTCCAACAGGTCAGTTATGGCAATAACCCGGTATTAATACATGTTCCAACCTGCTGCACCAATCCGGCGCTCAATACGGTACCTGTTTGCCAGAATAACCTGGCTACACTGACCGCATCGGCTACCGGAGAAAGCCCAAGTCTTACCTACCAGTGGTATTCAAACACTGCAAATTCAAACAGCAACGGGACTGCCATCAGCAGCACACCGGTTTATGTGGCAAATACAACCCCGGGCTCAACAACCGTCAGTAATGTAAACGTCTCTTATGTCACCACTACACAGGGTTTTTCACCACCCACAGCACTTGTAGGTACAACCTATTACTATTACACTGCAACCGGGCCTGGAGGTTCGGTGACTTGTAATGTGGCAGGCCAGGTAGTGGTGAACCCATTGCAAATCATTGTCACCAACAACAACGATGCCGGCCCGGGCAGCCTGCGTCAGGCGATGTTAAGTGCATGTCCCGGCAGCACCATCACCTTTGACCCGACTTTTTTTGCCACTCCGCAGGTCATCACCCTGGCTTCAGACTTGCCACACATTACACAGGCGCTGACTATTACCGGGCCGGGTGCCGATTTCCTGACTTTAAATGGGAATAATTTTTCCATGTTTTTAATTGCTTATACAGCAAGCAACCCAACTATTTCTGTCAATTTTTCGGGGCTCACGCTTAGCGGTACAACAGGAAATTGTCTTAATAGTAGTGGACAGAGTACAACTTTGAATATCTCCAATTGCAAATTTTCCAATATTACTTCGCCTCTACTCATTTTTAGTGGGGGTGGACTAAATCTGTCTAGCTGTGCTTTCACTAATAACTTAAATCCTTCAAGTGCTGGTCAAGGTACAATTTATGTCAATGGTCCACTGACTGTAACAGGCTGTAGTTTTACAAATAACTCCGAAAACAACCAAGGTGAGGTAATTGCATGCTATGGAGGAGGTGCCATCACAAACAGTACGTTCTCTGGAAATCATGCCTATCAAGGCGGAGGAATTTTTGTTGGTGGCACTTCCACCACCAACACAACAACGATAAGCAATTGTACTTTTTATGGCAATATCTCGTCATGGCAAGGCGGTGCGATTTATGTTATCGGGAGTGGCGCTACGACGGTAACCAATTGTACTATCGCTGGAAATACAGCTGTAATAGGCGGTGGTATTGCTGCCTATGGAGGAACTTTAAATGTTAGCAATACTATTTGTGCAGGCAATACTTCCCCAAGTGGTCCGGATGTTTTTATTGCTGCATCTCCATTTACTCCCCAGGTCACTTCTCTTGGGAATAACCTGATCGGCAAGACAGATGGCAGCAGCGGATGGATTGGCACTGACTTGACCGGTTCAATTGCATCTCCGATTAACCCGCTGCTGGACCCGAATGGCCTGGCAAACAATGGCGGCCCTACACAGACCATAGCCCTCCTGCCCGGCAGCCCGGCTATTAATGCAGGAACGAGCAGCGGAGCACCTTCTGCCGACCAGCGCGGGTCAGGCCGGGTAAACCAGGTGGACATCGGTGCCTTTGAGTCCCAAGGATTTACCTTGTCTGTGGCTGGCGGTAACAACCAAACCACCCAGATCAATACAGCATTTAGCAGTCCACTGTCAGTCAGGGTTTCCAGCTCGGCGGGTGAACCAGTAAGTGGCGGGATAATTACTTTCACCGTTCCAATAAATGGAGCCAGTGCCACCATTGGTGGTGGTAACCTGGTATCGATTGCAGGTAACACGGCCATTACAGGAACGGTCACTGCCAATGGGATCTTCGGTGGTCCTTACGCAGTTACGGCTTCTGCCAGCGGAACTTCAACACCCGTTAGTTTCAACCTCACCAACGGACTCCCGACCATTTCGGTAACGGCATCCCTGGCGAACTTTACGGCCTGTGCCGGCAGTGCTTCTTCAGAGCAGACCTTTACCGTTTCAGCCATCAATTTGACGGACAATGCCGTGATAACGCCCCCGGCAGGTTTTGAACTATCTCTGACCCCCGGAACCGGGTATTCCGGCAGTATTTCATTGCCCCCCGTATCCGGGACGGTTTCTTCCACCCTTATTTATGTGCGCATGACCTCCGGCGCAGCAGGCTCCCCTTCGGGAAATATCGCCTGTACTGCATCAGGGGCAACGGAGCAGGATATCCTGATTAGCGGTACGGTAAATCCCTTACCTGGTGCGCCCGCCAGTGGTGGTGACCAGACGCAGTGCGCACTCTCACCCCTGCAGACCCTGACTGCTGCGGCAACCGGTGGTACCATCACCTGGTACGATGCGTTAACCGGAGGCAATATCGTGTCCAGCCCGACACTGAGTGCCCTGGGTACAGTAACCTACTATGCAGAGGCTTCCAGCGGTTCCTGCACCAGCCTGAGCAGGACCGCGGTCACCCTGACGATAAAACCACTGCCTTCCGTAGCGCCCATTAGTTATTCGGGATCCACGACCGTCTGCAGTGGTTCTTTGGTAACCCTCAGCGATGCCACCGCAGGAGGCAGTTGGAGCGCTTCGAGCCTCGCTGCCAGCGTGACCAGTGCAGGCACCGTCACTTTTGGCAATGTGACCGCCACTACCGGAGTTACGATTTATTATACCGTGACCGCCAATGGCTGCTCCACTACTGTGGGTGTCCCCTTTACCATCAGCCCGCCTTTGAGCGTTGCCTCCATCACTGGTAATGCCACCATTTGCGGCATCGGAGGAACCACTGCCTTCAACGATGCCACCGGCGGCGGCTCCTGGAGCAGCAGCAATACAGCCGTGGCTACAGTGAACAGCACGGGCCTGGTGACCGGTGTATCCACCGGTACCGCCCTGATCTCCTATACCGTCAATTCCGGCGGATGCACCGCCACGGTGAATGCGGGTGTTGCAGTATATGCTCTGCCCACCGCCTTTACGGTAACCGGCGGCGGAGCGTTCTGCTCCCCTGGAACGGGAGTGGCCGTAGGACTGAGCGGATCTCAGTCAGGGGTTAGATACCAGCTGCTCAAAGGCGGACTGGCAACCGGCTCTGCGGTACCCGGAACAGGTGCAGCCATCAGTTTTGGGAACCAGGGTGTCAGCGGTACTTATACCGTTATCGCGTCCAATACCACGAGTGGTTGCACGGCACCCATGACTGGCAGCGCAGCGGTTTCGGCCAATGCCTATCCGAACGCCACCATCACCGCTACACCGCCTTCGGTCTGCTCAGGGTCCACGGGCAATAGCGCGGCAGTGGCCTCCGGGGCTACCAGTTACAACTGGTCGATTTCCAATGGTACCATTATTGGCAGCAAGACGGCCAGCACCATCACCTATACAGCGGCTATGTATGACAGCGACGGGGACCTTGAACCCGACCATGACGTCGATGACTCCGTGAAACTTACCCTGACGGTCATCACCAATGGCTGCAGTGCTACGGGCACCAAAGAAGTGCTGATCAATGCCCTCCCCACCGTCGCCGCTATCTCTGGTAACAGCACGTTGATTCGGGGACTGACCACTGCTTTCAGCGATGCCACCGCAGGCGGCACCTGGAGCAGCAGTAATACTTCCATCGCACTTGTCAGCTCTACCGGAGTAGTAACCGGTGTGGCTGCAGGCAGCGCCGTGATCACCTATAAGGTCACCAATACAGCCGGCTGTTCTACTTCTGTGACCAGGACAATCACCGTCTATAACCCGCTCACCGCCACCGTCAAAACAGGAACCATCTCCTGCAACGGAGGCACAACCACTCTTACGGTGACCGCCTCCGGCGGATCGGGCGGATACCAGTACAGCCTCAACGGCGGCAAGTCCCAGTCCGGCAGCTCCTTTACCTTGGCAGCAGGCACTTTCAGCATAAAAGTGGCTGATAATGCCGGGGACACCTATAG
The DNA here is from genome assembly GCA_903906365.1 of uncultured Bacteroidota bacterium. Lineage (GTDB taxonomy): Bacteria > Bacteroidota > Bacteroidia > Chitinophagales > Chitinophagaceae > Puia. Next base: position 198,491 of record CAIVKC010000045.1, on the reverse strand, counting down.
TGTCAGCGGGCTGTCCATCAGCCAGCCGGCAGCCATCGTAGTGACCAGGGTCAGCGAGACCAATGCCAGTACCAAAACTTCCACCAACGGATCCTTTACGGTCAAAGCTATCGGCGGAACGGGGGCCTACCTCTACAGTGACAACAGTGGCAGCAGCTACCAGAGCTCAGCCACTTTCACGGGACTTGCCGCCAGGACCTATACGGTCTACGTCAAGGATGCCAACGGTTGTATCGGTAAACTTTCGGTAACGGTGGGATACGGCAGCCAGGTTGTTGCCACCATCACAGACGCTGTAGCGTCTGAAACCCCGGAAACAGGCGACATCAGCAACGCCACGATCGAGATGATCCTCGCCCCCAATCCTTCGGTGGGCAGCTTCAACCTCGAACTGAAAAGCGGTCTCCGCCAGCAAGTGGAGATCCTGGTCATGGACCTGATGGGTCACCCCCTCTACCATACCCGCGGCGATGCTACCGGTTCTTATCGTTTTGGAGGAAACTTCATCAAGGGAATCTATTTTGTCGAAATACTCTATCCAGGTGGAATAAAAACACTCAAAGCCATCAAACAATAGTAATCAGACACTAGTTATACACACGCCCCCCGGACCTATTCCGGGGGGCTTTTTTTAGATCTCATTTCTTGCATTGGCCAAAAACTTACCAGAAAAAGGACCCGGAGTGAACCATCAGGCAGAGAATTACAAATACCGGATTTTGTCATGGCAGTTGAAGGATATTGAAAATCAATTTTTTGAATGAATAATAACTCCATTCAAATACTCATAAATTGCTGGGGAAATTTTTTGTAAGACAAGTCGCGGGATATAATAAAATGGGATGCCTAATATAGAGCAGAAAATCATTGTATTAAAGAAATGGATATCACCTATTTGAATGGTGATTCCGAAAAGGTTGTGGGCTAAATGATAGCTCTTCGCTATAAAATAAGCAATAAGCAGCGAATGAGGTTTTGGGAGGCTGTACCTGTTACTTTTTCGGGCAGCACGACTGTGAGCAGCGGCGCTTTGAAATTTGATATTGTACATGACAGGATCCTTTCATTTCGGCCTTTTAATTTAGATCCTTAAAGTACAGTTCGCTTATGCTGTCTGCAAGATCCAATTTTGCATTGGGCATTGATGTTAGCCGAAAGCCTGCATCCGACCGTCTCTCAATAGCCGATTAAATTCAAAAATTCCTCCTTTTTCCGACGCGCCACATCAATGACGTACCCGTTCAACATCACCACCTGTCCCCCTTCGCCGCGAATAAATCGTTTAATCTGCTTTAGATTGACCAGGTGTGAGTGATGCACGCGGAAGAAATCTTAAGGCCGCAGCAGGCTCTCGAAATCCTTCAGCATTCGTGTCACCAACAGGGTTTTTCCGTCGTTGAAAAAGATGCGGGAATAATTACTGCTTGATTCTATCCGCGCAATTTGGTGGACGAAAATGAATTCGAGCCCTTCACCCGTAGGTAAGGCAATACGGTCTTCCTGGCTTTTTAACCCTGACTCCGATTGTTTTAGCACATCGAATCGCTGCCGGGTTTGCTGGTTCCGGTAGTAGGTCAACCGTTCCATAGCCTGCTGGAGATCCTGGATGACGATGGGTTTGATTAAATAGTCGAAGGCGCAGAGCCTTGGCTCCTAGCCACCATGTTTGTGCTTTTTTGGTCACTTTAGGCTCCCTGCTTGCCAATAGATCGCTGCGAAACAGGCTGCGCTGGAAGCCGAATTCCATAATCCTATCACTTTTCTTTGTCGCCTTTATGATCCCTACCATCAGTGCATTTGTAGTACTTACAATTTTGCAGCCAATGGGCACTGGCCATTCGGGATGGGTTATATTTTCTTCCCACGGCGTCACCCAGTCCGGCGTCCCCTGGCTGTTGGGGCGAGGGACAGAGTCCTGGCCGCTATTTACGGCGAACATCCTGGTCACCTGTATTTTCTATTCGCTGATCAACGCCATTCCTGCGGCGGGGGAAGAGTTTGCAGGGCACGGATTCTTACAGTACCTATTCACCCAGCGGTTCGGTATGATCAAAGGGATCGCCGGGTTGGGGTTGATCTGGTCTATGCGGCATCCGCCCGCCCAACTCGCCGCTTACAATTTCCCGGAGCACCCCTTCCTGGGGAGTTTTATATTGTCGCCCATCGAGTTGATCTCGGACTCGTTTTTCCTGGGTTGGCTGACCTTCAAAAGCCGAAGTTTTATTCCCGCAGCCATCGCACATGGAGCTGGCAACTCCATCCAGGAGGAAATCATAGGGAATATTCATTTGAATGCACCGGTACTTTCCTTGCAATTGGTTCGTTTCATTATCACCGCCATGTTTGGGTTTTTGTTTTTGTGGATGTCAAAGCGTTCCACAATACAAAACCGCCCTTACATAAAATAACTACAACTTTGCGTCTATAATCTTCTAATAGCAGCCTTCTTAAATGGACCCTGCCCTGCGGACAGGGTCCATTTAATTATTGGTAACCAGTAATAGACAGTTGTTATACAAATTCCAGACCTATTTTAATAATAGTATGTTGAAAAAGTGTCAATCGCTGGAATCCGCCAAAAATGATTGTTATCATCTAATTTATTGTTATACATCATTTTATCGTTATCCCGGTTAGGGGTATTTTCAAAAAGTTCCATTGTAGTAGAATTTAATGTTACAAAAGTGCTGAAAATGAAAGCCGTTCTGGTAAGCGCACCCGGTGCCCCCTTCACGATTGTTGATTGGCCGGTACCTGAGCCTAAAGACAATGAAGTACTGGTAAAAGTACAGTCTTGTGGTATTTGTCATGGTGATGCCATCATTAAAGAAGGCCAGTTTCCTCATTTAGTATACCCGAGAATACCCGGTCATGAAGTGATTGGCATAATAACAAAGTTGGGGAAGACGGTGACAAAATGGAAGGAAGGGCAGCGGGTTGGCGTTGGCTGGCACGGAGGGCACTGCTTCAAATGCGACGCATGCCTGAAGGGGGATTTCTGGGCTTGTGAGAATGCAATCATTACAGGCATTACCACAGATGGTGGTTACGCAGAATATATGATTGCCCGGGAGGAAGTGGCAGTGAGTATTCCTGATGAGTTAAGCAGTATGGATGGGGCGCCTCTTTTATGTGCAGGCAGAACAACTTTGGGAGCCCTAAAAAATAGTGGCGCAAAAGGAGGAGACCTCGTTGCCATTCATGGCCTCGGTGGCCTTGGGCATTTAGCCGTTCAATATGCATCAAAGCTTGGTTTTAGAACAGTCGCTATATCGCACAGCCAAAGCAAGGAAGAACTGTCGAAGATACTCGGAGCCCATCATTTTATTAATTCAGCATCAGAAGATGCCTGCAAGGCTTTACAAAAACTGGGGGGAGCGAAAGTAATCCTCTGCACTGCTCCAAACGGCCATGAAATATCCGCCCTGGTGAGCGGACTGAGTAGTAATGGGAAAATGATTATCGTTACGGGTACCAGCGATGTTCTGCAAATTTCTTCCTCGCAATTTTTGAGCGGCAAAACAGTTGGCGGATGGGTAGGCGGCAGCATGGAGGATGCCCTGAAATTCAGCCTGCTGACCGGAGTGCTACCCATGATTGAAGAATTCCCCCTTGAAGATATTGCCAGGGCTTATGACAAAATGATGAATTCAACAGTCCATTTCCGGGCAGTGTTGAACATATGGAATCAGTAAATTTATTTTAATTCAATCTATTTTTATGACAGATCTGCTACAATTGATGAAGGAGCGCCAGTCTTCCAGAACCCCTTTTGATCCTAAGGCACCCGTTTCCAGGCAGGATCTTCAGCAAATTCTCGAGGCCGGAAGCTGGGCACCAACTGCGCATAACATGCAAAATTTCGAAGCCCTGGTAGTTGATGACAATAAAATACTCAAACAAATCAGCGAGATTGAATTTCCGGTCTCAAAAAGCTTCATCCAGGAAAACTATCTACAGCTCTCCTTTTCTGAAGAAGAACTACAGTGTAAAAAGACGGGTGTGCTCGCCACTATGTTTCCCAAATCCTGGCTGAAACCAAATCAAATACCGCTTAAGATTCAAAATGAAAATACCGATTCGCAAACAGAAAGGCATCATCAATTGCTTTCGTGTACTGCTTTGATTATGCTGTTATACGACCCTGCAAAAAGGGCACCTGCCTCCGAAGGGGATTTCTTGGGTATCATGAGTATCGGGTGTGTGCTCGAAAATATGTGGCTCATGGCAGCCTCGCTTGGCATTGGTTTACATGTGGTAAGCGCACTGAGCGCAGAAGAACCTGAAATGAAAATAAAAAAGATGCTGGACATCCCTGATTTTCTGAAAATCGCCATTTCCTTTCGTTTGGGGTACCCTCTTTTTTCGCCAAAATACCTAAGGGTTCGACGAGAAATTGGCGGTTTTGCGCATATAAACCATTATGGTAAATTGGGTTTGGCAGACTAACTCTCCATTTCATTAAACTGAAGTGGATGCTTATTGATTTTTTCCGGCAAACGGGTTCGGTAATGATATCTCCTCAATAAGATTAGTGCTGCATTATTTCCCCATGGTATTCGCTTGGTTTTTTCTGCTCCCGGTCATCATATGAAGGCGCCCAGGACGTAGTCACAATTCCCTGCTCCAGGCCCTGATAAACGGTAAAAGGATAAAAGAAGAATCCATGACCCTGAAAATCACCCCATTAAATTCCGGCATAGTGATTCTTGGGGCATTTCAGACCCACTTTGTGATTTTCAAGCTTCCTATTGGATTAACAAACCAGGTTTGTCTTATTGCCAATTCCTACATTCCTGTTTTTAGTTGTCGTAACCGACGGTTGACCTTGTCCGGTTCAAATTTCAATGGATCAAAAGCCCTGCCAACCCAAATCCGCGATTCATTATACTCAGGGTGTTTGCGGTCCTTAAGAATCTCCAGATAATCATAATAATTCCTTATTCCTCCTGAATCTTCCGGCGGGCAGGACATTTCCCCACCCAAACAATATGGATAAAATACAGCGGGGTCTGCCGGCATTGATTTTTCCATTACGACGGTATGCTCCCAGAAATCACCAAAATCATAGGTATAATGAAAATGCTCACTATTCTCCTGGATCAGGTCTGTAATCAGGGTGGTGTCTGCGTCAAGCAACTCGTTACTTCCAAATCCTTCCAATTCCGGCTCATTCAGAATTTCCCCGATCCTGTAGCCCTCACAATTAAATTCATACAGGTGAAGGTTTTCCCAACCCATGGCAACCTGTAGTACCTCATGCAACTCCCTGAAATTTATTTTCGCAGGCACCTGCACCCTCCGCCAGATGGGAGGTTCAGTAGAATCCAGGATGATTAATAATTGAAGGATCGCTTCCATAAATCTGAAAACTAGATAATCTTTTAAAAACGCACCAATTTATATTGACAGGTTCATGGTAAATACTAAGAAAAACCATGGATTTTTTTCGTAATTCCTGAAAAATACCAGATATGATCCTCTTATTCACCATTACCCGTTGCGATGACCAAATTCCACCTGCAAGGAGGTAAACAGTTTACTGATCTGTCTTAATACGGGTATCTGTCAGTTCGAAACTAAATCAGTACAATCTGCATACCGGATCAGTCCCCGGGTTCAATCATGTGTCCGCCATCCAGCCTGATTTTATCGTAGCAGACTAAAGGAATCAAAAAACCTGCCAATAGATGGATTGGATTCCTTTTTTGGGTCTGTGATGGTCTGCAGCAGGAACAGCCGGTTTCTTACCAGGTAAAAGCGCATCCGGATCACAGCGACTCCTTGCTGATAATTAACCCTGATATCCCGGCCCGGGTAGCCTTCCAGGCCGATTGTCTGTTCGGTGAGCAGTTGACCATGTACATTGGAAACAGCTCCATCTACAGATTTTCTGAAAAACTGGTCCAACAGTTCCTTTTTATCGGAATTGATAACACTGTCCGGGTATTCCGAATCAATGAGTCCATACAGGAAATTATCATCGGTGGCACCGGCGGGAACCTCATACATATGTATGTTCATGGTCAAATCCCCCAGGGCCGTCTTTACAGACTGGACCTGGCTGGTGGGTGTGCCCGGAAATTCTATCTTACATCCGTCTCCTTTAAATGGCACCCAGTCTCCAAAGAAAAAATATAAAACAGTAATCGCAGTCACCCATCCAAACTTTATGAAACCCATGGTGTTTTTTTTTGTGAAAGTTAAATAAGGATTAGCCTGATTAACCCGCTGAGCATCCTGGCAGGGCACTTAGCATGGAATTCTATTGGCGCCGGCCAAAAGTGAATGCATGGGATATTCGGAAAGAAAGAAGATTCTGGCCCGCATTACCAAATACATGCTCATAACGTATTGCCAGGTTAAACTGGATTCTGCCAGCAGGCTCAAACAAATAACCTACCCCCACCCCGGTAGCTGCCCCTGAAATCTTTTGATCGTAGTAATTTCCGCCCGCATCCTGCAGCTGGATATCTGTTGCGCCGATACTGTACCCAATATTGGGTTCAACATAAAATCCGGTGCCGCTTCTATTGATCGAATATCGATAACCTGCCAACAGGGGAACCAATACCACATTGTTTCCATTGCTGGAAAATACGTCCAGACCCATTTCACCGGTAATATAATCCGCCTCGGAAACGGGTACGGAAAAATTAAAAAATCCACCGAAGCCCGTGGCGTTGAATCCCTTAAAGGACAGCCGGTCAAATTGCAATTGGGCAGAAATTGAAGTACTTAACAGCAGCATGCAGGAAAGGATGAGTAGTCTTGGAGACAGTTTCAAAGCAGAATGGTTTAATGGTTTAGATAAAATGAGGGAAAAGCCTTAATAAACAAAGGCCGGCAGGACAGAACCCATCCCCGCCACTTATCATTAATTATAAAAATACCTATTATATAACAAATTGCAAAACTGATCTGTCGCTCTGAAATATAAGATTCGAATTCCTAACTTCCATTCCCTTTATGTTCCCCGGGGCCTGCATTGATGGGGGTCAGACTTACCCATGACAGGTCTCATATCCGAAGGATTTCTTGTATTCTAATTTTAGGTACTTAATTCCATTAACAGCACACCCAAATTCATTGCAATGCACATAGAGATCAGCCTGCCTCATCATACAATTAAGCCCTGGATAGCAGACCAGGTCAAAGAAAAACTCCTGACCTTACACCGCCTGGATCCGGAGATCGTGGAAGCAAAGGTTAGTTTCCATCAAGTGTCTTTGGACCAGGAACACGAAAAAATCTGTGAAATTGAACTGATCATTTACGGGGATACCATCTGGGTTTGCAACAGATCGGACACCTATGAAACGGCCGCCAGGGAAGCCCTGGAAGAAATTACCCGCCAGGTGGACATTCAAATCAGGCACCGTAAAGATCCTCCGGAACAAATAACCAGCACGGTAAAAGTGTAGGAAGACAATTTGTAATTTTTCCCAAAGGCCAGGCTGGCATATATCGGGAATGGCACAGTATGGCATGCCTTCTACCAAACTGTGCCTTATAAACCCCTATGAAGGATAAATGACTTCCTTAGTCCAGGTTATGATCAATAATGAGCTATGAATATAGGCAGGCTGGTAGTCGTATGGGCCTGCTGCTCATCCGATTCAAAAAATGAGTTCAGCAATCCCCTTCCATAAGCGCCCATAACCAGAAAATCCGTCTTCTTGGTAAGCAGATACGTAAAAAAAGCCCGCCTGCTATCCCCAGCCAGGATGAGTATCTCGACATCCGAAAAATGACATTTCAGCCAGTCTGTCAATGCATCTTGCTCTTCTTGATCAGGTTTATCTTGCTCATTGATAAATACTATTTTGGCATGTTTTCCCTTTAAGGTAGGAAACAGGTATAGAAACTGTTTAATGGCAAAAACAAAGGATTTACTTCTGTGGTAACAAAACAGGATATTGTCTATTCCGCTGAATTGCTCCGGAGCAATGACAACGGGGCACTCCACATCTTTGAGCATATCCCGGACAAAACGGGTGGGAGCTCCCTCATAGTAAGCTGAAAAGGAAGTCCGTGCATCCAATACCAGCAGATCTGCGAATCTGGTCTTGTCCAGCAGTTCGACAGCCGGGATTCCTTCCTCCAAATCCATTACCGCCTCCACACCCTCCTGCCGGGTGATCACATCAAAAACATCCATATTTTCCTCCAACTGTTCGTCCATATCATCGGAGGGATCATCCAGTATCACCGACTCCCGGATGGTAACCTGCCCTGCTGACTCCTGGACAAACACCGTATCGGAAATGACCATATCTTCCAGGAATATCCCGGTCAGACCGGAATTGGTCAATTTGGCCAGATAGCAGGCAAAACGAACTGTGTTTTCATGGATGAGTCCATTATCCATGGCAATCATTATCTTTTCCATAATTTTATTTTAAATCTAGCTTTTAAATTACCGGCAGGTAATGATAGCTGTCATTCTGCGGACTGACTATTGTTCCGCCGGTTTTCCAAATTAAATATCCCCCGGCCAACCATTGAGCCAACCCGGTTTGACAGCAGCGCTGGTTTCGGGTTTACATTATAAGTTGAGGCCGAAACGTACAGAAATTCTAAGGTAGGGATAAGAGGTATTGACCTGTTGATAATACTTGTATCTCCCTTTTAAGAAATAATAACCCGGAGCAACACAAACGGAAAAACCGGGATTCAATCTGTACCTGAATTCACTGGTTACAATGTGCAGGTAATATTGGGATTCACTTCCATTAAGGGTTTTCAGCCAGGCCCCTTTGTAGTCCAGGCTATAAAAGATGCGGTCAGATAAACTGATCATGCCGCCTCCGTTAAAGGCTGCCCCGGAAGCATAGTCATAATTCCTTCCATCGGGTGTTATATAGATATCAGGCACGGCTGCCAGAATGACCACACCCGTTCCAAACGTAGTGTTAATACTGATTTTGCCAGTAACCCGGAATTCTGAAAAAAGGTTGATTTTAATATTCTGGGAGCTGTAAAAGAAAGCCTTGTTGCGGATGAAATCATAATTCAGGGTCACCAGGGCAAGGTGACGAACCCTGCCCCTGTCCTGTAATTGCCAGCCTGCCACAGAGCCATATACTGTCAAGATATTGACCAGCGAACTGTCATCCTTACCGAATTCCGTATTGATCATTAGATAGCTGAATGGTTTCTTATAATTATCGAATGGTGTACCATAAAGAAATTTGATATGACCATAAAACCCCAGATTTCCATCCCCGCTATTCACTTTGAATCTTCTGGCTCCCGCATCAAATTCCATAAATATTTTTGAGGAGTCCTTTTCCACCCATTGACCGGCGACCTTTCCCCACCGGTAATCCATAATACGGTTGAGTCCATTGAGGGGGTTTACCAATAAACCCAACACTTCACTGACTTGTCTTTTCAGGCCGCGGCTTCTTTCATTTATTATTCTGTTGGACAACCGGAAGGTCATTTCACCCAGTATAACACCTCCAAAACCTGTATTTATGAAATCGTTGGTTGATGGAGCCTGGTTTTCAGAAAAGGTTTCCCACAAATAACTGCCCACAAATGCGGCAGGTACAGACTGCCAGAAGTCATATCCGTTTGCCCGGAATGCACTGTAAAACATACTTCCATGATAGGGATGCCCAAATTGATTGGTAACAAAAGGATCATTGTCAAATGCCCAATTGCCCGGCCTGATATTGTAAGAGATGGTCTGCAAGGAAATATGGGTATAGTCTTCATTCCTCACATAGTTATCAACAAGCCAGGGGGTAATTTCTACCAGACCCAATTGCCAGCTGCTTCGGCCAAAACTTTTTGGGGGCCTCAGGGCCTTTAATTGAAATACGGAATCATGTATAGGACTGGAATAACCTATGCGAAGCGGACTTTGGGAATACAATAAGGATGAGGAAACCAGGCAGAAAAATAGAGTCGGCAATGCAGCCGGAGTATAGGAAAATATACCCATTACCTTTTTATTGAACATAGCGGTAAGCAACTTTCTCATGGTAGCCCGTTTCGAAAGTCCCTGAAATGAGGGGATTAGAAGTTAATTTCGGGTAATGTAAAATAACAAAAGGTCTCTTAAGGCTTCCCCCATAGGCCCATAAAACCGCAGGTAACCCGGCTGGGAAACTCCCGTCGCCAGCCCATTGAGATCCCCAATGGTTAAAGCGGATCATTGGTTTTGGGCTTGTACATGATGCAGAAGGGATATGCATGGGCCAACTGATTCAATTCACTCCATAATTCAGCGGACGGTTTATTAATTTTTATCGGAGGCCTTTGAACCTCCTGCAAAACATCCTTGGATGCACCATTGACGCTGAAGAGTGGATAATACTTCAAAACAGATAGTTTATTGTCCTGAAAGGATGCCATATGATAAGCCGTTTATAAATGCAATTCCCAAATAGAATTATCCGTGCAATGATAGCATTAGCGGAAACGGATTCATAGAATGGAAATCATAACAATTCATGAGTGCTGTCAGTAAACCGCCAACTACTTGGCTGGATCCATGCTTTGCAATTTGGAATATTCTCCGGTGATAAAGGATCAGATTGTATATACACGGGCATAGCGGAAAAAGCCTATCAAAACTATCCGGCGCTTGGTGTCGCATTTCCGGTTAAAGGGTCCATTAAAAGAACCGCTGCCCCCTGCAGCCTTCCATGCCGCAGATCCTCAAGGGCCTCATTTGCCCGCAGCAGTGGATATGTTTTTACGGAAGTATGGATAGGAAACTCACTGGCCAGTTGCAAAAAGGCGGAGCCGTCTTTTCTGGTAAGATTGGCCACCGAGGACACAGACCTTTCCTCCCAGAGTATACTATAGGGAAATGAAGGGATATCGCTCATGTGGATTCCGCCGCAAATGACGGTCCCGGCTTTATCCACATCTTCGAGGGCCTTGACTACAAGGCTTCCTTCCGGAGCAAAAATAATGGCAGCATCCAGCTTTTCGGGAGGGGTCTGCAGGGAATCCCCTGCCCAGGCTGCGCCCAGTTTCATGGCGAATTGCTGGGAAGCCACATCACCCTTTCTGGTAAAAGCATATACTCTTTTTTGCTGAAAATTGGCTACCTGTATGAGGATATGCGCGGCAGCGCCAAAACCATATATGCCAATTTTGACAGCACTGGAAGGAATCTTGGCATAAGACCTGAAGCCAATTAATCCCGCACACATCAGGGGTGCAGCATCTGCCGTATCAAAACCTGTAGGCAGGGGAAAACAATAGGCTTCATGGGCCACCATATATTCGGAATATCCCCCATCCAGGGTATACCCAGTAAAGAGGCCTTTTTCGCAGAGGTTTTCCGCTCCCTGCAGACAATACCGACAGGCGCCGCAGGTATATCCTATCCAGGAAACGCCCACCAGATTTCCCATGGCAAACCTTCCCCCAGGAGCCCCGGGGTCTGCGATCCGCCCAACCACCTCATGACCTGGAACAAGGGGCAACTTTGGGTGGGGTAATTCTCCATCCAGGATGTGCAATTCCGTCCTGCATATCCCGCAGGCAATTACACGGATGAGTACCTGCCGGGCAGCGGGTACGGGCAGCGGGAGGGATTTCATGACCAGCGGAAGGCCCGGACCCTCCAGCACCATTGCCCTGGTAATATTTGCTAACGCCATGATAATGCTATTTTCTGAAAGGTAACTCCAAAAATTACATCGCTTTCCAGAAAAGGCCCCAAAGGGAGTAAATTCATTTTAAAATGAATTCCACTTTAAACCAAGGGTACCATTTATCCAGGTTTAATAGACGCGCGCGTAAAGACCTGTGGCTGGTTATAATGAATGAGCCTGGCCTCCGTTCAGATGTTTTGCTTTTTCAGCTCTTCCACTGCATGATGACAGGCCCTTGCGGTGAGGGCCATATAGGTCAGTGATGGATTCACACAGGAGCCGGAGGCCATGCAGGATCCATCTGTTACAAAAACATTGGGGACTTCGTGCATTTGGTTAAATCCGTTGAGTACGGAAGTTTTTGGATCACGGCCCATCCTGGCAGTGCCCATTTCATGATTGGCGTTTCCGGGAAAGGAAATTTCGTTGTTGATATGAATGTCGGAAAATCCGGCCGACTCCAATAACTCTGCTGCTGTAGAGCCCATATCCTTGTGCATGGACAATTCATTTTGTTTAAACTCACAATTGAATTGAAGCTGGGGTCTTCCCCAGGTGTCCTTTTTCACGGGATGAAGGGTAACGCGGTTTTCCTGGTAGGGCAGGCATTCACCGAAGGCATACAGGCTCATTTTCCAGGGTCCCGGTTCGCTGAGGCTTTTCTTCAGGGGCGCTCCCAGCTGACCAGCCCCATCCGGGCGGCTGCGGTAAGCGTTTCCCCCGTAATGAAAGCCCCTGAGATAAGCTGTATCTCTTTTATTTACATTCCGGAAACGGGGAATATAAATGTTGGTAGGTCTTCTTCCAAAGTAATAACTGTCCAGATATCCATCCACTGAAGCAGTTGCGGATAGTCCCTTATGGTGATCCATCAGGTTGCGCCCGACCTGATCACTGCCATTTCCGAGTCCCTGGGGAAACCGGGAAGAAATGGAATTAAGCAGGATAAAAGCAGTAGCCACCGTGGAGGCATTTAGAAAAAGGATCCTGGAATGGAATTGGATGGTCTGATTGGTACTGGTATCCAGTACTTCCACCCCGGTTGCCCGCTGGATTTTTTCATCGTATATCACATGATTGACCAGGGAATGGGGTCTGACCGTTAATCGTCCGGTGGCGTAAGCTGCGGGAATGGTGGATGCATTGGTACTGAAATAGGCCCCAAACGGGCACCCCCGGTGACACAGATCCCGCGCCTGGCACTGTCCCCTGCCCTGAATTGGCCTTGTCAGATTGGCGGTCCTTCCTATGATAACCCTACGTTCCGGGAATTTTGATTCCGTCTTTTGCTTGAACAGCTTTTCAACGGCGTTCATTTCAAAGGGAGGCAGGAATTTACCATCGGGTAACTGGGGTATCTTTTCATAGCTGGCGCTTACCCCGATGAAGGACTCCACGTAATCGTACCAGGGTGCAATATCCCTGTATCGAATGGGCCAGTCTACCCCGATACCTTCTTTGGCATTGGCTTCGAAATCCAGGTCACTCCAGCGGTAGCAAGCCCTGGACCACAGCAGGGAACGACCTCCTACTATATTTCCGCGAATCCAGTCAAAACGTTTGGTTTCCTGGTAAGGATTTTCCTGGTCATTGATATAGAAATGCTTGTTGTCTTCACGAAAAGACCAGTGCCGGCTCTGTATGAAATGTTTCTGTTTATCTTCCCGGGTCAAGAGTCCCCTATGGCTGAATTCCCAGACATTCATAGTAGAAGTGGGATATTTGGGATGTTCCACCTGTTCGCCCCGTTCCAGCAAAAGGACCCTGAGCCCCTTTTCACAGAGCTCTTTGGCAGCCCAGCCACCTGTAATTCCGGAACCCACAATGATGGCATCATAACTGTTTTGCTTTTGGGCCTTACCGTTTACTAGCAAAGTATCTCCTGGCATAATGTTTCAATATTTTTAATGGTTGAATAATCAGGCAAAAAGTCCCCCTGCACTATTTGAAATGGGCGTACATTTTTTCCGAGAAATCAGCGATGGCTATTTCAGGAGCCAGTATTTCAGGGTGCCATAACTTTTCCCACTCAAAACTATAATATCCTTTATATCCCCCGTCCCGTAACAGGTCAAGGGCATCCATGACAGGCACCTCTCCCTGGCCGAGCAATGTATAATGAAGGTCGTTTCCAACCAGTTGGGCATCTTTGACATGGGTATGTCGGATAAACGTCTTCAACCTTTCATACACAAAGGAAGGCGCCTCCCGGCCGGCCGTCCACATATTGGTAATATCCCAAATCATACCTGTATGTTCATTCCCTGCAGCCCGCATGACGGTTTCCAAATCCGCAGTATGAATCAGGTCGCCATGGGATTCGATCAATACAGATACCTGGCTGCCCTTTGCATGTTCCCCTAATTCCAGCAGGCCCTTAATAATCAGGTCCATGGTTTCCTTTTTTTCACGGTCCTTGGGAAAGAGGTTAGGAAACACCCGTACAAATGGACAATTAAGTTCCTGGGCCAAATCAATAAACCGTCGCCCTTCGTCCAGGTTCTTGGAGCGTTCCTTTGGATCGGAAAAATGTAAGGTAGCAGATGACCCGAGGTCTACAAATTGGAGGCCATAGTCGCGCATCATATTCATCGTATCCCTTTTGTTTTGCGGACTACTGAATATCTCACACAGGGGAAGATCCATTTGTCTTTGGATACCCCGGATCTCAAGGCCACTGTACTGGTGGGCCGAGGCAAAATCCACGATTTTCCGGAATTCCCAATCCGGGCAGCCCAGGGTAGAAAAGGACAAATTCAGTTTTGGTCCTAAACGCTTAAATGCCGAAGAGACATAGTAGCTTGCCATAATTGCGGCAGAAGCCTGTAAAAATTGCCTTCTGGATGATTTGACCATATCCGGTTATTTTTAGTGCGTTAGTTATCGATAAATAGCATTTTTTCGCCCTTGGCCACTGAATCCTGCGTGTGGATCCAACCATATAAACAACTGATTAAAAATAATTTACATGCTTACAAGTCATGGTTCTAAGATACACAATATGGGTAAACAAAAAACGAAAATTGGCAGCCTGTTATCAAGGATCAGCTAAAACACCGGCAACCATTCAGCTAAGCCTTGCTTAATTGATCCATCCCTTGCCACCGGATTATCTCGCTGGATGAACCATTTTTGATAGTTTCTCATTTCTTTAAATGTTATAAAATAAGGACATCTGTAAATTTTGAATTAACTTTCTCCAGATTTAATTAATAAGTCGCTTCTCTAAAAAATTGCTATGCCCAATACACCCACATTCATGAGCCTCCACTTACGCTACAGGCTCTGGATTGCCGAATTAAACAATGATATTACGATCCTGCGGATATTTGGAGACTATCTGGAAGAGTTACAAGGAAAGAAAATAAACGCCCAGGTAAAAAATGATTCTGATCGTTTCAAGAAGGACTTTGTGCAACAAAGAATGGAAATGGACGAACTTAAACATGTCATGCACCTGCTAAAGATGAAATTGGCCGCGGATGCCAGGCAAATGAGTTCATTAAGCCGTAAAACCTTTTTGGAAGACAAACATACGGACCTCAAGAAAAGGTACCTTGCTTTCAGAAAATCGTTTGATAAAATAAAAAAGGACTTTGTCCAATTTACCGTTACGGCTTATACTTATTAATTCTATTCTCCCTCATCCTGTTTGGTGTGTATCATACTCACTGAATGAATTTTACATCAAACGAATGCCGTGCAGACAGGCTAAAGGGAACTGGCAAAACAGTTGCCGAAAAGGCTTCATACCTGACCTCGGATTTATGTATAATTCTCCCGCTTTGCTTTCATTGACCAGCAATTCATTTATAGAGACAAAGAAGGCAGCCAAGCTATAAGCAAGGCTGCCTTTGATGCACTGGTTTTCAATCATAGCCACCCGCGGAAATACTGGCTTGATCAAAACCATAGATACGGTGTAACAGTGAATGGTATCATTGCAAATTTACTGTCTGCCTGAATGTACTTTAGAGGTGAAAACACCCCCCTTGGCAGGTATTTTCACTCCTTGATTCTACAGCATGGCAGAAAGGGTAGAGTAAAACAAATCAACCAGGCTGTATTATAAAACTTCCTGCTGAAAGGCCATCAAATCGGAAAACCATCATCATGAGGGGAACAATGCCTGCCATTAAACCGTCCATCACTTCAACCCTATTTCCGGAATGACCAGACAAAGCAGCCATAAAAAGCGGGTCTTACCATGGGGTGAATCTACCATCATTACAGGCCAGCCATTTGAATATGGCGGCATACTAGGGAGAAAAGGATGGCATTCTGTGGTAGTTTCTGCATAAATTACTTCTTTTAGTCAAAATCTTACTATTTACGAAACTGAAAATTTAACCCTATTGTCCGCTTAATGAATGTGCAGTCCTTGCCCCCTTGATTAACCTCATTTCAGAGGGGTTTTATGCGGACACGAAGTAAAGTGGTTGAAATCCCGGGGTCGGGGGAAATCCAATGAAGCCCCTCCCCAATGAAGTCAAAAAGAACCTTGTCCAAATCTGCCCCTCCCTCATCGACATGCTGAAGATATCGTTTCGCTGATAAAGGAAACGGCGACCTTTTCATTGATCAATCTTTTCAAATTCAAAACTAAAAAATTAAATATAAATAGCATTCATTCTATATAGTATATACTTATCCGTTATTTGTACTTACAATCTTCTAATTTCTTTCTCTTATAAAACCAATATTACCCCTATTTTTTAGGTGCCAGGTTCTTTTTTAAAAAACAGAGCAGGTATATTTATATTCAGATTGAAAGATTGTTGCCGATGACTTCTTTTATACTTAAACCAAACATTGGCAAAATATGCATAGTCTAATGACATTTTTGAATAAGATTCATGTGATACCCGATGAATTACAAAACCACCTCCTGGCTATTCTACAATACAAAACGTTCAAGAAAGGAACCTATTTACTCAAAAAAGGGCATATCTCCCGCCATATTTTTTTTATTGAAAAGGGCTTAGTCCGTTGCTATTATACCGAAGATAATAAGGACATATCGGCCTGGTTTATGAAAGAGGGGGACATAGCCATCTCCGTAAACAGTTTCTTTGATCAAATCATAAGCACGGAAAGTATTCAGGCGCTCGAAGAAACCGCTGTGTACTATTTAACTTATAATGAACTGGAAGATATCTATCAACGATTCGTGTCATTTAATATAAACGGACGTAAATTAATTACCTCTTATTATCAAAAAAGTGAACGCCGTGCCATGTCAATTCGCTCCCTTAAAGCCAAGAAACGGTATGAATATCTGTTAAAAAACGAACCGGACATCTTACAAAGAGTTCCAAGAAAATTCCTGGCCTCCTATATCGGCATTTCAGAAGTCACTTTGAGCAATATACATTCCAGATAAAGCCAAACTGCAAAAACCGGACAGTTTCGCCTTCACTACAGCAGGCATAAGCCGTTATAAGAAAAGAATGGTTTGACCTCTTAATGGAAAGCATTTGTCACTTATTAGTATTTATTGGTTTCCCCTTAGCATCCAAATTCAGGACAATTCCTTCTGTGGGAACTTCTTTTAATCAATTAATCAATATAAGGATACCAAAGGACCCTTTTCCACTCCCCTGATCATTCTTTCCAGCATTCCAGTCATGAAATATGTTCCTAAATGAGATCAATTTTCCCAATATGGGAATATTTTGTCAAGTCATAAACGTATAACCATATGTATACTAGGTATTTATAATTATGGCAGCATATTGGCTTTTATATACTCAAATCCCAACCATGAAACAAATCAACACAACCCAGACCCTTACCAAAAAAGCGCTTCTTTTATTTGCCAGTTGCTTAATCAGCGCATTTTCCTTTTCTCAAAATTATAGCTTTCAAAACCCCGTACTGTATTCTGGTACGAATGGTGCTGATGGTGCAGTGTACAAATTTTCAAATGTTGCCTCGGGCGTAGACGCCCTGGTGACGATTAATAAGAGGTCTTCAAACCTTGTCTCCCTGGACACGGTGGATATGACCGGTTCCGGTTATGGAAAGGCTTTTCAGCCAATGGTTACCTATAACGGCGGAAATGCAAGCGGTCCAGCCAGCTGGTGGATGGAATTCAACATTCAGTTTGTTAAGCCGGGCACCCTGGCGCCCCTCGTGCAGGACAGTGTTTACATAACTGCCGTTGACGTAGATGGTGACGGTGGTACCCTTCAGGAGCAGTTCACGGCCCTTGGTTCTGCAACTTATACTGAAAACAGTCCCAGCAGCCTCACTCGCGGGATGGTTACCGATACAATCGGTGTGGCAGGAAGCGCAGGCACCATTATCAGCGGCGAAAAATTCACAGCGCCTACTTTCAACGCACCCGGTATCGATACAACCAATCAAACCGTGATGGTAACCGCAAAATACCTGAACGTGAGCTCTATTACCATCAGGTACGGAGCCCAGATTACCTCCGGTTCTACCGGTGCTGCCAACCGTATGAATTGCCTTTGGTTTCAGAAATTCAACTATTCCGCCATCTTTAACCTGTTGCCTGTGTTTCTGGAATCTTTTACAGCCCAAAAGAATATTAACAGTGATGGAGTATCCCTCAATTGGGTAACAACCATGGAAAGGGAAGCCAGTCATTTTGAAGTAGAGCGTAGTTTTGATGGTCAGTCCTACGATGAACAGGGTATTGTAATCGCAGATGGCAATAGCGGAATCAAGCAAAATTACCATTTCGATGATAAGATTGGAACCGCCAGCGCGGGGATCATATACTATCGCTTGAGAATGGTAGATATGAATGGTAAGTACCTTTATTCTGAAGTAGTTACTGTAAGAAATGAAAATGAATCAGAGCAGCTTACCGTTTCTACTTTCCCCAACCCCACTACAACGGATCTGCAGGTTTCCATCCCCGCCGGATGGCAAAACAAGGCGGTCACCTACAGCGTATACAGCCTCAATGGCAGCCTGGTCCATATCAAGACCAACGGTTCTGCCCCGCAAACGGAAACCATTCATGTAGCAGAACTTCCCCAGGGAACCTATATCGTCAGGGTGGTCGCAGGTTCTCAATCAACAGCCCGTAAATTCATTAAAGTCAGATAATTAAGCCTGCTCATCAGGTTGGGATAAAGGCCGGGGTGATTACCCCGGCCTTTTTAATGAAGGAAAGGGTCCGTGCTTACAAGGGCCTAATTTTAACCCGGGACTGCCGGCGGGCGGGCGTGAGTTCACGGAGCCGGCATATGATCCCAAAAAAAGGAATTAGGTTTTGTTATTCAATGGTTCTTTTTATAATTTTATCATTCATCAAAGAAAAAGGAGGTATTCATGCTATCTACAGATCATTCATGGAAACCTTCGGTTGGTATCGCCTGACCGGGTTACTCCATTCAAATATCTGCCGGAATCATTTCCGGGACCACTACCGATGGTAGTGGTTTTTTATGCCAGGCATTTGCCACGGTAAAGAAAATTGCGGGCTATGCTTACCAGGGGGGCGATATTTTGCCAAAATCTGCCGGCGAATTTATTAGCAGCCCCAGCCTATAATAACATAAATTGCCGGCTAATTAGTCTTATGCCTTTAGATATCGCCTCTCTGAATTCCGGAAGCAATGGAAACTGCTATTATGTAGGGAATGACAAGGAAGCTGTGCTTGTGGATGCCGGTTTATCCTGCAGGGAAACCGAAAAGAGGATGAAGCGCCTGGGGCTCTCTATGCATTTGGTCAAAGCCATCTTTATTTCCCATGAGCATGCAGACCACATCCATGGACTGGAGGTACTTTCCAAAAAATACCAACTTCCCGTATATATTACCCCCAATACCCTTCAAAACGGCCGGCTTGTACTCAATAAGGACCAGGTTTATGCGTTCTCCCCCCACCTGCCGGTAGCCATCGGTCAGCTGCGTATTACGGCGTTTCCAAAGTATCATGATGCCTCCGATCCATACAGCTTTGTCATTTCGGACGGACACCTGACCATCGGTGTTTTTACAGACATCGGGATAATCTGTGACAACCTGATTCGCTATTTTAAGGTTTGTCATGCCGCATTCCTGGAATCTAATTATGACGTAAAGATGTTGTTGGAGGGATCCTACCCGGCCTACCTCAAAAAGCGCATAACGGGAGGGATGGGTCATTTATCCAATGATCAGGCTCTGGAACTATTTACCCGGCACAGGCCGACTTTCATGAGCCATCTCCTGCTGGCTCATCTCTCAAAAAACAACAATGATCCCGATCTGGTTCGTTCCCTGTTCACTCCCCATGCCAAAGAGACGAAAATCATCATTGCTACGCGTTATGAAGAAACCCCGGTTTATTGCATAGACAGCGCGCAATTCGCTGTTTTAGACAATGCGACCCAGGCCCTGCCGTTTGGTCGGCAGCTCAAACTGTTTTAAGGAGTCTGACCGCCCCTTTGATAAATGCCCCTTATTTTTTTATTCCAAAACAATTTTATGGTTCCAAAATCAACCCAGTCTTCCCTGCTGTGCCACCTGTCGGGGAGGGTCGGGCCAAAAAAAAGGGCAAAACAAGGTTTTGCCATTATTTAGCTCTCGGAACCAGGGCTAATTAATTTGAAAGGGTAAATACGTCCACCGTTTTTGAAAAATCGGAGCTTAGGTAACCCCCACCAAAGAGTATTTTGTTTCCCGCACAAGCCCCTGCCAGACCGGCGCGTGCTTCACTCAACTGGCCCGAGGTCCAGCTGTTGGTGGTAATATCGTATATATCCACTGTGGAAGAAAGGGAGTTACTATACCCTCCTGCAAAAAGAATCTTGGTCCCCCCTCCTGCTGCAGAAAGTCCGTACCTGGCCTCACTCAAAGTGGCGGTAGTCCAGCGGTTGGTAGATATGTCATAAATATCGACAGCGGAGGAATTTCCGGCAGCATTGGAACCTCCGGCAAATACGATCTTGGTTCCAGCTGATGCTGCGCTCAGACCGTACCTGGCTTCACTGAGCGTAGCAGTCGACCAGACACCGGTAGTTACATCATAGATATCAACAGTTGCATATATGGTGCCCGTGCGGGTATTGGTGCCTCCTGCAAAGACAATCTTATTGCCGGCAGCGGCTGCGGCAAGCATTGCCCTTGGCACACTCAGCTGGCTGGTTGTCCAGGTTCCTGCCAATACATCATAGATATCCACGTCAGCCGCATTGGCCGAGGGATTGAAACCACCGGCAAACAGGATTTTATTGCCGGCACCGGCTGCCGCCAGGTTCTGGCGTGCCACACTCAACTGCCCCTGGGACCAGGTATTGGATGTGGCATCGTAAATATCCACATTGGACGAATAGGAATCCCCGGAATAACCTCCTGCAAACGCTATTTTCGATCCGGCAGACGCGGCCGACAGGTTCTCCCTGGCCCCATTGAGCATAGCCGAGGTCCAGGTACCGGTAGGCACATCGAAAATATCCACTGTTGAAAAAAAGGAAGGTCCGTTAAACCCGCCGGCAAACAGAATTTTATTTCCGGCTGCACCCGCTACCAGATTTTGCCTGGCTGCAGAGAGGGCCGAGGTCCCGCTGAACTGTACTTTCGTATAAACTGGTACGGTAACCGGCTGGCGCTGGGGAGGGTTAATCGGAGATAGGGTGTCGCTTTTTTTACAGGAGTAGAGGTATTGCAGTAACAACAACGCAAGACCGTATATCACGGCTTTAGGCAGTTTGTTTTTCATATTTGGATGTTTAAGAAAACCTGGATAATGGATAATAACAGGGGATTAACGTCAATCATAGGGCCTCTAGTATGGCAATAGAGGCCTATATAAGGCCTTTGAGTTAGTTCATTTCACTTTTAGGTAGTTTCTTCTATTTCGCCTGGGGAAGTACCCTTGGATCCGGCAGATGGCAGTTACCCCGATCAATACCCTTAACTTTGAGGGGCCCGGGTCAGGCCGAATTAGGCATTTGAAACCCACCATCCCTGAAATATGGCTTTATCAAATTACGAAAGAATGCTGCAGCTGGCCAGCGATACCTTTGCTGTTCAAAATGATCCCCAACAGCTGAATATCAATGAGTCCGTCATAGAACAGCTGCAGTGCCTCCACCCCTCCACCCTGTCGGAATATTCTACCCCGCAGGGGCCAGCAAGCTGGGTTTTGTTAATTCCCACTACCCGGGAAATCATGGATGCATTTCTGGGCGGAACCATCTCCGAAAAGGAGCTGCTGGACAAAACACCCCCCGGCACACCCTGCCGCGCGCTCTACCTATGTTCGGCCATGACCCTGCCCGAATTCAGAAACCAGGGGCTCACCAAAAAAATCGCGCTGCGGGCCATAGAACAGGTTCGGAAAACCTTTCCCATTGAAGTACTCTTTGTATGGAATTTTAGCCCCGAAGGTGCCTGGCTGGCCAGAAGTTTGTCAAAAGCTACCGGACTGCCCCTGTTGGAAAAAAACCATGAAAGCAACATTAGGGAGGCTCCCCCGATATAGATTCTTGGAAAAAAAGGCCAAATTCTTAATATCTGGGGTTATTCTTCTACCCGGTAAACATTTATAACAGTCTTTTTCCGGGCCGGCCCTGTTTGTTATGTCTGCACCATGTGCCAGCCGGCTGATGTTGGATATTTCAGCGGGACATCGAATGAATCCCCGTTTTCAGGCTGAAGGAGAAGGAGGCTATGAAAGAATAGTGATTCATTGACCGGGTATCCAAAAAAAGGAACCGTTACCGAAAGAAAAGGTCATAAAGGAAATCAGCTGCAAACTGGCCTGCTTCCAGTTGACGACGTTTGGCAGAAATTCCTGACCATAATGGGTTAAAATGTTTTTGCAATTCATGTCCGCGCCCTGCAACAATTTTCAACCGGTTGGGAATGCCCAGTGAATCAGCCCAACGGTGGATTGCCAGGCTTCCGTACATCGCAATGCCGGGTTTTTGATCCAAAGGAACCACCCTGTCCCTGCTTCCATGAACAAAGACCATGGGAACCCGTGCATTCTTCATCCAAGCGGAGTCAAAAATGGATCCCCAGAAACTGATGATGCCGGCCACTTGGCAGGTATTTTCCTTCCTGGTGAATTCCGGCGAATCGGGGGTTCCCGCCAGTCCTTTTAGGTCGGACAGACTGCTGTATACAGCCTGAAGGGCAATCATGGCACCGGCTGAATTTCCTGCCAGAAAAAACCGACTCGTATCCAGCCGGTACAATGCGGCATTTTTCCGGAAAAATGCCATCACTTGCATGGCATCCTCCACGCCTTGCTCGCATCCCATGACCAGGTCCTTATAATTGTTCAGCGGATGCCTTTTGCTGAGCCGGTAATTGGCAGCGGCGCATACATACCCCCTTTTGGCAAAAGTCTGGCTCCATACAGGAGTTCCCCGAGAAGTCTTGTTACCAAATTTGAAACCTCCCCCGTGAAGCCAGATGACCAGCGGCCTTTTGGCAGAGGTATCCCCGCTGGGCTGGTAAAGGTCCAGCCTGCCTGCCGCCGCCCCTTTGTGTGGCAGTTGACCGGGAATATAGGGGATATTTCTTTGGATTTCCAGGTCCGGATAAACATAATCCTTAAAGCGGACCTGGCTGAACCCTGTAGAAATAAAACCGGTAAAAACCAGCAGCATCCCAAGTTTACACCTCATAGATTCTGAAATAGGGCAGCAAACTACGTATTTATGGTTTTGAGGGTGCCCCGTTTATAAAAAACAGGGGTAACCTGGGAAATTTCCTCTGGTTACCCCCTGCTCTAAAATAAGGTCTTCAGTGAGCTAAATTACCGGCCCAGGGTAACGCGCAGCGACCCGGTGGCTGCATTGCCTTTAGAGGGGAATTGAGTTAGTTATGTATGTCAAGCTCTATTCCGGGGGGCGGAGGCATGTTTCTGTGGCGATAATACTCCACAGAATGATGGCGATGCTCATGATAGTAGCGATGCTCCACACATCCTGTCATAAAAAAAGAGGAAACCAATAGTATCATCAGAACTGAAAGGACCGGCTTTAAAGAATTTTTCATTGTTTGATCGTTTACCAAGGCAGGGGAAAAAAGCTTGCCAGAATTCAAGTACACGGTTACAGGCGCTATTTGGTCCACCCATGGGGAAATCTGTAGATAATTTTCCTCCCATTTACCCACAAGTCCCGGTCAACAGGCCAATAAAAGGGAAACAAGCGGTCTATATTAGCCGGCACCCCGCCTTAACAATCTGTAAAATAATTATCCCCAGCGACCGTTATTGATATGATCAATAAAAATTAAATATGAAATTCCTGATTTTTCACATCTGTCTGCTGCTTTGCCTTTCACAGACTTTTGCCCAGAAAGCAAGCCCTACCACACTGGAAGAATACAATTATGTGACAAAAGGTTATCGTATGCAAACCGAAGGAGGCCTCGATCCCAAAAAAGGCTATCACTTCAATGATTTGTTTGAAAGGGCCTTTGGTAATTACAATTTTGTTTCAAAAGCCCTGATCCGTGAACAAAAAAACGAAGTGGGTGCCATTTTGGTGATTGTCAGTTCCAAAATATCGCAGAAGGATTATTACCTCTGCATTCCCGTCGATAATATTGACCTGCTCCAAAAATACTGGGCCGACATCAGCGGCTGGGAAAAGCCGTTGCTGCTGGCTTATACCCAGATCATTTCCATTTATTACGGCGCCTATGCTATCACCGTACATGATATGGACAAAAAGCCCAAGAATTAAGTAGGCCCTGACCTATATAATTGTTTACCAGGGGATGAAGATTTCATCCCCTTTTTTGCATTTGCCTAACAAATTGATTCCGGCTGATGCAAAGGGAACCAAACAAATAACGGCGGATTGCGGGTATTTTCATTTTTAAAATTAATTTTGAAACAAATACGCCTCATGAAACCATTTGCCTATGTATTTGTCCTGATGGGTTGCCTTTATTTCCCGCCTTCCTTTGGCCAAAACCCTCGGAAGGTATGGAGTCCGGAAAAAGCCAATGCCTGGTACAGTCAGCAAGACTGGCTGACCGGATGTGATTTCATCCCCTCTACTGCCATCAACCAGCTGGAAATGTGGCAGGCAGAGACTTTTGATACAGCAACCATCAGCCGGGAACTTGGATATGCGGAGTCCATCGGCTTTAACTGCATGCGTGTTTTTTTGCACCATCTGGCCTGGGAAATCGATCCGGCGGGCTTCAAACAAAGAATCAGCCAATACCTCCAGATTGCTGAAAGACATCATATAATTACCATGTTCGTTTTTTTTGATGACTGCTGGAATGAATCCTACCATGCAGGTACCCAGCCTGCCCCCAGGAAAGGAATTCACAATTCGGGCTGGCTGAGGGATCCCGGTAAATTATATTACGATGACCCGAAGCTGGTGGTAACACTGGAAAAATATGTGAAGGATATCCTGTCAACTTTTCGCGATGACCACAGGATCCTGCTGTGGGACCTCTATAATGAACCAGGCAACTCCTCCTACGGGATGAAAAGCATGGTCCTGTTGCAAAAGATTTTCCTTTGGGGAAGGCAGATCAACCCCTCTCAACCCTTATCGGCGGGTATCTGGGACCAGGAACTTACCCAGTTCAATGCATTTCAGCTGGCCAATTCCGACATTATCACCTACCATAATTATGATGACGAAAAAAAACACCAGGCCTGTATCGACAGTTTGCGTAAATACCACCGCCCGCTGATCTGTACCGAATATATGGCCAGGCTGCACAACAGTACCTTTTTCAATATCCTGCCCGTCTTAAAACAGGCCCGTGTGGGTGCCATCAACTGGGGACTGACTGCCGGCAAGACCAATACGATGTATGCCTGGGATACTCCCGTGCCGGACGGCTCGGAACCCCCGGTCTGGTTTCATGACATTTTCAGGCCCGATGGAAGACCCTATGATGCCCGGGAAACTGCATTTATCAAATCCCAGACGCAAAAAAAATAAACCTTATTCCTAATTCTTATTAAACTGTCCTTTTGATTATGCTTCCAAAGCAATCCCCCCTGAACCTGCCCGCCAAACTGAAAGCTCATGTACAACAACATTCCATCATCACCCGCTCTCCCGGCCGCATCAATCTGATCGGCGAGCACACCGATTACAACGAGGGATATGTGCTTCCCGCGGCCATTGATAAAGCGGCCTACCTTAGTTTAACCCCCAGACAGGACCAGACCATCGTCCTTCATGCCCTGGACCTGGGGGAAGTATTCCGGGTACCGATGGGGGAAATCAAAAAAATACCCGGTTCCTGGACCAATTATATACTGGGGGTTGTAGACCAGTTCATTCAGCGTGGCATCGCTGTACCGGGTTTTGAGGCAGCCCTGGTCGCAGATATACCGCTGGGAGCCGGCCTTTCCTCATCCGCTGCAGTGGAATGCGCAACTGCCATGGCGCTGAATGAATGGCTGGCAACGGGCTTAGACAAGCTCACCCTGGTCAAAATGTCGCAAATGGCAGAACATGCCTATGCGGGCGTACAATGCGGGATCATGGACCAGTTTGCCTCCATGTTCGGAAAAAAAGACCATGTAATCAGGCTGGACTGCCGGTCCCTCCAATATGAGTATGTGCCTTTTCTGACCAAAGGTATCCGGATAGTACTAATGGATACACAAATAAAACACTCCCTGGCTTCTTCGGAATACAATACAAGAAGGCAGCAGTGCGACCTGGGGGTATCCCTGATCCGAAAACACCACCCGGAGGTCAGCAGCCTGCGCGACGTAACCAGGGAAATGCTGGACGAGTTCGTTCTGCAAAAAGACCCGCTGATTTACCACCGATGCCAGTATGTGGTGGAGGAAAATGGGCGATTGCTGGAGGCCTGCGAAGACCTGCGGAAGGGCGACCTCCGGTCTTTTGGAAGCAAACTTTTTGTTACCCATGAGGGACTGAGCCATCTTTACCAGGTGAGTTGTGAAGAACTGGATTTCCTGGTTGACCATGTCCGAAACAACCCCTCGGTCCTGGGAGCCAGGATGATGGGCGGGGGCTTCGGGGGATGTACCCTGAATCTGGTCAGAGAGGAGGCTGTTGATGAACTGATCCATTCCGCCTCCAGGGCCTACCTGGATTTTTCAGGTCAGGAATTAAAAGCTTATATGGCATCCATAGAAGACGGTACTTCCCGCATTTCATAGGCCGGTTTATAGAGTGAGCTGCCCAATTTTTTAGTTAGGTACCCCCTTTGGTCAGGTTTTATTGCGATACCGCCCCGTTCGGGACAGCCAGGTCCGATTACCCGCCAAGACAGGTCCTTGACGAACCTAGGCTTTTATTTCCTACTTTTGTTTCACTCAACCTTTGATATGGCAGAAGTAATCGTTCAGTTAAAAAAAGTAAATATCTACCAGGGTACCAGCCTGATACTGGGGGATGTGAATATAGTGATCAACAAAGGAGAATTTGTTTACCTGGTCGGCAAAACGGGAACAGGCAAATCCAGTTTGCTAAAAACCCTCTACGGTGACCTGCCCCTCAGTGAAGGGGAAGCGGAGGTGGTGGGTTTCAATCTCCGGGAAATGGACTGGAAAAAGGTTCCTTACCTGCGCCGTAATCTGGGGGTGGTCTTCCAGGATTTCCAGCTGCTTACCGACAGGACCGTCAACGAAAACCTGAAATTCGTACTCCGGGCCACCGGTTGGAAGGATGAAAAGCTCATGGACGAAAAGATTGCGGATGTATTAGATAAGGTTGGCCTAAAATCCAAAGGATTTAAGAAACCTTTTGAAATGAGCGGGGGAGAACAACAACGGGTGGATGTGGCAAGGGCTCTGTTGAACTCACCCAAGTTGATCCTGGCCGACGAACCCACCGGTAACCTGGATCCGGAAACCTCTGATGAAATCATGCAGCTCCTATTCCAGATATGCCATGACTACGGGACCACCATCGTAATGGCCACGCATGATTACCTGGTCATCAATAAATACCCCGCCCGCACCTTGAGGACAGAAAAAGGACAGGTCCTCGATAATGCTACCATATCCATTCTATGAGCCGCCCGGCTTGTCTGTGGCTATCAAATTGATCTGAAAGGATGTTTTCCCGCAGCGCAGTATCATGACGGGTGAACGGGGTTTCATACAGTGACCTGACCTTCTCCCGGCACTCCGCGGCATCCCGGAAGGTATGGCAAAGCGACTGGAGTTCTCCATCTTCGGTGTCCTGCTGGTTAATCATACAGTGTCTTCCGTTAAAGAGTGCATTGAGTAATTTCAGTTTGACCCCTGTCTCGTTAAAGGAGGGCACTATATTAATCTGGGCCTTGGCGATCATATCCTGCATTTCCTGTTCGGAGGGATTGCTGACCAGGCAGGTATCGGGATGGTCGTGAGCGAGGCGCTGCAGTCGGGCAGACGGGTTTTTACCGGCAATCACCAGTGGGGTATGCAACCCTTTGAAGACTTTTTCCAACAGCCAGGTAGCCGCCAATTCATTTTCTGCCACCGAGAGGTTGCCATGATACAGACAATAACAACCATTGCCCGCAAGGGGATTGATTTTCCTGAAGGGAAGAAATACGGGCAGGTATTCCACGCGGGATGCATTGAATTCCCTTCGGTAGCTCTGGGCATCCTTTTTTGATACGCTGATGATGAAGGCCCGGTTGGCAATCCCTTTTTCATAGCGCTTCAGTAAATGGCTTTCATTCCAGTAATAGAGTTTTTTGAACAACCCCTTTTCACTGTGGTAAAGCTGCCTGTAATATTTATATTCAATGTTATGCAGTCGCAAAAAAATCTTCCGTTCCCTGAAGCGCTCATCTCTGAGCAGGTAACTGCAGTGCACTCCTTCCAGCAAAATCGGGTATTGGTCGGACAGCAGTTTATCCATTAATTCAGGGCTGGATCTGGAGCAGACGATGTAGGGGATATTATGGGAAAATCCCTTATGCCCCTGCTGCCTGGGGTAATAATTGACCTCCACGCAGTATTTTTCAAGTTCCGGCTGATGACCACGTCCGTATTCGAAACAATGCAGGTGAATTGCGATGCCCGCGTCAGCAAGGGCAGTAATCTTGTAAAACAGGTCAAATACACCACCATAATCAACCGGATAGGGTACATCGAGGCAAACAATATGTAAATGCTTTTCCACCTTTAATTCAGTATTTGTTTGTAAAACCCGATCAGCTTTTTCTCCTCTTCCTGCCAATTATAAACTGCGGCTGCCTTTACACAATTGGATTGCAATTTCCTGTATAAAACATCATCGCCCAGCAAATTGTTCAGGGCCTGGGAAATGGTTTGGGGCTGAAGGTCATCGACCAGAACAGCCACTTCATACTCCTGGTTGATTTCCCGGTAGGCCGGGTAGTTTACACATAGCTGCGGTACAGCCGCCTGGATGTAATCAAAAAAGCGGTTGGCCAGCGACAGGTAATTGCTTTGGGAGGCATTTTCAAACAAGGTAATGCCTATGGCCGCCCCCCGGGTATATTTCACCAGATCGGCGGGCAGGACCATTCCTGTAAAAATGACCTTCTCACCCAGACCATACTGCTTTACCAGGGAACGCGCCTTTTCCATATAATTCCCGTCGCCGCAAATGACCAGGGGTAATTCCACATCTCGCATGGCCGGTATCAGGGTTTCAAAACTCCGGCCTTCGTTGACTGCCCCCTGGTAAAGGATATAACTTCCCCGGGCGGGTGGAATGGTCGGCTGACCCGCCGACAAGGGAAGGTTTCGGATCACCCTGTACTGCACCCCGTACATCCGGTTGAATTCCATAGAAATAGGCCCGCAAACCGTATACCCAAGGGGAAAATGCGGAACGGCGGCCCGCTCAATCCATTTCCAGCAGCGGTAGACCAGGGGGCGCTCCACGATTTCCTTCATTTCACAAAACAACTCATGGGCGTCATAGATTCTTGGAATACTCAGTAAACGGGAGACCCATAAAACGGGCAGGATGGTATCGAGGTCAATGGCGCAAAAGGCATCCTGTTTTTGAAAAAGCAAATAAAAAAATAATCTTATATTAAATTCAATATAAAATACCTTTCCTTTTGAAAACCAACATTTTATTCTTTTTTGATTATATGATTTATTAGTCAGTTCAAGGGAATCCTTCCTCAATCGGCCAACCAGGGTAACCCAATAGCCGTTTAAGGCCAGCGAGGTGCAGATCCGGGCCATGCGCTGGTCATAATTGAGATCATTTGTTACGGTAAAAACTATCTTTTTCACGGTATTTTGGCTGGCCCGGCCGGGGAGCGGCAATAGCCTGACTTTGCCATTTCTGCCCTTTGACTGAGCGATTAACTTTAATTAGAATTTCAAAATACAGAATATTTCCTCTACCTTTGCCGCCGAAATTAGCGGAATATTATTTGGATGTTTAAAAAAAATTGAGATGCCTTATTTGACAACGGAAAAAAAAGCAACTTTTTTCAGCGATTTTGGTGGCAAAGCCACCAATACTGGTTCTATTGAAGGCCAGATTGCCCTGTTAACCGAAAGGATTAACAGCATTTCACAGCACCTGCAAACCAACAAAAAAGATTTCTCCACCCATCGCGGGCTGATGCAACTGGTAGGCAAGAGGAAGCGTTTACTTACTTACCTGAGCAAACAGAATCTGCAGGGTTACCGTCAGCTGATCGAAAAATTAGGACTCAGAAAATAAGAAACTATGCATACCAAAACTATTCCCAACTGAATGCCGGTTGGGAATAGTTTTTTCTGTATGCAGGTATTTTTCAGAAATTATCATTTAATTTTTAAACCCGAATTGTGGTTTGCTGCTTGGATCTGCCTGAGCCATCCATGGTTCAACAAAGTTGAATAGCCATATGCTTTCGCAACCCATTAACGTAACATTTGACATAGGCGGTGGCAGAGAAGTCACCATTGAAACCGGCAAACTGGCCCGTCAGGCTGACGGAGCCGTTACGGTGCGTCAGGGAAATTGTATCATTCTTGCCACGGTCGTAGCCAATAAAGATCCCAAAGAAGGGCAGGATTTCTTTCCCCTTTCTGTCGATTACCAGGAAAAATTTGCCGCTGCAGGACGTATCCCTGGTTCCTTTTTCAAACGGGAAGCCAGGTTGAACGATTATGAAATCCTGACCAGCCGCCTGATCGACCGCGCTCTGAGACCCCTGTTCCCGGAAGACTACCTCTGCGAGGTACAGGTTCTGGTGAGCCTGGTCAGCAGCGATTTTGAAGTAATGCCCGACGCGCTGGCCTGCCTGGCAGCCTCAGCCGCCCTGGCCGTTTCTGATATTCCCATTAAAGAAATCATATCCGAAGTAAGAATCGGACGGGTGGATGGTCAGTTTGTAGTCAACCCAAGCCGTACAGAACTCGGAAAATCTGATATGGAATTTATCATTGCCGCTACCGACAAGAACCTGATGATGGTGGAAGGGGAAGCCGGAGAGTGCAGCGAAGAGGACCTGGTGAAGGCCCTGGAAGTTGCCCATGATGCCATCCGCATTCAGATCAAGGCGCAGGAAAACCTCAGGAACCTGGCCGGTGTGCATTCCAAAAGGGATTATAAGAAGCCTGAACAAAATGAGGAACTCCAGCAGAAGGTCTATGCCTTTGCCAAGGACAGGGTTTATGAAATATCAAAATCCGCCAGCGGTAAACATGAACGCAGCGATGCCTACGATAAACTGAAAGAGGAAATCATGGCCAGTCTGGGCGAAGAGGCCACTGATAAGGATAAGAAACTGGCTAAGAAATATTATGAGGACCTGAAATGGGAAGTCGTCCGTCACATGATCCTGGATGACCGTACCAGGCTGGATGGCAGAAAATTAGACCAGGTAAGACCCCTGGCCATGGAAGTAGACCCCCTTCCTACCCCCCACGGATCAGCCCTGTTCACCCGGGGGGAAACACAGTCCCTGACCACCGTGACTTTTGGAACCCCGCTGGATGAACTCCTGGTGGAAAGTGCGGCTAAATCCGTCGATTCTAAGTTTTTCCTGCATTATAATTTCCCGCCCTTTTCCACCGGTGAGGTGAAAATGATGCGCGGTCAGAGCCGACGGGAAGTCGGGCATGGCAATCTGGCCATGCGTTCCCTCAAGAAAATGATGCCCGGAAATGATTATCCCTATACGGTTCGTGTGGTGAGTGATATCCTGGAATCAAATGGATCCTCCTCCATGGCAACGGTTTGTGCCGGTTCACTGGCGCTCATGGATGCAGGCGTTCCCATTCCCAAACACGTCAGTGGTGTGGCCATGGGATTAATTACGCGTTCCACTGATGGTAAATATGCCATCCTCACCGACATACTGGGTGATGAAGACCACCTGGGTGATATGGATTTTAAGGTTACAGGAACCCGGGACGGGATTTGCGGTGTCCAAATGGACATCAAAGTGGACGGACTGAGCATGGATACCATGCGTGAAGCGTTGGAACAGGCCCGCAAGGGACGCCTCCATATCCTGGATGCTATGTATGAGTGCCTGCCCGCAGCCAGGCCGGAGGTCAAACCACATGCCCCCCGTATGGAAAAACTCTTTATCGACAAGGAGTTTATCGGTGCAGTTATCGGGCCACAAGGTAAGATCATACAGGAAATCCAGCGCGAGACTGGAACCACCATCAACCTGGAGGAAGTCGGCAATTTTGGAGAAGTCAGCATTTTCAGCCCTGCCAAAGAAGGGCTTGATAAGGCAGTGGCCTGGATCAAAGGAATCGTCGCGATGCCTGAAGTGGGATCCGTATATGAAGCCAAGGTCAAATCCGTCATGCCCTACGGCGCATTCGTGGAATTCCTGCCTGGTAAACAGGGCCTGCTGCATATCAGCGAGGTTTCCTGGAAAAGGCTGGAAACCATGGAAGGAGTCCTCAGGGAAGGCGACCAGATCAAAGTGAAGCTGTTGGGTATTGATCATAAAACCGGCAAGTTCAAGCTGAGCAGAAAGGTTCTGATGCCTAAACCCGAAGGCAACCAGCCCCAGGGCAACTAAGGAAAATATAAAATTATACAATACCAAAGGCCTGCACTATATTGCTGCAGGCCTTTTTTCATTTTATTATGAGCGATTATATCAAAATTCAAATCGAACTACATGAGCCCGGTCAGTCCGAAATTCTAGTGGCCCTGCTCAGCCAGGCTGGCTTTGAAGGATTTGAAGAACAGGATAAGCTGTTGCAGGCTTTTATCCCCCAGCAGGCTTACGATGACAGCCGGACCCTGGAAATTCTGCAGTCCTTTGGCCTGACCCATTCCATGCACCTCATCCGGGAACAAAACTGGAATGAAATCTGGGAAAGGGAATTTGAACCGGTATGTGTAGGCGATTTCTGTTCCATTCGGGCCTCTTTTCACCAGCCGGTCGCCGGTGTGCGCCATGAGGTCATTATAACCCCAAAAATGAGTTTTGGAACGGGTCATCATGCCACAACCTTTCTGATGATCGCAGCCATGGAGGGCGTCGATTTTAAGGATAAGACCGTTTTTGATTTCGGGACAGGAACCGGTGTGCTGGCCATCCTGGCAGAAAAACTGGGGGCCAGCGTCGTTGAAGCGATCGATATGGATGACTGGAGCATTTCAAATGCCCTGGAAAATCTGGCTGAAAATCAATGCCGGCTTATTTCCGTTGAAAAGGGGACCAACCCCAGGGCTTCCCAACCGGTTGATATCCTGCTGGCAAATATTAATAAGAATGTAATTCTGCAGCATTTGCCACAAATGGGGCAACAATTGGTACAGCAGGGCGTTTTGTTATTAAGCGGTCTGCTGGAACAGGACTATGAGGAAGTCCGCCAGCGGGCAGTAGAAACCGGGTTGGGCGTTATCAGTAAAGGAAGCCGGGAAGGCTGGATTTCGATCCGGCTGGAGAAAACTTTGTCCTGAAATTATGCTTAACAATGTCATAACATTCGTGAGTTTTAGTTATTTTTGAATACCAACTTTAACCAGTCGTTTGATGAGAGAGGTTCTGCTTATATTATTAGCATACCTGATAGGTTCAGTGCCTACCGCCCTCTGGGTAAGCAGGTATTTTTTTGGTATAGACATCCGGGAATATGGCAGCGGTAACGCCGGTGCCACCAATACCTTCCGGGTTCTCGGCTCTAAATGGGGAACTTTTGTAATGATCGTTGATGTGCTAAAGGGCCTGGTAGCAACGAGCCTGTACATCCTGATTCCTTTTTACCTCCATGATGAAGGTGCCAGGACCAATTTCATGGTTGGCCTGGGTTTGGCTGCCGTGGCTGGTCATATTTTCCCGCTTTGGGCTGATTTCCGTGGCGGAAAAGGGGTAGCCACCCTGTTTGGAATGATCATCGCCATCCAACCCCTGGTGGCTGTATATTGCGTTGGTGTCTTCCTGCTTGTTCTTTACCTGACCCGCTTTGTATCGCTGAGTTCCATATTGGCCAGTGTGGCGTTTGCTGTCCTCATTCTATTCATTTTCAATGAAAAGGAACACCTATACCGGGCATTTGCCATTGCCGTTGCCCTGCTAGTCATCCTAACCCACCAAAAGAACATCAGTCGCCTGCTTCGTGGAAACGAAAGCAAGGTCCCTATCTTCAAATACCGGGACAGAAGGCGTCAACGCCGTAATTCAGCTGGGGATCATTAGCCCCTCTAAACTGTTCCCGGATTCAGATTCTAAACCTTCAACCTACCTGGAAATTTATCAGTTCTTTACCTTTTCAAAAAATCAACCCTTTAATTGAAAACTATTATCTTTTGATTATCATTATTTTATATACCTTTACCTAAAGTATTGCGTGATATAAGAAAAGTACTGGGTAATGGGGATAAATCAGAATTTGACGGGGAAAATTTTTCAGGGCCCGGTTCCTTTGATTAAATTTGCAGTCCCCTGCTTATCGTATGATAATTTAATCTCATAATATAAAAATAGCGGAATGTCACAAACTTTATTGGAAAAGCTTCAGCTTAAAGATGAAAAGAACCTCCTGATACAAGGTTTGCCCTCCTCCATCGAAAAGCAGTTTTTTAAGTTAACATTCGCTAAAAACATCACCCCCCTGCTCAAAAGCCGTAAGATCGATTTTGCCTTAGTATTTGCCGTAAACGAGACCCAATTGACCGGTATCATCAACGAGGTGTTACCGGCCCTCCATACCGAAGGCAAACTTTGGGTGGCCTACCCCAAAAAGACCTCCAAAATTGCCACTACCCTTAACCGCGACTGCAGTTGGGAATGTCTCAGTTCTGAAGGATTTGAATCCGTGAGGCAGGTAGCCCTCGACCATGTTTGGACGGCTATGCGTTTTAAAAAGGCGGATCAAATTGCTTTTCAGACCCGGGCATCGGCCAATGGAGGAATTCCCCTGGCCACTGAAGGCGTAAACCAGGAAAAAAGGCTTGTACAGCCACCCTCGGATTTCTTAAAAGAACTGAACCGGAGCAAAGTAGCCTCCAGTTTTTTCGACAAACTTTCCTTCACCAACAAGAAAGAATATGTTACCTGGGTGACCAGCGCCAAAAAAGAGCAAACCCGGACCAGGAGGCTTGAATCCGCCATCGACAAACTCATTGCCGGCAAAAGCAACCCCAGCGAAAAATAATCTCCCACAAGCGGCTTATCCATGGGTAAAAACGGCTTAGGGTTCCCCCTGGGGGTATTTTACCAAAACCTGGTTATTACCTAATGGTTTTGGGTATTTTATATATTAAAATAAATCCGCGGATGGCAAATCTTATCTTTGACTCCTTAGGGATTTTTGTATTAAAAAGGCCCTTTAACCTTATTCTGTGGCAATGGCCGCTCTGATATAACAATCGTAATTGTGTATGCCTGTTTACGAGAAAAAATCCTTTCTATCCCATCTGGTGGACAGGACCGAATTAATTTCATCCAATACAAGAACTTTCTTGCGTTGCAATAACGGGGACCTTAACCTGCGGCCGGCAGCAGACAAATGGAGTATTGCAGAGATTTTCGAGCATCTATATATCACCCACCGCATCAGCCTGGACCAGATTCTGCAAAGAATCTCCAAAGCACCCGACGTGAAGGCCAGCCATTTCCAGACCGGATGGCTGGGAGATTTCATCTACGAGCGTACCATGCCGAGGGCCGACGGCAGTTTATTCAGGTTGCGAACACCCGGGATGTTTCAACCAAAAAGTCAGGCCTATGATGGAAGGGAGGTACTGGAGAGATTCCTCCAACAGCAGGACACCATCCATGACGTACTTCAGCATGCATTCTGCAAAGACCTCAAAAAGATCAAAGTCCCCCTTCCCCTTACTCGGCTAATTTCATTAAGGCTGGGCGACAACCTGCGCATTATTATCGCCCACAATGAGAGGCATATCCTGCAGGCGCAGCGAATCCTGGAGGCCAGGCATGTCGTTCAGGCTATTTGACTATTACGGTACCCAGGCTGCTGAGCAGGTCCCTTTCCATGCCTTTGAGATGCTGGTGGGTCTGAATGAGCACCATTTGTTCTTCGGGTGAATGCTGTTTTTCAAGGTCCTGCTGGTTGATATCGATCAGCCGTTTGATTTTTCGCAACTTGAGGTAGTTAAGGGTTGAAAATACCTCCTCTTTGTAAAGATCCTCCCGGGTGTTTATCTTTCCTTCGAAATGCTCCTTCCAGTTGAGGCTGAGTTCATAGGGAAAATCCATGATGGAAACGACCAGAGCGCTCAGGGTCTGGTCCTCATGATAAAGAAAATTTCTGGCAGTCGGTTCCAGCCCCTCATCATACCATGTCCTGTAAGTCTCCAAAATCCGGACCAGCTGTTTATTATCAATCATATCGTGGTCAATGGCTTCCCCGAAAATATAATCGGCCACCCGGCGGTTTTCATCCCAGGGTTTAATACCAAATTCCAGCAATGACCGTATCATGGCTCTTTCGTGCATTTCGTCCCGGAACAGCAGTTGGAAGGATTCTTCTTCCCCGGAAAGCGGCTCCTGGAAAATTTCCTCCGGGAATCCGGCAGGTTGTTCGGGTTGCCTGTTTTCCTGTTTGGAAATCCGCTCCCGGATAAATTTATTGACCAGGGTATGCAGCCCCCCCTCCTCGATCCGCAGCAGTTGGGAACACTGGCGGATATAATCCTGCTGCTTGGTAAAATCTTCCGCCTTGTTGATTTTTGCAATGGTTTCAGCAACCTGGTTGACCACAGCCGCTTTTTTATTGCTGTCCCCCTGGGCGTCCTTCAGGGAAACCTCCAATTGAAAAAGAATAAAGTCCTTCTTGTTGGCAGCAATGAATTCGCGGAAGGAATCTGCCCCTACCTTGTTGACATAACTGTCCGGGTCTTCTTTATCCGGTATAAGGACCAGCTTTACGTTCAGGCCTTCCTCCAGGGCCATATCCAGGCCCCGCAGGGCAGCCTTTACACCGGCAGAATCGCCATCATAGATAATGGTAAGGTTATTGGTGTATTTTTTTACCAGCCTCAACTGGTCCTGGGTCAGCGAGGTGCCTCCGCTGGCCACCACGTTTTCAATGCCAGCCTGGTGCAGGGAAATGACATCGGTATAGCCTTCCACCAGCAGGCATTCATCATTTTTATCAATGGCCTGGCGGGCAAAATAGGAGCCGTATAAGATTTTGCTCTTGGAATAAATCTCATTTTCCGGCGTATTGATGTATTTGGGTGCCCGGTCATTGCTCTTAATAATGCGTGCCCCAAAACCGATGATCTTACCCGTCTGGTTATGGATCGGGAATATGATCCGCCCCCGGTAATTATCCACAGGCTTGTCATCACGAACCACCACCAGTCCGCTTTTCTGCAGATACTCCAGGTTATACTGGGCTGCCAAGGCAGCCTTGGCAAAAGCATCCCTCTCTTCCGGACAAAAACCCAACTGGAATTTCCGGATGATATCCTCACGAAACCCCCTTTGTTTCAGGTAGCTCAGCGCAATATCCTGTCCTTGTTCTGAATGCAGGAGCGCCTCACTGAAAAAACGCTGGGCATACCCGTTGATGATAAAAAGACTCTCGGCAAGCTGCTGCTGGATTTTCTGTTCCGGGCTTTTTTCTGTTTCCTCTATCTCCACATTATACTTATTGGCAAGCCACCGAAGGGCCTCCACATAGGTATATTTTTCATGTTCCATCAAAAAACTGATGGTGTTTCCACTTCGGCCGCAACCAAAGCATTTGTAAATTTCCTTAACCGGGGAGACGGTAAAGGAGGGCGATTTTTCGTTATGGAAGGGGCATAACCCCATATAATTGGCCCCTCGTTTCTTAAGTCTTACAAAACCACCCACTACCTCAATAATATCAATGCGGCTCAGAATCTGTTGTATCGTTTGTTGGGAAATCAATGCTCCGTTTGTTTAAAGCCGAAATTACTGCAATCAGGATAGATTCGGTCCGGTAAGGCCGGTTTTCATGGTCCCCGGATGGCCAATTTTTTATTAAATCATACAAAACCACCCTCTAAGGCACAGTATTTTAGGTATAAAACCGAGTAGTTCTACCTAAAATAAATTTCCCGAATATTCGCTTTTAATGTATTACAAATTCTACCCCCTGTGAAAACCGGACTATACTCCATATTATACTCCATCATTTCCCATGCAGCCATCATCTGTTGCTTCATTCCCCTGTTAATCATTGTAAATAGGAAACTCCAAATTGAAAAAGCCTATTTATTTACCGCCCTATACTGGCTGCTCAACGGACTCTTGAATACCCCTACCCTGCTGGGTTTTGGAACCAATCATGCCCTGAACCTGCAGCTTACCCTTTTATATAACCTGCTGGATGCCCCGGTCGTCCTGCTTGTTTTCATGTTTTCCACCACCGGGGTAAACCGGAAGATCATTCGTTGGACCCTGCTGGCCTTCCTATTGTTTGAAGCCAGTATGATCGCCTGGAAAGGTTATAACATGACTTCCAGCACCATCATTATAGGTGCGGGCACTTTTTTTGCCATTGCCTTTTCCATTATGAAAGTCATGGAATACCTCCAGAAAATGGAGCATAATTCCCAGGAAAATTCCATGGTCTTTGTATATGGGTCCTTTCTGTTTGACTATGGCATTTTCATCGTGATCTACCTGTTTAGCTACCTGGGGGTAGGTAAAAACAACTTTGAAGATACTTTTATGATTTATTATATCAGTATGCTGATTTCCACCCTACTCAGTTCCCTGGGATTGTGGATGTTTGCCGGAAAGCCCGAATTGCAGGAACCAGGCAGCCTGAACTCTTACTCCAGGCTGTAGGAAAAGTCAACCAGGAGGGCTTGCTGCGCCCTGCACAGTCCAGTCTTCGGCCAAAATGCTGTCCCATCAAGTTCCTAGCCGGCTTCCCAAAACAACCCGTGCATTACCCGATCTTTACATATCCATAAAGAATTACCTTTCAACTACCTATTTGACTGATGCCCGGTAAAAATCATGGGGTTCCTTCATCCCCCTGATGGGCGAATTCAGCTGTTTATCGTTATTTGGACGGAAAGCAACCCAACATCTCATGGCATGGCAGGCCATTGTTTCCTTTTGGGAGTATTATTCCAAATTCCGGAAAAAATTTCGGGAATTGACTTTTTCAATTGCCTGTGCCATAATCACTTAGAATAATGGCACCAAATTGGACCTGATATAAATACCTGTTTGAATTGATCAATACCCTTTAATAGATATTTGTTGGTTTTCTGGACGGAGTCCCTTCACCTGAAGGGGCTTTTTTTTTGTGCTACCCCTTGACGTTAGGAGAGCCTGCAAACCGGTAATCAAAGGATGATGGGTACTAATTATCCCCGCTAATTTACAGAACCAACCAGCAGGGGTGTTATTTTCCACCAGCAGCATGGCGATCTATGCAGCGGACTGCAAAACCACTCGAGCCCATATCGACCCAGCCGGATGGAGCCGGTTGTAAGGCTCCCCGTATGCAGAATGGGAAATAAATTCCAGAATCAGGAATTTTCGGTTTGAAAATAATTATTAAACAATTGATTTATAATAATTTATAAAATGGCATCTTATTGGGAAAACCATATATATCACCCAAACAACTGATCTACTTCAAAAAAAAGATATTTGTTAGTTTTCCTGGACGGAAGCTCCCCTTCAAATGAAGGGGTTTTTTTTGTCTTTTCCCGTATGGCGCCCTTTTTACCCCATGTTCGTTTTTTATACTAAATTGTTTCACTATTTTATTTATCATCTTCAAAATCTACACATGCAACGAATTGCCTGCAACAGCCTGCCGAAAACATTTCTGCTGGTAAGTATTTCCGCCCTTCTATTCCTTCAGACCCTGAAGGCCCAGGAAGGAGATCCCAAGCTCACAGAAGTATACAGTCCGGTGCCTAAAATAGTGACACCCGGGAAGACCTGTTCGGATGCCCCCTCTGATGCGATTATATTATTTGACGGCAGTAACCTGGATCAGTGGGTTTCTGTCAATGACAGCACTTCTCCAGCCAGGTGGAAGGTCGCCAACCAGGTAATGACCGTTGAAAAAAATGCGGGAAATATTCGCACCAAGCAATCATTTTTGGATTACCAGTTACATATTGAATGGAAGGTTCCTGAAAACATCACGGGTTCGGGCCAGGCAAGGGGGAACAGCGGCGTGTTCCTGGCCTCCACAGGCCCGGGCGATGATGGCTATGAAATGCAGGTGCTTGATTGCTACAACAATACTACCTATGTCAACGGACAAACGGCCGCCATTTACAAACAGGGTATTCCATTGGCAAATGCCTGCCGTAAACCTGGCGAATGGCAGAGCTATGATATCATATGGACTGCACCCCGCTTCAATGAAGATGGATCGGTCAGGACACCAGCCCACGTGACAGCCTTCCATAATGGGGTGCTGGTTCAAAACAATTTTGAACTGCAGGGCCAGACGCGCTATATCGGCAAACCCTATTATAAGGTCCATGGTCCCTGCCCCATCAAATTGCAGGCGCATGGCGATAAAAGTGAACCCCTATCCTTTCGTAATATCTGGATCAGGCCGTTGTAAGGATCTATGTTAGCGTTTTTTACAGGCCCCTGCCGTTGTGCAGGGGTTTTTTTATGCCAGCACCCGCGTATTTTTATAAAGAAGCCTGAGCATGGAAGGCAGTACAACCAGCAGCAAGGGCAAGGCAATGACGAATCCGCCTATAACGGCAATGGCCAGCGGCTGGTGTAACTGGGCACCCGTTCCAATACCCAGGGCCAATGGCAACAAGGCGATGATGGCCCCCAGGGCAGTCATTAATTTGGGACGGAGCCTGGTTGAAATGGAATATATAATGGCGTCATCCACCCCCTGGGTATGCAGGGATTCCCTGAATTGCAGAAAAGTGAAAATGGCATTTTCCCCGATAATTCCCACAATCATGATCAGACCCGTATAGCTGCCCACATTCAGCGGTGTATGGGTTAAATAAAGCGCCAGGTAACTCCCGGAAATACCCAGCACCGATATGAGCAGGATCAGCAGGGCCACCCTGAATTGCCGGAATAAAAACAAGATCACCCCGAAAACCAGCAAACTGGAAGTGATCAGGATCAACAGGAGTTCTGAAAAGGACTGCTGCTGCTGGGCATATGCCCCGCCGTATTCCACGTGGTAGCCCTGGGGTAAAACCACCTCAGAGGCAATCCGCTGCTGTATGCCCCGGATGGCTGCACCCAGATCCAGGCTGTCGAGGCGGGCGGTCACCACGCCAATGGTTTGGAGGTTCTCTCTTTTAATCTCAGCGTCTCCGGCATTTACCTTTACGGTGGCCAGTTCGGTGATGGGTTTGAGTTTGCCTCCCGGCAGAAATATCTGCAGTCGGCTGATATCAGCCACACTCAGCCTGCGGCTGCCCGGATAAACCATCCTGATATTGGACACCTGTTCCTTTTCCAGCAGGGTACCGGCGATATTGCCTTCCAGGGAGGTCTGCAACTGGAACTGCAGGTTGGCCGGAGTCAGTCCGAACTGGGCCAGCCGTTTAAAATCCGGTTCAATGCTTACCGAAGGCCCGGCAATGACCACTCCGTCAAAAACGTCGGCTGCCGCGCCCTTCACCCCCGAAACGGCTTTGGCTACCTGGGCGGAAAGCTCCCGGAGTTTTCGCTGGTCATCACCGAATATTTTTATTTCTATTGGCTGAACGGATGTCATCAGGTCACCGAGCATATCTGAGATAACCTGACCCATATCAATGCGAAGGGCGGGCTGGCTGGCCTCGATCTGTTTTCGGATATCTGTGATCACCTCCTCAGTTGACTTACCGCGTTCCTTCTTTAGCTGGATCAGGTAGTCACCCCGGTTGGGTTCAGTGATGAAAAAGCCCATTTCTGTCCCGGTCCTTCTTGAATAGGCACTTACCTCCGGAACCTGGGTAATGATCTTCTCTACCTCCCGAAGCATCCGGTCGGTTTCTTCCAGGGAGGTGCCGGGCGGTGAATTATAATCCAGCACGATGCTTCCCTCATCCATCTCCGGCAGAAAACCCGTTTCCAGCTGGGGAAGGATCCAATAGATACTGAAGGCCAGCGCAGCCATCACGGCCAGGCTGATATAAGGCCTGCGGATAAAAAAGGATACCCAGCGCTGCTTTTTAACATCATGGACCTTGAGGAATTTCTTCTTCATCGCCTGGGAACCCGCCTTGCGGGTGAGTAAAAGGTAAATGACCGGAAGGCAGATCCAGGTGACCAGGAAGGAACAGACCAGGGTGATGATCATGGTATCGGTCAATACCTTGAAATAGGAACCTGCCACACCGCTCATGAGTACAAAGGGTATAAATATGACGATGGTGCTGATGGAGGAACCCACCATGGCTGGCAGGAGGTATTTAATGGCTTTCTGTACCAGCGGACCGGATGGCTCCTCAGGATGCTCTTCATGGGTACGGTGGATCTGCTCCACTACCACAATGGCATCATCTATGATTAAACCGATGGCGGCTGCGATGGCCCCCAGCGTCATAATATTAAAAGTGTATCCAAACGCATAAAGCATGACCAGGGTCAAACAGAGGGTGACGGGTATGGTGATCAGGATGGTCGCACTCGCTTTGAGGGACCGCAGGAACAGAATGGCTACGACAATGGCCAGTCCCAGTCCCATCCAGAGGCTGTCTGTGACGCTTTTGACCGAATCATGTACAAAATCGGCCTGAATATAATATGGCTGTATACTGACATCCTTGGGCAGGAGCTTGGTGAGATCCTTCATCTTGGTTTCAACGGCTGCAGAAATATCCACCAGGTTGGCGTTGGGTTGCTTGATGACCGCTACCAGGATGCCCTCCTTGCCATTGGCATTGATCTTGGTATATTCCACTGCTTCACGGATGTCAACGGAGGCAAGGTCCCTGAGGAGGATAACCCTTTTACCATTGTTGCTGATGACAATGTTTTCAATATCCTGCGTGGAGTGGACGGTCGCATCGGTGACTGTCAGGTACAGGAACCGGTAGTCGGACAGGTAGCCGTTAGAACGAATAAATCCCGTTTGAGCAAGGGCCGTATTGATAATATCCGGAGTCACGGAAAGGGAGCTCATTTTCTGTGCATTCAGGGTCAGCCAGTATTCTTTGGTTTTGCCTCCGATGATCCTGATTTCGGAAACTCCGCTTACCTGGGAAAGAAAAGGTTTAATGGTATAATTGGCGATCTGCTTTAGTTCAATGGGTGACCTGGAATGGCTTTCCAGGGTGTAGCCCATGACCGGCAGTATGGAAGGGTTCATTTTTTCGACCCGGATCTGGACTTCGCTGGGTAGATCATTTTTGATCTCATTGAGTTTGGACTCTATGCGCTGCTGGCTCAGATCTATATTGGCCCCCCAGTTCATATAGGCAGAGATTTCACAGCTTCCCCTGGAAGTAGTGCTTCTCACCGATTCCAGTTCCGGGATCTGCTTAATGGCATTTTCCATGGGCTTGGTTACGGTGACCATCATTTTATCCACCGGCTGGAGGCCTGCATCAGCAATCACCTTGATTTTGGGAAAGGTGATTTCCGGAAATAGGGAGGTTTGCAGCCTGGAGTAGGCAAACATACCCCCCATCAGGATCATGACCAGGGTTACTGTCAGGGGATTTTTATATGAAATAAAGAAATTTTTCATGGGTATTATTGAACTATTTTAACTTTTGCGGTATCTGCCAGACCATAATTACCATAGATCAGAA
This sequence comes from uncultured Bacteroidota bacterium, assembly GCA_903906365.1. Taxonomy (GTDB): domain Bacteria; phylum Bacteroidota; class Bacteroidia; order Chitinophagales; family Chitinophagaceae; genus Puia. The sequence goes on along the minus strand of CAIVKC010000045.1, from coordinate 154,824 downwards.
TGCGGTCTGAATCGGAAAAAACGGGCGATAAAATTTCAATCCGGTCACCCGTTTCTATTCCCTTTTTGATGGGTACTTTAACGGCCGTGGAACTATCGATCATCTTCATCACCCAGAATTCAGACTGGGTTTCATCAGTGAGCACTGCCGCCTTATCCACCGAACGGGTACTTGATTTTTCGTTCTTTAATACCCTCACCTTGGCGATCAGGTTTTCAGGTATGCCCTTATACTGATTGACCCGGATGATGATACTCTGGGTCTGGGAAGTGGCATCCACAACCGGCATGGCCGAAGAAATATTTCCCTGCAAATGCTGGCCATCCGGCAGTATGAGCTCTACGGTCTTTTTTTGCAGCACATAGGGGCGCAGTTCATAGGGCAAATCCAGCAGAAATACAAAACTGTTCATATCACTGATAACCGCCAGCTGCTCCCCGTCCTGCACGTAATCGCCGGACTGGTGATTGAGCTGGGTAATATAGCCATGACCGCTGGCCGTGATATTGATCAGTCCTGAAAATTTGAAACTGGAGTCCAGTATGGTGATCGCATTACCGATGCTTTGGGATTCTTTTGTCTTCAGGGTGAAGAGCAACTGTCCGCTTTCCACCGGCTTGCCAATATATGTATTTACAGTTTGGAGGTACCCGTTGGCATTTGCTTTGACATAGCTCTTCTGTAAAAAGGAAGAAACCGCGTTGAGTTCAATATATTCGGACAGCGCGCCGCCACTGACGGTGGTAACCTTGACCGGAGTGATGACGGTTGCTTCTTTTGTTTCGCCGGCAGTTTCCCCGGCTTCCTTTGGTTTGCAGGAAAAGAAAACAAGGAGGGAGCACAGGAAAATGATGGAGAACCGGATTCTTTCTATAGCCATGGTCATATTTTTATCTGTTCCAGTAATTGATTTGGTTAATGATCTGGTAGCGGGTAATATCATTTTGCGTAAGCAGGTTCTTGGCATTGAGGTAATTGTTGAGGGCAATGATATAATCAGCGATTCTTGCATCCCCGGTTTCCAGCAGCTTCCCGTTGACTTGGATGAGGCTTTCCGAATAGCGGATCTGTTCGGAGATCTGACCGATGAGTTCATCGGTGGCATGGAGTTGCTGGGTCAGCTGGGCAATCTGCTGACGGTACTGGCTGGTAAAAAACTGCTGATAGGCATTTCGGGTCAGCTCAGCCAGGTTGATCTTACTGTACTGCAGTTTGCGCTGGTGACCGTCATAGATGGGAACGGTCACACTGAATCCGAAACTGGTACCGAAATTCCGGTATGGCGTATAGGCCAGTGAGGAATTAAACCCGGCATCCGCAAACAGGTTGGTTTTGGGGCGGTAGCTGAAGTCCACCAAGGCCCGGCTGTTGGTCAGTTTGAGGCTGTCAATCTCAAATTGCCTGAAAAACACCGAGTTATACATCTGGGGTAATCCGCTAAGGCGGATGGATGGTTCCTGCAGCCACACCGAAGAGGTATCATTGATGCCTGCCAGATAGTTCAGTGTGCCGAATTCATTCTGATATTGGATCTGCAGTTGTCGGCATAGCAAACCCTGCTGCTGCAGGGTAACCAGGAAGGTGAGGTAGTCGGTTTGCCGGTACACATTTCTCTCCGTAAGGGTCTTTAAAATGACTTCCTCCTTTTTGAGCAGGGCCAGTATATCCCGGTTAAAATTCAACTGTTGCATTATGCCAAAGGCAGTTATATACTGGGCTGTGACGGTCCTTATTAGGTCCTGTTCGGAGATCTTGGCCGTATTTTTCAGGGATTCATTCTGCAGATGCAGGGTTTCAAACTGGGTATTGAGGTTCTTTTTGCTTACAATCGTCTTATTGACTGATACCAGGGTGGCAAACGCCCCTCCATTGCTGATGGCCTGGTCATAGCCCACCCCGCCTATTACAGGGGCATAACTGTTGAACGTGGAGCCGTTTACCTGGGGGCGGTTGGCGGCCCTGATTCGCTGGCTGTCCAGCTGGCCGGATTGCTGCTGGTACTGGTAATCCTTCAGCAGGGGGCTGCTGGCCATGGCCTGGGTCACATAATATTCCAGGTTATTGTTTTGGGAAAAAAGCCGGGAGCAGATCAGTGCAGTACAAAAAATAGTTTGAATTAGTCTCTTCATTCCGGTCGTCATTGTTGTCAAATTTAAGGAGCCTGGCCACTATTTATTCAAGTTCATGTATTTTCTTTATTAAGCTTTGTCCGGCAAAATACCCTCCGTTGTTCCGGGATCATGGTCCCGGGTCTGCCATCGGGGGGAAGGGCCGTTCTCGGGCATTATCACCAGTTCAAAAGTAAAGACCCTTTCTGGAGAGAAGCTGAAGTTAAAAATCAATGGTAAAAGTGTGCATTCCCTGCTCAAATCCATACCGTATGGTATAATGGAGGCTGTCACAGATCTGTTTTACAATGGCAAGCCCCAGTCCCGTCCCCTGGGAACGGTCACTTTTTTTAAACCTTTCAAAGATGGCGGACGCATCAAAGGAAAGGGCCGGCCCGGTATTGCGGATGGTTAGCCGGCGGGTGGTGAGCTCAATGTCGATTTTTCCACCGGGCACATTATGATGGAAACAATTACCCACCAGGTTATTGAGCAGTATGTCCGCCAGGTATCCGTTCAGGGCCAGGGTTACAGGCTGCAGGGCAAGGGTGACTTCGAGGTTGGAATCATTGGTGATATCCTCCATCTGCCGAAGTTTATGGGTTATGAGTCCGGCCAGATCGAGGGTTTCTGCATCCACAAACTGATTATTGTCAATTTTGGTGAGCAGCAGCAGGGACTGGTTGAGTTTACTCATCCTTCCCACCGCGTCGTACATTTCCTGCAGCTGTTTCATTTGTTTTTCCTGAAGACCCTGGTCCTGAATGAGCAGATCGAGTTTGGAATTGATGATTGCCAGTGGTGTCTGCATTTCGTGGGAAGCATTGTCTGCAAAAATCCGGACCCTTTCATATTCCCGCACAAGCCTGCCTGTCATCTCGTTGAGGGCTTTGTCGAGGTATCTGAATTCATCAATTTCCGAGGAGTTCTCTTTAATCGCCTGACGGCTGGATATATGGAAGTCCCTGATGGATTGAAGGGTATGGTAAAAGGGTTGCCAGATTTTTCGCAGCAGGACCCGGTTGGCCAAAAAAAGCATCAGCAGCAACAGGACAATAACCGCCATGGTGATTATCACAATAAGGATCAGCAGGTCCTCGGTCTCGGTTTCGGACTTGGTAACAGAGGCCAGGAAATATTTCCCATTTACGTTTAAGGCAAACTGAAGACGGCGGTAGGGATTGAATTCATGGTGCGCAGAATCATAGAGGGTAATATTTGAAAATTTTCGCCGCATGGGCCTGCCCACCTCTGTAAACAGGGTCATCTGGTCCCTGTATCTGGTAGCCTCCGGAAGACTGTTACGGGTTCTGACAATAGCTGTTATCTCCGCTTCCTCGACCTTGAGGGTATTGTCAAGCTGCTTGATGAGTACAAAACGGATGATGAAATAATAGCAGGTACTCCCGATAAGCAACACCAGGATGGTGGCTATGATATTTACCCGGTTGTATTTGGTAAATAGTTTCAATTGGTGGCAAATTTATAACCGACTCCGTAGACGGACTGAATATAATCCTCCCCGCCGGCTGCCATCAGTTTTCTTCTGAGGTTCTTCACGTGGGTATAGAGGAAATCATGGTTGGATCCGCTACCCATTTCATCGCCCCAAAGGTGTTCGGCAATGGCATTTTTTGACACAACCCTTCCCTTGTTATAGGAAAAATAAAGCAATAACTGGTATTCCTTTCGTGTCAGTTCAACCGGCTTTTCGCCTATACTGACCGTACGGGCCAGGGTATCAATGATCAGGTCATTAAAGCGGAGCAGGTTATTGCCATTGATTTTTTTCCTGCGGATAATGGCACTGACCCGGGCTCCAAGCTCGGAAAGATGAAAAGGCTTGGGCAGGTAATCGTCTGCACCCAGGTGCAGGCCGGTTACTTTGTCTGAAAGGGAGTTTCTTGCTGAAATAATCAGCACCCCGTCGGTCTTATCATTGGCCTTGAGCTCCTTGAGGATATTGAGTCCGTTGCCGTCAGGAAGGGAAATATCCAGCAAAATACAGTCGTAGTCAAATAAATCAATTTTTTCTAGTGCAGCATGATAATTGTCAGCGGTATCGCATATGAAATTCTCCTGCTTCAGGTAACTGGAAATACTGTCGCTCAGCATTTTCTCATCTTCAACAATGAGTATTTTCATATTTTACGCAAATAAATAAGCCATAATCCAATAAAAGTGCCTCAAAATTATATTTTTTGGGCATAATTACCGTTTAATAACTGGCCAGGGTCCTTGACATCAAGCGATCCTGGTGGATTCCGCCCGGAAAAAATGAATTGTTAATGACAGCCGCCGCCGGCGGATATAGAGGAACCGGGATTATCTTCAACCTGCAAATGTCTTGTAATATACATTAAACATAATTGGAAAAACCCCTAGACCCTCCCCTGATATGACCCCTACCGCAAAAAAAGAATTTTTCCCCAATCTGGACGGAGTCAGGGGAATGGCTGCACTTTGTGTAGTTATCTGGCACACGGAAATTCACAAGGTCCTCTACGGATTCCAGCAATACCTCAATCTGGATACCGGATATATCGGGGTGAGCATTTTTCTTGTGCTGAGCGGTTTTTTGATCACATACCTGCTGCTGCAGGAAAGGGAAGTGAAAAAATCCATTGATTACAAAAGTTTCTACCTGAGAAGGGTGCTTCGCATCTGGCCCCTGTATTTCCTGGTGCTCTTTGTTGGATATTTCATCTACCCTGCCAATCTCAGCTTCCCCACCCTGCTTTACTGCATATTCTTTATGCCCAATATCGCCTTTGTGCTTCATATGCTGCCCTATATCATAGACCCCATATGGACCATCGGCGTGGAAGAACAGTTTTATTTGATCCAGCCACACCTGCTGCGCGTAAAAAAGCCGCGCAATATCCTTTGGCTATTTTTGGGCCTCTTTGCGCTTATTTACCTGCTCAAGGTCCTTTCTGCCATTCTGCCCCAGACCCCGGCGGTGCTGCTGCTCAAGGATTGCCTGTACTTTTTCCGGGTGGAAAACCTGGTGCTGGGATCCCTGGCTGCCCTGTTGTATTACAATGAAAAGCATCAGATTTTTTCCACAGGATTTTCCATAAAACTGCTTTTCCATAAATATGTCCAGGTACTTGCCTACCTGATGTTTGCCAGCTACCTGTTTTTAAAGCCTGCCCATCCGGCCCTGATGAATAAGGAACTCTTTTCGGTCGTAGTAACCCTGCTGATCCTGAACCTGGCCAATACGGAGACTTCCATACTGTCTTTGCAGAACCGGGTGATGAGCTACATGGGTAAGATTTCCTACGGATTTTACCTGTTACACAAATTTCCCCTGTTTTTAGTGCTGTTTCTGGCCAAAAAATACGGCCAGGGCCTGCCGGCACTCCCCCTGAACATTATCATCTATATCCTGATTCTGGGGTCTTCGGTCCTGTTGGCCAGCCTGTCCTATACCTATTATGAAACCTACTTCCTGAAGCTGAAAGCCCGGTTTGCCGACTGGAGCAGGTAAAGGAGGGGATCCCCTGCCCTTTTTGATGCCAAATGGTCCTTAAAGCCGAAAATTCCGGCTTTCTGCGGCAGTCAGAAGCCCAAAACCCAAGTTTTCTTAAAAAAACGGCCAATTTATGCATAATTTTTACTAATTTTGCAAGCTCTTTAAAAAGCACTCATGAGCAGCCGCAGGGAATTTGAAATAGCTTTTGTGGGACTGAAGCCCGGCATACATGAATTTTATTACCGGATTACCGATAAGTTCTTTGAAGCATACCAGCAGCAGGACTTCCGCCACTGCGAAGCCAATGTAAAGCTCTCTTTAGACAAAAAGAATGGCTTTATGTTGCTTAAATTCGAAGTGGGTGGAAAAATTGAGATAGTTTGTGACCGCTGCGGGAATATGCTGCCCATGGACCTCTGGGATGAATTCAACATCCTGGTCAAGCTGGCCGAAGAACCGGACACGATGAATGAACAGGAAGAGGATCCTGATGTATATTACATTGCAAGAGGGGAAAGTCATCTCCGCGTGGCAGACTGGATTTATGAATTTATCAACCTAAGCATACCCATTCAAAGGATGTGTAAGCCCGAAGAAATGGGAGGCCCCTATTGTAACAAAGAAGTACTTGACATGCTCAATAAGCTCACTGTCAAGGAAGATATTCCCCAAAGTACCGTATGGAAGGGATTAGAAAAATTTAAAGATTTAGACAAATAATATTTGGATACCAAAAATTGAATTTATGCCAAATCCGAAAAGACGACATTCACAACAGCGCAGTGCCAAAAGAAGGACGCACTACAAGGCCGAAAAGGTTACTCTGAGCAAGGACAGCGTTACGGGCGAAATGCACGTGCGTCATCGTGCCCATGTCAGCGAAGGAAAATTATTCTACAAAGGAAAAGTAGTAGCCGAGCAATCTCCTATTAACTAGTTCACGGATTGGTTTTCATTTTAGCGCACCGGAGATGAATATTGGTTTAGACATGATGGGAGGCGACTTTGCACCACGGGAAGCCGTGCAAGGGGTCCGCCTGTATCTAAACGAAAATTCGTCCCCGGCTGTTTTATTTTTGATCGGTGACCAGCATCAACTGCAGCCGCTGCTGCAGGAATTTGACATTCCCCCTGCCGCCGTTCAAATTATTCATGCCCCGCAGGTTATCGGGATGCATGAACACCCTACCAAAGCCCTGAAGGAAAAAAAAGATTCCTCTATTTCCATCGGTTTTCACCTGTTGTCCTCCGGCAAAATGGATGCTTTCATCAGCGCTGGCAATACCGGCGCCATGATGGTGGGGGCATTGTACAGCATCAAAGCCATTGAAGGGGTCCAGAGACCCACCATCGGCACGCTCATTCCCAAAGAGAACGGAACCACCGGCCTGCTGCTGGATGTAGGGCTGAACGCTGACTGCAAACCCGAAAACCTCAATCAGTTCGCGGTGCTGGGCTCCCTGTACGCCAACCATATCCTGGGTATTGAAAACCCGCGGGTAGGCCTTATCAATATCGGAGAAGAGGAAGGAAAGGGTAATTTGCTGGCCCAGGCAGCTTATACCCTGCTGAAAAACAATAACCAGATACGTTTTATCGGAAACGTCGAAGGCAGGGACATCCTGCTGGATAAAACGGATGTAATGGTCTGCGAAGGGTTCACGGGCAATATCATACTGAAACTGGCGGAATCCATCTATGAAATTACACATCAAAAAAAGATTCACCACGACTACTTCGAGCGGTTTAATTTTGAAAACTATGGCGGAACCCCGGTGCTGGGCGTAGCCAAACCGGTCATCATCGGACACGGAATTTCCCATGGCAAGGCTTTTCAAAACATGATCAGGCTGGCTGCCAAAATGATCGATACCGACCTGCTGGGCAAGATGAAGGCCAGTTTCGGCAACAATTGAGTAACTTCCCCCCAGACCATATTCTTCGTCTGCATGAATGAATTTATAAGCTACCTCAAAAAGTATTGTAGCGCCATCAGCCCCCTGGACTTCCTGTTGACTACCCTGTTTACGGGTCTGCTGATCCTGATCAATTACAGCCTGGGCCTGGAAAAGGCCATCCGGTCGATCCTCTCCCTGCTGCTGGGGTATATTGTTTTTGTGCTATTTTTTTTATCGGTCTATTCCACGGCCTGGATGCTTCAGTACAGGAGGGCTGCCTGGCTGCCTGCTGCCGGTAAAAAACAATTCATCCTGCTGGTAATAGCTGCAGCCCTGCTTTTTTCCGGCAAAATGATGCTCTGGCCTTCCCCTGCTTGGATTCAACGGGCCTTTTCTTTTCCCTGGGACCAATATTGGGCGAGGATTTTGCAGGCCCCGGTCAAACTGCTGGGCATGGTTTTTTTCCTTTGGATGATCTGGAAATTCCTTTACCCCGGACAAACCTTTTTTGGATGCAGCCTGACCGGATTTAAGGCTGCCCCTTATTTCAAAATGCTGTTGCTGGTAATTCCACTGATACTATGGGCTTCCGGCAGACCTGATTTTTTGCACAGCTATCCCAAATACCAGGCCGTCGCCTTTATCAATGGGTCCGCCCACCCCGCCTGGCCCTGGAGATTGCTTTATGAGTTGTCCTATGGCATGGACTTTATCTCCATTGAACTATTTTTCCGCGGATTCCTGGTGCTGGGATTCATCCGGTTTGCCGGCATGAAGGCCATATTGCCCATGGCCGCATTTTATTGCACCATCCATTTCGGCAAACCCCTGGCCGAATGCATCAGTTCCTATTTCGGAGGCCTGATATTGGGCGTGATTGTATACCATACCCGCTCCATATATGGTGGGCTGATTGTACACCTGGGTCTGGCCTGGATGATGGAAATTGGCGGATACGCAGGCCATCTATTATGCAATTAGCCGGTGGGAAACACCGGCTAATTAAAAGCTACCGGCGCATAAGCCGGATTCTGTAGTCCCCGTTTTCAGGGGATGCCATCATTTACCTGGGATGCTGATTACTCAGCACCTCTAGCTGCCTACCCTCTAACTCGGGCGAGCCGCCCTCAGACGTTAGTTTACGTGGCATTACAACATGCAAGGTTTACCCGTCTGGGCCATTACTGAACCAAACCGTGGGCTCTTACCCCACGTTTTCACCTTTATCCCGCCGAAACAGGAAAGTAATTTTCTGTGGCACTATCTGTTGGTGCTTTCGCACCACCCGGTTATTCGCCGGTGCATTGCCCTGCGCTGTCCGGACTTTCCTACCCCCAAAGGGGATCGATGGCTGGGCCGGTAGCCTGCCGCAAAAATAAGCTATTTTCACAGGATTGCCCTCCGGGGAACCACAATGACCTGATACCAGTCATTCAAAGCAATCCTATCAAGTGCCCAGGCAAACTAATCCATCAGCCTATGGGGGCGGCCTTTTTGATTAATACTGGAAATAGATTTCTGTAGCTCCGTAGCCATAGCGGGGATCATACTGATGAATAAAGGACTTGATCCCTCTTTTGATCCTCAGTATTTCATGGATCTCATCACGCAGTTTGCCCGTGCCAACCCCGTGGATGACGATCATGGAAGGTAGCCGGTGGGCCATATTAATGTCTATGTATTTTTCCAGGGTCGCCAACTGGAGGGTCAGGATTTCAAAATTGCTCATGTTCTTCCAGTTATCCGAAAGCTTCTCTATGTGCAGGTCAACCTCATAGCGGGCCTGTTCCAGGTGCTGGCGGGCTTTGGAGGCTTCGTAAATCTTGTAGCCTGCCGCACTCAATGGAGCGAATTCCATTTTCTCCTCCACTGCACGGACGGGGAATTGATCGAAGAGTTTATAAGAAAAAGTGGCTTCCCCCTTTTTTTTGATATCCTCAATCCTGGTAAAGACCTGTTTGGGTTTTAATTTAACGGAGCTCTCAAAATGATCGGCCAGCTTTTTGTCTGCCACCAGGGGAATAAAATCAAATTCAAAAACGGGGCTGTCATTGAGATTTTCAAAAGGTATATCATGGAGGTAAAAATCCTGGAATCCGAGTACTTCATTGCCCAGTTCAAAACCCTGTTTGCCCAGGTATTGAAGCTTGTAATTGAACCGGTATCCCGCCGAATTGCCATTGACCAGATGCACTTTCAGGCTTTCCACGACATCATCCCCGAATTCGTCGCTGTCAAAGACCGGAAGGAACGTAAGCCACATGCCCGTTTCCTTCCTGGTTGTATCGGGCTTTTTATCACGGGGAAGCTGATCAATGAATTTTTTCTGTTTTTTTTCAGGGAAGAGTTTTTTTTCGGTAAACTGTTTAAAGTAAGGAAAATCGAGCTGATCGGCATAGGCCGGGAACTTTACCCCCCGGACGTCAACCATGACCATCTTGCTGTTTATGATATCAACCACCTCCCCTTCCTCCTCGGAATGACGGACCAACACCTTGTCACCAATTTGAAATTTCATTCGGCAAAAATAACCAATGCTTCGGTGATTCAACCAGTATTCTGGACAGCGCCATCATCGCTGGCCCCGGGACCGTACGGCCCAAATCCAGCCTAACCACCTGTAAGTCCCTCCATCGTAAAGGGAAGGCTACCCCTGTTTTGGAGTCTACAGCCCGCGACCATATGGAAATAATCAGGAACCCGCCCAAAGGCAAAGGCTTCCAATTCCTTCTTTCCGCTCAGGGGAGCATCCGGTGTTATTTTTGCCTCTATGGACGGGGGGCATAAGGAAGGTCCGGGCTTTGTAAGCATTAGTCACAAAGTTTACTCCGTTTCCTGCCGTAAGTGAAATAAATAGTCAGCCCCAGGGTCATCCAGCCAAAAAAATACATCCAGGAAATGGCCGGGATCTCAATCAGCAGGTAGGCGCAAAAAAGGACCCCGAGGATGGGTATGATGGAGTAGGAACGAAGGAATGTGAGCAGGGTCAGCACCGTGGCAATAAGAATAAAAACCAGAAAGAGTACCTCCTGCAATCCTTCGGTACGCATATTACCCAGTCCCTCCAGGATACGTTGCCAGGAGAAAAAGATAAACAACGCATAGAGTACCGGAACGATGTACCGGCCATTGATATAAGGAAGCCTGAATTTACCAGTTGGGTTTGTATCCCCTTTCAGGCTGACCAGGCGGGGCAGCATGAGAACGCCGCCTGAGACCAGTACAAAAGCAAAGAGGGTGCCGATGCTGGTAAGGTCGGTCATCAGGCCGCTTTCCATAAACAGGGAAGGAATGGCCACCAGGCAGCCGGTAACAATGGTGGAAAACCAGGGAGTTTGGTATTTGGGATGTATTTTACCAAAAGCCCGGGGAAGCAGGCCATCCCGGCTCATGCTCATCCATATTCTGGGCTGCCCCAGCTGGAAAACCAGCAGCACGCTGGTGGTAGCCACCACCGCACTAATGGATACAATATACCCGATCCATTTCTGCCCTACCCTGTCAAAGACAAAGGCCAGGGGATCGGCTACCTTTAATTCGGTAAAGGGAACCATACCGGTCAGTACAAAGGCAATCAGTATGTAGAGTATGGTACAAATGATCAGAGAATAAATCATTCCCCGCGGCAGGTCCCGTTGTGGATTGCGGCATTCCTCCGCCGTGGTGGATATGGCATCAAATCCGATATAGGCATAAAAAACAGCCGATACCCCCTTGAGGACCCCTTGGAAACCATTGGGCATAAACGGAGTCCAGTTCCCGGGCTTCACAAAGAAAAACCCCATGATGATCACAAATATGATTACCAGTATTTTGAAAATGACCAGGAAATTTGTCATTTTTTTACTTTCCTTGATTCCGATATAGGTCAGGGCACTGACCAGGCACACAATTACAAAAGCAGGCAGGTTCACAAAAATATGTTTGCCAAACAACACCGGGGCGTGGTTCCAGGCCTGCTGCGCATATTGCAGGCTTTCGTTCAGGGGTGTCCCTTGAGACAAGGCAAACTGGGCTTTATCAAAGGCGGCCCGGGCAGTATTGGGATCTGTAGTCAGCCAGCCAGGCAGGTTCAGGCCAAACCCCTTCAGCAGGTTGTTGAAATATCCGCTCCATGAGATGGCCACCACAATATTTCCGATGGCATATTCCAGGATCAGTGCCCAGCCTATGATCCATGCTATCAATTCCCCAAAGGAAACATAAGCATAGGTATAGGCGCTGCCCGCAATAGGAACCCGGCTGGCAAATTCCGCATAACAAAGGGCAGAAAAACCACAGGTAATGGCAGTTATTACAAAAAGCAGGGATATTCCAGGGCCTCCGTCAAAAGCTGCCGTACCAATTGTTGAAAAAATCCCCGCGCCCACTACGGCTGCAATACCCATAAACGTGAGGTCACGGACATTGAGCACTTTTTTCAAGCCATCACTGGCGTGACCGTCTCCTCCTATACCCGCTTCAGCGTCCTGAATGATCTTATCGAGGGATTTCTTACGAAACAGTGAGGTGGACATGCAGTGAGTTTTAGTTAATAGTGGAAATTAGGAAAATTTGCGGAATTAAGGTAAACCCGGGTACAATTCCCTGATCCAGCCCCCGGTTAATTCCAGTCCGGATAAGCCATGCAGCAGGCCTTGGCCGCTAAGCCCTCCGGAGGCCATGGCCCTTACGCTCTTTTTTGCCCACAACGGGTCATGGCCCCCAAGGCTTACCTGCGCGGTTGGTTATTCCATCAGGGAAGGACAACCCATTGCCCGCCGGACACACCCACCCATTGTTTTTTTCAAAGCAGAAAATCTATTGTCATGCTATTGTCGTATCTGATTCAGGTATCTTTTTAAACAACCCGCCTATTAATGCACGTATTATGAAAAAGAAATTATTAAAGAAAATTTTAATTGGAGCCGGCAGCACCTTATTGCTCCTGACTCTCACACTGGTAGTGCATATCTACCTGGTTACCCGGCCGCAGGCGCCGACATCCAAGACCAGGGCCATGGCCCGCATTGATTTCAAACAGGATATCAATGATCAGGATGCCCGCAAGATAACCGACTGGCTTTACCAGCAGCCTGGAGTGGACCATGTGATGGTAAATCCAAAAACGGAGATTGGTATTTTCACTTTTTATCCCCTGAAAGCCGATGCCAGCCAGATTGTAAATAAACTGACGGCTTCCCTCAATTACAGGGCGCAGCGTTATATACCCACAGAGGAAGAAATGCAGAGCGGCTGTCCGGTTTCTTCGACTTCCACCACCTATAAATTGTATCACTACATCAGGCAAATATTCTAAGTCAACTATTTAACATCACAAAAAAAACAATCATGAAAAAAGTAACATTCGTATCGATGATCATCGCCCTGGTTATTACAGCCTTTACGGTGGGGTCCTGTAAAAAAAGTGACAAAACCACTCCGGCCCCCATGCCCACGCTCTATGATTCCCTGGGAGGTACCGCCATGGTCCCAGATCCTTCCAATGCCGGACAGATGATAGAAAAGGGGCGTTTACTGATACGCAATATCATCGACAGTACCATTTTTGTCATTGCAGGTGATACCGCCCTCAACGGACATTTTACCACCCTGCTTGCTGAAGTCGGATCCGGAAATTTGACCGGATTTGAAGCCCTGAGTAAGAACCTGACAGATTTCGTGGCAGTGGGAACAGGTGCCAAGGACTATACCTATGGTGGAAAATCCATGGTCGCAGCCCATGACCCCGCTCAGAATTCCCGTATGAACGGCAAGGCCGATAACAGCGACTTCAATGCCTTTGAAGTAGACTTGTTTGCCGGAGCTGGCAAGGCGGGAGTACCTTCCACTACCCCGGCCCTGATCAGTGTGGGTAAAATTGTGGAGTCCCTCAGGACCCAGGTGGTACAACAGTAACCAAAATATTAAGGCAAAGCTTTGCCCATGCTTTTCAAGCGGGTCTTCCAGTAAGACCCGCTTCATTTTTGTCATATAATGCCCAACCCACCTGACCCTTTTCTCCGGTAGGATCTGCCATACATGGGATTACCTGGGCCCCATGGGGCCCGCTGCAGAGGAGGAATACCGTTCATACTTATTTCAAAATCAAATATTTACATGTTTTATTATTTTAAATTTGCGTAACTTATAAGTTACATGTATATTTATGTAACCAAAAAGTTACTTATTATGTCTACCACCATTTCACACAACCTTTATTTCGCCCATCCTCCCGAGCGGGTCTGGGAATATCTCACCCAATCCGCCCTGATGGAGCAGTGGCTGATGCCCAATGATTTTCTTCCCATCCTCGGCTATGAATTCCAGTTTAGGACCCGCCCCCTTCCACAAATGAACCTTGACGGCATCTTCCATTGCAAAGTGCTGGAGATTGTTCCTTACCGGAAGCTTACTTATTCCTGGAAGGCAGGGCCCGGAAACCAGCAGTTCACCCTGGATTCAGTGGTCTATTGGACCCTGCGTCCAAAGGAAGGGGGAACCGAACTTTTCCTGGAGCATAGCGGATTCCGTGAACTGGAGCATTTCACCCTGTTCAACGCCATGAACGAAGGATGGCTCAAGAATATCAAAAAAATAGACGATCACCTCAACAAAGACAAAAATGCCGCTGCCAACCCTTGATGTATTTCAAGTAATCGCCGATAAGAACCGAAGGGAAATTTTGCATTTACTGACCAAAGAAAGCCTGACGATCAATCACCTCGCAGACAATTTCCCGATCAGCAGACCGGCTGTTTCCAAGCATATTAAAATACTGCAGGAAGCCGGATTTATTTCCATTCGCGATCAGGGCCGCGAAAGATATTGCACAATTCAAAAAGAAGGTTTTGACAGGCTGCGGGAATGGATCCAATATTTCGATTCGTTCTGGGCTGCAAAATTCGCCAAACTGGAATCCATATTAAATAACACCAAAAATAACCAACATGGAAAATGAGCACTTTAAAATTGTCCTCTCAAGCACTGCCGATGCCGGGGCAGCCTATGATGCCATTAATCGGGTATGGGCATGGTGGACCGAAAATCTGGAAGGAAGCACCCTTAAGACCCAGGATGTCTTTACGGTCCGCTTCGGAGAAACTTTTGTCAGTTTCCGGGTTCTTGAGCTCCGGGAAGGACGCTCCATTCATTGGGAAGTAACTGACTGTTACCTGCACTGGCTGGCTGACAAGCACGAATGGAAAGGGACCCGTTTACTTTGGGAGATCACGCCTACCGCCGGCGGCTCAACCATTGACTTTACCCATTGGGGACTGATCCCGGGTTTGGAATGTTATGCTGACTGTGCCAAAGGATGGACCTTCTATGCCAGCGAGAGCCTCTGCCAGCTGCTGCAGGATGGAAAGGGGCTTCCTAAAAGAAAGCAGCCATCGCCGCAAACCGCCTGAATTGACCCGTTATGGTCTGATCAACACAATCCGACATGCGGGGGGTTTTCGGACCTGCCTTGTCAAAGCCGGCTTATCCCTGGCAGCCGGGGTATGCAACAGCCTGCAGCAAGCGGGCGGGCAAATACCTGTTTGTACCCGTACCGATCTTTCATGGTTTTCCGCCCTTTCAGGTAATGGGCAGGGATGCAAACCATTTGCAAAAAAGTTCCCAGGGTCCGATCCTTATTTGAAATAAGATGATGGCATGAACGATTGCATAAAGTCCAAGGATCAGGGGAAAAACCCAGCGGCCGACGGGCTGCTTCCGTTCCCGGATAATGAGTACAATCAACAATATGTATATGACGGCAATAGTCGCCAGATAATAAAAAGGCACCAGGTGTGTCGTATTATATAGCAGCCTGGACAGGGCCGGTTCTATGCATACCAAACCCGTGGCGACCATTCCCCGGGCGTGGATATCCACGGTATAACGGTAACGGATCGCAATGTAATAGGCTACACCGATAATGAGCAGGTCTTTGAAGGGGACAAACAGGTTAAGGCCCAGGTCCCCTTTTAGTCCCTGGATGCGGCTATGTGCCAGCAAAAGGATGGAGACAAAAAGAAGCGGAAACAATCCATAACTGAGTTTTCCCAGGAAGCGGTGCAGGGCCATCTTCCTTTTGCGGATCAGCAGGGGCTGGATGATCAGCAGCAGAATCCACAGACCCACCACGGCTGCGTGAAAATGGAAATAGAAACTGAACCGGCCGCTCCCGTCGAAGAACTTGGAAAAATAGGAGGGCCAGAAACCCAACAGGACCAGCCCGATCAACCCGGTAAAATAATACCCGGAAAGTTCGAATTTGAATTTGGAGCTGGCTACTGGCATATGAACTGTTTAGGAGATTATTTTTTATCCGGCAGGAACTGATTGCCGTCCACCTGTTTTAGAAAATCTATCAGACTGTTAAAGTAATTGCGCTGGTCGTCATACATGCTCAGGTGGCTTCCGTTGGGGCAGAGATAGGTATGGCTGTTTGGAATAAGACGGCCTTCTCTTCTAATATCTTCGGGGTTCATCTCATCGTGCATTCCCCCGATAACCAGGGTAGGCACTTTGATTTCTGCGAGTCTGTCCCACATATTCCAGTCCTTGAAATTGCCGGTTATATGAAATTCGTCCACTCCCTGCATCTCCATGTAAATGGACGTATTTGCCTTCCGGAAAGTTCTCAACAGGGGTTCAGGCCATTGGGTCACCGGCAGCTGGCAAATCGTATGGGTGTACAGTTTACCCATCAACAGGTCCTGGTAAGCCGGCTTGTCATACGCTTTGAGTTTGTCCAGGGAATCATAGGTCTGCAATTCTGATTTGGAAAGAAACTGTTTTTTCAGTTTTTCGGCATAGGGCACGTAGCTGGCGACGCTGGCTGTCATATTGGAAATAACCGCCCCTTTTACATGAGACTGGTACTTGGACAGGTATTCCATGGCAAGCATACCGCCCCAGGAATGACCCAACAAATAAAAACTATCCAGGCCCAGTCCCTTGCGAACCTGCTCCACTTCTTCAACATACCTGGGCAGGTTCCACAGGGAACTGTCTGCCGGGGCATCCGAATTGCCGCAACCCAGCTGATCATAATAATAAAAAGATATTCCTTCGGAAGGCAGGAAATCCTCAAAACATTCAAAATAGTCATGGCTGAATCCCGGTCCGCCATGCAGCAGCAACACTTTGATTTTTCCGTTGCCGACCTTTTTGGTCCATACATTGTACTTGCCATCGACCCTTATCATGGTTACCCCGCCTGTTTTGATGACATAAGCTGTGTCGTCCTTTGGTGAAGCAGTAAGGGATTGGCCTGGCTCATGGGTGTTTTGACAGCCGGCAGCTATCAGAAAAAAAAGAACCGCCATTACAGGTGCTTTCATATTTTAAGTATTTGTTTGATCATTGAATGCCGGGAGCCATAACCCCAAATGTGTACCCGAACCCTTCCCCCCCGGTTTTTTTTTCAGTTTCCAGGGCAATGACACCTTTCAATTGAGATCAAGATTCCGGCAGCCGCCCGGCCCCACCCTGCCATGCGGAAGGCAAGGGCAGATCAAAATTAAAGAGATCACTAATTAGTTTGCAAGGGTCATTACCCTTTTTTCAGTGCGCGATGCATTTTCCTTCCTCCGGTATCGGGCCATACCCCCAGCCCATTTTTTTAGCCTTCCTTTCCCGGCAAGCAGCTAAGGTAGATATCCCCCGGAGTCCACCCGGCTAGCCAGCTACTTTGGCCGACTCCCTGCCTGAAAACAGGCCGTTTTACCTTTCCGGCTGCTACCCGGGACTCCCCTTTTTTTGTCCTTATTTTCCGCTTTGCCCCCGGGGTGCTGACTATTTTTTCATTTGGACCCAGATCATTTGTGACGTAATGCGCAGGCTCCGATTTTCGACCCTGTGCAGAGCTTGGGTTCCTTGTACATGGTTAGCGGACCTTTGAGCGGGGCAGGCAGTTTGCGGGTATCCATGATGACATTGCCTGCGCCTTCCAGGCCGATAAAATCCCCGGCAGTGTGAATATAAAAAACTATTGGCCACTGGTGATGATGGACAGGTGCTGTTTCCCGGGGTCCGAAGGTTACACCGGGTACCCTGACGGATTCATTTTCCAGCAGGATCCGATGATTCCCGGGAGCTGACACAACGGCGTCCTGTTCCTTGGGCCAGTCTGCCGGATTCCCGGTGAAGTACTGAACCTGCTGGTTTGTACTGGTAGTGTTGCCCTCAGCCATACCTTGTGAGTACACCAGGCCAAAAACAGAACAAGCCGGGTCACCCTGATGGGTTTATTCATTTGTTTTGGTCCCATAACTATTTCAATTTTAATACTCGGCTACCTAAATATCCCATCTATTTCCAGTGAAATCAGGACAACTGGTCCCAAAGTGCCAAAATATTGTCCGAGTTCCTCCATTTTTTACCCAAGCCCATGGCTAAGTCCCAACAAAACGGTCTTTTCCCGCCCGGAACATGAGCGGCCAAACGGAACCATCTGCCCCGGGAAATGTTTAAGGCGCATCTGTTCACTTTAGGGGAAAGTGTGAACCGGCAAATACCATTTGCTTTGTCGGATTGATGTATTACATTTACCAGTACTGTCAACAGACAGCACCCTAAAATCGGAAACCAGCCTTTCCACGGCATCTGCAGATATGAACCGTTCATTGTATCAAATTATTTTTTCAGGATTGCTACTGGGAGGTATCATCCCCTTTTCAGGAAAAGCGCAGCCTTTTGAGGAGGCCCACCCGCTTTCCTACAAAAAGGTCTTTGTAGAGACCGACCAGTTCGGGGCGGGATACCTTGACACCCTGGCCCTGAAACTCCCAAAAATCAAAAATGACACGCTGTATTTTTCGGTGCTAAATGACCTGGCTTACTACTGGCATACCCGCAATCTGGACAGCGCCCTAAAATACACAGTAAGGGGACTGGATACCACGCAAAAGAAAAAAAACCTGGTTTGGAACGGCCGTTTCCAGATAACCCAGGGTGCCATCCTGCTTAGGATGGAAAGACTCGATGATGCTTTTTACGTGCTCCAACAGGCAAAATCCAAAGTGACCGAAGCGGACCAGGCCTTCCTCAATACCCAGCTGGGTTATGTTTTTGAACGCAGGGGGCAACTGGACAAAGCCGCTGATTACGCCGAAATCTCACTGAGATACGGCGAAAAACTAAAAGACAAAAAGGCCATAGCATTAGCTTATAGCGATTTAAGCAACCTTTTCTGGAAGCAAAACAAGTTTGAAAAGGGTCTGGAATTCGGGCTCCGTTCCCTTGACCAATTCGAAGCCAGGGGATTGGAGGATCTGGACTATGATTTTACCCTCTTTGTCGTCGGGTTCAATTATATGGCGCTCAAAAAATTCAGTAATGCCAAAAATTATTTTACCCGCTCCATTGCCATGGGGGAGAAATACGGATTTTACAACAACCTCAGCGATGCGTATATCTTTTTGGCAGAGCTGAACATTCAGCTCAAATTTTATTCAGAAGCATTCTCGGCAGCCAGCCACGCCATCCAATATGCCAGGCTCCTGGACAATAATTTCATGGTGATGCGAAGCTGGCTTGCTTTGGGACAGATCCAGTATGCCCGGGGCGATAACCGGGAAGCCATCAACAGCCTGGACAGCTGCATCCGGATTGCTACCCCATTATTCGGAGATAAATACTACCTGAATCAGGCCTACCAGACACTGGGCAATGCCCTGGCCAGGGAGCGACGGTACAAGGAAGCTTTTGAAGCCTACGCCAAGTATGACACTTTAAAAGGGCAGCTCTATACGGACAGCGCCGACCAGAGAATGTCGCTGCTGCAGACCCAGTTTGACGTAAAGGAAAAGGAAATCACCATCTCAGCCCAGCGGCTGGCCTTAAAACAACAGCGCCTTGTCCAGTTTTACGCCGTCTCTTTTATCATACTACTATTTTTATTTCTTATTTTTCTTAACAAGGCCCTGCAAATCAATCGCCGGAAGAACAAACTGCTTGAAAAACAAAACAAGGAGAAAGAGTTTCTGCTCAAAGAAATTCATCACCGGGTAAAAAACAACCTGGAGGTGGTGAGCAGCCTGGTCAGCCTGCAGACTGCCCAGATAAAAGATCCGGCCGTAGTGGAAGCCATGAATGAAATTCAGAGCCGGGTCTATTCCATGAGTATGATACACCGGAGACTTTACCTGGGCAAGAACCTGGCTACCATAGAAATGAAGGACTATTTCATGGACCTGGGAAAATACGTGCTCGAAGGTTTCGGAGCTGTCGGCCAGATTACCATACATTATGACATGATTCCCACAGAACTTGATATTGATACGGCCGTCCCGCTGGGATTGATTGTAAATGAGTTATTAACCAATTCCCTCAAACATGCATTCCCGGGTAAAAAAGCCGGTAATGTTACCCTCTCTCTTACACCGCTGCAAGGGTTCAGGATGTTACTGGCCTATGAGGACGATGGAATAGGATCCCAGGCAAAAGACACCGAAAAAAAAGGATTTGGCCTTAGCCTGATTGAGCTGCTAACCTACCAGATATCAGGGAAGATGGAAAAAAAGAAAGCCACAGGAACCAGGATCGAGTTGGATTTTAAGCTTCCAAAGACAGCCTGATTTTTATACGCGATAAAAGTAGTTGCCCTATCCCCTCAGATAGTCTGAAGCCTTTGTAAAAGGTCCTCCCTACTCTGCCTGGTCAAAGGAAGGACCATATTGTTCACCTTGAGATCTGCCAATCCAACTTCATCAATATGGAATAGATTTACAATAAAGGACCGGTGAATACGGAAAAAATACTTACCCGGCAGTTTATCCTCAAAAGCGCGCAGGGGATTTACCAGTAGGTACTGATTGCTTTTGGTGAATATCCGGCAATAATTTCTTTCCGCTTCCAGGTAAAAAATATCCTGTATAATGATTTTTGACAGGCTATTGTTATGCTTCACAAAAATCCGATCGGTAAGCACATATTCCTCCCGGTTATTGGAAGGCGAGTTATTCAGCTCCAGTATTTTTGTGGATGCCAGATCAATGGCGTATTGCAGGTCATCCTTTTTGAAGGGTTTGGACAAAAAGGCATAGGGATTGGTAAATTTGGCCAGATTGAAATGGGTTTCATCAGAATTGGCCGTCAGGTAAATGACAGGGACCGCACTGTGCGCCTGCATGGCAGCCGCAGTAGCTATGCCATCTAGCTCGCCTTTTAGCTGTATATCCATCAGGACAAGATCGGGTCTTTCCCTTTTAATATGATCGATGGCATCTTCCCCATTATTATAAATGGCCACAATTTGGTAGCCGGAAGCCTGCAACTGCATGGCGATATTGGCAGCAATGAGCATTTCGTCTTCTACGATCAGTATCTTAACCGGGATTCCCATAGTTGAAAATTCATCTGTTTACTTTTGTTCCTGGGTATTTCCATTACCTATAGCCCATCATTTGGGCGCTGTAGATATCCTTTTGCCTCCCAACGGCTGGTCCGTTCCCTTTGTAAAGGCCATTAAATTTAAGTGGAATTACCTTTCTAATATAAAGATAATCTAGATATCTAAATAGGTGTAATAAATAAAAACTCCCGTTATTTTTACTTAATAGAAATGCCCCCGTTTTTCAAAACGAAGAAAGCCCATGATTAAGACAAACGGGCTTTGCATATGGAAGATTGCCCGGGGCCCAGCCACAGGAATCAAATGGCAAAACCACCCTACCCGTCGGAAGGAGACCCCTCAATGGTTTGCCGAGCCTGTATCAACAGATCACTGTAGGAAAACGCCACCATATCCTGGGGGCTAATACCGAAATAACGGGCGTATTGATCGCATTGTTCCCTGAGTTGTCCAATATCAGCCTTTCGGGAGGTATCAATAACCTCCACTTCCATAAAATCCCCCAGCCCTATTACCCTGTCAAAATGGAATTTTACATGACCGATAAAATAGATTCGGCGCCGTTTATCGACCACGGCCCGGATACCGCAGGCTTTTTCCAAAATCCCCTTCAAAGCGCTGCCAGGCTGGTGGGCATAGATCAGTATGTCTGATTGTTTGGCCCCGGGGGTATTATCCCGCTCATAATAGATCAGGGCATTTTCAATGTTTCCTTCCCGTAATTTCAGCCGCCCGCTGGGCACTCGAAAATAAGTGTCTACCTGATGGTCCTCTCCCGCAAAATAGGGGTGCAGCGCCTGAAGTTTTTCTTCCTGGGCGGCAAGATCAGTGGTCCTGGCCTTGAATTCGATGTTGACTGTTGCGATCGCGGATTCTTTGTCTAGGGTCATACCAAACATTTTGGCTATTGTATAACAGGCAGGCTGATGCTGGAAGGATGGCTGCCATCATGATAAATGCAAATGGTCGCTTTTTTAAAATCTTCGGGCCTGCAGGTCGGTATGTCGACAAAGGTCTGCGGATTCAAATCCACCAAAGGAAACCAACTGCTCTGTACCTGAACCATGATCCGGTGCCCTTTGAGAAAGGTATGGGCAATGTCATTGAGGTCAAAACTGATCCTGGTGATTTCACCGGGCCGCAGGGCGGTTGGCTTTTCAAAACTGTCTCTGAATCGGCAACGGAAGACTTCAGCCCGCACCATCCGCTCATAACCGCCCATCTGGGGACCGGGTGTATTTTCGGGAAGCACATCAATGACTTTGATAACCAGGTCCGCATCGGTACCCGTAGTGGAAAGAAAGATTTCGGCCTTCAGCGGCCCGGTGACCAGCAGGTCGCTGGTCAGGGTATCGGTGCGGAAGGAAAGGACGTCCTGCCGCTGGGCGGCAAAGCGCTGGTCCTCCACCAGGTATTCATTGTTTCGGCCAGCCATGACCCTGGAAGTATAGGGCACCGGGTTGGCCGGATCACTGACATACTCGTCATAGCTGCCGGAATGGCCCCTGTTTTCAGTGGAGAGTGTTCCGTTTTCACCCAGGTAAAATAACCGGGGGCTGGCCTGGGACGGAGGCCAGGTCGCATATTGCTTCCACTGGTTGGTGCCGGTCTCAAAAACCGTTGCTTTGGCAGCATCGAAACGCCCCTTATCCTTTAGGTGGAAATTGAAGAAATTCGTTTCCATTTCCTGCTGGAAATAGGTATTTAGATTCTGACCGAAATGATAGGGGCCAAAATGGTCCCAGTCCCCCTCAGACCAGGCTCCATGGGTCCAGGGTCCCATAACAAGGCGGTTATCGGTGCCAGGCGATTGTTTATCTATGGCCTGGTAGGTATGCAGGGAGCCAAACATATCCTCCGCGTCAAACCATCCCCCTACGACCAGCACGGCCGGTCGTATATTTTTCAGGTGAGTACGGATATTTCGCTGTTTCCAGTACTCATCATAGGTATCATGGCTGAGGTACTCATCCCAAATTTTCGATTTATGGTTAAAATAGGCGGATCCATTGGTATTTCCCAAAGGCTCCATCTTTTTATAGAAACTATAGGCATCCGGGAAAACTGCGTTGAATATTTCGCGGTAATTGGTCCCTGAATCAATACGGGTGCCCTGGAAATAATTGGTAAAGTCAAAATTATCCATCAAAAAGAAAGCCCCGTTATGATTGGCATCATCCCCGATAAACTCATCGGTAACCGGTGCCTGTGGTGAAACGGCCCGAATGGCGGGGTGTGCATGGGGCAGGGAGGCGGTGGCGTAAAACCCAGGATAGGAAATGCCGTAGAGTCCCACCCTTCCATTGTTGTTGCCGATATTTTTCAGCAGCCATTCAATGGTATCAAACGTGTCACTGCTTTCGTCGGTTTGCTTTGTGGAACGGTCCTCTTCCCTGGCGGGAGTCATTTCCTCAAAATCTCCTTCACTTTTATAGCGGCCCCTGACATCCTGGTATACAAAAATGTATTTCTCCCGCATCAGCCACCGATTGGGTCCAAGGCCTTCGAAGCGCATTTTTGCGGCCCCGTATGGAAAACAGGAATATGGGGTACGTTCCATGAGGAACGGGTATCTTTCCCGGGTATCTTTGGGCGTATATACAGAGGTAAACAAACGCACGCCGTCCCGCATGGGTATCATATACTCCATTTTCTGGTAATTGGCGGCGATAAAGACGGAATCTTCGCGGAACGACTGTGAAAACAGGGCCACCGGCCAAAGCAACAACAGCAGCAGCCGTCCCTTCAATGGAATACATGATGTAATGGGCATAAATTATTTTAATACGGGTAAAATAATGGATGAGGCGTTGTCATGGTCATGGAAAATACGAATGGTCGATTTCTGAAAATCCGAATTGTCAGCCTGGTAGACATCCACCCATTTCTGCGGATTCATACTGGCCAGCGGAAACCAGGAACTTTGGATTTGGATCATCAGGCGGTGCCCTTTGCAGAAAGTATGGGCCACGTCGGGTAGTGTGAACCCGACGGTTTCGGTCTTGCCCGGTTTGAACGGCTCGGGTTTTTCAAAACTCCTGCGGAACCTGCCCCGCATGATTTCACCCCGTACCAGCATCTCATATCCGCCCATCAGAGGGCCACCTGGCTGCCCGCCGGCACCGGTGCCGGCGGATTCGGGGTATTGGAAGTTGTCGGGAAACACATCAATGATCTTGACTACAAAATCTGCATCCGTGGTACTGATGGCCACTTTCAGATCAGCCACCACCGGGCCTGCCAGCGTCAGGTCTGCGTCCAGGGTATCTGTCTGAAAAGACAGCACATCGGTTCTCCAGGAGGCAAAACGCTGGTCATCTGTCATATATTCCCGGGTCCGTTGGGTATGTACCCCCTCGCTATAGGGTACTGGATGGGCCGGGTCGCTGATGTACTCGCTATAGCTGTGGCCCACAGCTGGTATTTCAAAACCCAGTGCACCCCCAGCAAGAAGATAGACCGGGATATCCTGCTTTTGGGCCGGGGGCCACTGACCAAAATTTTTCCAATTGTTTTCACTACTGAAAAAAACAGTGGCTGTGGCCTGGGAGGGGTCCGCACCCTTACCCTTCAGGAAATAATTGAAAAAGGGGATCTCAAGGTGGTTCTGATACCAAAAGGAGGTATTGCTTCCAAAGTGGGCATTGCCCAAATGGGTGCCATCGTTGCTTCCCCACTGACCATGGTACCAGGGTCCCATGACCAGGCGGGCGTTGGTCTGGGGACTCTGCTGGCGGATGGCCTTGAATAAATTCCAGGCACCGAAGCAATCCTCCGCGTCAAACAATCCGCCGACCACCAGCATGGCCGGTTTAATATGGTACATGGCCACCCTGGCATTGCGTGCTTTCCAGAACTCGTCCAGGTTGGGATGGGCATACATATCCCTTAAAAATGCCAGGCTGTCTCCGGAATAGGAATAGAGATGCTTCAGGGAACCGGTCTGCAGATAAAACTTGTAGTTATCCTGGGTATAAAAATTAAATTCAGCAGGTCCGATCGTGGTGGGAGCCGGCCTGGGCTTGCCAAAATCGGAATAGAAATCCCAGGCATCCATCTCAAACAACACGCCGTTATGATGAAAATCGTCCCCCATGAACCAGTCTGTAACCGGTGCCTGGGGACTGACGGCTTTCAGGGACGGATGGCCGCAGGCGGCGGCCATACTGGCATAAAAACCCGGGTAGGAAGTACCCAACACCCCAACCCTGGCATTATTATGCGGCAGGTTTTTTACCAGCCAGTCAATGGCATCATAGGTATCAGAGGCCTCATCGACCTGGGTATTGTCCTGCTTTTCTTTATTGAAGGGCCGTATGTCCACAAATTCGCCTTCACTCATCCATCGCCCCCGGACGTCCTGGGTAACCATGATATATCCTTCCCTGAAATAGTAGCGCTGGTAACCCAGCCAGGCAGCAGCCAATTTATCTTCCCCATACGGTGCACAGGAATAGGGCGTGCGTTTCAGCAGTATCGGGTGAGGCTCGGAACTGTCTTTGGGAATATACATGGACGTGAATAACCTCACGCCATCCCGCATGGTGATATAGCGCTCGACCTTATAATAATTGTCACGTATCCATGCACTGTCCTGGGAATTGCCCTGCGCAAACAGAAGGGAAGAGCAACCGATCATCCAGGTCAGCAAAAGGTATCTCATAAACTGGGGTTTTATCATCCTTAAATGTAAGCGTTTTTTGATTGCACCCTGGCTCCTGTGCAACCAAAAAAAATCGGTCCGAAAAGCATGCACCCGCCCTCAACCAGGCCCGGGTTGCCATGGATCAAAGGGTAGGCCTTTCCGGAAGAAACTTGCCGGCGGATGATCAAATTACCTAAATTCGATTTTAATTTCAACTCAAGAACTTATGTTTGATCGTCGAAAATTCCTCCATTCATCACTACTGGGTTCCCTGGGTACCCTGCTTGGTGTCAAATCATTCGCCGCGGGGGAGCCCCCCCGCCTGACTACTGGTCAGCCAGTAGTGATCTCCACCTGGGACGACGGCCTGGAGGCCAATAAGGCTGCCTGGGAAATCCTTAGCCGCCAGGGAAGGGCACTGGATGCTGTGGAAGCAGGGGTAAGGGTTACGGAAGCTTCCCAGAACTGTTGCGTTGGCCTGGGAGCCAACCCGGACAGGGATGGATTTGTTACCCTGGATGCCAGCATCATGGATGAGTCGTTCAATTGCGGCAGTGTGGCTTTCCTGGAAAGAATCAAGCACCCCATTTCCGTAGCCCGGCGTGTCATGGAAAAGACACCTCATGTCATGCTGGTCGGATCAGGAGCCCAGCAGTTTGCCATCGCAGAGGGGTTTCCGCTGGAACCTTTGGAACTTTCCGAAGATGCAAAAAGAAATTACCAGCAGTGGTTGAAAACCTCGGAATACAAACCGGTCATCAATATAGAAAACAGGCATCCCAACGGACCCAGCGCTCCTGCCAGGTTGGAGAACGGCCAGTGGAACCATGATACCATCGGCATGGTGGCCATGGACGCTGCAGGCAATCTCAGCGGCAGTTGTACCACCAGCGGAATGGGCTTTAAGATGCGCGGGAGGCTGGGCGATTCACCCATCATTGGAGCAGGACTTTTTGTGGATAATGAAATAGGCGCGGTAACAGCTACCGGCCAGGGTGAAGATGTCATAAGGATCTGCGGGTCGCATACGGTGGTGGAATTGATGAGGCAGGGGCTCTCCCCGGCAGCTGCCTGCCGCAGGGCGGTAGAAAGGATTGTCAAAATAAAGGGAGAAAAAGCGGCCTCCATACAGGTCGCCTTCCTGGCACTGAATAAAAAAGGGGAAGTAGGCGCTTATGCCATACAAAAAGGATTCAGCTATGCACTCAAGAACGGAAAAGAGGAAAAACTCTATCGGTCTGAAAGCTATTTTTCCTGAATCCGCCCCCTCGGAACCAAACAAAAAATGACCATGCGGTTTGAACTAGAAATCTGTTGCTTTAGTGTGGAAGCGGCCCTCATTGCCCAGCAGGCAGGAGCTGTCCGGGTGGAATTATGCGCCAGTCCCGCAGAGGGCGGTACCACTCCCAGCCAGGGGGCCATCCGTATGGCCAGGGAAAAACTCCATATTCAGCTTTACCCCATCATCCGGCCGCGTGGCGGAGATTTTTTGTATAGCCGCCAGGAGTTCGAGGTCATGCAATCAGACATCCTTTTTTGCAGGCAAATGGGTTGCGACGGCGTTGTGATCGGTATGTTAAATCCCGATGGCAGGGTGAACCGGGAAGAGGCTGCAAGACTAATAGAATCAGCCTACCCCATGGGTGTCACTTTCCACCGTGCCTTTGACTGGGCCATTGACCCCATGGAGGCACTGGAAACCATTATCTCCCTGGGATGTGAAAGAATCCTGACTTCAGGACAGCAGCCGGTGGCCATCCAGGGAGCGGACTTGCTAAAGGAACTGATCCGGCAGGCCGCAGAACGAATCATCATTATGCCCGGGTCCGGATTGAGGGCAGCCAATATTTCGGAACTGGCCCAAAAAACCGGTGCCAGGGAATTCCATACTTCAGCCAGGATAAACCAGGCCTCCCGGATGGGTTACCTCAATAAGCAGATGCAGGAAACGCTGGAGACCCCTTTGCCCGACCCGGCTGAAATTCGGGAAATCATCCGTCTGCTCCAAAACCTGGAATAAACCAGCAAGGTCCCCATGCATTAACAGCCTAATTTATAACTCATGAGAACATTATTTTTATTACTTGTCAGTGGTGTTTTGTCTATCCCCTTTCTCCATGCACAGCCCAAGGCTTTCAGCAGGGAGCAGCTCGAAGACATGATCAGTTTTGAAGCAGTGGATCCCCTGCAAAAGATCTTTAAGGAGACGGCCTTTTTTGATGCCATTGAACCGGTGGCTGATGTGGCCAGGGGGGAACACGCCAGTTTCCAGTTCGTGGTAAGAAGCACCCGGACCATCCGCCATTTGTCGGCGGTTGTGGTGCAGCTTTCACGCAACCAGGACCTGCTGGGTAAAAACACCTTTGTGGGTTTTGTCGGTTATACACGGGTGGGACGGCCATTGCCCAATCCCCCCCGAGACAGGCTGACTCCCCTATCGGGCTTCTATCCTGACCCGATCTTTGACACGGCCTCGGTAGACCTGAGTCATTTCACAACCCAGCCCATTTGGCTAACCGTCCGTATTCCGTTGGAAATTCCCGCTGGGGATTATAACGGAATGTTGTCCATCAAAGGCTCCGTCGACGGGCAGCCTTTTACGATGAACCGAAGATTTACCGTCAGGGTATATGATGTATCGGTGCCCAAAACAAGCCTGCTGGTCACCAATTGGTTTGGAATGGACCGGAATCAGCTGAAAAAATTAAGCGGCGGAAGGGATTCCGTGGAGTTTTCGGGCGGGTACTGGAAATGGCTGCAGGTGGCAGCCAGGAAAATGAAAGACTACGACCAGAACGTCATCATGACACCCATATTCAGCCTTACCTCCTTTGAACTAAAGGATAATAATTTTCACTTTGATTTCAGTAAACTGGATCGTTTCATCCAAACCTTCCAAACAGAGGGAACCCTGGAAAGGATTGAGGGCGGCCATATCGGAGGAAGGATGGGAAACTGGTATGCGCAGTTCGGCGTGTTGACACCCTACCTGAAAAATGATACCGTACGGTTCCGCAATATGCCGGTGAGTGATCCGGATGCACAGAACTTCTACCGTCAGTTCATTCCTGCCCTGCTGAACCATCTTAAGGAAAAAGGATGGGATAAAATCTACCTGCAGCATATTTGCGATGAACCGGAGCCGGGTAATGAGAAATCATACGCCCAGATCGCGGCCTTTATAAAAAGCATTGCCCCTTCCCTGAAACTCATAGATGCGGTCCATTCTCATGGGGTCGACAACACGGTAGATGTCTGGGTCCCCCAGCTGGATTTTTATGACTCCGATTACGCCTTTTATAAAAACAGGCAGGAGGCCGGCAATGAGGTCTGGTTTTATACCTGCCTGGCACCCCAGGATGAATACGCAAACCGTTTCATTGAACAGCCTTTGATTAAGACCAGGCTGCTGCACTGGATCAATTTCCGTTTTGGGGCTACCGGCTACCTGCACTGGGGCTGGGATTTTTGGAGCGACAATTGCCTGGAAGAGACTGCTGGTATTATTCCCGAAGCGGGCAATATCATGCCCGGGGGAGATGCCTTCATCACCTATCCGGGAAATGGTAAGATCTTAAGTTCCATCAGGCTCGAAGCAATGCGGGACGGCATCGTGGATTATGAGCTCCTGAAAATGCTTGAACAGAAAAAACCGGACATTGCCAGGGAACTTTGCCGCCAGGAAGTATATGAATTCAGTAAATACGATTTGGATATCAAAAGCTTCCGGCAAAAGCGCCGGTTGATCCTTCAGTTGCTGAGCAGCCGGTAATAATTTATCTGGCCGTCCGGCAGGGCCCTGTTTTGTAGAATTACCATTCATTTGCGGCAGCATGCCCTGTTTAGACCAGGGGTTGGAATGGCAAAAAATCCCGTTACCCGGATCCCATTATTGGGAACCCGGGTAACGGGGAATAATATCCAGCGGGGAAATCCGATTATTTCACTTTAATCTTTACCGTGGAAGTCAGTTTGGAGCCATAAGAACGATGGATACCATCGGCAAACTGCAGGGTAAGGTTATGCTCACCCGGGGCAAGTTTTACCTCCGCCACAGACTGTGCTTTACCAAAATGAAGATGCGTGGAGTCTTTGGGAACCACAGTCCCGGCCGCTATGGAATCACCCGCATCGATGAGGAGATGGTGATGCCCGGATCCGGCTACCACAGCTCCGGCCGTATCTAACTTAATGCCTTCCACACCCATTTCCACTTTAACGGGGGAGGTTACTGTCTGGCCGTTTTTCAGGTTCTTAAAAAACACTTTGGCTCCTGCAGGAACATCGGGCAGGGGGGCAATGACGGGCTCTGCCATTTTATGGCTGCTGTCCGCTGTCGCAGCCGAGGCGGTCGTATCGGCTGAAACTTCCTTTTTTTCACTGGCGTTGTTGCAGGCTGCAAATCCTACTAGTAAAATGCAGGGGATGAATTTGATCGTTCGCATGATATATGTTTAAATATTAATTAAAAAATATATACCTGGTCCCTCCAGACCATTCGGGTTTCAAAGTTAGATACTTTATACAAAACAGTTTCTGCAATCAGCACCTTTCCGCACAAATCCCGGGCCATTAAACCAGCTTCAAGGTTCTCATCCTGGTTGTATGGGATGAAACAGGCTCTCTGCCGCTCCAGTTGAAGGGGCGCTGCGCCTAACCCAATAAAAAAAATAGTCGGCCATTATCCTACCCCCCGGCACAGGACCTGGATTCGGGGTAATATGGTACCCTTCCTGTAGACCAATATCCCCCGGATGAAACAGGCATCCAGGGAAAGCCTTCGTTTCAGGACAGCTCCGGCAACCTGGGTGGTGCCGGCCTGGGATTTTACGCAGGCTCAATAATCTGCTGACCTGCTTTCTGGCGGTCCTAGGCAAACTGGTCTAAAAATAGAATTGCCGCAGCAATGGAACAGCTGGTCATCCTCTTAGCAATGGGTCATCTGCAATTATTTCCCCCTTATCTAGAAATTCCGGTTCATGGAATGGTAAAGGGTCGGGATGCTCCAGGTACCGGGGACGATCATGCGCCGTATGGTATAGAGGGGTTCCTGATCATCCCTTTTTGTAATCAGCTGGAAGGCGGCCAGAAATTTCCTTTTCTTCAGCTCCGGAATTGCCTGCTTGTTCCACAGTCCGAATGGATAGGCAAAATAACGGATGGGTTTGCCGGTTATGGACTCCAACTGCCTGGTGGGCTTATCCAGCTGGATTTCCCAATCCTTTCCCTGGTATTTTTTCACGTTATGGTGATCCCAGGTATGAGATCCGATCACATTGCCCGCATCACTGATTTCACGAATCTGGGCGCTGGTCATATAATGAGGCCTGTTAATAGAAACCGTCATAATGAAAAATACGCCTTTGAAGCCGTATTTCTTTAACACGGGCAAACCTTCGGTATACTGGCCATAATCGGTATCATCAAAGGTGAGCATCACCGGCCGACTGGGAAGGGGCTTATTTTGGGTGAGATAATCATATAACTGGTCGGGCAGTATGGTATGGTAGCCGCTGTCTGCGAGCATTTTCATCTGCGCCTGGAATACGGCTACCGGCACGATATAATCCCGGGCCGATTTTGAATCTGAAGGCCTGTAATCCCTGATTTGGTGATAACAGAGGATGGGTACCTGTTTACGGGAGAGGATCTCGGCCGGACCCGCTGGAAAGGATGCTTTAACAGATTGGTTGCCAACCAATGCCTTGCGTGCAATGCTTTTGGGAAGCGTATTTTGTCCAAGCCTGGCTTTGGCTGGACCCGGGCTGGACTGGCAGGGGATCAAATAGACTGCCATAAGCACAAACGTTAGACAGATTGTCTTTTTCATATTGATATGGATGTTTTTTGCAGAATTACAACAATGGGACAAACCCTTTCACCGGTAAAAATAAAATAAATCAGCCGAACCGCAGTCAGGCAGGGGTCAAAAAATTGACGGGTCCCGCCAGTCGCGGTAGTATCTATGCGGTTTTGAGCTTACTTTCGCATCCGGTTCCCTTTGTCATGATCCTGAAAGATTACTATAAAATACTGGAGGTTCCCCCCACTGCCACCCTGCAGGAGATCCGCCAATCCTTCCGCAGACTGGCCCATCGATATCACCCGGATAAAAACCCCGAAAATCCGGGATCGGATGCCTATTTTAAGGAGGTACGGGAAGCCTATGAAATACTCTCCGATTCCCAGCAAAGAGAAACCTATAACTATCGCAGGTGGCACCAGCGGGTCAGTGGAAAAAAGTACAGCAGCCTGGCCTTTTCCCCGCAGGTGATATTTGCTGCAGCCCTCGCAGTCCGGGAGTATATGGAAACCGTTGATATCTTCCGGATGAACCAGGAAGCGCTTTATTTCCAGTTATGTGAAGTGCTTTCCGAACATAACCTGAACATACTGGCGCAATTCAGGGACCAGGACATGAACCGCAGCATCATTGAAAACATCCTGGCTTCATCCCAACTCCTGAATCCCCAGCTTTTCACCCGACTCGCCCAACGGCTGAAACAGGCTGCCGGTAATGATCAGCTCATGATAGAACGCATTGATCAACAACTTTCAGCATGCAGGAAAAAACAGCAATGGCAGTCCTGGCAGTTCCTTTTCATCCTGCTGGCCACCCTCCTGTTGAGCCTGCTGATCTATTTTGTATCAAAATAACTATAACAGATCCCGCATGCGGCTAGTCCCAGACCCGATGTAACCCCTGGAGGCTATTTACTGTTTTCCAGTATGAATCCGGCCACTTCCTTTTTAAAAGCCGCCAGGCATACCGGGTTGACATACATCATATGGCCTGCCTCAAAATATTTCATGGAAATATTGGCTTTGATGTTTTTTTCTAGTCCCAGGTGATCCATGGTCACTTCTACCGCATAGAAAGGCGTCGCCAGGTCATAGTAACCGTTCAGTACCAAAATTTTCAGGTGGGGATTCTTGGACATGGCATCTGCCATATCGACACCGGTATTGGGAGAATTGGGGAAACCTTCACTGCCCTTGCGTTTCCAGTCCCAGTCAAAACCTTCGGCCCCATAAGCATTGATATGGTAGTTGTTGTTCTTGTTTACCTTTAGATCTCCATAATAATAGTTCATGAAAGTTGCCGTATAGGCCGGGCTGATGGCTGTACTTTGTGGATCATACTGGCTGAATTCACTCAGCAGGTCCTGGTTGATGTTTTTGTACCGGCCGTCCAGGCGCCCTACGGTCTGGTGTTCGCCCCGGAGCAGCTCCTGGGTGAACTGCGGTTCGCTTACCCGCAGGTTGGCCTTCGTCAGATATTCACGGCTCAGGCCCGTACAGGCGGAAAGTTTGGCCAATACCTGTTCCTTTTCCCCAGCTTCCAGCCGGTCGCCCTTGAAAAGAGCCGCGCTGTAGGGACCGGCGGCAAATTCACGCACCTCTTTTAAGAAGGCTTCCAGGCTGGCTGGTTTACTGGCCAGTTTGTTATGGTACCAGGCGATGGCTGCATAAGTGGGCAGGTGAAGTACATAGGAGATATCATCACATTTCTGGAAGGTCAGGGTCCGTAAATCCAGCACGGCAGAAACCAGGATCACGCCATTTATGGTCATTCCCATATTCTCCTGCAGGTAATCTACGACACCGGCCGACCGCATGGTTCCATAACTTTCCCCAAGCAGGTATTTGGGAGAGTTCCAGCGGTCATTTTCAGTAACATATTGTTTGATGAACTGGCTGACAGATTGAATGTCCTGGTCTACTCCCCAAAAGTCCTTTCCCTTACCCTTTCCCACGGCATGACTGAGACCGGTTCCCACCGGATCGACCAGGACGATATCGGTCACATCCAGGATCGAGCTGCCATTGTCTTCCAACTTGTAAGGTGGGGGCGGATTCACCTCCGGGTCATTGACCACTACCCTGCGCGGTCCGACAGCTCCCATGTGAAGCCATACCGAAGAGGATCCCGGTCCGCCATTATATACGAAGGTGACGGGTCTTTTGGAAGCATCTGCTTCTGCGTCCCGGGTATAGGCAGTATATCCATAGAGTGCAATGGATTCATCCTTTTCATTTTTCAGTAACAACGTACCTGCTGTGGCCGTATAATTGAGCATCTTGCCTTCAATTTTGGCACTGTGGTGGGTAACCGATTTTTCGGCTTTCTCTCTGGAGGCAGCGGCAGAATCTGCAGCGGGGTTAGTGACCTGAGCCTGCAGGGAGACTGCCAGCAGGGTCGCCGCAAAAAAGGTTGTGTAACGGATGGACAATTGATTATACATAACAGGTCGTTTAGATTTTAGGGGTAAGTTAGTGAAAACCCTCATGAAAAAATCCCCGTAAAATGGATTAATCACCGCAATGGGGGAAACCTTTGGTCTGTGAAGCGATGATTTTCATGGCATTAGCTGATAACCGGCCACTGGCCGGACTCTACTGGTAAACATTAATATCTTTCTAACAAAAAAAAATGTAATTTGCGCTATTATTTTATTATCAATACAATTTAACAATGAGCACAAAAACAACAGGCACCGTAAAATTTTTCAACGCAGACAAAGGATTCGGCTTCATCAAGCACGATGATTCCAACAAAGAAACTTTTGTTCATGCAAGTGGATTGATTGACCAGGTCAAAGAAAATGACCATGTCGAATTCGATCTCCAGAACGGAAAAAAAGGCCTGAATGCCGTAAACGTAAAATTGATCTAGTAGTTCATACATCTGATCTCTTTTCAACATGCTTAAGGGTTGGCTTTCAAAGCCAACCCTTAATTTTTTAATGAGGTCCGTCCTTCATTCCCGCCCCTTTCCGCTCCGGCCTTGCCCATAATGATGTATTTTCAGGCTTCAACTTCCCGTTATGATGAACCGATTCTTCCTGGTTATGGCCATTTGCGTAATTTACTTGCCCAATAATGCCCAGTCCGTTGGCAGACTACAAAAACTAAGATATTCCCTGGACAGCCTGATTTCCGCCCAGGAAGGGATATTTGCCCTGTCCTTTAGAAACCTATCGGGCACCGAAAAACTGGATATCAACGAAGGGGTGGTTTTTCATGCGGCAAGCACCATGAAAACGGCCGTACTGGCTGAGATTTTCAAACAGGCCGGACAGGGTAAAATCAAACTTTCCGATTCCTTGGAACTGAACAGTGAATTTAAGAGCATTGTCGACGGTTCCCCTTACCGACTTGATTCGGCCGATGACAGTGAAACCAGTCTGTACAGACATCTTGGAGAAAAACGTACCATTAGCCAGCTGATGTACCTGATGATTACGGCCAGCAGTAATTTTGCTACCAACCTGCTTATTGACAAAGTGGATGCACGCAAAGTCACGCAATCCCTGCAAAAAATGGGGATACATGACATGAAAGTGCTGCGCGGCGTGGAGGATGGTAAGGCATTCCAGCAAGGACTCAACAATGTCATCACATCGGCGGACCTGGCCATTTTGTTTGAAAAATTGGGACGAAAAAAACTGGTATCTGCCCGGGCCTCCCAGGCCATGATTGATATCCTCCAAGATCAGCAGTTCAATGAAATGATTCCGGCCAGGCTGCCGAAGGGTGTGAAAGTAGCCCATAAAACAGGCTGGATAAAAGGGATCAACCACGACTCGGGCCTGGTCTTTTTACCCGACGGCCGCAAATATGTGTTGGTATTGCTTTCCAAAACATCCATGGATGACCAGCGCAGCAAAGAAGTGCTGGCATTGATATCAGAAATGGTTTACCACTATATGGTACCCTGATTTTCCCTTGTAATCACCAGGTCCTACCCTACCCCCAGTCAAAACTTTGCCTGATGCCACCCAGGAGCCATTCTCTGGGCCAGGGATTGGTCAGCCAGTCCAGGGGCTCTGCTACAGGCATTGGCCGGGCAGCCCGACTGAAGCAATCCTTAATAAATACCCTTTGCTCTGACCCGAGTGCCTCGGGCTGGGCGGAAATGAACAGCGGGGCGCTGCTCTGGGAGAGCAATTGCATCCATTGTTTGTTTCTTTCCCAGGGGACATCCCTGGTGAGGCCGACGCAGTCGCCGTCGCAGGAATAAAAATGCTGGTGCTGAACCAACCGGAAACCAAGTGTGTTGACCCCCATTTTCCTGGTCCGCTCCCATTCCTTGCCACTGGTATCATCACCGGTTCGGTTGAGTTCAAAAATACCGGCAGACAGATGGGAGATGGTATTGCAGCCTATGAGATAAATATCCCCTGCGGCTTCCCGGATCTTTTGGTACAATTGCAGCACGACCTCCGCGGTGGTTTTGGAGCGGTCATGGAATTGCCAGCCTGGTTGGGTAATTTCCCCCGTCATCTGGAATCCCCATTTGCCCGTTATATCATAGGTGGAATAATCATGTTTCACCATTTCATAACCCCATTGCCGGTAGACATGAATATTCCGCTGAATGCGGGCCAGGTTCTCTTCAATGGTTGGATCCAGCACTGGACTTTTGGGGTCATCCCTGCCAGGAATGGATGGCAGCAACAGCGATTTCGGATCGTCATGGGCTGCCGATAACGGACGGGTCCAAAGTCCAGGTCTCATGCCCAGCCCGCGGATATCTCCGGCGAGTTTACCCATGTCCTGAAAATGCGCGTTTGGCCTGGAAAAATCGTCACCCCAGCAACAGTCATCGGGCTGAAGCGGTGAATATTTGGCCCATCCTGCATCTACCACCGAAAAAGGGCGGTTATGGGTGTCTGTGGCAAGCTCAGCCAGCAGGGAAGTATGTTTGAGGATGAGTTCCGTGGAATTTCTCCCATAGGCAAAATACCAGTCGTTGATCCCATATACCGGCTCTTTGGGAAGCCTCGGGCTGCTGCTCATCAGGCCGCAAAACCGCCTGGCAGTTGCAAAGACATTTTCCTGCCCCTGGGTTCGGGTGGTAATGATATCGGCGCAATGCAAAACCCTGTTTCCAAGGACTACACCCATACCGGCGCTTCTGGTATCCATGGTAAGCTGCATGCTCCCCGCCCCGAGTTGCCAGTAACACAATGTGCTGCATCCGGTCCTAACGCCAAAACAGGTGGCTTGCTGGGCCGAAGTGCCTATAAAATACCATGGCAATCTTCTGTCAAAAACCGGGGGCTGAAATGAAACATCCCCATAGGTCCTTTCCCAGTGGTCTCCCAGTACAGTGTCAGGTTCCGCGGATGCCAGGGGCCATTGCGCCGTAATCTCCAAAAGGGCAGTCCCTGGGGACTGAATCCTCACCCGCAGTGCATCCCCGGCATAATCCATCTCTGCAATTACGTCCTGAAATATCCATTTGTTGGCTCCGGCGGACTGAAGTTCATGCCTGCCGGAATCCAGGGTAACCCAGAGCCGGGCGGGAAGCGCCGGGCGAAGCGCTCCGGTACCTGAAAAAGAGGTGAAGTCCGTAAACAGCAAGCCTGTTAGCGTGGATGAGGAGAGTCTGATAAAGTGTCTGCGGTTCATGTAATTACCTTAATTCGAGATAAATAAGCCGGAATACTACCTTCCATCACTGGGCCCGCTCCGGCCTGTGCAACCTACAAACATTTTTCTAGCCCCTCGCCTATAGGCCGGGCATTTATTTTTGACATCCACCGCTAAGTGAGCCCGTTATTGTTCAACCTCCATGACCTCATAAGCCGGCTGGCCATTTACCACTATGGGTTTATAGAGAACATCGTTGTATTTCAGGTAAGTAACGCTGCCCGCATGTACTGACACACAACCATCCGGCAATTGATACACGATGGCCCCGGCGGGGGCCTGGGCTACCTGGTAGCCATCGGCTGAATGGCTGTAGAAACAACCTCCGTAATAATAGAAATCAGAATAACCACTAATGTTCACTGTTACATATCCCGCAGGCAGTACCGGAATAACAGCCCCCAAGGGTGGAGCCACCACCTGGTATCCGCCTTGGTAAGGGGCATAATAGACCCCTTCAAAATAACGAAACTGGGCGTTGTTAATGGTAACAATAATAGCTGCAGCAGCCAGGTTGTTTAGGAAAAAACCAACCGGATGCCAGGAAGGTCCCCAGGTATAAGGCCGGTAAGGATGGTAATAGTAACGATGATAGCTATAGTAGCGTCTGCCATGGTAAATATGCGGGGGGCGTGTATAGGGAGGACGGGCAGCCCCCCAGCCTGGCGGTCGATGTATGACTGCAGGGCGGTGAACCGGCGGACGGGAAACAGGTGGCCGGCGAGCTGGCAGCTTTGTAAAGGGTGCGTGGGCTGGACGGTTACGCGTCGGTCTGTCAACCAGTGCTGCGGGCCTTCCGGCAACTGGCCTGGGAAGGGAGGAAGGGGCAGGCCGGCCAACCGGGGGTCTTGGCGCGGGCACCGCAGGCGGCCTTCCAGGTGGGTTCTGCCAAGAAAGGGAACCGGATAATACGAACAGAAAAAATACAAACAGCCTGAAATACAGGAACCTGGAATCCGGCAAATGTCTGATAAAGGGCATAACAGGATATATTAATGATATGGGATTGGGGGTTGAACTTAAATGTAACCATTCCCTACAAGGGTGCTTTCAAAAACCCTTCCTGTTAATGACTAACCCTAGGTTTTAAATAATGGAAAAATTATAAGAGGTCTCTTAAACAGCGCATAGCCCTGACCGGAACCCGGACTCATCCAAGTCAAATACCCCCCGGGAATGGAATCAACCTGGCGGATCAACGCGCAGCCAAACTCTTTATTCCCTATCGTTCAGTGGCCATATCCTGATCACAGCGGCTCCCTCCCTTGCAGGTCACCACCAGGGGCTTTGAGATTTTGTGCCCCCTGTCAGGGGTAATGAGCGGTGATTGTCCTGTTATAATAAGGGAAGGGCAGAAGATACCCTGTCATGCCGCGGGGTAATAACACTACGCACGCCTGCATCCGGGACAAGGACCAAATTGTTGCCCCAATTAGGAATAATATAGTAAGTTTACCCTTACCTGGTCACACAATACACTTTTTACAATATGAAAATAAAATCCATTGCTTACCTGCTGGGTTATTGGCTCTTTTTGGCAATTGGGGCGCAGGCTCAGTCCCTGCCGCGTAATATTAAAACGGCTGAGTATAGAAATCTGCAATTGGCGCTGGGATCTGGGTGGAATACCTGGTATAATAACAGCTTCATCACCCATGTGCTGCTTCCGGAAGCCTTTGCCGTTAATCTCTGCCTGTCACAGCCGGGCGATCCCGATTTTCTGCGGGAAACCTTTAAAACAGCAGCTATCCAGAACAGGCCCGAGGCCATCACCCCGGGCATACGCTCAGATGACGGAAGCTACACCAGTCTGAGGCTTACCTATAAAGGAGATGAATTTTCATTCCAATCGGCAACCGATGGAAACGACCAATTGATACTGATCACCCCCCTGAAAACTTCAAAGACCCAGTTGATTGTGGAAGCAGCCGTATTATGGAACCGGGAAGGAACCGTGGGCATGCATCAAAACGCCCTCTATGGCCTGTTCCATCAGGATTCTGTCGTCCTGCATGCCACAGCCGCTGACCTGAGGGATGCCTATACTGTTACCACCGCCCCACATCTTACTTTTTCCTTGAGCCAGGAACTGGCTCTTTATACGGGAAAAGCCAGAACACTTTCCCAGATCAAGACCCTTGTCAAGGAACACCGGGACCAGCAGGAACAGCGCATCGCACGCTATGGGGCCCAGGCACCTTCCTTTCAGGCCATGCAAACCAT
Organism: uncultured Bacteroidota bacterium; assembly: GCA_903906365.1. GTDB lineage: Bacteria > Bacteroidota > Bacteroidia > Chitinophagales > Chitinophagaceae > Puia. Next base: position 115,703 of record CAIVKC010000045.1, on the reverse strand, counting down.
ACTGGCCTGGAATACCATTTATGATGCCCCCAATCACCGGGTCATTACGCCGGTGAGCCGCAATTGGAGTCATGGATGGGGTGGATTTGTGCTATTTGACTGGGATACCTATTTCGCCAGCTATATGCTTTCCCTTTTTAACAAAGACCTGGCCTATGCCAATGCCATTGAGATTACCAAATCCATTACAACGGATGGATTCATCCCCAACTACCAGGCTCCTTTTGGAAATACCTCCTGGGACCGTTCCCAGCCTCCCATTGGAAGTACCGTTATCCTGAAAATTTATAACCGATATAAAGAAAAGTGGTTCTTACAGGAAGTCTATGATGAATTACTTGCCTGGAACAGATGGTGGGTGAAGAACAGGGACATGAATGGATATCTCTGCTGGGGGTCCAGTCCCATTTCAGATTCCCTGAGAAAACTGGAGGGAGGGGACATCTTTAACCTGGCCGCCGCCAAACTGGAATCAGGCCTTGATAATTCACCCATGTATGATTCGCTGCATTTTAATCCCCAGAAACATGTAATGGAACTGGCGGATGTGGGTCTGATGGGCATGTATATCATGGATTGTCATTCCCTGGCCAGCATTTCCATGCTGCTGGGTAAAAAACAAGAAGCCGAGGAACTCAACAAAAGGGCGGCTTTTTATGGATCCAGGCTTGAAACCCTGTGGGATGAAAAAACAGGCATATTCCTCAACAAAAGGCTGGACAACGGGGAAAACAGTTATCGGTTGTCGCCCACCAATTTTTACCCGATGCTGGCAGGTGTTGCTACCGAAAGGCAGGCGGCCCGGATGATGAAGGAACATTATTTTAACCCGGATGAATTCTACGGGACCTATGTAATTCCTTCCATTGCCAGAAAGGATGCTGCCTTCAAAGATAATGACTACTGGAGGGGAAGGATCTGGGGGCCTATGAATTTCCTGGTATATCTGGGCATGAGAAACTATAAGGTAACAGAGGCCAGGGCCGATTTAATTGAAAAGTCAAGGGGACTCTTAATGAAAAACCTCCTAAAGGATGGCGGTGTTTATGAAAATTACAATGCTGTAAGCGGAGAAGCCGGGGATGTTAACAGTGCTGATGGTTTTTACCACTGGGGGGCTTTGCTCACCTTCATGGAATTAATCGAAAAGGGATTTATCGATTAGGGTAAAAAGCAACCTTAACCGGGGGCGCAAAAAAAAGGCGGCCCTTTGGCAGGGCCGCTTTTTGATGTCAAATTTATACGATGGTTTGATTCGGTTAAGCCAGTTCAAAACGGTCAAGGTTCATGACCTTATCCCAGGCTGCCACAAAATCAAAAACGAATTTCTCCTGGGCGTCCTCGCTGCCATAAACTTCTGCCAGGGCCCTAAGCTCAGAATTTGACCCGAAGATGAGGTCTACACGGGTGCCAGTCCACTTGAGCTCCCCGGTGACCCGATCACGGCCCTCAAATACCTGCTGGGCATCTGAGGTAGCCTTCCAGGTGATACCCAGATCCAGTAAATTCACAAAGAAATCATTGGTGAGGGTACCTGGACGCTTGGTGAATACCCCATGTTGGGAATGATCATAATTCGTATTCAGCACACGCAACCCGCCAACCAGCACAGTGAGTTCAGGGGCGGTCAGTGTCAGTAACTGTGCTTTGTCCACCAGCATTTCCTCAGCCGGTGTGGTATGCTTGGCTTTGAAGTAATTACGGAAACCATCGGCCTGGGGCTCCAATACGGCGAATGATTCAACATCTGTTTGCTCTTGAGTGGCATCGGCACGTCCGGGTGTGAAAGGCACTTTAACGTCATGACCGGCGTTCTTGGCTGCCTGCTCGATGGCTGCGCATCCGGCCAGCACGATCAAATCGGCCATGGACACCTGTTTTCCATCCGTGTGCGCCTTGTTAAAGGATTCCTGTATACCCTCCAATGACTTCAAGACTTTATCCAATTGAGGCGGATTGTTAACTGCCCAGTCCTTCTGGGGAGACAGGCGAATACGGGCACCATTTGCTCCACCGCGCTTGTCGGAGCCACGGAAGGTAGCCGCGGAAGCCCAGGCAACGCTGACCATTTGGGATAAAGTCAACCCTGCATTCAGTATCTTATCTTTCAAAAGGGCGATATCGCTTGCATCAATTGTTTTAGGCGAAGGATTGGGGATAGGATCCTGCCAAATCAATACTTCCGCAGGTACTTCCTGACCAAGATAGCGGGCACGGGGACCCATATCGCGGTGCGTAAGTTTAAACCAGGCGCGGGCAAAGGCATCAGCAAATTGATCGGGATGCTGGAAAAAATGCCTGGAAATGGGTTCATAGACAGGATCCATCCGCAGGGCAAGATCAGTAGTCAGCATCGTGGGAGCATGCCTGAGGGAGGGATCATGTGCATCAGGAACCGTTCCGTCTCCTGCCCCACCCTTGGGTTTCCATTGAAAGGCACCCGCAGGACTTTTGGTCAATTCCCATTCGTATCCAAACAGATTCTCGAAGAAGTTATTGCTCCATTTAGTAGGTGTGGTGGTCCAAATACCTTCCAGTCCGCTGGTAATGGTATCGTCTCCATGCCCGCTTCCGAAAGTATTCTTCCAGCCAAGGCCCTGCTCTTCAATAGGTGCTCCGGCCGGTTGTGCTCCTACGTATTTGCCCGGATCTGCGGCTCCGTGGGTTTTGCCAAAAGTATGGCCACCGGCAATCAGGGCTACCGTTTCTTCATCGTTCATGGCCATACGACCAAAAGTTTCTCGGATATCACGGGCTGCAGCCAGGGGGTCAGGTTTTCCGTTGGGGCCTTCCGGATTTACGTAAATCAGTCCCATTTGCACGGCTGCCAGCGGATTTTCCAGTTCACGGTCCCCTGTATAACGATTGTCACCCAACCACTCCTTTTCCGATCCCCAATAGACATCTTCCTCAGGCTCCCAAACATCCTCCCTGCCACCCCCGAAACCGAAGGTTTTGAAGCCCATGGACTCCAGGGCGCAGTTTCCGGCAAGAATCATCAGGTCAGCCCAGGAAATCTTTTTCCCATATTTCTTTTTTATAGGCCAGAGCAGTAAACGGGCCTTATCGAGGTTGGTATTATCCGGCCAGCTGTTGAGTGGGGCAAAGCGCTGGGTACCGGTACCCGCCCCGCCGCGGCCGTCGGAGATGCGGTAGGTTCCTGCACTATGCCAGGCCATTCGGATCAACAGGGGGCCATAATGACCAAAGTCAGCCGGCCACCAACTTTGGCTGGTGGTCATCATGTCGAAGAGGTCCTTTTTAACGGCATTCAGATCCAGTTTCTTAAATTCTTCCGCATAATTAAATTGTTTACCCATCGGATTAGACAGGGCGGAGTGTTGCCGGAGAATATTCAACTTCAACTGATTTGGCCACCAGTCGCGATTGCCGGTACCATTACCGGCGCTTTTCTTTAGAGTACCGCCGGAAAATGGACACTTTGCTTCACCATTTACTTGTGACATGGTGCTCTGAGATGTATTGTTTCCCATATTTGCATTATTGTTTTAGACGACTAATTTATAACTAAAAAGCTTTAGTTGGTTTCTTCGTTTCTGATAAATTACCATAATAATATTATTCTATTTAAATAGGCCTATGAAGTCTAAAGGGCAAAGAAAAGCTCATATTGGGAAAGCTATACATTAGATTGATTATTAATAACATAGGCAGAGAAAGTCTTGAGAAACCTGCGTTTGTGGGGGGAGGTGTAACCATATGGTGCAGTTTAGTCGATATCTAAAATAAATGTCTGAATAGCCAATAGTTGCATTCGATGGAATTTGCCTTTATTGTACTCTTTTTACCCTTCTTTTTGATTCGCTATTCCGGCAAAGTAAATTCATAGTATATTTTCAAACTTCCTTCAACAAAACCATATTGAACTGTTTAAGGATAGTAATAAGATCGTTGCACATACTCAAATACCTAGGAAAGGTGTTGCCAAAAGTCACTTTTTTCTACTGCATTAAATTAATCCATCCTGGATATGGAACATGAAATAGGACAAACTTTTTTCCTCCTATACAAATTTTAATAATGCATCATAACTATATAATTGGTGAATATACCCCTCCTACTCCAAACTTTTTTTTCCGCTTCCTGATAAAACATGTCTGAAATCCTTTCCGGTATATTTTCAAATCCAAGAGCATGAAAATACCATATCCTATCTGAAAGTCTATAATCAAGCTTTCTTAACCTAATTCATCCTTAAAAATCTAACAGCTATGCTGATCAATCATTCTGTAATCAATAGGCTATCAACGAGCTTGATGCCCATATGAAATCATTTAAATTTCTTTAAAGGCCGCTAAAATACATACAAGGTCTTCCTATATTCACTAGCGGCTATTTCAATTACTTTTTTGAATTTTTAGTATTTGTTTATCTTCCGGGGTCTGAATAATCAAAAAATAAAAACCTCCAGGCAATAAGGCAGTTTCCTTTACGGGAAATACATTGGTCCCTTTTTGAATATTTTTGGTCTGCATAAACAGCAGTCGCCCGTAATTATCAATCAGGGAGTAATTAATAGATGCCGCTTTGGGGGAATTAATTCGCACAGACAGAGACTCACGAAAAGGGTTGGGTAAAGGTTGAATGCGAAAAGACAAAGCGTTTGGCTGAATAAAGACTATACTACTAAAGGTAAAGTCACCTGTGAAATCAATCATTTTAAGTCGGTAATAGTAACTCTGGTCGGTGCCACTCAAACCAAAATCTGAGTAGCGGTAGTAATTTGATCTGTTGTATCCATTTTTAGCAGGAACCTGCGCAATGGTTTCAAAATGTGTTGCATCGGTACTGCGCTGGATTTCGAAATTGCTCACATTCACTTCATCGGCGGTTGTCCAGTTAAGATCATTGGAAACGGCTGACTGCGTTCCTCTGAAATTGAGCAGCGTCAGAGGCAAGGGGTTCAAGGACGCTGTAGATAAGAAAAAACCACTAAATCCTACAATATCAAAAGTTATTTCCCAACGGCTTGCGCTGGCATTCCAGACAATGTTACCAGCTGCGGGTTGAATCGTACCAGCCGTACCAAGGTAAGTTCCAGGAGCAGTACCAGCCCCGTGAAACTGGGTTATACGTATATTACTTATTCCAGCCAGGTCTGTTGGACCAGTTGGCAAGGCAGGAAGGGCACCACGTGATGCATTGAAATTGTCAAAATCCATTTGGGTATAATACAAAGTTATGGTAGCTGTGGCCACCGCACTAAATGCGTTTCTAATCAAATCAATATTATAATGTCGTTGTACATAAGGGCTGCCATTATAGGTTTGTACTGAGGCATCTATGGTAACACAGCTAACTATCTGACCATTCAAAGGAGGCGCTGTTCCAGAGGGAATAACTGATGCAATAATATTACAGGAAGGGTCAGAAAATGTTCCCATACCGGGTGCAACTGAAAGATCATTTAAACTTGTAAAACAAATGGATGGCCCCCCCGCCGTTCCTGCTAAAGAATTTTGCAAGGGGTTAAATGTTATAGGAATGCTGCTTGGGACACTGGTGCCGCACAGATTGGATCCAGTCACAGACAACAATCCTGAAGTCGCGTCAGCCTGAAAGGACACATTAGCCATACTATCCATTAGGGCAAGAACAGCACCATATTCCCTAAAGCCCCCTAACCCTGTTTTAGGCAATCCGATTGCACCTGTCCCTGAAAATGTCCAATTTAAAGAATCAAGTTTATTTTCTAAAAGTGCATAATCTAATGAATGTGCCCCGAAAGTTGCATATTCATTTTGCCCAGCGCAATAAGTGGTTGATTGAAGGGCATGAATGGGTGCCATTTGTGGTACTTTATTAATCAAAAGAATCATCAGGATATTGCTTGTTCCACTACTATTGGATGCAGACACCCTATAGTATAAGTTTTGCGTTAATAGGGATGTATGAATGATTAAAGTGGCGGTTGAGCTTCCGCTATATGTCGCATCATCAGTCAACGTTACAAAGTTATTGTATCCATTGACAGAGGATTGCCACGTAAAACCTGTTGGATTATTGGTAACTATTATAGAAAGTGTAGCGTCACTTCCATCGCAAACGCCAACACTCAGTGGATTTGTAAAGCCTACCGGATTAGACGTCAAAGATACTATTACTGGAGCTTGTGCTACGGCAGAAGAATAAGGAATCAAAAAAATAAAAATACTCAAAACCGAATAAATTAATCGGACTGGCAAATAAAATGTCATAAGGATTCAATATTTCCAAGACTTTATAATATAATGACCAATGGGCAGACCAACCATGCAGTCCGGCAGAAATATACTACCGCACTCAGCATAAAAAATAATTTTATTTTTCAAGGAAATCGATCTGTAAGAGTGAATAAACCTTCGATTATTAAGAATAAAGGATTTCATTTAATCCATATTTTCGTGATCAGTTCCTGATCAACTTTGACACAGGACTAAGGGCGTATATTGTAGACTTCACAAATAGATACAAATCTTTAGAATATTCCAAAAACAAATGAAACCCAGATAAGAATGTACCTTGATTGGGCAAAAGCATTTAATTAATTTTATTCCTAGTCCAGGAAGCGCTGGACCCCCGCAGCCGCGTCGGTAAGATTTCCACTGGTGCTATTATAAACTGCATTGCCCGATTGAGTATGGCTTGTGGATGTTTCTGCTACAGAAAAGGTAAGGTTGGTTCCATTCAATGCCCAAGTACCATACACGTAAAACCGGGTATTCCCAGCCCCCCTGCGCTCTTGTAGCTTATTGGCCATCGGGGTAAACGGTAAAAACTAAAAAAATAAGGAGTCCCAGCATTAACTGAACTGGAATAGTTGCCTACCCATAAACCATGTAGCTGATATAATGTAAGGGTATCAGTTTTTATTACCGTATCCGTAACAAAATTGGTAAGGGTTTTGGTAAAGGATGTATTCTTTGACTGACTTAAAAAAAAGGGAAGCCATTATCCCCAATGGAAATAATTTTTCATAAAGATGTTTAATGGTTAAAATTAAATTTACAAAGAAATTATTACGGAATGCCATTAAACTTTTTCCTAACCCTCTTGCTGCAAAAGATGAAATCCTTACTGAATATATGCTTTCCTCTTTAAACCCAATATCCTGGATTAGTTTTTCTGTCAGCATGAATTCATGTAATTCGCGAAAAGCATCTATCTTCTATATCAATTCATCCCCTGGAGCAGTTGATCAATTTTATGATATTCTTCATAATGCACCGGGATGCGAAATCCAACCCCGCTTTTATGTATCCTTACGAATCCTTCAGCATTCACCTTCACCTGACCGTGTATCAACAGTTGAAAAGCATTTTTGAGAATACTGCCCAAATCAATGGTAAAACTGACAGGCAGGTAAAAACTGTCCCTGGCAGGCATTATAATGGTTGAATCCAAAATGCAATGTCCAGCCGGTTTTCCCTCGAGCAGCACCTGAACGTCGGCATGATTGAGTTTTAGGGGATATGGGTTGGGATTATAAAATTTAAGATTGGCTGATACCATAGATTCATTCATGGATATTTTACTGATTCCCAGGCTTTGTATTCCCTGGTATTGCGGTATTTCCGGCTGTTTGCAACTCATGAACACTAGCAGAATCAGGGAATAAATAAACAGCGGCCTCCAGGTATTTGCATTCATACTATAGTGAGAATATTTAATTATATAATAATTCAGTCATGCCCAGCCCGTCCCCAAACCATTCCCTGCAGTCAGATGCAAAATACCAATATTAAAGTAAGACTGCACCTTGAATTCTGTTAAAACCGCCCCCATAACTGTAATTAGTAAATATGTACTCCAATCATTAAATTGCAGCCATTCAACAACCGATAACGCTTTATATGCGCATCCTCATTTTAACCGCCCTTCTGGTCTTGTCCTTTGGCACCTATGCCCAACATTACTACTTGTTTGCAGGAACCTATACCAGCGGCAAAAGTGAAGGCATCTATGTCTACGACTTCAATTCCTCCACCGGGGATGCCAGTCCTGTCAGCACCATGGCCGCGAAGAACCCTTCCTTTCTGGCCATAGGGGCAGGGGGGAAATACGTCTATTCGGTAGGTGAAAATGGTACCGGCAAGGTAAGTGCCTTTGGTTTTGACAAAACTACAGGCCAGTTGCATTTCATCAATGAACAGGAAAGCGCTGGCGCCGACCCCTGCTTTGTGGCGGTCAACCGGCAAAATAACTGGGCCGTTGTTGCCAATTACACAGGGGGCTCCCTTTCAGCCCTGCCCATCGGCAAAGACGGCTCCCTGGGACCCGTTGCCCAAGTGATTGCTCATACAGGACACAGTGCAGATACAGCCAGACAGGAAAAAGCCCACGTCCATTCAACCTTTTTTTCGCCGGATCAGCGTTATGTGATTTCTTGTGACCTTGGAACAGACCAGTTAAATATCTATCAATTCCAGGCCAAAGCAAACCAGCCATTGAAAGGTTTGACCAATTCTGTAGTCAATGTGCATGCCGGTAGCGGCCCGCGACACCTGGTTTTCCATCCCAGCAGGCCATTTGTATATGTTATTGAGGAACTAACGGGTACGGTGGAGGCCTACGGCTACCACAATGGTCACCTTACACACAAACAGCGCATCAGCTCTGTTCCCGATGATTTTAAAGGGGACCGCGGCAGTGCGGATATCCATATCTCCCCTAACGGTAAATTCCTTTATGCCAGTAACCGGGGTGGGGCAAACAACATCGCTGTATTTGCCATTGATTCAGCCAGCGGTAAATTACAGGTCAGGGGTTTCCAGTCCGTTCTGGGAATACATCCCAGAAATTTCATCATCGAACCTACTGGACGGTTCCTGCTGGTAGCCAACCGCGATACTGATAATGTCGTGGTTTTCCGAATCAATGCTTCCAGCGGTCTGCTGAGCGATACGGGAAAACAAATCCATATTCCCAATCCGGTATGCCTTAAAATGCTCCGTAAATAGGCCTCTGGTTTCTCTTACCGGTTGATTAGATCCGAAGGCCCTGAACAGCCGAAGGATCGCACAATCAAACCCATGGTGATTGATAGGGAGCTTCCTTTATCATATAGGATTCAGTAGGTGAAACCTAAAATCCGCTCATTTTGAGAAGGGTAAATAGGTTGGTGCCTGAGGGACTGCTCTGGCCCTGTTGGGGTGAAAAGACAGGGTGGATATGAGAAAGTACCCTCAGAACTGTGCCGAAGACTATTGCTTTGCCTCAAATTCCTGCAGGGGACCCAGTTGTTTCCAATACAGAATAGTACCTGTAAGACCGCCGTGCGGTTTATAGGCATAGTAGGGTATCTCACCTGCCCTTTGATAACCCAATTTCTCATAGAATCCGGCAGCCCCCTGTTCAGAGGCAGTATCCAGGGTAATTAAAAAGCGTCCCAGTTGAACCGCCCTTTTCTCTGCCTCCTCCACCAGGGCCCTTCCTATGCCCCGACCGCGACGTTCGGCCCGGGTCATCAGTTTGGCGATTTCTGCCCGGTGAGGCTGGTTGGGCGGACAGTTAAGCAGCAGGGTGACTGTTCCTACAAGTTGAGCTCCCTCTAAGGCAACCAGGATGATTCTTTCCCCCAGGGAAGCCGCGTGAAGGGCCCCTTCCCAGAATTGCTGTGCATCAGGAGTGGAAAGGGGATGCATGAAACTGACCGAACCTCCTTTTGCCACCGTCTCTATAAGCAGTTCAGCCAGGGAGGAAAGCGGGACAAGGCTGCCGGTTAGGGGAACAATGCTCAATGGCATATGGACAGATGTCATTTTGTTGTTCTTTAAAGATAAAAAAAAACAGGCGAATTTGGTTACCCATAACATGTGAATATCAGGAATCCATAGCTGGCTGATCCCCGTTTGATTCAAATACAGCCGCGCTTAATATTTGGGGAATATTCAAAATTGTCTTAATTTCGTTGTTTAAACATTAATTATTAAAAATAATATTACTATGCCAACAACAAAATGGGTCCTGGACCCGACACATTCCGAAGTGCAATTCAAGGTGAAACACCTGATGATCACCAATACCACTGGGGAGTTTACCAAATATGACGTGAGTGCAGAAACCGAAGGGGAAGACTTTACCACAGCCAAAGTAAGCTTCACGGCCGATACGGCTTCAGTTACCACCTCCAATGAACAGCGCGACGGCCACCTGAAATCGGCCGATTTCTTCGATGTGGAAAAATACCCTACCCTATCATTTACGGCTACTAAATATGAAAACGTCGACAACGATGGTTCCTATGAACTCTATGGTGACCTGACCATCAAAGGCGTGACCAAGCCAGTAAAACTGGATGTGGAATTCGGTGGCATCATCAAGGATCCCTGGGGAAACACCCGCGCAGGATTTACCATCAGCGGCAAAATAAACCGCAAGGACTTCGGGCTGGTTTGGAACGCCCTCACAGAGACCGGTGGCATGGTAGTCAGTGAGGATGTTAGAATCCATGTTACCATCGAACTCATTAAACAGGCTTAGTTTCCGAGTATAATTAAATGCGCTGACCCGGACGAAACAATCGTCCGGGTTTTTTGTGTTGCCAGGCCTGGCTAAAACCCTTTTTAAAGGTTTTATCCTACAAGTAATTATATATTATAAAAAAATTATTGCAAATAATTTTGCTATATTGTTAGAGGAAACCTGCACGGCAGGACCCTTCCCTATCCTTCCTGTTGAAAATGGCCAACTACCCATAAGCACAAACAGTTGTAATTCCCTAACCTCCAAAATTTGACGTATGAAAAAAATTCCATTCTTTTTTCCCTCCATTTTACTGGCCATGCTATCTGGGTTGCTTTTGATTTCCAGCTGCCAGAACAAGGCGCCCGAAGCTGTAGTCGCTACAGGAATGCCCTCCGAATTAACCCATGCCGACCTGTTGTCAAAAGGCAAATACCTGGTCAATGGAATTGGATGCGGCGACTGCCACACCCCCAAGAAATTTACTGCCCAGGGGCCGGTGCCTGATTCCAACAGGATACTCTCAGGCTATATATCAGGCAGCCCTTTGCCGCCAATAGACAAAAAAGCACTCCATCCGGGTTACTGGCTCCTTTTCAACCCCGATCTTACGGCCTCTTTAGGTCCCTGGGGTATCACATATAGCGCCAATCTGACCCCTGATTCCTTAACCGGACTGGGAACCTGGACAGAAGATAATTTCATCAAGACCCTCCGCACGGGTAAACACCTGGGTCAGGAAGGCGGGCGTCCCCTGTTGCCTCCCATGCCATGGGAGGATTTCAGGTTTCTATCGGACCAGGACCTCCGGGCGATCTTTGTGTATCTGCAATCCCTGCCGGCCGTCAGTAACAAAGTGCCTGCTCCCAAGAACCCGGCTGAAGTGGCTGCCATGAACTGAGCCCGCAGCATTCCACTCTGCAGTCTGGCAGCAATCCTTTAAATCGGTTCAGAACCGGAGGGCAACGGCCTGCTCCGGGAAAATGAACTGCAGGGAGTGGTTGTTTTGGCTGCGGAGCTGTTGTTTTATTTTGATTTCATTGCCACCAATGGGCTTTATATGAGTGATCACCAGGGAAAGCCCTTTTAGGGTTCCTGGGCCTGAAATCCTTTCGAGGTCCTCCATCTCCTCCATGGCAAGGCGGGGCGTCAGATGACCGAAGAGTTGCTTTTCGGGTTGTTCATCGGGAAATGAGACTTCCATGAAGATGGCTTTTAATCTTTTTTGCATTACCAGGGGGGCCACTGCCATCCAGAGCCGGTGGAGGTTATCTGATTTTTCCACCCGGTCTGCTCCCGTATCACCCAGATAGAGCAAATATTGGCCCCGCAGGTTGACCAGGAAAGCCGTGCTTTGGAAGGGACTGCCATGGCTTAGCGGAAATGCCGTTACGCGCAACGGGGTCCCCGGAACCTCCGTATCTGCACCGGGAATCATTCGCACATAATGGTATTTTCCCAAAGCAGGAGCTTCCCCTTCGTCTGCAAAATTGGCCCATCCTTTCCAGGTAAAATAGGTGGATTTCAGGATATCCAGGCAGAAGGGCAATCCATAAATATTTTTTCCGGCATCTTCCGGTGAATTCATGATCAGGCCGGCCACATGATCCAGGTGGGGATGTGATATAAAATAGGCGTGTATATACTTTTTTAAGACAGCATCTGGACTGTCGGTAAATACGCCATTTTCCACCGCCCGCCGGATGCCTGCGTAGAGGGTTCCTGCATCCAGACAGATAAAGTCCCTGGAGCCCTGCGCAGAAACCAGATAGGCACTCAGGTTACTTTCATCCGATCCGCCTTTTACTCCAAGGGGAACCACGCAAAATACCGAAGCACTGCTGTCCTGTGCCCGGGCATTCTGCCATGCCAGGCCGGGCATCAAACACAAAAAAAGCAGGAAGGTTTTCATGCAATAAATATAGGTACAAGTATTTTAAAACCCCGTTCGGGCTATAAGTTTTACATTCGCAGATTGTAGCGCCCTTTTTTCCTATGCTGGTTCGCACATTGTCACTATACCGCCATGCTTATAGCGGGTTGTCAAGATCAACCTGGCTGCTTTCCTTTGTGATGCTGGTCAACCGGAGCGGCACCATGGTAATTCCCTTTATGAGTATTTACCTGACACAGCCGAAAATGGGCTATTCCATCGGGCAGGCGGGAATAGTGATGGGGCTATTCGGACTGGGTGCGGTCTGCGGAGGACTGATTGGCGGAAGCCTGACCGATAAATGGGGGTTTTACCCGGTTCAGATGATCACCCTCACCGGCGGGGGCATCCTGTTCATGGTCCTGGGCCAGATGCAGCGATTTCCGCTGATCTGCCTGTTTACTTTTTTACTCAGTGTCGTCAACGACGCATTCCGGCCGGCCAATTCCACTGCCATTGCCCATTACAGCAAAGAGGAGAACCGGACCCGTTCCTATTCCCTGAACCGGCTGGCCATTAACCTGGGATGGGCCTTTGGGGGGGCCATCGGCGGTATACTGGCATCCATCAGTTATCACCTGTTGTTCTGGGTGGACGGTTGTACCAACCTGGTAGCCGTATTGTTACTCCGCTATTTATTGTCGCCGGCCAACAATGAGGCCTCCCATCCCAAGAAAGCCGCAATCCCGGCGCCCGTTCGCTCAGCCTACCGGGATAGGTCCTATCTGGTTTTCATTGGCCTGACCATTCTGTTCGGCCTCTGTTTTTTCCAGCTTTTCACTACCATTACCGTCTATTATAAAAAGGTCCTTGGACTTCCGGAATACCTCATCGGACTGATCATGGCGGTCAATGGCTGCCTGATCGCCCTTTTTGAAATGGTGCTTGTTTTTAAACTGGAAGGAAAGCGGGAGAATCTCTTTTATATCTCCTATGGCATGCTGGTGGTGGGCTGCTCTTTCCTGCTGATGAACCTGATGCCCCCCCTGGCCCTAACAGCCTTCGTGTTCACCATCCTGGTAACCGTCGGGGAGATCAGTTCCATGCCCTTCATGAACTCTTTCTGGGTTTCCAGGACCGCCTCTGCCAACAGGGGCCAATATGCAGGGCTGTACACCATTGCCTGGTCGACGGCCCAGGTGCTTGGGCCTACTGTAGGATCACAGATCGTAGAGCACTTCAGCTTTCGGGTGCTGTGGTGGATCATGGGAGGCCTTTGTATCCTGGCGGCTGGCGGGTTTAAATGGCTGCAAAAAAACAAACGCCCTCCCGCATAGCCTTTGCCAGCCAGAGGGCGGGACAAGAATTACTGCTCCTATTTTTTAATTTACCCTTTCTTTGCAGGTCATGAATGAAGAGAAATTACAGATGTTCCGTAACAGGCTGACCAAAGTCTTCCGTCATGTCAGCAAATTAGCCAAAAGGCAGCAGGTTTCCTGCTACAGGGTCTATGATCACGATATTCCGGAATTCCCTTTTTGCGTGGAAATATATGGCGACAAAATTTACATGGCCGAATATAAACGGCACCACGGAATGACCGAGGAACAGCATGAAACATGGTTGCACAACTGCCTGCCAGTAATCAGCGATATCCTGGCCATACCCGAGGAAAACATATACTTAAGGCAGCGCCAGCGTAAGGAAGGAAGATACGGCCAGTATGAAAAACTCAAAGATGAACAGGAATTTTTCATTGTAACGGAAGCGGGACTGCAATTCAGGGTCAACCTGACCGATTACCTGGATACGGGATTGTTCCTCGACCATCGCATCACCCGGGCCATGGTTAGGGATCAGTCTGCCGGCAAACAGGTACTCAACCTGTTTTGCTATACAGGTTCGTTTTCCGTGTATGCGACAGCAGGCGGGGCAGCCGGCGTGACTTCGGTGGACCTTTCCAAAACCTATCTGGCCTGGGCCCGGGAAAACATGGCCCTGAACGGATTTACCGATCCGGAGAAATATCGCTTTGTGCAGCAGGATGTCAAACAATACCTGGATGAACTGCCACCCGATTATTTTGACCTGGTCGTAATGGATCCGCCTACCTTTTCCAACAGCAAACGAATGAAGGACTTCCTGGATATACAAAGGGACCATGCCGATCTGATCAACAGGACGCTGCGCTCCATGAAAAAAGGGGCGCTCCTGTACTTTAGCACCAATTACCGGAAATTTGTATTTGATGCAGAGATGATCGAGGCCTCTCAGATAAAAGATATCACCCAAACTACCATGGCCTTTGATTTCCAGGGGAAATTATTTAGGTGGTGCTACCGGATCACCCGGTGAGGTTCCCCCAGATTTAAAATAGGAATGGGCACCTGCAAGCAGCGGCAGCAGCAGCATCAGGGCAATGAGCAGGAAATACAAAAAGTGAAGGGACCTTGGGTACTGCCACCAGCTGACCAGAGAAAAACCAGCCAGAGAAAAAGAAATCAGCAGCACCTGCCACCATGCTTTGGGAAGGCGCCTTTTCAAATCTCCGGCCAAAAAAAGCAGCCATAGTCCGATGAGGGCCATACCCGTCCCGGAAAAAACCCACATTCCGAAAGCCTCTGAGGCATAGGCCGGGGCGATATCGCCGGTCTTAATGCCAATGAGGGTTTCATTGATATTGAGAAAATGTGCCACCGCCGTCAGCAGCAGCAGCAGCCCGGTACCTATCGTCAGCCGGTATATCATGGTATTATGTAAGATTTAGGCGGGTGAATCCATCCCGTATTCGGTCCTTTGACGGCCGGTAAGATAATAAAAAAGGCGGATTGATGGATCCGCCTTTTTTCTGATTATGATAATAGCCGCTCACAGGGGGATATCCCTTTTCAACATCGCATCGCGGTTGGCCATTTCCCAGGCCGTAAAGAATACCAGCCTGGCCCGTTTGGCCAGCAGGTCATAATTGATTTTGTCCGGCGTATCGGAGGGCCTGTGGTAATCCTTGTGAATGCCGTCAAAATAGAAAATGATGGGAACTCCCTTTTTGGCAAAATTATAGTGGTCGCTGCGGTAATAGATCTGCTCGGGGTCCTTGGGATCATTGAATTTATAGTCAAGTTCCAGTTTGGTGTATTTTTTATTGGCTCCTATGCTTATGGGCTTCAGGTCGCTGGAAAGTTTGTCGTCTCCCACGACGTAGACGTAATTGGTGGAGTCGCCCTGCTTGCGGTTGGGATCGATCCTGCCCACCATGTCAATATTGAGATCCACGGTAGTTTTGTCCAGTGGATAGACCGGATGCTCCGCATAATATTCAGACCCCCATAGGCCCTTTTCCTCCCCGGAATTAGCCAGGAACAGGATGCTTCTCCGGGGGCCCTTTCCAGCTGCTTTTGCCCTGGAAAATGCCTTGGCAATCTCCAGTACGCTCACCGTTCCAGAACCATCATCATCGGCCCCGTAATAGATGACGGTATCGCGTTTACCCAGGTGATCATAATGGGCAGAGATGACCACCAGTTCATCCTTAAGGTCAGTACCTTCCATAAAACCCAGCACATCGCTGCTTTGCAGCTGCAGGGTAGCCTTACTCACTTCCAGCATGACATCAGCCCTGTAGGTCTTGGCCATGGGATTACCACCCTTGGCTGCCTCATAATCGGCACCCATAATCGCCTGGGCAATCTTGGGGGATACATAGAAAATGTTGGGACGTATCACTTTCTTATAGGCGCTGAGGTACATATTCCCCAGGCCGCTGATCCCCTTGCGCGGGAAATCATTCTGGATGACCAGGACAGCTATGGCCCCGTTTTTTTGGGCAGCATCCTGTTTAACATAGGGGTTAAACTGCCTGCGGTTCACGGGCGCCTGCAGGTAACCGGGAGGCATGCCATTGAGCAAAAGAACAATTTTACCCTTGACATCCAGCCCCTTGTAATCATCCCTGGTGGAGTCACTGATACCGTAACCGGCAAAGACTACCTCACTGCCAAACAGGGTGGCATTGTAATCGTAGAATATATTGGAGGCAAAATCCTCGTTGGGCTGAAAAGCCTGGCCGTTTATTTGCAGGGCGGAGCTGCGCAGCGAATCCCGATAAACTGGATAATACAGCTGGTAGGCTCCTTTGTTACCAGGCTGGAGACCCAGTTCCCGAAAAGTGGACTCGATATAAGACGCCGCTTTGCGCTGGCCTTCGGTAGCCGTTTCCCTGCCTTCAAATTCCCTGCTGGCCACAGTATATAAATGCTTTTTCAACCCTTCCTCGGTAATCACTTTGGCATAGGGTGCCGGATCCGTCATTTTCTGCGCCTGGGACTGGACTGAAATGAAGACGGCAATAATCAAAACGATTTGTTTCATCTATGTTTTTTTTAATAAATCCTGACGGGAATACCCAATTGGACAAATATAAAAAACACGGGCTAAAGTTCTATAGGATTTGAACAATACTTTATGAACGGTGAATAGGGGCTCCTGCCAGGGGAAGCCATGCAGTCCATGCATAGGGGCACAAAAAAAATGGTGCAGGATATAAGCACCATTTTCATTTCAAAAGAGTATGGGACAAATGCTATTTGTGGGCCATTGCCTTTTCGATGGGAGCCCGGTCAATGTATTGAACGACCCGGTCCACCTGGTCCTTATCATTGAAATGCTGATCGGTATGCACCCAGAAGACCAGTTTCTTCCCGCCCTTATAATTGGCATGCACCTGGTACCATCCCAGTAGCCATACACCCGGCATATCAGGCCCCTGCTGCGGCTGGTTTACCTTGATGGGAAGCCAGATATCCAGAGAAAAGCCAAGGGAATCCAGTACCTTGGTGCGCCTTTCCTTCCAGTATTTGGCGATGGCTTCCTTTCCAACCAGGCTATCGCCGGAGGACCAGCTATAAACGGCATTATCAGCGAATGAACCCATCCAGCCGTCTATATCGCCACCAGAGAGTTGTGCCAGACCTTTTTTGCCAATTTCCTTGTATTTTTCATCGGCAAACTCGGTGGGTCGCGGCTTTGATGGCGCAGCTGAATTAACAGAAGAATCGGAAGCAGCGGACTTGGCTGGTTCCGTTGCGTTGTTGCCACAGGACAGCAACATGATGCACAATGCATACAGGAGCATTTGTCTCATAAACAATCGATTTATAAGTGAATGAAAAAAAAGGTGCGGTGTTTTGGAGGGGGGGAGATTACAATATTAAAGCTATTTAATATATGTGGTACTCACAAATAAATAATTGCGGCAGGGAATTAGGGGGCTGTACGGTTTATTCGCTCATGGCCAGCCAGCGCAGCTCCTTTTCATCGAGCATCCGCGCCAGTTCACCAATGCGCAGGGAGAGTTGCTGCAGCTCTTCAAAGGGCAGCGTGCCGCTGTTTAGTTTGCTGGTAACGGTGTCTTTTTCTTTGCCAAGATCTTCTATTTCCTTTTCAAGCAGCTCAAATTCACGTTGTTCCTTATAGGACATTTTCTTTTTTGTAACCTCGGGGGCCATGACAGGGACTGGCCGGTTTTCCTTTTTCTCAGACATATCGGTACCCACATTGGACAGCTTTTCGTCGTCTTTCAAAGCCAGGCGGTACTGGGAATAATTGCCCGGAAAATCCCGGATATCCCCCTCTCCCTGAAATACAAAGAGATGATCGACCAGCCTGTCCATGAAGTAACGGTCATGAGATACAATGACGATACAGCCCTGGTAATCGCTCAGAAAATTCTCGAGCACCCCCAGTGTCTGCAGGTCCAGGTCATTGGTGGGTTCATCCAGGATAAGGAAATTGGGGTTGCCGAAAAGTATGGAAAGCAAATGCAGCCGCCTTTTTTCCCCTCCACTCAGCTTGGAGACATAGGTATACTGTTGGTCGGGCGTAAACAGAAAAAGCTGTAAAAACTGGGAGGCCGTCATCACTGAACCATCCGCCAGCGGGAAATTCTCCGCGATGTCCTTGACAAATTCAATGACCCGCTTATCTTCTTTTATGACAAGTCCCTGCTGGGAATAGTTGCCAAAAACCACCGTATCCCCAATGTTTACCTTGCCGCTGTCGGCAGGTTCCTGCTGCTGGAGGATATGGAGGAAGGTGGATTTCCCGGCACCATTTTTTCCCACGATGCCGATACGCTCTCCCTTTTTGAAGGTATAGTCAAAACCCTTTAGGATGACTTTGTCCCCATATTTTTTGTACACTTTTTTCAGTTCGGCAATCTTGCCCCCCAACCTGGTCATTTTTACCTGCAGCTGCACCCGCTCGTCCTCTATCTTCTGTTTTGCTTTTGCCTCCACCACATAGAAATTATCCTGTCTGCTTTTGGATTTGGTGGTCCTGGCCTTGGGCTGTTTGCGCATCCATTCCAGCTCTTTTCTGAACAGGTTCTTGGCTTTGTCTATGCTGGCCGATTCACTTTCAATACGTGCAGCCTTTTTTTCCATGAAATTTTCATAGTTTCCCTTATAGACGTAGAGGCTGTCCCCGTCCATTTCCCAGATTTCCTCGCAAACGGCGTCCAGAAAATAACGGTCATGGGTCACCATCAGCAGGGTGACTTTCTCCTGGTTGAGGTAATGCTCCAACCACTCTACCATCTCCACATCCAGGTGGTTGGTCGGCTCATCCATGATGAGCAGTACATGTTTGTGTTCAAAACCGATATCTATGAGTGTCTTTGCCAGGGCTACCCTTTTACGCTGCCCGCCCGACAGGGTTCCCGCGGTCTGGTTGAGGTGGTGTATATTGAGTTTGCCGAGAATCTGCTTGACCTTGGTGTCAAAATCCCAGGCATTGAGTTCATCCAGCCGGACAATGGCATCCCCTATTTTGTCTGCGTCCTCAGCATCGCTGGCCGCTTCATATTCCTTGATGGCGTTGATCACCGGATGGTTATGGTGGAAAATATTGTCCAGTATGGACTTGTCCTCTATAAACTGGGGATCCTGTTCAAACAGGGCGATGGTGACATCCTTGTGGATCCAAACCTTGCCACTTTCAGCGGTTTCCGCACCCGAAAGGATCTTCAGCAGGGTGGATTTCCCTGAACCATTCTTGGCTACCAGGGCGATCTTATCGCCTTCTTCTATATGAAAAGAAATATTCTTAAACAGGGGTTTGATACCATAACTCTTCGAAAGACCTTCAACAGAAACATAATGCATTCCGCAAAGATACGCTTTGGCAGGGGGATGTGAAAAACTGCCCTTAACTTTTATCTGCCCGACCGCCTGGATACCTCCGAAAGCCAGGCGACAAAGCCCAACATCAGGTTCCGCATCATCCTAGGAAATGGGATGTCTCGCCGGCCCCCGGGTTGTTGGTACATTCCTAAGCCACCTGTCAGCAAGCAAGGCCAGGGCAATTCCGGCCGTGAAGGCCAGCAGGTCTCCCCACAGAAAGGTGGAACCCAGGATCAGTTTGCCTGCCAGGGTCTGGCGGAGCCGGTTGATCCAGTCTGCCTGGTAGAGTTGGCTGAATTCTATCAGAAAGCAAAACAGAAAAGCCCCTGCCAGTACCCTGGATTGTGAACCTGAACCCACGGGAAAAATAAAACGAAACATGAAGTACACCATGGAGGCCCAAAGCAGATCTCCCGTCCAAATGGGCACCCAGCTGATCTGCCTGGAGCCCAGGCCAAGCAGGATGATCAGGCAGGTCACCCCGGCATACAGCAGCCTCCCTCCGCCCTTTGGGGAAAAGACAGCGATCACCCGCTTATGTGTTTTTTTAAAAGGCATGGTTATTGGGTGCCCGCGGGCAGTGCAAAAGCCATATATGAATCCCCGCTGGCCTTTTTGAGTTTGCCGCCGCCGCAGGCGATGACCAGGAATTCCCGGCCATTTACCTGATAGACAGCAGGCGTGGCAAAGCCACAGGCTGGCAGGTCGGTTTCCCAGAGCAGTTTGCCGGTGGCTTTATGAAACGCCCTGATTTTAGCATCGCTGGTGGCTGCAATGAATAACAGACCGCCTGCGGTAACAACGGCTCCCCCGTAATTTTCGGTGCCGGAGTGAATTCCCCGGGCCTTTAATTCGGGATAATCTCCCAGGGTATCCTTCCATACAAGCTGGCCGGTATGCAGATTGATGGCACTGAGGGTGCCCCAGGGAGGAGCAACGGCCGGATAACCTTCAGGCGTCAGGAATTTGTTGTATCCGGTGGCCCCGTAAGGCAGGTCAAGCCACTCGTCGGGCGATTTGGGCGGACCGGTAAATTTATCCCGCTGGCTGGCGCTAAGCTCTAATATATAGGAGGCCAGGGCTTTTTGCTCTCCGGCCGAAAGGCTCCCAAAACCAGGCATCATCCTCCTTCCCGATGTTACCAACTGAATGAATTGTTCGCTGTTGTATTTTTTGCCAACCCCGATAAGGGTTGGATAGTTACCCCCACCCTGCAGGGCCGGACCATGACAGGACATACAATGGGCCTGGTACAGGCGCTTTCCTGCCTCCAGGTTATTTTCGGAACCGGCGGGTTTAATTGATTTGTCTACCATGGTGAGTATCCAGGGCATTTCACTGGCGTTAACGTATAGTATGCCCGTGGCAGGGTCATAAGCGGGTCCACCCCACTCTGCCCCACCGTCGAAACCCGGAAAAATTACGGTGCCTTCCCGTGATGGGGGGCTGAACATATGATCATGCCGGTAGGCAGAGAGCTGTTTTTTGATTTTTTGCAGCGACGAGTCAGCCACCAGGTGGTTGAGATCCTGTTGGTCCAATGACTGCCTGACAATGGGCAGTGGCCAGCTGGGAACAGGTTGTGTGGGAGCCGGTTTTTCCCCCACCAGCTCCGTTTCCCGGGGAACGGGGGTTTCCACCACAGGATAAAGGGGCCGGCCGGTATGCCGGTCCAGCAGGAAGATAAAACCGCTTTTGGACAACTGAGCCAGGGCTTCCACTTTTCGGCCATCCTGGTTTACATCCACCAACACAGGGGCCGTCGGCAAATCACGGTCCCATAGGTCATGATGTACCGTCTGAAAATGCCAGATCCGCTTTCCGGTTAATGCATCCAGGGCCAGCACGCAATTGGCATACAGGTCATTTCCGGTTCTTTTGCCCCCATAAAAATCATAAGAAGCCGAGCCCACCGGGGCAAATACCATTCCGTGTTGCTCATCCAGGCTGAAACCCGCCCATACGTTGGCTCCCCCGATGTGTTTCCATGCCTCCGGGTTGTCCCAGCTTTCATAGCCGGGTTCACCTGGTTGGGGAATGGTATGGAATATCCATCTCAGTTTGCCGGTATGCACATCATAGGCCCTTATGTGACCCGGGGCCGCATCCGCTTCCTCTGCCACGCGGGTTCCAATGATGATAATATCTTTATATATTATGCCCGGCGTGGTCGATGCCACATATAAATTCCTGACATCGCGGCCCAGGTCCTGATGCAGGTCAATCCTGCCGGAATCGCCAAATGAAGCAATGGGTTTGCCAGACCGTGCATCGATGCAATATAGCCTGGAACTAGCACTGTAAAATATTCGTTGGTCGCTGTCTGAGCCCCTGTAATAAGCGACCCCACGGCATACATTCATTTGAAAATAGCCCCGGCCGGCAGCGGCCTGGTCTTTGACCGGATCAAACACCCATTTTTCCTTCCCGGTGGCAGCGTCCAGTGCGAAGAGTTTGAGTTTGGGGGAAACACCGTACAAAATGCCACCGATATTGATGGGATTGACCTGGATCTGGGTCATGGGTTCAGCATCCCCCGTATGGTACTGCCAGGCAACCTGCAACCGGCTGACATTACCGGTATCAATCTGTGAAAGGGGGGAATAATGGGTACGCGCGCTGTTGCCGCCGTAGCTTTCCCAACCGGAAGAATGGGTGTCGCCGGGGCTAAGACAGGATACCGCGGCGAAAAGGACCAGGGAAAAAAGTAAGATCCGGCAGGGAATCATATACAAGCTTTAAAGGATGATTTTTGCTGAATTGCCGGTTTAAAGCTATTGATTTTGTCAACGCAGGGCGCCAACCCTTTCGGATTTCTGTGAAAAAAAATCCCCTTCCAATCTTTAATTTCAATGAAGGATACTTTAAAAAGGCGCCCGCCATCATGAAACAATACCCAACGCGTGTAGCCCTGGCAGTGGTTGGAAGTGAAAAGTCAATCGACTTTGTAAAGGCAAACAGTCATTCATGGGGGAAGGGGTAAAATGGGCGATGGGCCCTCCCCCATCAGCCAGGCTTTAGGGATTACCAACCAGGGGCCGGAATTCCTCATTTTCAAAAACAAGTACTTTGGCTGCATTCCGGAATTCCGAAAAAACCGCGGATGAAAACCATGCAGGAAAGGGGCCCGGAAGCAAAGGGCCGGATAGCTGCTTTTGAAAACCTGCAGGGTAACCGCCGCGACCTGATGGGTTCTGGTTCACAACAGGGTGAATGACCGGCAGGGGGCTGTTTTATTGGTAACCCTGGCCAAATTCCACGGCCAGGGAATAGGTTCCCTGCACTTTTCTGTTGTGAGATATGGCCGGTATCCATGCAGGAGCGGTGGATAGACACCTGAGGGCTTCTTTTTCAAAGGCCGGATGAAAAGGAACGGAAATAATGGCATCCACCACATGGCCGTCTTCATCAATGGTCGCATCCACCACCACCACCACATGATCTGAGTTGACGATATCCAGGTTGGGAGGAAAATGCAGATTATTGCCGAGATAGTTATTCCATGCCTTTCTGCCTCCTTTGAACATGGGAGATGCATCCTGCAATGCCGAATCCTGCTTGGCCCCGTTCTCATCAAAGTACATGGCGGTTTTCAAGGTATCGGCATCATAGACCTCCAAAGCGCTGGGCTTCCCGTTGCGATGGTAATACACCCATTTACCTGATTTAAGGAAATGCTGGTATCGGCCGGCCGAAGCGGGGAAGCCATTGTCAAACCAGGAAACAAAGGTTCCAAAGCCATCCTCATTCATATTGACCGAATCCATGGAATTGCCGTCTTTGTACCAGCTCATGGAAATACCGCTGCGAAGGCCATGGATATAATTGGCGGAATCCCTGGGGGCACCATTGGCATACCAGGAAAGCCAGGTTCCTTCCTTTTTGCCAAGTACATATTTCCCAAACTGCTTGAGTCTGCCATTGGGATAATACCATCGGAAAGTGCCATTGCCCACCTTGTTTTCCTTGTCCTGATAAAGACCAATCATCTGGTAGCTGCTCTTGGGAGAAGACAGGAAATAATCAATTCTGTACCAGCCGGAATCCGTATTGATGGCATGGGACTGGAAACTGGCGTCCTCCCTGGAAGGGGTACCCTGCCACCGATAATTATAATACCCGTCTATGAATTTCTGGCTGAAAGCTTGGTTGATGGTGCAGCAAAAAAGGAACAGCCCACACAGGAGCCATGTTGTTTTTTTCATTAGATAAGTGTTTAGAGGTATAGGTTTGGGAGGCTTGCTTAACCCCGCGTTCGTGAAGATAAATATTTTTCAATAAAAATATACATACTGCCCAAGAGATGTCCTTTTGGGGAGGTGGCTTCATGCAAACAGCCGACCTGCAGAGCAGGGTCGGCTGTTTGCTTAATGACCGCAGGATAATTATTTTGATCCAAATACTTTTTTCAGCAAATCTGTAGCCTGGGCAGCAGGATCCTTTCGGATCTTAGCCTCTTCTTGGGCTACGTAATAAAAAATTCCGTTCATCGCCCGCAGGGTAACATAAGAAGACAGATCAGGGTCCACTTTCTTGAAGGTCGTCGGCAGGCTGTTATAGGTATCAAATACCGTCTTCCAGTATTTGGTAGCATCCGTTTTTCTGAGGGATGTGTCGATGACGGGCTTAAAGGCCTTGGATAGGTCGGGCGTGGTAGTCTTTTTCAGATAAGAGGTGGCGGCCGTATCGGGGCCGCGAAGGATACCCAGCGCATCCTGGATACTCATGTTTTTGACGGCGTTGACAAAAATGGGGGCTGCAGATTTGGCAGCGTCTTCTGCCGCATGATTCATGCTGGCTATCGCATCATCCACCAAACTTCCCATCCCCAGGCTCCGCAGGGTCTTTTCCACTTTCTGGGCTTCCGGCGGCAGCAATATTTTAACAGCCGCATCCTTTAAAAAACCATCGACGACCGAAAGCCTTCCCGCACTCTTTTGTGCCCCCAGGGTCAACGCTTCCTTGAGACCGCCGACTATATCAGTATTGCTGAGGCCGGCACCCGCTGAGGATTTATTACCACCTACCAGTTTCTTTGCGTCATTGAGTAAGTCACCCTGTGCATGCAGTCGGGAAAAAATGGCAACCATAATAAAGGAGAGGTACAAATATTTTTTCATGATACTCTATTTTTAAGGGTTCGAAATAAGGTCCGGACAAACCCTCCTTTTATAGGGGTTCCTGCAGGATCTTTTGATTTGCAGGTTTGTCTGGCGGATAAAAGTAATTCCTGATTTGAAAATAAAATGTTAATGCTCATAAACCATGCCATGCAAAATCGGCGGACCGGGGAATATCCTGAAAGAGAACAGCTACCTGAGGGGGCGGCGTCGTGAGTTTACGTTCCCTGGTGTTGATCCAGGCACCATCCACAGTTATAGTCGCAGCAAGGATATCCTCATTTTTGATGAGCTGGTGCCGTATGGTCCAACGGGAAAAATCCTTTCTGGCCTTAGTCACCTGCAGATCCAGATACAGTCTGTCACCCAGGCGAAGCTCCCGGCGGAATACAGCCTCCTCCCTGAAAAGGATGGGTCCAATTTCCATCTGCTGCATCAGCAGGCTGGTCAGGCCGATCTGTTCAAAGAGGCTTACCCGGCAAAACGCCCCGAAGTCATAATAGACGGAGTGGCGAACATGGAAATTGGGATCCAGGTCAGACCAGCGGATATCCATGGATTTGTGGTATGTCGTCATAATGGTTTACTTATTGGATCAGGGAGAGTTTTCCCGGAAAAAAAGCTAATTTAAGACATGAATCATTCCCCTTACTCAAAAAAAAATGAACACCATTGGCTCTTTGACCCCGCTGGGGGAAATTGAGTACTTGTGGGTATACCCCAATGGCAGCAGGCCGTAAGGACCAGGCAGACCCGGAACTCGGGAATAATAGACCCCTCCCATCCGGCCATGCCAATGTTTTCTCCAGACTGCGGGATAATTCCTGAAAAAGGCCAGCCGCCAGCGGGCCCGGAAAAATAAAGGGTAATAACGGACAATTTCCCCGGAAAACGCTATCATAAACCGCCTTGACCAGCGTTGTAGGGCTGGAAGTAGAAACTGCATCCTGCGGATTTTTGCGAATAATCCTATTTTTGCCCATTCTAAAAAAAGAACAATGAAAAAAATTTCGGTAGTATTCCTGTTGCTGATCGGTGTGATGAGTTTTGCGCAAACCAAAAAGAAAGCACCCGCCCCCCCCGCAGCGCCCGCACCCGGCCTGAAAACCAATAATGATTCCCTGAGTTATGCCATTGGGATCAGCGTGGCCAGTTTTTACCGGGAACAAGGCGTGACGGATGTAAATGTAAGTATGGTGTCTAAAGCCATTCAGGATGCCCTCAAAAAAGGCAAACCCCTGCTGACAGACCAGCAGTGCAATACTGTGATCGTAAACTTTATCCAAAAGGCCCGGACGGAAAAAGCTTCCCAGGCCAAAAAAGAAGGCGAGGCATTTTTAGCCCAGAATAAGACAAAACCAGGAGTAGTTACCCTGCCCGACGGTCTGCAGTATATGATAATTAAGCAAGGGGATGGCCCAAAGCCCACGGCTACTGACAAAGTAAAATGCCATTATAAGGGTTCCTTTATCGATGGGACTGTATTTGAAAGTTCCCTGGAACGCGGAGAACCCATTGATTTTTCGGTCAACGGAGTCATCGCCGGCTGGACAGAAGCCCTGCAGCTAATGCCGGTGGGCAGCAAATGGCGCTTGTTCATTCCCTCTGACCTGGCTTACGGCGATCAGCCCAATGGCAAAATCAAACCGGGTTCCACCCTGGTCTTTGAAGTAGAGTTGATTGCGATCAATAAGTAACGGGCATCATAGCCTCTTAAGGATAAAAGCCGAAGCCCGGTATGGAGGCTTCGGCTTTTTGTTTGGTACTAAGGGAGGCGGAGGGTCCTGTCCTTGGGATATTTTACACTGTAGGAGATGCGTAATTTTCTTATCTCTCCTGGCTGGATTTGCAATTTCCAGGTTAGCAAGCCGGTTTCCTTATTGACCGAAGCCCCGGTGCTTTCCAGCAGTTCCGCCTCGATCTCCTTGCTGGAACTGATCGGATACTGGTCCTTGAGTACCATAACGACGGCATCCTTCTTGTTGTTTTTGACCGTAAGCTCGTAGGAAAAGACCTGCTTTTTATTGGAGCCCAGGAATTTGACCGAACTGAAATCACTGATTTTTTCCCTGTTCACAACCACCCGCTTATCCCTGCCCAGGGTCAGGTTTAGGGTATCCATTGTGCTGGCGGGATTAATTAAGGTCCTGCCTACAAAAGTGCCTTCGAAAATGATACTGGCTTCCCCGGGAAGCAAATTGAATTTTCCCCAGTCCGTTACTTCACCGAGCAGGAAAGCGTCCGGGCTGAGTTTAGGGGCCGCATAATAGATAAAACCGGCAGGCATATCGTACTGCTTAAGGATGATCTGCTGCTCCTTTCCATTGCTGGCCATGTCAAAGGGGACATCAATGTCAAAGGTGACATTGAGTTGGTTATCGCTGACGGCGACATAATCATCCAGTTCTTCTCTCAGCGTCACAACAACAGCCCCGGCCGCAGCCGCGGTTCCATACAGGGCTGTTGCCTCCCTGTCCTTTAGTACCCGTATATTTTTGATGGCCCGCTGGTCAATGTCATTGAATTGTTCGGCTGACATGGTTTTCCCGTTGACTATATAAATGGGTTCCTGCGGTTCTTCGGAAAGATGTCCACCCCGTTTAACGCCCAACGCGGTTACTACCACCTCATCGAGTTGAGCACCGGATAATTTCCCTGACAAAGCTCCCCTGATGGACGCCCTTTTATCCAGAACGCTATCCGCTAAATCAGACCAAGGATCTGAATATTTCAGGAACCAGGTCCTTAAAACAGGCGCGTTTCCCTGCTCTCTGGGCTGGGCAGAGGATAGGCTGAGTCTGACCTGCTTCCAGTCAAGGCCGGTGGCCTGGGTGATTTTGGCCTTGTAGAGCAGTTTCAGCGGTTTATTGATATTATCGGCCCTGATGTCATAGGAGGGTATCCAACCGGCCGTTGGGGTGATATAGGAAATGGTAAATTCGGCAGTTACGGCAGCGGCACTCAGAATCTGCAGGGTAAGGCTTCCTGAAGTCCTGGTATTTTTTTGTTCGGCCTCGGAGAGCTCATTTCTTAGTTTGTTGATGTTTTCCTGCAGGATGGTTTCTTTTTCCCGTAAAGCCAACAGGTCATTTTCCAGTTCCAGGGTCTGCTGCTTAAAATATTCCATCATTTTCATGAGTTCCGTCACACTTAGTCCGCTTTGCGTCCCCCTTATTTCCTTATTGGCCCGGAGCAAGGTGAGGAGTTCATTATCGGCCCTAAGCTGCACCTCGAGCCTGGCAAGCTGGTGATTGGCAGTTTCGAGGGTATCCATCAGTTTTTTCTCCAAGGCTGTCCTGGACTCAGGCTTGAGGAATTGCTTTGAAAACTCGACCGACAGGATGGTCACCGGATCGGAACAATGTATTTGTATGCTGTTGATGTCCACATTGTTGCTCAGGTCTTCCAAGAGGATGGATGAGCTACCCTTCCTAAGTTGGACCCGTGCGGTGTGATTCATCTCAGCCGCATTGCGGTAGATGGTGGCAGAAGTCAGCTGGGAGGGAACGTGGGTCGGGGTTTCCGCGGCCAGGGAGGGAAGGGCATACGCCGCAAGCAGCCAAATGGCGATAAGACAGGTTTTCATAATTCCTTTTTTAGTGATGTTATACCTGAGTGGATGCCTTCGCCCGGGGAATTACACAAAAAAAATCCCTTTCCTTTAAAAAAAAGAAAAGGGATCGAGAAGGGAATTATACTTGTTACCTTTTATTTATACATGAGTTCATAGTATTCAGCAGCCATCCTGCCAGAATCAAATTGGTAGCGGACGTCACGCATGCCATTTTTCACCACCTGCCGCCAGGTCTCATAATTGTCATAGTATAACGGCAATATCTGATGGAGCAGGATCTCATAGAGCTGGTCCAGGTCGTACTGGTCCTGCTCATGCACCTGCATATTGGCATAATCTGCCTTGGGGACGACAAAACCATTGTTGCCATGGTTAATAAATTCAGGTATCCAGCCATCATCGGTTGAAAAATTAACGGCCCCATTCATCGCAGCGGTCATACCGCTGGTTCCGGAAGCTTCCCTGGGGACCCTGGGATTGTTAAGCCAGCAATCGGCAGCCTGCTTTAGCCTTTTGGAAAGGGCCAGTTCATAGCCTATCACTACGGCCACATTCTTGTATCCTTTACTAAGATGAACCAGGTGGTTGAAATCATTGATGGCAGGATAGTCCATGGGATAGGGCTTTCCGCCCCAAATAATCTGTACCGGATATTTGGTATCCTGGGTAAGCTTATTGAATCGCTCTATATCGCGTGTGATGAGCTCGGCTCTTTTGTATCCGGCAAAACGGCGGGCCCAAACGATGGTAAAAACATTGGGGTCAAAAATCTTTCCTGTCTGGTCGGCCACAATTTCAAAGGCTCTTTTTTTGAGGTATTTCTTACGGTCGTCGAACCAGAAATCATCCTTTTCCTCCATCTTCTTGTAGAGCTGCTTATCGGCCCAGTAATTCCAGTTCTGGGCATTGGTGATGGAAATAATCGGGCAGATATGGCTGTATTTACTCCACATGGCCCTGGAGACATGACCATGCAGTTCAGAAACCCCGTTGGCGATATGAGCAAATCGAAGGGCGGCCAGGGAATGGTTGAAGGCATTTTCGTCATTGCCGGTGAGTTTTTTAACCTCCTCTACAGAGAGACCGCAGAAATAACTCATTTTATGGCACAGGTAGATATCGTGTTTTTCATTACCGGCTTCCTCGGGCGTATGGGTGGTGAATACCAGGCGCTTTTTAACCTCTTCTATGTTTTTATCGAACTTGTTATAGAGGTAAAAGGCGGCACTGAGTCCATGTGCCTCGTTGAGGTGATAAATCTCGGGGTTGAAACCCAGTTCATCCACCAGTTTGGCCCCTCCTACCCCAAGCAGGATAAACTGGGCAACTTTGGTAGCGACATTGGCATCGTAGAGCCGATGGGTAATGGTCTGGGAAACATAATCATTTTCGGGCAGGTCCGTGCTCAGCAGGAACAGGGGTGCCGAGCGGAAGGTATCCGGCCGGAGGTACCAGGCCTTTACCCAGACAGGGTGTTCATGAATATGGATTTGGAATTTAATGCCGGTATCTTCCAAAAAACTGTTTTGTTTTTCCATCCAGGTTACCTGAAGGGTCTGGTCCTGGTTGCGGGCCTGGTCATAATAACCATATTTCCACAGGATCCCGATACTGATCAGATTCTGGCGCAGTTCGTAGGCACTGCGCAGATGGGAACCCGCCAGAAAACCCAGGCCGCCGCTGTATATTTTCAAGGGCTGATGAACTGCAAATTCCATGGAGAAATAAGCTACTTTCTTGGCATAACGTTCGTCGACGGTGTAGGGAACATTAAAATTTCTGAAATCCATAAGCAATTTTTCGTAAAATCTTTGATTTATTATCGTGTAAAGAGCACGCAATATAACGGATAATATCGATTAGAATTGTCCAACCGGGGGATAAAGGGTGAAAAATTAGCAGTTGCCACAAGGCCCGAAAATCTGAGGGTAACAGTAGCTCAGCGGCTGTCAAATCGCCACCTCAGGCATGCTTGTGAATGGTTTTTTTCTTTACTTCCCTGACCCTGGGGAATACGCCGTCAAAAAAACACCGGATATCCCGGTGATTGCCGCAGGCTTCAACCTCTTTGATGGAGACCCGAAGCGGTGTGAAATTCAGTTCGAGGGTACAGGGGTCCCCGCTGGAATTGTAGCGGGCCAGGGTCGGTGAAACCATCCTGGCCTCTCCTTTCAGTTCCCCGGTGCAACTGCCGTTGTCCTTTTCGAAATGAATAAAAAATAAAATATGAGACTGGTCCCTGCCGTCCCGGACCGAAATGAAATTCTTCCTGTCCTGAACATAGTCAGCCGACAACCGGTGCTTTTTTGCCAGGGTATCAATGGGGTTTTGTACCACCCTGGTTTTTTGGGTGGGCTCATTGGATTCAGTCAGTATGAGCATAAAGTTTCCGGCATCGTTATAGACATAGGCATTTTTCTTATATACCAGTTCCCCTGAAGGAGACTTCCACTGACGCAGGATGGTGATGGTATACTTGGTATCCATGCTGACTGAACTTTTCAGGCCTTCCTCACTCTCAGAAGAAAACAGTGGTTTGGACGCCGAAAAACGGTTGGACCTGTCAAAACAGACCAGGTAGACCCATTCCCGGGCGGGAGTAACGGCCTTCACAAAAAGGTAGGTTTCCTTTTTATCGTCCCTTACCCGGCCCAGGGGATACATCCTGGGCAGGGATCCCTTGGGGAAATGCCTGGTCAGTACGGTATCGGGAATGAATTTGGTGAAGACCTTGTAACTGATCAACAGGGAGTCCGGATCTTCCTGGTTGAATACGGAATCGCCGGTCTGATAAGGTAATCTGACCTCCGGGAAGAAATCGATGAATTCGTTCAATTCGACTTTTGCGGCATCAGAGAGGGGTACTTTCTTGTGTTTACAGGCCACAAGAAGGCCTGCACAGATCAGCAAAAAAAGGTACTTATTCATATTAAATGTGGTGTTGAACCATGTTTCAGGTTTAAAAATAGTCATTAGCTGCAACAAAGAGAAAAATTCATTTTTGCCATAGCGAAACTTTTTTTTAGATTTGTCTAAATTAAATTTTAGGTCCGTTGAAATACTCAGCCAGTAAAGAGAACTATCTTAAAGCCATCTTCCACCTCCAATACGAACAAAGCATCGTTACCACCAATGCGGTGGCAGCCTCACTCAATACCAAAGCCGCCTCGGTCAGCGATATGCTCAGGAAACTGAAAGCGGAAAAACTGCTGATTTACGAAAAATACCGTGGATTCAAACTCAATACGGAAGGCAAGAAAGTAGCGGCCCAGATCATTCGAAAACACCGTCTCTGGGAATACTTCCTGGTTGAAAAACTTGGTTTTGGCTGGGATGAGGTACATGAAATGGCCGAAGAACTTGAGCATGCCAGCAGTAAGAAAATGATTGACCGTCTGGAAGAATACCTTGGTTATCCCCAGACGGACCCACACGGCGATCCCATTCCTGACAGCAACGGAAAAATCAAGTCCTACCGGCAGCTGAACCTGCTGGACCTGCCGCTGAACAAGACCGTGCAGGTCAGTGCCATTTCAGAACAGACCTCCGGGATGCTGGAACTGCTTCAGCACAAAAATATCCGGATCGGCACCAAACTGGAAGTAAGGAAGAAATTTCCATTTGACAATTCACTTGAATTGAAAATACGCAACCAGGCCCCCATTACGGTGAGTGAACTGGTTGCCAAAAATATTCTGGTAAAAGATGACCAAGCTTAACGCGCCTAAAAATGTCTCCCTGGCCGACGTGCACGGTTCGGTGGACACTACCCGGAAAGGATCCTGGTGGAGGCAGCTGTTTGTGTTTTTTGGCCCCGCTTACCTGGTCAGCGTAGGGTATATGGATCCGGGCAACTGGGCAACCGACCTGGCCGGAGGAAGCAAGTACGGATACGCCCTGATCTGGGTCCTTCTGATGAGCAACCTCATGGCGCTGCTCCTGCAAAATTTATCCGCCCGGCTGGGAATTGTACGCGGCATGGACCTGGCCCAGGCAAACCGGGAGGTATATCCACGGTATATTAACCTGTCACTGTATATACTGGCCGAAATAGCCATCGCCGCCTGTGATCTGGCTGAAGTACTTGGAATGGCCATCGGCATTCAGTTGCTGACCGGCCTGCCGTTGGTCTACGGTGTTGCCTTTACGGTACTGGACACTTTTTTACTGCTTTTCCTGCAACGGCTGGGCATGCGAAAAATGGAAGCCTTCATTATTGGGCTGATTGCCCTTATCGGATTGTCATTTCTGGTTGAAATATGGATGGCAAGACCTAACCTGGCGGAGGTTGCCACCGGACTGGTACCCAGGCTGCCCAATCAGGAAGCGCTTTATATTGCCATTGGCATCATCGGTGCCACCGTCATGCCGCATAATCTTTACCTGCATTCGGCCCTGGTGCAAACCAGAAAGATCCACAAAGGAGATCATCATATGCTGCGCGCCCTCAGGCTGAACTTCCTGGACAGCACCATTGCCCTGAATCTGGCTTTTTTCGTCAATGCGGCCATCCTGGTACTGTCCGCCACCATCTTTTTCAAAACGGGTCACACTTCGGTGGCCCAATTGCGGGAGGCCTACCTGCTGCTCCCTGGTCAGTTGGGCAGCCGTCTGGCCGCCATCCTGTTTGCAGTTGCCCTGATAGCCGCCGGACAGAGCTCTACCCTTACCGGTACCCTGGCTGGTCAGATCGTCATGGAAGGCTATTTGCAACTGCGCATCAATCCATGGCTCCGCAGGCTCCTGACCAGGCTGCTTGCCATTATACCGGCCATACTGGTTATTCTCATCGCAGGGGAACAGCAGGCCGACAGCCTGATCATTCTGAGCCAGGTGATTCTGAGCGTGCAATTGGGTTTTGCCATTATCCCGCTGATTCATTTTGTCAGCGACAAAAGCACCATGGGTACCTTTGCTATAACACCCCTGATCAGGTTATGTGCATGGGCCACCGCTTTCCTGTTGATTTCCCTCAATTTGAAACTGGTCTATGACCAACTGGCCGATTTCTATGCCGGCCATGGACATATCATCTGGAAATTGATCTTCCCCCCGGTATGCCTAGGCGCATTGTTCCTGATGGGATATATCCTGCTTCACCCCTGGCTGGGCAGGAAGACGGAAAAACCCTCGGACCGGGCCCAGATACATCCGGAGGCCGCTGATATAGAACAACTCCAGTTGCCTGTTTTCAAAAAGATCGCCGTGGCCCTGGATTTTAGTGAACATACCGGTAAGATACTTTCCTATGCCGTGGGTCAGGGGCGGCAGGAAGCGGAGTACCTGCTGATACATGTCGTGGAGAGCGCCTCAGCCAGGATGCTGGGCAGGCAAAGTGATGATTTTGAAACCCGCCAGGACCAGGAAAGACTTGAATTCTACAGGAATCAGCTTGAAAAAAAAGGCTATCGCGCCAGCACCCGGCTGGGTTATCAGAACCGGAGTAAGGAAATCGTACGTATAGTAAGGGAGGAAGCAGTGGACATGCTCGTCATCGGAGCGCACGGACATTCCGGGATCAAGGACTTCATTTACGGAGAGACGGTCAATACGGTCCGGCATGAACTGAAAATCCCGGTTCTGATCGTAAATTTATAGGCTGCCTATTTTTTCTTTTGAAGCAGGTGCTTGAGCCGGCTGAAAGTCTCGGGCTTAATATTGAGGTAGGAGGCCAGGTATTTTTGCGGCACACGCTGCAAAAGGTCGGAATTGTTTCGGAGAAACTGAACAAAATGGTCCCGCGTATTGAGACGCATCCGTTCGTGCTCCCAGGCCTCCTTTTTCAGAAAAAGGTTCGTGATGATTAGCCGGCCAAGATGTTCGAGCTGGTGGCTTTTGGAATAAATCTCCTCCAGGTTTTCCATGGTAATGGACAGAAAAGTAGTGGGTTCGATGGTTTCCACCACATAGGTAGATGGGGTTCCCAGCAGGAAGGAACCCGAAGAGTTAATCAGTTCGTTTTCCTGGGCAATCTGGGTAACCATTTCCTCCCTTCCCTTCAGGAAATATTTACGGACCAGCCCTTTGGCGACAAAATTCAGGTATTTATCCGTCTCGCCAATCTTGATAATCTGCTGCTTTTTATCGAAGTGCCTGATTTCCACTTTCTGGGCAAGCAAATCAAAATCGTCCTCACTGAGCAGGGCAAATCCCAACAGGTATTTTTTCAAAGTCTCCAACATCGGTACAAAATTAATTTTTTTATGAATGTGATCATGTATAAACTACATATATAATCAGTGCAACCACAGAGAGATATCGGATTTACTGGTTTTTAGTGCATTAGCACAGAATCCCAGGCGGGGCGCTTGTTAAATTCGTCCATTTCCTGTAGGTTTGCTGACTTTTGACGATAAATTAAATTTAACAAGTATGGCCAGGAAAATTAAGGTTGCCCGTCCGGTGGTTGAACTGGACGGAGATGAAATGACCCGGATTATTTGGAAATTCATAAAGGACAAACTGATTCTCCCCTATCTGGATATTGATATAAAATATTTTGATCTGGGCATCCAATACCGTGACCAGACCAATGACCAGGTGACCATTGATGCCGCCCATGCCATCAGGGAACACGGTGTGGGTATCAAATGCGCCACCATTACCCCCGATGAAGCGCGCGTTAAGGAATTCAACCTGAAACAAATGTGGAAGAGTCCCAATGGTACCATCCGCAATATCCTGGACGGCACTGTCTTCAGGGAACCCATTGTCATGAAGAATGTCCCCAGGCTGGTAACCAACTGGACGGCACCCATCATCGTAGGCAGGCATGCATTCGGCGACCAGTACCGCGCTACCGATACGGTGATCAGGGGCAAGGGGAAACTGACGATGACTTTTACACCTGAGGACGGATCGGCACCCCAGGTTTTCGAGGTATTCAATTTTAAGGGGGACGGCGTCGCCTTGAGTATGTACAATACCGATGAATCCATCATCGGTTTTGCCAGGAGCTGCTTCAACATGGCACTCAGCAAAAAATGGCCCCTGTATCTTTCCACCAAAAATACCATCCTTAAAAAATATGATGGTCGTTTCAAAGATATCTTCGCTGATATTTTTGAGGCGGAATTCAAACAGAAATTCGCTGATGCCGGCATCGTATATGAGCACCGCCTCATCGATGATATGGTAGCCAGTGCCTTGAAATGGAACGGCAATTTTGTATGGGCCTGTAAGAATTATGACGGGGATGTTCAAAGTGATTCGGTGGCACAGGGTTTCGGTTCCCTGGGACTGATGACCTCCGTGCTGGTTACCCCGGATGGCAATACGATGGAAGCAGAAGCGGCCCATGGCACGGTAACCAGGCATTTCCGCGACCACCAGGCGGGTAAACCTACTTCAACCAATCCCATTGCCTCCATTTTTGCATGGACCAGGGGACTGGCTTTCCGTGGTAAACTTGACCACAACCAGGAACTGATTGATTTTGCCAATGCCCTGGAAACGGTGTGTATAGAAACTGTGGAAGGAGGCAAGATGACCAAGGACCTGGCTGTCTGTATCCATGGAAATAAGGTTTCTTATCCGGAGCATTACCTCCATACAGAAGAATTCCTGGATGCCATTGATGAAAACCTCAAACGAAAAATGGGTTTCTGATCCCTTTTTAAGACTGTATATTCTGATTAAAAAAAGCGACGGATGACGTCGCTTTTTTTTGATATGGTTGCTCAATGAGACCATCCAAATTACTGGTAGGAAACCGTCCCGTCCTTCACCTTGATTTTCTTTTTGCCTGCGTTCTTTTTTTCATAATCAAGTACTTCCTTGGGTTTTATCCGGGTCCTGGCAGAATCGTTGGCTGCCACGTTTTGTTCCCCCGCTTTGGGCAGCTCCAGTTTTCCAACCGTATAGGTTTCGGTTTTTAGTATGATTCCCGTTTCAGGGTCAAAGAATTTCCATACCCCGTGTTTAATGGCAACCCCGTCATTTTTAACAATGACCGTTTTATACTCGTTGAGGTGGTCGATGTCTTCAATGACCAGTGTGTCATAGGCATTGTCAGGGTTCATGGCCTTCCAGCCCTCCTCGCGCACCAGTGCGCCGGCTGCATTGAAATACTGGCAGACCGAATCCTTGTTTCCCCATTTATACTTTTCGATGCCCGTAAGGTCCCCCTGCAGGTTATAGATCCGCCAGATCCCCTCCTTGCGATTATCCTTGTATCTTCCCTCCTCCTCATAGCCGGGTTCGCCCCTGATCTCATCGACGTGGATGAACCATTTACCCTGACGAAGGTCTTTTTTGTCCACGCAGTTGAGGGTATCTCCCTTGACTCCAATGGTATAGGTCTTCCACTGGCAGTAGCCGGATAGGGACAGGCAGAGCAGCAATGGCAGCATGAGGCGCATAATGGGTGGATTTGGTGCTATCTGTGTATCAAACGAAAATCATTCCAATTTAGCACCTGTAAGGTACATATTTCCCCAAAATTACCTTTTGGGTCTTTTAGGGGGTCAGGAGCCTCATTTCTGCCCTGCTGACTTTGATTTGCCCCTATCTTTGCAGCCTTTAACAGAAGCTGCATGAAAATTTACCTGACGATTTTGTTGTTGCTGGCCGGCTGGGGATGGGCCTGCTGCCAGCAACCCGGTATTGCCGAGATTAAAAAAGAATTGGAAAAATCCCCCAATTCCCCACTGTATGTCAAACAGGTCCTCAAAAAGAAGTTTAAAATTGATACGGTGATAGTTACAAGGACCGCTGTATTCAGAAGCCTGGCCGATTCGATTGCCTATCATGGGCGGGAGAAGAAAGTCTATGGCCCTTTCCGCCAGCAGGGAGGCAGTTTCCTGGTGCAGATACTGGCCAAATCTCCCAACCTGTTCTACCACGTCAGCCAGATATTCATTGATACCACTGTTTTTCCTTACCGTTTTGCAGATTCCCTGGGTGACCATATGCTGACTGCTCTGCGGGAGGGAACAACCAGCTTTGAGCAGCTGGCACAGACCTATTCCATGGGTGGGGAAAGTGCTACTCAGGGAGATCTGGGATGGGTTGCCCGGGGCGTGTTACTGCCTGCCATTGAAAAGGAACTGGCCAAAAGAAAAAAGGGGGACGTTTTTAAGATATGGAGTCCCAACGGAATGCACATCATACGCAAGACCGAGGAACCCAGAAACGATACTGGATTTGCACTCATGATGCGGGTGTTCCTATAAAAAATAAGATAGCGCCAGTTCATAGCCTCTCAGGCCCAGGCCGCTGATTGTGCCCTTGGCTTTGGCCGAAACATGAGATATCTTGCGAAAATCTTCTCTTGCGTGTACATTGCTGATATGTACCTCTATTACCGGTGTGCGGATGGAAGCAATGGCATCCCCAATGGCTACCGAAGTATGGGTATAACCACCCGGATTAAGCAATATGCCGTTATGGGAAAATCCAACCCGCTGGATCTCATCAATTAATGCGCCCTCCAGGTTGCTTTGGAAATAACTCAATTCAACCCCGGGATATTTTTGAACCAGTGCCTCGAAGAATTGCTCAAAGGTCTGATGACCGTAAAGTTCCGGTTCACGCACCCCTAACAGGTTGAGGTTCGGGCCATTGATGATAGCAATTTTCATAATATCCTGTTTAAATAATCCTGGCATTCCCTGTCATTCCAAGCCCATCCCTTAATACTTATGGCTGCGAACCATCCCGATAAAATCATCAAAAAGATACCGGCTGTCGTGGGGACCCGGCGTAGACTCAGGATGATATTGCACCGAAAAAGCCGGCCTGTCTTTGAGGCGGATTCCTTCTATGGAGCGGTCGTTGAGATTGACATGGGTAATTTCTACCTGAGCAGCACGGCTGACTGCCTCGGGATCTACCCCGAACCCATGATTTTGGGTCGTGATCTCACATTTACCCGTGATGATATTTTTTACCGGGTGATTCAATCCGCGGTGGCCATGGTGCATTTTAAAGGTCGGTATGTCATTGGCCAGGGCCAGCAGCTGATGACCCAGGCATATCCCGAAAAGGGGTTTCCTTTCCTGAAGGATCTCCCTGACAGTAGCCACTGCATATTCCATGGGCTGGGGATCTCCCGGCCCATTGGACAGGAAATAGCCATCCGGCCTGAAGGCGCGCAGTGTGTGCATATCAGTTTTGGCTGGGAAAACACGGACATGGGCCCCGCGGTCAACCATACACTGAAGAATATGTTGTTTGACCCCGAAATCCAGCACGGCCACCCTGATGTCGGAGGAAGGGTCACCCAGTTCATAAACCTGGCTGGTAGTTACCGCAGAAGCCAGTTCCAACCCTGCCATGGAAGGCACTTCGGCCAGCATGGCCTTCAGACGGGGAATATCCACCGTCTCCGATGAAACGATACAATTCATGGCCCCTTTGCGGCGGACATGCTCCACCAGGGACCTGGTATCCACCCCTTCGATGCATACGATCTGGTTGGCTTTCAGGTATTCGTCCAGGGACCCTTTCGCCTGTTTGCGGGAGAACTGGTCTTCCAGGTTGCGTCCGATTAGCCCGCGTATCTTAACACTTCCCGATTCGACATCTGAATCCTTGACCCCGTAATTACCAATATGTACGCTGTTCATAATCAGTACCTGGCCAAAATAGCTGGGATCGGTAAAAACTTCCTGGTAGCCAGTCATGCCTGTATTGAAGCATATCTCACCCGATGTAGTGCCTGTTTTACCGTAGGCTTTTCCATAATGAAGGGTACCGTCTTCCAGCAGAAGGACGGCGGGTTGCTTTGTATTGGTAGAAGGCATCTTTATTATAAAGTTTTGCAAATAAAAGAAATTACCCAGTCATTGGGCCTAATAATTTTTCACATCTTATGAATACCTGCCGGCCTTACCTTTCATAAAAAAAGGCAGGACCCTTAAGAATCCTGCCTTTATATTATTAAACATTCATTTGTTATTCGGCCGCTTTGGTTTCTTCTGCCTTCGCTGCTGCAGGTGCCTCCGCTTTTTCTTTGGGTTCAGCTTCCTTTTTTCGGGATCCGCGGCGTGTCTTTTTGGCCACTTCCTTGGTCTCGCCTTTACCCTTACCGTAGATTTCATTGTAATCCACCAGCTCTATTAGGGCTGTTTCCGCATTATCTCCCACACGGGCTCCCAGTTTAATGATCCTGGTATATCCGCCTGGACGGCCGGCAATTTTGGTGGCTACCGGTCCGAATAGTTCATCGATAGCAGCCTTATCCTGCAGATAGCTGAAAACTACCCGGCGCTGGTGAGTGGTGTTCTCCTTTGCCTTGGTAATCAGGGGTTCCACATATACCCTCAGCGCCTTTGCTTTGGCCAGGGTGGTTACAATTTTCTTGTGTGTGATCAGTTGAACAGCGAGGTTGCTCAGCAATGCCTTACGGTGTGAGGCTGTTCTGCTTAAATTTTTAATTTTGTCTCCGTGACGCATGATGACTGTTTTTTAAACCCTGTACCGTGTCAGGAATTACAGGATTGTATGAATGGAATACCCAGCTGCGCTCCCCCATGACGGTAAATTTGCTCAACTATCGGCGGGTGAGCCAAGACAGGGGCGAATTAATCGATATCGTCTACTTTCAGTTTGGCCAGGTCCATGCCAAAATGGAGACCCCTTTCCCCGAGCACCTGTTCAATTTCCGCCAGGGACTTTTGTCCAAAATTGCGGAATTTCATCAGATCTTCCTGTTCATAGGTAACCAGTTCACTCAGGCTGTTGATTTTGGCAGCTTTGAGACAGTTGAAAGCACGTACAGAAAGGTCCAGATCTTCCAGCGGAGTTTTCAGAATCTTACGAAGCTGAAGGGTCTGCTCGTCAACCAGGTCTTCTTTCTTTTCTTCCTTATTGTCAAAAGTGATGTTCTCATCAGTAATGATCATCAGGTGCTGGATAAGGATCCTGGAAGCCTGTTTAACGGCCTCTTCGGGATGGATGGTGCCATCCGTATCCACTTCCATAATGAGCTTTTCGAAATCCGTACGCTGTTCCACACGCGTGTTCTCAATGGAATACTTTACATTTTTGATGGGTGTAAAGATGGAATCCGTGGGTATGTAGCCAAATGGTGCGTCTTTTTGCTTGTTATCTTCTGCAGGTACATATCCGCGGCCTTTTCCAATGGTGATTTCAATGTCGAGTTTGGCGGAAGAATCCATTGTACAGATCAACAATTCAGGATTCATCACTTCAAAACCGGCAGTGGCCTCGCCGATGGTTCCGGCAGTGAATTCAGTTCTGTTCTTCAGATTCAGTATGATCTTCTCCTGAGCCACTTCATGTTCAACTTTCTTTTTGAACCGAACCTGCTTGAGATTGAGGATAATTTCCACCACATCTTCGGTAACTCCTTTGAGCGTTGCAAACTCATGGTCAGCTCCTTCGATCTTTACACCAATGATTGCATAACCTTCGAGTGAACTCAGCAATACCCTGCGCAATGCGTTGCCAATGGTAACTGCAAAACCCGGCTCCAAAGGACGAAATTCAAATTGGGCTTCAAAATCAGTTGCTTTCTGCAGAATGATTTTGTCTGGTTTCTGGAAATTTAAAATGGCCATATTATCTGTTTCAGATTTTAGATTTACAATGTATGACTTGGTTTCAGGTAGCGGATCAATTTGGTAACCGAGCTGCTCCCCTGTACCTCAAATCATTGTTCACAAACACCCTGTCATCCGGGAAGCCTCAGGGATTATTTGGAATACAATTCCACTATCAACTGCTCTTTTATGTTCTCAGGAACGCTCTCACGTTCAGGGTAAGCAATGAATGTGCCTTTGAATTCAGCTTCATTCCAGTCAAGCCAGCTGAATTTGGCATTTTTCCCGCGGATCTGGGAGGTAAGTCCTGTATTGCCCTGGGTGCTTTCTTTGAGTTGGATGACATCTCCTGGCTTCAATTGGCAGGAAGGTACATTGGTAACCTGTCCGTTTACAGCAATATGCTTATGCGTAACAAGCTGACGGGCTGCCGGACGGGAAGGAGCGATTCCAAGGCGGAATACCACATTGTCCAGACGGCCTTCCAGCAATTTGATGAGGTTCTCACCAGTCACGCCTTTGCGACGAACGGCTTCTTCGAAGGTTTTACGGAACTGCCGCTCGAGCACACCATAAGTATATTTGGCCTTTTGTTTCTCTTTTAACTGAATCGCATATTCTCCAAGGGCTTTACGCTTCTTGGTAGGGCCATGCTGGCCGGGAGGATTGCTGTTCTTTGTCAGGTATTTTCCGTTGCCGAGGATCGGCTCACCGAAAATGCGACAGATTCTGGTCTTTGGACCTGTGTAACGTGCCATAATGTAGATTTAGATTTTTTAGTTCCCGGATAAGATTATTAAAAAATCTTAAAATTGAATCTTACCCAGCTTTTAAATAAATTTCAAAAAACAAATAAAATCCGGTACGGCCTGAGGCAGTTACCAGATTTAAATATGAGGAATTAAACCCTGCGCTTCTTGGGGGGGCGGCAGCCATTGTGTGGAAGTGGTGTAACATCCTTAATCATAACCACTTCAATCCCACTGTTGGCCAGTGAACGGATGGCGCCTTCCCTTCCGGAACCGGGACCTTTCACATAAACGTCTACTTTTTTAAGACCCGCATCCAGGGCAGTCTTGGCAGCATCAGAAGCCGCCATCTGGGCTGCATAGGGGGTATTCTTTTTGGAACCCCTGAATCCCATTTTACCGGCGCTGCTCCAGGAAATAACCTGACCGGCTTTGTTGGTAATGCTGATGATGAGGTTATTGAAGCTCGCGTTGATGTGCGCATCGCCATAAACTTCAACCCTGACTACTCTTTTTTTCGCAGCGGCTTTGGCGCTGTTTGCTTGTGCTTTTGCCATAATAAATTTACCGAGGTACTCTTTTGTTAAGAAATTCAATCCGGTCTCCCGGAAAGCGAATCAATCCTGTACTGCACCTGTATTCCGTAATTGATTCTAACTGTGGTGCATATCAACTTAAGAGAACCTGCCGCTTCAGGCTGCAGGTTCTCTATGGTTTATTTCTTAGCGGCTATCTTCTTTTTGCCGGCAACGGTCTTGCGCTTGCCCTTACGGGTGCGGCTGTTGGTGCGGGTACGCTGTCCCCTTACAGGAAGCCCCTTGCGATGGCGAAGGCCCCTGTAGCAGGCGATATCCAACAGACGTTTGATACTCATCTGCACTTCGGAACGAAGGGCACCTTCCACTTTGAACTCATTGGTGATGGTGTTACGGATGGCATTGAGCTCATCATCGTTCCACTGATTCACTTTCTTGTCCAGGCTGATGCCAGCCTTGTCTAATATATACTTCGCAGTGGAAGGACCAATACCATATATATAGGTAAGGCCTATTTCCCCTCTTTTGTTTTTTGGTAAGTCAACACCGGCAATACGGGCCATATTCTAGATTTATATTTTACACTTGTTTCTTTAAGACAACAGGCTTCCCGAACAAACAGAATCCTGCAGGCAGCAAAATCCTATCCCTGCCTCTGTTTGAAGCGGGGGTTCTTTTTGTTAATGACATAGAGCCTGCCTTTCCTTCTGACGATTTTGCAATCGGCACTGCGTTTTTTTATGGATGCGCGTACTTTCATAATATTTAAGCTTTAAACTACCGGCCGGAACCAATAGCGTTACATGTTATTTATACCTGAATATGATCCTACCCCTAGTTAAATCGTATGGACTCATCTCCACCCCCACCTTATCACCCGGCAGAATTCGGATATAGTTCATCCTCATTTTTCCGGAGATGGTAGCCAGTATTTCATGCCCGTTTTCCAGTTTTACCTTGAACATAGCATTGGATAAAGCTTCTATAATCGTACCATCTTGCTTAATGAGTGCTTGTTTAGCCATACAGTTTTTGGGAGCGCAAAGATAGGCATCTCTTCCCGAAATAAGAAAATTAAGTGGAAAAAATTGCTTTTTTTGTGGAAAAATCAGCGATCAGGCCCCAAATATACGCCGGTTTGGAGGAAAATCAGCCTTAACGCACCAAATCTATCTTCGTCATCTGGTGAAAATGGTTCTGAAGCTCATGTACGCTGATGGGATGGGACATATGCCTCCTGTCTTCCCTGTACCATATTTCAAAATCCGAGAAATTCCCCTGCTGGTGAAGCAGGATCCGGAAAGGTCCTTTAAGGTATTTTACCGAACCGTCCGGGTTATCCTGTCTTTCAAAATGAAATTTCATAAGTTGTTCCTCATCCAGGGCTATGGGATGGAGGTGATCAGGCTGAAACCAGAATTCCTGGACCTCCGTCAGCACACATACCTCCTTATCCTCCCGGTTTAATTCTACTACGGAACCTTCCGACATTTTGCCTTCGTAATCGGCCAGAACAATATCTCCGGCCCTGAGATCCTGGAACTTGATCATATAGCTGCATTTTTTAAGTAAGTGAATTTAAAAAAATAACCCGAACAACCAATGATATGAAATAAAAATATAATTTGTTCTACATCCCGGCACGATTCATTCGGCCCAGCTCATCGTATATCCCGGGTTTTCAATCGCCAGGGCATCCACGGTCAACTGGAGGGGATGGAAGGTATCCACCATGACAGCCAGTTCCTTGGTCTCCTTAGCCCCTATGCTGCGTTCCACGGCACCCGGATGAGGCCCGTGGGGGATTCCTCCCGGGTGAAGGGTCATCATACCGCGGGTCACATGCCTGCGGCTCATGAAGTCCCCGTCCACATAATAAATCAGCTCATCACTGTCTATATTACTGTGGTTATAGGGGGCCGGGATGGCCAGCGGATGGTAGTCGAACAGGCGGGGGCAAAAGGAGCAAACCACAAAATGGTCCCCTTCAAAGGTCTGGTGTACAGGAGGGGGCTGGTGCACCCGGCCGGTTATGGGCTCAAAGTCATGGATGGAAAAGGCAAAAGGATAACAGCACCCGTCCCATCCGGTGACATCAAAAGGATGGTAGGCGTAATGCAGGCCGTAGAGGTTTCCCTTTTTTTTGGTCCGGATCAGGAAATCCCCCTTTTCATCGATGGTGGTCAGGCCGGAGGGCGGTCGGATATCCCGCTCGCAATAAGGAGCATGTTCCAGCAACTGGCCATGGGGACTCAGGTATTTTTTTGGAAAGCGGATGGGGCTGAAAGATTCAACGATGAACAGCCGGTTTTGATGATCGTTAAACTGTATCTGGTAGATGGTTCCCCGAGGCAGTATCAGGTAATCACCTTGACCGAAAATCAGATTACCATACATTGTTTTAAGCACGCCGCTCCCCTGGTGGACAAAAATCATTTCATCTGCATCGGCATTTTTGTAAAAATAGCCATGCATCCCCTGTTGGGGGGCTGCCAGTACAATATGGCAATGGGCATTTACCAGCACTGCTTTGCGGCTGTCCAAAAAATCGGGTACCGGGGCGACTTTAAAGCCGTCAAAACTCCGGTGCCTTAACATATGCTCCTCGGCAATGACCGGGGCCACTGAATAGGATGCATCGGTACTTATGATTTCAGTGGGCGGGTGGCAATGGTAGAGCAGTGAATAGTCGTTTGAAAAACCTTCCGTGGAAAATAATTGTTCGGCATACAGCGCCCCGTCCGGGCGGCGGAACTGGGTGTGCCTCTTATGCGGTATATTTCCCAGTCGTTGATAATGTGGCATGGGCTGGATCTCATTTTTAAAGTCAGGAAATGAATAAAACAGGACAACTAGGGGGCATGGTATCAGCCCCGGTTAACATAGCGGTTCAGGATAAGGG
Organism: uncultured Bacteroidota bacterium; assembly: GCA_903906365.1. Taxonomy (GTDB): domain Bacteria; phylum Bacteroidota; class Bacteroidia; order Chitinophagales; family Chitinophagaceae; genus Puia. Next base: position 70,801 of record CAIVKC010000045.1, on the reverse strand, counting down.
ATCCTCCTGATAATTCGAGCATGGCAAGCAGGAAGATATATTTCCAGGCCCGCTTGTCAATCCAATAAATGAAATTGCGGAATAATGGCATGGGTTAATCGTTCAGCTAAAGTTACAAAATCTTACTTTGCAGCAACAGGTTTAAATCCACCGGGTGTTTTGGAAGATACTCCATTAATAACCCTTAAACAATTGGTAGCCGCATGACCCGAATCGGACTGATATCAGATACCCATCATTTTCTGGACAATCAGGTTCTCAGGTATTTTGAATCCTGTGATGAAATCTGGCATGCCGGAGATTTTGGATCGGTAACCATCGCCCATCAACTCCTTGCCGTCAAACCGCTTCGGGGTGTCTATGGCAATATCGACGGCTATGATATCCGGAGCATCTACCCGGAAAAACTGCGCTGGACCTGCGAAGGAGTAAAGGTTTATATGACCCATATCGGGGGATATCCACCCAAATATAACCCAGCCCTTCGCAGGGACCTACTGGCCGACCCGCCCGGTTTATTCATTTGTGGCCATTCCCATATCCTGAAAATCATGTACGATGACAGCCTGCAATGCCTGCACATGAATCCCGGGGCTGCCGGAAACCAGGGCTGGCACAAGACCAGGACCATCATCCGGTTTACCATTGACGGCAAAGACATGAAAGACTGCGAGGTCATAGAACTCGGCTCCCGGGGATATGAAATCAATCAGGGAAAAACAGGATAGCCGGCATGTTTTAAACCGGTTTTATTGGTTAATTTACTTGTAAAAAAAAGTTATGTCTATCGACTCCAAAAACATAGCCACCTTTCTGCTAGGTGCTGCCGCCGGACTGGCTGCCCATAAATACATGTCCATGACCCCGGAAGAAAAGGAAAAAATGGCTTCCGACCTCAAGGATAAAGCGCATCAATTCAAAAATGACGCAGAACAGACCGCAGATAAGGCCAAGGAATATTTCGCCGAACTCAAGGCAAAGGGTACGGAGGTTTTCAAAGCGCATTTCGGGGAGGCCGAAAATATGTTCCAAAACATCTTTGGAACCAAGACCCAAAATACCGAAGCCCCAGCGGGTGGGATGGGTCCTGCACAGCCCTGAAGCGGTTCAATTTGCCTTTATTGATTCCCCTGGCGGGCCGGCAGGTGGATAGTTTGGGTATTTTATACGGGCAGGAATTGTGTAAAATCACGTACCTTTTAGCAATACATCCGCCTTTATCATCTCCCAAAATCTATTCTATATGCCTAATTCCATACCAAGACGCGAATGGCTGAAAAGGACTTCTCTGGCCGCTCTGGGACTGGGTTTTTCACTGCCTGGCCTGGCAGGCCCGCAAGATGCAACCTATTCCCCCCCTGTCTGGCCGGGGCCGGAAGGGGCTAAAATCAACCTGGGGTCCAATGAAAATCCCTATGGTATATCCCCCATGGCCAGGGAGGCCATCTTGGAGATGATCCCGCGGGCCAACCGCTATTCCTTTAATATCCCCTCCCTGGAGAACTGCCGGGCAACGATAGCAGCCTTTCACGGCGTTAACCGGGAAAACATATTACTCACGGCCGGTTCCGGAGAAGTGCTTTCTTTAACGGGACATTATTTTTATAAGCCGGGCGCTAACCTGGTAACGGCCGACCCGACCTTTTTTTTACTGCCTTCTCTGGCCAAGAAACTGGGTTATTCCGTAAAGGCGGTCCCTGTTGGAGCAGACATGGGCATCGATCTGTCTGCCCTGGCTGGAGCCATCGACAGCAATACGTCATTGGTCTACCTGGTAAATCCCAACAATCCTACCGGCACCCTGCTCAAGCCGGCAGCCATTAAAGGCTTTTGCCTGGAGGCAGCCACCAAAACAGCCATTCTCATAGACGAAGCCTATTTGGACTTCCTGGACGCTCCGGATAACGAATCAATGATCGCTACGGCAGCCTCCCACCCCAACATCATGGTGACCAGGACCTTTTCGAAAATTCATGGCATGGCCGGTCTGAGAATGGGCTATGTTATCAGCCATCCCGACCGGATCAGGCAACTCGAGGACATCTATTTCAATGAAAGCCAGATTGCCATCAGTAACTTAACCATGGCCGCGGCCCTGGCCAGCCTGCGGGATGATCAGCACAGGAGCCAGTCCAGGCAAAACAATGCTGCTGCCAGGCTGTATACGCAGACATCACTGGAGCAATTAGGTATTCACTGCATTGGCTCCCATACCAATTTCATGCTATTTCACCTGGGGGATTACCCCGGGAATTTTGCGGAATTCATGCTGACCAAAAACATTATACTCCGGTCCAATGAATATCTGGGCGAGAAATGGTGCCGCGTAAGCATGGGCACCATGGAAGAAATGAAACAGTTTATAACAGTTATGAAACAAACCTGGAAACAGGGCTGATTGAGCCCCCCTGCTGCTAATGCATACCTGGGAACCAGGGTCTGCCGATACCGACTCTAAACGGCCAGGGTATGGAAACCAGGATAAGGACCATGGCCACCAGGAAAAACCAGAAGGATTTTTTGTGTTTGGCCCCATCGGTGATATCCTTTCTGGCAACTCCTTTACCCAGGGTAATCAGCACAATGGCTATGATCATGCCGGTAGTGTGCTCTACGGCATAAAACCGGTATACCGGGTCCTTCATCACTTCACCAAAACCAAGATTCAGTATATTTTGAAGTCCTGCCGGACCCAGGGCCCACTGGTAAAGCCCCACCAGCAACGTGATGTGGGCAGAAATCATGAGAAACAGGCCAATTTTGCGGTCCTGGCTGGTAAAGGGTTTATGGCCCGTCATCCCAGAATAACTGCGATAAATGGCGATGAAGCCCAGTACGATGATGACCCATCTGAGCAAGCTATGCAGGTGTAGCAGTCCGTTGTACATAATTGGTGTTTAATTTGAACTTTCAGGAAATGGTTTAGGCAACAAAGATAAAACTCCGGGTCGAACAGAAAACTTTAATATCGGACCTTATTGCACCCAATCGGCAATGAAGATATTGATATCCCGGGTCCCTCCGTTGTTTCGGTTGGAACTGAATACAATTTTCTTTCCATCCGCGCTGAACATCGGAAAGGCATCAAAACCCTTGTCACGGCTCACTTTTTCAAGACCATGTCCGTGCAGGTCGGTGATATACATATTAAAAGGAAATCCATGGGGGTATTCGTGGTTACTGCAGAAAATGATTTGCCGGCCATCGGGCAGGAAATTGGGCGCCCAGTTGGCCTGACCGTAATGGGTAATCTGCTCGGGATTTGAACCGTCCGCATTGGCGGTCCACACTTCCATATGGGTGGGTGCCACGAGCCCTTCTTTGAGCAGGCTCTTATATTCGTCTACTTCTTCGGCAGTTTTTGGCCTGGAAGCCCTCCAGACAATCTTTTTCCCATCGGGGCTGAACCAGGCCCCGCCGTCATAACCCAGGGTATGGGTGATGCGTCGTACACGGTAGGTTTTCATATCCATGGTATAGAGATCCAGGTCCCCGTCCCGCATGGAAGTAAAGACCATTGTCCGTCCATCGGGGGAAAGGGTAGCTTCCGCATCATAACCAGGTGTATCAGTCAGGCGTTTTTCTATTTTTCCGTCCAGGTCTGCCAGGTAGATATCAAAGCTGGCATACACCGGCCAAATGTATTTATTGCCGTACTTACTGCGGTCGGGCACCGGCGGGCAGCTGTCCCCGCCCAACCGGGTGGATGCATAAATGATGTGCTTGGCGTCATGGGTAAAAAAGCCACAGGTGCAGCGGCCCCTTCCATCATTGACCATATGATATTCAAATTTCTCACCCGGGCCGGAAGGGATCTTTCCCACATACATTTGATCGCACATAACCCCTTCCTTTTCATTTTTATGCTGAAAGATCAGGTATTTGCCGTCCGGGCTGAAATAGGCCTCCGCATTGTCCCCGCCAAAAGTGAGCTGTTGCATGTTCCGGAAATGCTTTTCAGCAGGATAAATCAGGGTGTCCCCAACAGGGCGGTCCAAGGAGAGGGCAACAGGATAGGTATTGATCCCCGGTAGGGCTCCCATCAGCAACCAGGCAGCGGGAATTAACAAAAGGACAATAAGTTTTTTCATTTCGAAACGTTTATACATTCAATTCCTGCAAATCTAATCTCTGATTATGAATTTTGATCAACTTTTCAAACCGGGCCCGATAAATTAAATCATTTAGTTTTGTAAGATGAAGAATTGGTTCATGATACCTGCGTTTTTTGGCTGCTGGCTTGTTTTTTTCCAACCAGCCTGCAAATCACCGGTAAAAACAAAAATCACTCCGGCCGATGTGCTTGATAAAGTTCCATTCCAGGCCCTGACCGACAGCATCCGGAGGTTCCCCTCCGATGCATCGCTCTATACGCGGCGCGCCGGGCTCCTGTCCCAGCACAACCTGCCTGAACTGGCCTGCCTGGATTTTAAGAAATCATGGGAACTGGCACCCGGTGAAATGACGGCCATACAGTATGCGTCGAGCCTGTCCATCCTGGACAGGCTGGATGAAGAACTGTCCCTTTTGGTGAGCTGCCAGGGTGCCTATCCCGCAAGCCGCGAAATCAACCGCATGCTGGGAGAGGCCTATGTGCAGTCCGGACGGAACAGGGACGCCCTTAACCTCTATGATTCGGTACTGAAAAAGGCGCCAGGTGACTTTGAATCCTGGTACGAAAAGGGCCTGCTCCTTAGCCGGATGAAGGATACATCCGGTGCGCTGCAGGCGCTGCGAACCGCATATACCATACAGCCAACCAGCACCTACGGTCTTGAGCTCGCCCATCTTTATGCGGAAACCAATAATGACAAAGCCCTGCCGATTTGTGACCTGCTCCTCAAAAAAGATTCGGCCAGGGAATTAATAGACCCCTTTTTTATCAAGGGAATATATTATTCAAACACGAAAAATTACGACCTCGCGGTCACACAGTTTGATTCCTGCATCCGAAGGGACTGGAAATTTACCGAAGCCTATATAGAAAAAGGCATCGTTTTTTTCAGACAAAAGAATTACGATGTCGCCCTCAACACGTTCCGAATGGCCGCCACTGTTTCCAATACTTACCCGGATGCCTATTTCTGGATCGGCCGGTGCTATGAGGCTACCGGCAAAAACGAGGAAGCCATTGAATATTACCAGCGGGCCTTGTCCCTGGACAGGGGATTTTCTGAGGCAAAAACGGCAATTAAAAGGCTGAAGGGTTAATTTTGCTCATCCGTAGATGAGTATTTACATTTGCTAACCAAACCACTGGCAGTTATTTATTTACTTCACTATTTTTAAATTCCATTTATGCCAATAATCGCACCCTCTCTGCTTGCTTCCAATTTTCTGAATCTGGAACAGGAATGCAAAATGCTTAATGAAAGCGCAGCGGACTGGTTTCACCTGGATGTGATGGACGGCCATTTTGTACCCAATATCAGCTTTGGATTTCCGGTCATTGAACACTTGAGGAAAGCAACCACCAAGCCTTTTGACGTCCACCTGATGATCGAGGACCCCGGGCAGTACACCGAACGCTTTAAAAAAGCCGGCGCCGACCGGCTGACCGTCCACCTGGAAGTATGTCCCAATTTACATCGCAATATTCAGCAGATCAAATCACTCGGGATGAAAGCCGGAGTGGCCATTAACCCGCACAGCCCGGTTGAGCTGCTCTCCGATATCCTCGATGACCTGGACCAGGTCCTGGTGATGACTGTAAATCCGGGTTATGGAGGGCAGGAATTTATCCCTCATACCTTTCAGAAGATACGCATGCTCCATAAGATGAAACACGAAAGGGGACTGAACCTGCTCATCGAAGTGGACGGAGGGGTGACCCTGCAGAATGCCACAGCCCTGCTGCATGCTGGCGCCAATGTGCTGGTGGCGGGCAATACCGTCTTTTCCTCCGAAAATCCCAAAGCCACCATTGAGACCCTGAAGAACCTGGTCTGAGGCGGTTTATCCTGTATTATCAGGGCGACCGAGGCTTTGCGCAGAAGGCAGACAACCGTTTTATTTAATCCCCCAAACATAATTTACTGACTTCTACGTTCTTACTAAGGCCAAATCCGGCTAATTTCAGTCAAACCTAAAAGCTTTTCCTTGAGAATCGTCTGGCTTATCTTTTTACTGGCTTCCTGTTTACTGGTACGGCCCCTAATGGCCCAAAAAAAGGGGGCCTATATTTCAGGCCGGGTGCTCGGTGAAAATGAAACCCCCTTGTCCAAGGTTTCGGTAATTATTCTGGGAAAACAATCAGGTATTGCAACCTCCGATTCTGGTACATTTCGCATCAGGGTTCCGGCAGAAAAAGCCTTTGCCCTGGTATTTTCCTTTACCGGTTACAGGACCGAGCAGCGTAATTTTCTACTTAATGAAAATGAACAGGAAAGCGTGGTCATCCGCATGGAACCCACTACCAACCAGCTCAAGGAAGTGGTAGTTACTGACCGGCAGTCCAGGCAGGAAGCCGGTCTGGTAAAAATAAATCCCAGGGATGCCATCAACATGCCTACCCCCACGGGAGGCATCGAAAGTATGATCAAGGTATTTGTAGGTTCCAACAATGAGCTCACTTCCCAGTATTCCGTCCGTGGAGGCAATTACGATGAGAACCTGGTCTATGTGAATGATTTTGAGGTATTCCGGCCTTACCTGGTGAATAATGCCCAACAAGAAGGCCTCAGTATCATCAACCCTGAAATGACACGCAATGTCAGCTTTTACAACGGAGGATACCAGGCAAAATACGGGGACAAGATGTCGTCGGTACTTGACATACAATATAAAAAGCCCAAAAATTTCGGAGGATCGGCCTATCTGGGTCTGCTTGAGCAGGGATTTCACTTGCAGGGGCTGGCAGCCGGAAATAAATTTACCTATTTGGTAGGCGTACGCAACCGAAGCAACAAAAACCTGCTCAGCAGCCAGGAGACCAGGGGCAACTATGCACCATCCTCGGCGGATGTGCAGGGGGTCTTCTCCTACCAGTTCAATAACAGGAATGTACTGGAATTCATGGGTACATTCTCCCAGACAAAATTCAATCTTATACCCCAGTCCAGCCAGCTAACTTCTTCGGTGTTTTCTCCTTACATCACCGCCAATCTGGGGCTTGACATCTTTTTTAACGGCCAGGAAAAGGATGCCTATCAGACCAACCTTCAGGGTTTGTCCTTTACACAGCAACCCTCCAAAAACCTCCGGCTCAAATGGAGTGTTTCCCGATTTGAAGACAATGAAAATGAATCCTACGACATTACCGGGGCCTATATATTCGGGGAAAGGAATTTCGACAAAAGCAGCGCGGATTTTGGCCTTATCACCAATCCGCTGGGTGCCGGAGTTTACCAAAACTATGCCAGGAACCGGCTCGATATCACGGTATACAACGCCACCCACAAGGGCTTCCTGGACATCGGCGGTCATTTCCTGCAATGGGGCATCAGCGCCGAACAGCAGCAGGTCCATTATAAAATTCACCAATGGGATTACCAGGATTCCGCAGGCTATTCATTGCCCTACCTGCCGGGCTCCAGCCAGATCAGCAACTATGTAAATGCAAACGCTGATTTGGGGATTACCAGGTTCAGCGGGTTCATCCAGGATAATTTCGCTTTCAAGGACCGGCATGATCTTACCCTGCAGGCCGGTGCGCGCTATAATTATAATTCACTCAACAACCAGCTTCTGCTGTCACCCAGGGTAGGATTGTCATGGAAACCAGCCCGGTCCTCCCGTGACCTCATTTACCGGGCGGCCCTGGGTATCTATGACCAGCCCCCGTTTTTCCGCGAACTCGTCAGGCCGGACGGGACACTCAATAAGGATCTCAGGGCCCAGCGCAGCTGGCAGGCCGTGGCAGGATTGGACTACAACTTCAAAATTACCGATCGCCCCTTTCGGATTTCTGCCGAAGGATACTATAAGGGTATGACCGATGTGGTTCCCTATGACATCACCAATGTCCATATACAATACTATGGTCAAAACAATGCAAGGGCCTATGCCGCCGGGCTGGAGGCCCGTCTTTTCGGCGAGCTGGTAAAGGATGCAGAGAGCTGGATCAGCCTGGGAATTATGCGGACCAAGGAAAAAATAGACGGCAATTATTATTACAATTACACCCTGGATTCCGCCAACCATCCCGTGGACAGTGTGAAAGTCCAGCAGGGCTGGGTTCGACGTCCTACAGACCGCCTGTTCACGATGGGAATGTACCTGCAGGATTACCTGGCCACCAACAAGAACCTCAAAGCTTTTCTGAACCTTTTGTATGGAAGCAACCTGCCGTTTAATATACCAGGTAGTGTAAAATACCGCAACGCCCTGATCATCGACCCCTACATACGGGTAGACATTGGTTTCAGCGCGTTGTTGCTGGACAGCGAAAAAAATAACCGGCGAAGCCACAGCCCTTTCCGGAATTTCGAAAATATCTGGGCCACCCTGGAGGTATTCAATCTCATCGATCGGGCCAATACCATTTCCTACCTGCTGATCAAGGATTTTTCAAATACCGTATACGCCCTCCCCCAGCGGCTTACCCCCAGGCTGCTCAATCTTAAACTGGTGGCCCGTTTTTAATGGATTTCAGGTATTTCCCCCTTTTGCTGGCAGTTTCTGATGTCCCAAAATGAAACCTGAATTTCCCTACTCCGGAAAAATCACAGTCCCCGAAAATAATCAAGAATCTGGTTTTCATTAACTTAAGTGTATGGCAGGATATTGGTTCCCATTCAAACCTAATCTATACCCAACCCGATTATGCGACATCTCCCAATTTCCATAAGTCCCAACCCATTTGTGGATTCATTTAGTATTGATATTGAATCCAGGCAGGTGGATGATTCATTTTGTATCGTCCGTCTATCGGACTCCTCGGGCAAAATTCACCGGATGCTGGGCGTTGGATTCGAACAGGGTAACAACCATGTTCAAATGGATAGATTGTTTTACCTGAGTCCGGGAACCTACTACCTCAACATAAAAAATATAGAAGGTAGGGACCTCTACAACGCCATATTGGTTAAAAAATAATCAGGATGCCCGCCATGACCGCCCGGGTATAGAAATATAGCATGCGCTGATTTTAGCTCTGCTTTTCAATCCTGTCTTTTATCTTTGCCCCATGGCAAAACTCTCCGTCAACATCAATAAGTTCGCTACGCTGCGAAACAGCCGGGGGGGAGACAACCCCAACATTGTAAAGGCTGCCATAGACGCCCAGCGGTTCGGGGCCGACGGCATAACGGTGCATCCCAGACCCGATGAACGCCATATCCGCTACCAGGATGTATTAGATATACGGGAAATAATTACCACCGAATTTAATATTGAGGGAAATTCCACAGAGGAAAAATTCGTGAACCTTGTATTGTCTGCAAAACCTACTCAGGTCACGCTGGTGCCCGATGCCCTCAACCAACTCACCTCCAACCATGGCTGGGATACCGTACGACACAAAGTTTACCTCAGAGAAATCGTCGGGGTCTTTCAAAAAGCCGGTATCCGCGTCTCCTTGTTTGTAGATCCGGTCATTGCCATGGTGGAAGGGGCAGCCCAGACCGGCACCGACAGAATTGAGTTATATACAGAAGCCTATGCCAGGAATTATCTGACCAACCCCGAGGCTGCCATAGCACCCTACCTGGAAGCCGCAGATCGGGCAGTTTCTTTGAGACTGGGACTCAATGCCGGTCATGACCTGGACCTGCAGAACCTCGCATACTTTTCCCGGCATATTCCATCCCTGGACGAGGTCTCCATTGGTCACGCCCTGATCTGTGATGCCCTGTATCTGGGTTTTGAAAATGCGGTTCAGCTTTACAAAAGACAGCTGGCCCAGCCCGGACAAACCCCTTAACCCGACAGGTTCAAACAAGCATCGGATCAGGCCAAAGGGTATTGTTGCCAGCCCGTTCAGGTATCCTCCGACCAAAGGATGCCATCTATCCCTCATTCAGGCTACATATCCTCCATGAGGGGCATTGGTACAAATTTTTCAGAAGCCGCCCAAAGGAATGATACTTTTGGATGAGCGCTGTTTTCCTAATTAAATCTATAAAAACATCCACACATGAAACAGATTCTTGCCGCCGGTATCCTACTGGCCTGCCTGCTACTTGGGTCCACGGAGTTTTCATCCGCACAATTAACGGTCCTTCCCAGCGGAGGCAACAAAAAAGCTTCGGTCAGCGAAAGAATTGGCCTGACTGATGTTACCATCCATTATGACCGGCCAGGGGTAAAAGGGAGGGAAGGTCAGATCTGGGGCAAACTGGTACCCGTGGGTTATACAGACCAGGGTTTTGGCAATACCAAACAGGCTCCCTGGAGGGCAGGCGCCAACGAGAATACGACCATTGAATTCAGCCATGATGTGAAAATAGAGGGTCAGGCCATTGCTGCTGGAAAATATGGTTTTTTTGTAGCCTATGATCCGCAGGAATGCACCCTGATTTTTTCCAAAAACAACTCTTCCTGGGGAAGTTTTTATTATGACCCCAGGGAGGACATGCTTCAGGTAAAAGTCAAGCCCATAGCCATGGATAGAAGCGTTGAATGGTTAAAATATGAATTCCTGAATCAGACCGAAAATGCGGCAACCGTAGCCCTGGAGTGGGAAAGACTCATGATTCCATTCCGGGTAGAGGTGGATTACCTGAATGAACAAATCGAATCCTTTCGCAGGGAACTGAGGTCAGACAAGGGTTTTACCTGGGAAGCCTGGGCACAGGCGGCGCAGTGGTGCGTTCAGAAAAACACCAACCTGCAGGAAGCCCTGCTTTGGAGTGACTCTGCAACCAGTGTGAATTTCGGAGGAGACCAGAGTTTTCAGGCATGGAGTATGAAAGCGCAGGTTCTCGATAAACTTGGTCGCAATGCAGAAGCTGCTGATATCATGAAAAAAGCATTGCCTTTAGGAAGTTCCTTTGAACTGCACCAGTATGCCAGGCAATTGCTGGAACAAAAAAAGAGCAAGGAGGCTTTTGAGGTTTTCAAAACCAACTTCGACAAACACCCCGCAGAATTTACCACCAATATGGGAATGGCAAGAGCCTATTCAGCGCTGGGCAATTACAAGAAAGCGCTTGAATTTGCCCAGAAGGCCCTGCCCATGGCCAAGGATGACCTCAATAAGAACAATGCAGCCAAACTCATAAAGATGCTACAGGAAGGAAAAGACATTAATTAGGATTTGTACCCAAACAGCAAAGCCTGCAGACATCTATTTCTGCAGGCTTTGCTTTTAGCTGATTGAATCAATTACAGCCGATCAGTTCACATAATTTCGCCTCCAGATCCGGCCCCCGCAGGTTCTTGGCAACGATTACCCCGTTGGGGTCAATGAGGAAATTTTGTGGAATACTCTGGATCTTATACTTAACGGCTACATCATTGTTCCAGAATTTGAGGTCACTGACATGAGTCCACTGCAGATTGTCCTGGTTAATGGCTTCGATCCACGGATTGCGGGCCTTGTCCAGGGAAACACTCAGTACGGTGAAATTTTTTGCTTTGAATTTATTGTAGGTGGCCACCACATTGGGGTTCTCCATCCGGCAGGGTCGGCACCAGCTGGCCCAGAAATCAACCAATACATATTTTCCTTTAAAAGATGAAAGAGTGACGGGTTTGCCGGTTGTATCATTTTGAGTAAAGTCGATGGCTGCCGTTCCCACTGCGCCGACTTTTCCATTTTCGATCTGTTCCTGCAGGTATTTTCCGTACATGCTGTTTTGCACTTCCGGGGAAAGGGAGTGAAGCCTTTTTTCCAGCAGCATGACATCATCGGAGAGCTGGCTGAGCACTACCAATACAAAGGGGCTTACAAAAGATGATTTTTTGTTTTCAAGGAACTTATCCTGCGAAGCCTGTATACTGGCCACCAGCCCCGCATAAGCCTTAGACAGGGAATCCGCTTTTGGCTGTCCCTGGGCAGAATTGGACAACTGGCTGATGGCATTGAGCTGAACAATATAGGGATTGAAGGTATGCTGAAATTCCAGGAAATCATCGTTGGAACTTGAACCGGTAACCACTAGCTCGCGCAGGTTGTCCACCCGACCTTTTACAGAAATGGTTTCATTTCCAATAAACAGCGGGGCCTTTTTCTGGGCACTCCCAAAATTCAATTCCATGATATTGGGCTGGACAGCGTGGCCTGTCAGGACGAATACGCCATCTTTAACCACTCCCCTGGAAACCGTGTCTTTGGGGTTGTTGGCATCGGTGAGAAAAACCTTGGATTTCTCGGCAAGACCACTGACATTCCCGGTAATGACGAAACCCGCTTCGGTCTGCGCCATAACAAGGGAAGATAAAGAAGTGAACAGTAAGGAAAAGAAGATTTGTTTCATGGTTGATAAACTATTTTTTGTGGCGTTTTTGTAAAACGGAAATAACTTCCTGTAAAGTATATCCTTTGGCATTGACCAGTATCAGGTAATGGAAAAGCAGGTCGGCGGCTTCATTGAGGAAAAGTTCCTCATTATTATTGTCCTTTGCTTCTATAATGAGCTCCACAGCCTCCTCCCCCACTTTTTGGGCGATCTTGTTAATGCCCTGGGAGAAAAGACGGGATACATAAGAGGATTCCGGTGAGGATTGCTTTCGCTGAGCAATGATCTTTTCCAATTCAAAAAGGAAACCATCCCGGATGTTTATTTCATTCCAGCAGGTATCCGCCCCGGTATGGCATACCGGTCCGAGCGGCTCCGCCTTCACCAGGAGGGTATCCTGGTCACAGTCCGCCGCTATGCCCCTGGTAAGCAGGAAATTGCCACTCTCCTCCCCTTTGGTCCATAACCTGTTTCTGGATCTGCTGAAAAAAGTCACTTTCCCTTCCTGGATGCTTTTTTCATAAGCTTCCCGGTTCATGAATCCCAGCATCAGCACTTTTTGGGTCAAATGATCCTGCACGATGGCTGGCACAAGGCCATCCGCATATTTGTTAAAATCGATGTTCAAAATATTCAATTTTTTTAAAATATAATTACCGTCCCGGTTTTTTCCAGTTATCGGGGCGGCCATGATTACATTCACCGCGCGGATAAGAGCAAACCTGCCTAAGGGAGGCGCATAGGAATGTTTCTGTCCTGCAAATATCGCTTCAATTCCGGTATGGCCACTTCTTTAAAGTGAAAAATGCTGGCTGCCAAAGCGGCATCAGCCTTTCCCTGTTCAAAAACCTCCTCAAAGTGGGAAAGGTTCCCTCCCCCACCGGAAGCAATCACAGGAACCGGTAAACCTAGGGCCAGTTTCCTGGTAATATCGATGGCAAAACCGGACTTGGTACCATCATGATTCATGGAGGTCAGCAGTATTTCCCCCGCACCCAGGTCAACCGCCCTGCTGGCCCATTCATAGCAGCTCATACCGGTCTTTTTCCTGCCCCCGTTCAGATAAACGTACCATTGCCCGTCCGCTTCCCTTTTGGTGTCAATGGCCAGCACCACACACTGGCTGCCAAATTCCCTGGCCAGCTGGGTGACCAGTTCCGGCCTTTCGAAGGCCGCTGTATTTACGGAAATTTTATCTGCCCCGTTTTGCAGCAGGATACTGACATCCTGGGGCGAAGAAATCCCGCCCCCTACCGTAAAAGGGATATTGATCTGATGTGCTATCCTGTTTACCAGTTCATGCAGGGTCTTCCTTTTTTCATGGGTGGCCGTAATATCCAGAAATACCAGTTCATCGGCTCCCTGCCGGGCATAAAAGGAACCCAGTTCCACGGGGTCGCCTGCATCGCGGATATCCTCAAAATTCACCCCTTTTACTGTGCGGCCATCGCGGATGTCAAGGCAGGGAATAATTCTTTTAGTCAGCACAAATATCAATTTATTGTTGTTAAGGCCAGCCCAAATCCCGGGCTTATATCCGGCCCACCTGTTATTTTCTGTTGCCTGGCCAATAGGCGTTATAAACGGACCCATCTGATTAGCGGTGAGGCATCCTTACATACATCGTTTCCGGATATCCCCTTCCAGTCCTGCCTAAGCCTGTCAACCCCAAATGGAGTTACCTATGCTACCCGCTAACCAACCCACCCATTGCTGGCGGCCTGAAAGTCCGCTGCAGACTGCAGCTGCAAACCGCAGATCAGCCATTTTGGGAGCGATTGTATCTGAAGACCAGTAGGGAATAAATTGCAACCCATGTGGCGTTTTCCTATTTTTTAAAATCTGACCAGTTCCTTCAGGGTTATCCTGCCCTCATAGATGGCTTTCCCCACAATAGCACCCAGACAGCCTGCCTTTTGAAGCTCGTCGAGATCCTGCAGCGAACTGACCCCGCCGCTGGCAATCAGATGCAGGTCTGGGAACTGCCGGAGAACCTCCCTGTACAAATAAAGGGAAGGCCCTTCCAGTTTGCCATCCTTACTGACATCTGTGCAAAAAATCTGCCGGATACCCAGGGAAGTATACTTTTCAATAAAATCATATATCCAGATATCGGTAATTTCAAGCCAGCCGCCAATGGCGATCTTTTCATTTTTCACGTCGGCACCCAGTAAAAACCGGTCTGCCCCATATCGTTTGATCCAATCGGTAAATAGGGCTTCCTGCCGTACGGCCAGACTGCCTATGGTAGCATAAGCAGTCCCTGAATTGAAAACAATGTAGAGATCCCCTTCCTGTTTGATGCCACCCCCGAAATCAATCTTTAAGGAAGTTTTTGAGGACAAAGTTTCCAGTACTTTCCAGTTACGGACCCTGCCCTCCCTGGCCCCGTCCAGGTCGACCAGGTGAAGTCTTTGGAGCCCGGCATCCTCAAATTGCCTGGCTACTTCCAGGGGATTTTCATTGTATATTGTTTTTTGTGCGTAATCCCCTTGGGTCAGCCTGACGCATTTGCCATCGATGATATCTATTGCGGGAATAATTTCCATATTATATACTCAAGAAATTTTTTAATATTTGTTCTCCCACAACGGCACTTTTCTCAGGGTGAAACTGCACGCCATAAAAATTTTTCCTGTTCAGGGCTGAAGAATAGGGAAGAATATAATCCGTTTCCGCTATGGTATGACTTCCCAGGGAAACGGCGTAACCGTGAACAAAATAACAGAAACTGCCTTCCTGAACATTTCGGAAAAGCCCTGTCTTAAGATGATGAATGTTGTTCCATCCGATCTGCGGCACTTTCCATTCCTTGGTGCCGGGGGTAAATTTCTTCACTTCTTCATCAAAGATTCCCAGGCAATTGGTGTCATTCTCCTCGCTGCGGGCACACATGAGTTGCATACCAAGGCAGATGCCCAGCACAGGCTGGCTAAGGTCCTTCAATAGCCTATCGAGATTGCGCTCCCTAAGATAGGTCATGGCACTGCTGGCCTCACCCACCCCCGGGAATATCACTTTGTCTGATGAGGCTATGAGCTGAGGGTCATCGCTAACAACGGCTGCTGCCCCTATCCTTTCCAGGGCATAAAGGACCGACTGAATATTACCCGCATTGTATTTAATTATGGTCAGATTCAAAGGTGGTGCTTGTTTAGTTTTATCTGTTTAATATGTTCTTCAAAAAAGAAGCCGTGGCCTTTTCAATATCCTGGGCATGTTCCAGGGTTTTGATATAGGCGCTTCCGATGATGGCCCCATTTGCATAAGCGCAGGCGGCGTCAAAGCTTTTCCGGTCTCCAATGCCAAATCCTACAAGTACCGGGTTTTTTAGTTTCATATCCCTGAGCCGCTGCAGGTAGGCCCCTACATCAGTCATGTTGTGATCGCTCCCGGTGGTGGAGGAAGAGGAGACTGCATACAGGAAGCCTGAACTCAGGCTGTCGAGTGTACGAATTCTTTCCTCAGGGGTTTCGGGGGTGACCAGGAATATAAAGTCCAGGCCGTTGCGACGGATGATTTCACCATATTCTGTCTCATATTCATACACAGGGAGATCAGGCAGGATCAATCCATCGATGCCGGCTTCCCGGGCTGACTGGCAGAATTCCGGGAATCCATACTGGAGTACGGGATTCATATAACCCATCAGTACCACAGGCACATGGATGCTATCCCGAAATCCCTTCAATTGCTCGAAAAGAAGCTCAATGGTCATGCCATTCATCAGGGCTTTGCTGCTGGATGCCTGGATGACAGGCCCGTCAGCCAGTGGATCACTATAGGGCATTCCCAGTTCAATGAGGTCAGCTCCGTTTTGTTGCAGGGATTTCATGACCTCCAGTGTACTGCTGAGTCCGGGATACCCGGCGGTGCAATAGACATTCAGTATCCTGTTCTTCTTTAATTCGAAAAATTTCTTTATCCGGCTCATATTTCCTGTTCTGGGATATAACAAATTTAAGTCATGGTTTCTCCCCGGGGAGATGGTCAGAAATCGCCATTTTCCATGGCATGCATATAGGCTGCCAGGTCCTTATCACCGCGGCCACTCAGGCAGATTACCAGCGTATCCTTTTCATTGAGCGACAGCTGTTCCAGGGCAGCCAGTGCGTGAGCGGATTCCAGGGCAGGAATAATTCCTTCCGTTTTAGCCAGGTCAAAAGCTGCTGCCAGGGCCTCATCGTCGGTTGCACTCAGAAAAGTGGCCCGGCCACTTTCAAAAAGGTGCGCATGTAGGGGCCCGATACCCGGATAATCCAATCCTGCTGAAATACTGTGTGGCTCAATGACCTGACCATCCGCAGTCTGCATGACGAGGCTTTTGCTGCCATGAAGTATGCCAGGGCTGCCAAGCTGGGTGGTAGCTGCACTCAAGCCGCTGCTTAGGCCATGTCCGGCAGCTTCCACAGCAATTAAACCGACGTGCAGATCATCCAGAAAATGATAGAAGGCTCCAGCCGCGTTACTGCCACCGCCGACGCAGGCCAGGACATGTGTTGGGAAGGGTGAACCGGTTTCCTGTTTTAACTGCCAGCGTATTTCCTCGCTGATAACACTCTGAAACCGGGCCACCATATCCGGATAGGGATGCGGTCCCACCACGCTGCCAATAATATAGTGGGTATCGTGCGGATTATTAATCCAGTCACGGATCGCCTCATTGGTGGCATCCTTTAGGGTCTTGCTGCCACTGGTGGCTGGGATCACCCGGGCACCCAGCATTTTCATCCTAGCCACATTGGGTGCCTGCCTGTCAATGTCCTTTTCGCCCATATACACAATGCACTCCATGCCCTTAAGGGCGCAAACCGTGGCTGTGGCGACCCCATGCTGTCCGGCTCCGGTTTCGGCGATGATCCGCTTTTTACCCATTTTTTCTGCCAGCAGAATCTGTCCAATGGTATTGTTTATCTTATGTGCACCTGTATGACAGAGATCCTCCCTTTTCAGGTATATATTCGTATTGTACCGCCTGCTCATCCTTTTTGCCAGGTACAGCGGGGTCGGGCGGCCAACAAAGTCCTTCAGCAGGGCATGGAACTCCTTTTGAAAACCCGCCTCATAGATGATTTCAAGATAGCGGCTTTTCAGTGCTTCCACATTGCGGTGGAGCATCTCCGGAATATAGGCTCCGCCGAATTTACCATAATACCCCTGGGCTGTGGGTCTGGAAAAAATTTGTTCACTTGTCTTATTCATGTGCTGATTCTTATAATAGCGTAAAATAACGTGTCGCAGACCGTTTCCTGGTTCCGGGGTCGCAAAGACCTGGGGAGTAGAAGCGGCCCCTATTCATGACCGCAGATCTTCCAACATCTTCCTGATCTTACCCATATCCTTAATGCCAGGCTCCAGTTCGAACTTGCTGTTGATGTCAATGGAAAATAATTTCCTGGCTACTGGTTCTTTGGCAAACTCCTTTAATTTTGCCGCATCCTCCGGCTCAATACCCCCGCTAAGGAAAAAAAGTTTATCCAAAGAGGTGGTTTTAAGAATATCCCAGTTGAATTTTTTCCCCGTACCTCCATAACCCACCCCCAGGGTGTCAAATAAAAACATGTCACAGCAATCTTCATAAGGCCGGATAATCCAGTCAATGGGGTCATTTTCCGCCAGCCGGAATACTTTAATAACCGTAACATAATTGGCCACCTGTTCGCAGAATCTGGTTGTTTCATCGCCGTGCAACTGCACCATATCAAGCCCAAACTCATCCACCTGCTTCATTACTTCTTCATAGGTGGGGTGAACAAAAACGCCTACCTTACCCAGCCGAAGCCTGGTTTTCTTCAAGGTAGCTCCCTGCAGGTGCCTGCCCACATAGCGTGGTGATTTGGGATAGAATATGAAACCCGCAAAATCAATACCCATTTCGTCCAGTTCCTTTACCTGGTTGATCTGGGTCATACCACATACTTTAATTCTCATAGTGCGCCGCCCTTTAGCTGGTGAACGAATGAGGCAAAAGCAATCGAGGGTTCAGGTTGTTTCATGAAATTTTCACCGATCAGGAACCCCCTGAATCCGGCATTCTTCAAATACTTTATGGTTTCCACGGAACCTATTCCGCTCTCTGAGATTTTAATCTTTTCGGCCGGAATCTGTCTTCCAAGATCAACAGATAGCTCAACGTTTACCGTGAAAGTCCTCAAGTCACGGTTGTTAACACCCACCAGATCAATGTCATCACAGATATGATCCAGTTCACTGTGCTGATGAATTTCAAGCAACACCTCCATGCCCAGTGACCTGGCAGTGGCAGCCAGTGATTTTACCCTTGCCGGGCTCAGGCAGGCTGCAATAAGCAGGATCACATCAGCTCCCGCTGACCTGGCTTCAATGACCTGGAATTCATCGATCATAAAATCCTTTCGCAAGATAGGAACTTCATTGAAACGCGCTTCCTCCAGATCCATCAGCCTGCCTCCGAAAAAATGGCTGTCTGTAAGGACGGAAAGTCCCGATGCCCCATGAAGGGCATAGGCGGCCGTTACCTCAGCCACCGCAGCCCGCTCATTGATGATACCTTTGGATGGGGACTTTCGTTTGAATTCCGCAATGATTCCCGTCCTTGTCTGATCCAGGAGGAACTTTTTGAGCGATAAGGGTTGCCGGCTGAAAAAAGCCCTCTGTTCCAGTTCCATAACAGAAATACTTCGCTTTCGTTCAGCTATCTCCGCCCGTTTATGTTCAACTATTTTTTCCAGAATATTCATATAACCAATTCTTTACCTGTATTATGTAGCTTAGGGTATCACTGCAATTGAATCAATTTTTTTAATGCATCCCGGGCCATTCCCCCTTCCAGGCTTCTGACGGCAGCCTCATAAGAATGATCGTAGCTTTCGAAATTACCCGTGCAGTGCAAAGCCATGGCGGCATTAGCCAGCACTACGGCATTCTGGGCCCAGGTTCCTTCTCCTTGCAGGATTTGGGTAAATATCCGGGCCGCTTCTTCCACCGTGTTTCCGCCATAAATATCCTTGGCTTCAACGGACCTTTTGCCGAGTTGTTCGGGTGTCATAATCCGCTCCCCCTGGTTATTGATAACCTTGGTGTCATTGGTCAGGGAAATCTCATCATAGCCATCCAGGCCGTGGATTATGGTAAAAGAACCGCCTGTCTGCTGCAACAGATAATTATATATCCTGGCCATTTCCAGGTTATATACACCGACCAGCTGGAATACCGGGAAGGCCGGGTTAACCATGGGTCCCAGCATGTTAAAGAATGTCCGGATACCCAAATTCCGGCGGATGGCCCCTACGGCTTTTAGGGCCGGGTGAAAAAGAGGAGCATGCAAAAAACAGATATTGGCTATTTCCGCTTCCTTTTTGAGCTGGCCCGGGTCATTTTTAAACCTATAACCCAGCATTTCCATAACATTGGAGGCGCCGCTGATCGAAGATGCACCGTAATTTCCGTGCTTGGCCACTTTTTGGCCGGTACCTGCCACAATGAAACAGGCAAGGGTTGAAATATTGAAGGTATTTTTACCGTCGCCGCCCGTACCCACTATATCCATTACTTCATGCCCGTTCAAATCCACCCGCACACACAATTCCAGCAGGGCATCACGGAAGCCCTGCAGTTCATCGATGGTAATACTCCGCATGAGAAATACGGTTATGAAGGCTGCCATCTCGCTTTCATTGTACAGTCCTTTGGAAATATTGACGAGCACTTCAGCGGCCATCTTCCGGGAGAGTGTCTTGTATTCGAATAAATATTGTAGTGTCTTTTTCATGTCTTCTGCAGGTTCTTTGTTGTCAATGCTTATTTTCCAAGCCAGTTGCGCATAATTTTTTCCCCGTCCGGCGTCAGGATGCTTTCCGGATGGAATTGCATTCCTTGAACATCATAGGTTTTATGCTGGAGTGCCATGATATAGCCGCTGTCGTCGCGGGCTGTTATTTCCAGGGTATCCGGAAAAGCCTGGTCACTAACTACCCAGCTGTGGTATCGCCCAACGGTGATTTGGTTGGGCAGCCCTTTTAAGGTGTAATCCGGGCGGGTTACCGAGGGAGGCAGCAGGTTGATACTGGTAGCCACTCCGTGGTATACAGCCGAGAGATTGACCAGTGCCGCCCCAAATACCTCTCCGATAGCCTGGTGTCCAAGGCATACCCCCAGGATGGATTTTGTGGCGGCATATTCCCGGATCAGCGCTAGAAGCATACCGGCCTCAGCGGGCACTCCGGGTCCGGGCGAAAGAATAATTTTATCATACTGCTTTACCTTTTCCATTGGAAGCTGGTCATTGCGGAATACATCGACTTTTTCATGAGTAATCTGCTCAACCAGGTGAACCAGGTTATAGGTGAAGGAATCGTAATTATCAAAAACCAGTATTTTCATCTTTATTTATTTCCCTGCTTACAAAATATCAACCTTATTTAAATGTGGGTGGCCAGTTCTATGGCCTTCTTGAGGGCCCCCAGTTTATTGTTTACCTCCTGCAACTCACTGGCAGGTTGGCTGGCTGCCACTATTCCGGCACCTGCCTGATAGAAAAGCGTGTTCTGCCGGCTCAAAAAAGTACGGATCATAATGGCCTGGTTGCAGCTTCCGTCAAAACCCATAAAACCGATACACCCCCCGTAATAGCTCCTGGCGGTCGGCTCATAGCTGTCTATCAATTCCATGGCCCGGAATTTGGGAGCTCCGCTGAGGGTGCCTGCCGGAAATGTAACAGCCATTAATTCAAAAGGGTTACATCCCTCGGGGACTTTTCCCCTCACTTCACTGACCAGGTGAATCACATGGGAGTAATACTGAACCTGGCGGTAATGCATGACAGTCACTTCATCACAAATCCGGCTGAGGTCATTGCGGGCGAGGTCTACCAGCATGACGTGTTCTGCATTTTCCTTGGCATCATGGAGCAGCCTGTCGGCTTCGCGCTGGTCTGTATCATCATCCCCGCTTCGCTTAAAAGTACCCGCAATCGGATGAACGATGGCCTTACCGTTTTGGATGATGAGTTGAGATTCAGGTGAGGACCCCATGAGTTTATAGTCTCCGTAGTCAAAAAAGAACAGGTAGGGAGAAGGATTGATATTACGCAGGGCACGGTAGACGTTGAACTCATCCCCTGTAAAGCCCTGCTGGAAACGCCTGCTCAGCACAATCTGGAAGACATCCCCCCTGAAACAGCTCTGTATGCCCTTTTCCACCATCTGAATGTAGGCCTGGTCGGTCAAATTGGAGGTTTCCGGCCCGGATGTCGAAAAGGGATAGGTAGGAACATCCTTGCTTTTTATGAGGGCTTCAACCACCTGCAGTTCACTTTCAAGGCCCGCTACCTTATTTTCACACAGGAACAATTCATCCTTGAAGTGATTGATGGCAATGACATACTGGTAAAACCGGTAGCGTACCATGGGAATGGCCGAATCATTGCCCGCCTTTCCGGGCGACAGGCTGATGGTGTCAAAGAACTGAACTGCATCAAAAGTGGTATACCCGAACAATCCCTGGGCAACTTTGACCGGTTTCTCCGAAACGGGATTTACCTCAAAACGCTGCATAAAATCCCACAACATACCCGGTACATCCGTCCTGTTTTTTACAGGAACCCTTTGAGGCCTTTCACCCGGCAATTTAAATTCGATGCTATCCACATCAGTAATTTCGATTCCAGCAATGGCATTGATGGCAATAAAAGAATAGCTGTTCTCCGCCGCATGATAATCGGTACTTTCCAGTAAAATGGTATCCCGGAACCGGTCCCTGAGTCTCAGGTAAATACCCACCGGCGTGTGGACATCGGAGAGCATTTTCCTGAATGTTGTCTGTATTTCAATTTTTTTCATAACGCCCATTAAAAATGGTTAATTGCTGCTGGCGGACTTCCGGTCTTTCACCAGGTTCCCAAAATAAAAAAGCCCCGAATAGATCGGGGCCAAATATGGTAATACAATTCAAATTGACAGCATTACACGCCCCGTTCGGAGTTTGCATGCCACCACCAATTGTTATTTTGAATATTATTGCTCATCGCAGTGCAAATATGAATTGGAAAAATGATTTTGCCAAATTTTTTCTTCCTCTCCCTTACCCCGCCCCCGGCCAATGCCAATTAAGATCCTTACCCTATCACCCTCCGCCTACAATCAAAACCATAAAACGGTACAACCTCCGCTGAAGTCCCCCCGGGCCTGACCTCCATTTTGTAACAGGCCGTTTCATCCAGTTCCTTTTTTTTAAGAGCGGATTGCCTGAAAGGCAAATCGGCTTCTCCCTTCAAAATGGGTTTCTGTTTTTAGCCGGGTATTTGCCACCAATGAGTTAATGGTGTCAGCCGCAGCCTTTCGGGGACCTGGTTTTTGCCCGTTAAGGAAAAACCAGGCTGTAAAAAAGTTACGCTTTAAAGAGCCTGAAGGAGACCTGGATTCCTTTCCCCCTTTTTGCCCATTGTCCCAGCCTGGCCAGTTATGGGGATCCCGGTAGTATCCCGACAGCGGCCTGCCATGGATTTCACAGGGCCGACGGGGAATATTAATGGAACAATTGGTACCTTGTTCAAAAAATCAGCACATGCTTATCCAGCATAAATTGCTCGGCAACAAAGGCCTGTTTTACGTGGGTCAGGATGGAGCCATCGAGGCAGAGTTGGTATACACCATGCCCACTCCTGACAAAATGATCATTGAACATACGGAGGTAGATGACCGGTTGCGCGGAAAGAATGTGGGTTACCAGCTTGTCCATACCGCGGTGGAATATGCCAGGAAGCAGGGTATCAAAATCATCCCGCTCTGTCCTTTTGCAAAATCGGTTTTTGACAAAAAACCGGAATTCAGCGATGTACTGGCCTGATTACCTTCCTGGTATTATGTCCAATCACCGGATCAAAGGATTCCTTTGGTAGTGGGCAGGTAATTACTTAAAGGATCTCTTTTTACTGCCATACGAATGGCTTTGGCAAAGGCCTTGAAAATGGCTTCTATTTTATGGTGCTCATTTTCGCCGGTACATGAAATATGGAGGTTGCATTTAGCGGCATCGCTGAAGGATTTGAAAAAATGAAAAAACATTTCAGTAGGCATGCCGCCAATGCTTTCCCTATTGAAGGTTGCATTCCAGACCAGCCAGTTCCTGCCCCCGAAATCTATGAGCACTTTAGCTTCGGATTCATCCATGGGCAGGGCAAAACCATAGCGTTCCATGCCTCTCTTATCAGCCAGGGCCTTGGCAAAGGCCTCTCCCAGCGCAATGGCGGTATCCTCAATGGTATGGTGTTCATCTATATGCAGGTCCCCGTGGGTGCGGACAGTGAGATTCATTTTACCATGACGCGCAATTTGTTCGAGCATATGGTCAAAAAAGCCTATCCCGGTGTTGATATGGGCCTTTCCGCTTCCGTCTATTTGTAATTCAATCCTGATCTGCGTTTCACTGGTATTCCTTTCGTGCACAACCGATCTAAGACCCAGTTTTAGAAATTCATAAATCCTGCTCCAGGATGGGGTTTCCAATGCTATAACCTCATCCAGGGCTGCCCTGGAATCACTGATTTCCTTTCCCCCCAGTTCGGGGTCATTGTTTAACCATATGGCTTTGCAACCAAGGTTTTTGGCGAGCTGCACATCCGTGATCCTGTCCCCGATCACAAAAGAGTTTTCCAAATCATAGGCCTCATTGTTCATATAGGCCGTCAGCATCCCCGTTCCAGGTTTCCTGGTGGGAGCATGGTCGGCAGGATAGCTTCTGTCAATAAAAACCCCGCTGAAATGGACACCTTCCCCAGCAAAGCTGTTAATGACAAACTGCTGCACTCCCCAGAAACTCTCTTCAGGGAATGCCGCTGTGCCCAGCCCGTCCTGGTTGGTGACCATCAACAGCTCAAAATCAAATTCCCTGGCAATTCTGCCCATGAACTCGAATACGGCCGGATAAAAAACAAGTTTATCAAAACTATCAACCTGGTAGGATGGCGGTGCTTCATTAATAAGTGTTCCGTCGCGGTCGATAAACAGGATTTTTTTCATGTCGGCTGTTGGGTTGATTTTTGAATTTTAAGGAGCTTACAATGGCCCTATTCCTTCAAAGCCATTGACCTGGGCGGCTTGATATCAAGGATTGGCCGGTTTAATGTTTTAGGTTTGCCCTGATTTTTTTAACCTCGGCGGCAGTAACTGCTTTAGCCTTATTTCCGAAACTGTTCCTGACGAAAGTCAAAACATCTGCAATCTGCAGGTCTGACAATTCACTGTGCGGGGCCATTACATTATGGAAAGTATTACCGTCTATTTCAATTTCCCCGTTGAGTCCAAGCAGTACGGTATTAACCAGCGTAGCTTTATCGCCCAGCACCCATTTGGTTTTTATCAAAGGGGGAATCATATGGGGTACCCCTCCCCCATCCACCTGGTGGCAGGAAAGGCATTGTTCGGCGTATACTTTTTTGCCCCTTTCTATGGAATCTGTTAAACCACCCTGGCGATAGGACCCTGTCAGGGCAAAACCAACTAAACCAGGCATCGCCAATAAGGCAGCCTTGCTGATATAAAGCCTCATTTTTGAATGTATTATTTTCCTGAATAGGTAATTTTCCAAACGGTCCCCTTATTGTCATCACAAACATATATGGAACCATCAGGGCCCTCGGCAAGACCACAGGGACGGTGATCAGCTCTCCCTGAAGCCGTCTGCTCGGGGCTTCCTGAAAAATTATCTGCAAATACTTCCCATTCTCCCGAAGGTTTGCCATCCTTAAAGGGAACAAAGGCTACCAGATATCCCTTTTGGGGCTCCGGGGCCCGGTTCCAGGAACCATGGAAAGCAATAAAGGCACCGTTACGGTATTTAGCGGGGAATTGACTTCCGCTGTAAAAAAGCAGGTCATTGGGAGCCATATGTCCTGGGAACGCCACTACAGGATCCTGGGCATCCCCGCCAGCAGTCTTTTTTCCATCTCCGCCAAATTCGGGGGCAAGGATCTTTGCATGCCTGAACTGGTCGTAATAAATATAGGGCCAACCGCAGTTTGAACCCTTATGCAGCTCATACATACATTCAGCAGGGAGTTCGGCACTTTGTTTACTGTCATAGAGATCGGGGAAAAGGTCGTGCAGCTGGTCGCGGCCGTGCTGCATCACAAACAGGGAATGGGTGGCGGTGTTCCACCTGATACCAACTACATTGCGCAGTCCGGTTGCATACCTTACTCCATCACCATAGGTCTGGTTGAGTTTGGCCGTCTTGAATTGCCATATGCCTCCTGCTGAATCCAGTATCGGACAGGGATTCATTCCAGGCGATCCCTTTTTGCGATCCACCACCTGGCAGGCATTTGAATAGGCGCCAATATTGACGTACAGGTTCCCATCGTCATCCAGGGCAATGGCCTTTGCCTCGTGCTCACCCCGGCTCAGCAATCCCTTCACAACAATTTCGGGTTTATCAGAAATGACATTGTTCTGTGCGTCCAGTTTATAGCGATAAATATCTTCATCCGAGGAAGCGTAGAGGTAACCATTTTTAATCGCAATGCCGGTGCCTTTATAATTGGCAAACCCCGAAATATCGCTGGCCCTGCCCTCGTGTTTGGCATCCCGGAGTCGAATAATGGTCTGTCCATTCTTGCGGCTCGCGAGTTTGACGTACACATCTCCGTTGTTATTGACTGCGAGATGACGTGCTGCCCCCAGTCCGTCCGCAAAAACCGCTGCCTGAAACCCTTCGGGCAATACAAGCCCCCCCGAAAGGGCAGCTCTTGCCTCATTCACAAAAGCTGGTGCCACCCGGGTACTGTCTTCCCCGCAGGCAAGCATTGCATTGCCGCATAAGGCGGCAATCAGATATAAATATCTAGGATTTAAGTTCTTCATATAATAATCTATATTAATATTTTAATTTAAATGTACAATTTCTCACGCGGAAAAATGCCTGAGCGCGGTTATCAATCCCATATTTTCTGAATCTGTTCCAACGGTAATTCTAAGGCAGCCCGCGCAGAGCTCGACGTTGCTGCGGTTTCTGACCACAATACCCTCGCGGAGCAAATGGTCATAAACAGACTGGGCATCTGACATTTTGACCAGCAGGAAGTTGGCATCGCTTGGGTAGACCTTTAATACAAAGGGAAGGGAACTAAGCTGGACGCTGAGTTCATCCCGCATCGCGACAATGAGCTTAATCATTTCATTGACCTGTCCGACCTCCTGGAGGGCCGTTAGTGCAATTTCCTGGGTAGACTGGTTGATATTATAAGGGGGTTTAATCCTGTTTAAAATATCAATGATGTTTTCAGCGGCAAATGCCATTCCAAGCCTCAGTCCGGCAAGTCCCCATGCCTTGCTGAATGTTTGCAGAACTACCAGGTTGGGGTAATCCCCGAGTTCCTGAATGAATGATTTGTGCCTGGAAAAATTGATATACGCTTCATCGACTACCACCAGGCCTTCAAAATTATTCAGCACAATTTCAATGTCTTCTCGGTCAATCGCATTGCCCGTGGGATTGTTTGGTGAACATATCCAGATGATTTTGGTGGCATCATCCACCAGGTTTTCCAAATGCACCAGGTCCAGCTGGAAATTATCGAGCAGAGGTGCCTTTTTTATTTGTACGTCATTGATCCGGGCACTTACTTCATACATTCCGTATGTGGGTGGATTGATAATGATATTGTCCTTACCCGGATTACAGAAAGCCCGGTAGAGCAGGTCTATGCATTCGTCACTTCCGTTCCCCAAAAAGAGATTAGTTGGGTCAACTCCTTTGATAAGACCGATGGCTTCCTTCAGTTTCCACTGCAGCGGGTCAGGATATCTGTTATACCAACGGGTCAGAGGAGATCCGAGGCTGTTTTCATTAGCATCCAAAAATATCCTGGCCTCACCCTTAAATTCATCCCTGGCCGAAGAATAAGGGGTCAGCTGACGGATATTTTCCCGTAAAAGATTTTCTAACTGAAACATAATTTATGCTTTTTCTCAATATTCCCAAACAGGGCAATGATGGTTATTCCAACCGGATCCGCACCGCCCGGGCATGCCCCTGCAGCCCTTCGGCAGCGGCCATCAGCTCCACTGTTTTACCGATACCGGCCAGCCCTTGGTAAGTTAATTTCTGGAAGGTAATTTTCTTGACAAAACTGTCCACGCTGACCCCGCTGTAAGATCTGGCATAGCCGTTGGTGGGCAGGGTATGATTGGTTCCGCTCGCATAGTCCCCCGCACTTTCCGGGGAATAGTTCCCCAGAAATACGGAGCCGGCATTAATGACCTGATCGGCCAGCGCATCTGCCTCCTTGCAAGCCAAAATAAGATGTTCAGGGGCATACTCATTGAGCAGCTGTATGGCATCCTGATCATTATTAACCAGAATGACCAGGCTGTTATCAAGTGCCCGTGCGGCAATTTTGTTCCGAGGCAGCTCAGGGAGCTGTTGATTGATCTCCTTTTCAACCTGGCCGGCCAGCTGGGCCGAGGTGGTTACCAGTATGACCTGACTGTCCACACCATGTTCGGCCTGGGAAAGCAGATCCGCTGCTACAAAGGCAGCATTGGCCGATTCATCCGCGAAAATAGCCACTTCGCTGGGTCCGGCCGGCATGTCGATGGCCAATCCGTCTTTTTGAACCAGTTGCTTGGCGCAGGTAACATATTGGTTACCGGGTCCGAAAATCTTGTAAACCCGGGGCATCGACTTGGTCCCGTAGGCCATGGCCGCAATGGCCTGAACACCACCCACCCGGTAAATCCGGGTGATACCGCAGATGCTGGCTGCATACAGAATGGCCGGGTGCAGTTTACCCTGTGTGTCGGGGGGGGAGCATAGAATGATCTCCCGGCAGCCGGCTATCGCCGCCGGTACAGCCAGCATAAGCAGGGTGGAAAACAGCGGGGCGGATCCTCCGGGAATATATAATCCCACCTTTTCGATGGGTACCGTTCTGCGCCAGCAGAATACCCCCGGCATGGTTTCCACCGTTTCCGGCTGCTGAAACTGCCTGTAGTGAAAGGTTTCAATATTTTCCTTTGCCTGCCGGATGGCTGTCTTGAGTTCTTCACTAACCAGGGAGGCAGCCTGGATAATGTCATCCTCAGGCACGATCAGGTCACCGATGGAGACTTTATCGAACATGAGGGAAAATCTTTTGACGGCCTCGTCCCCATTTTCCCTTACTTCCTTCAAAATATTTACTACGGTAGCCTCCAGGGACCTGTTATCCAAAACGGGCCTGGCCAGCAGTTGCTCCCATCCCCCTGCAGGGGGTAAACCTTCCTTTGTTATGTCTATTAATTTCATTTTATGTAATTATAGAATCATTTTTTCAATAGGTACAACCAGGATACCCTGAGCACCGGCTGATTTCAATTTTTCAATAATTTCCCAGAAATCATTTTCGTTCAGTACGCTGTGCACGCTGCTCCAGCCGGGTTGAGCCAGGGGAAGAACCGTCGGGCTTTTCATGCCAGGCAAATAGGAAATGATCTGCTGCAGGTTCTCATTGGGGGCATTAAGAAGAATATACTTGTTATTCTTTGCCTTTTTAACAGCCTGTACGCGAAAAAGCAATTTCTCCAGTAAGGCTTCCTTTTCCGCGCTTAAATTCCCGTTTTTAATCAACACGGTCCTGGATTTCAGTATCATTTCTGCTTCCTTCAGTCCATTCATAAATAATGTGGATCCGCTGCTGACAATGTCACAAATGGCGTCGGCCAGTCCGATACCAGGGGCAATCTCCACACTACCGCTGATTTGATGTATCTCTGCCTTTACCTGGTTTTTATCCAGGAACTGCTGCAAAAGCAAAGGATAGGTGGTTGCAATCTTTTTCCCTTCCAGAAAGGAGGCTCCGTCGTACTGGTCTCCCTTTCTGACAGCAATGCTCAGCCGGCAGGTGGCAAAACCGAGGTCTTCGACCACGCCCACTTTCCGGTTGCTTTCATAGACCACATTTTCTCCGGCAATACCGATGTCAGCCACCGCATCTTCTACATACTGGGGGATGTCATCATCCCTGAAAAAATACAGTTCCAGCGGAAAATTGCTTGACTCGGTCTTGAGCTTATTGATACCATTGATTACATCAATACCGCATTCCCGCAGCAGATTCACTGACCCGTCATGGAGTCTGCCGCTTTTCTGAATGGCAATTTTTAATTTGGTCTCCCCCATTTTTACTGTTTTGTGGCCGTTTATTCATCCTCCCGTTTTGTAATTTCAGGCTGACTGACCGGCCATGGTAACATAGAAAAAGGGCCTACCGTGTGGTAAGCCCTTTATGTTTTATTTTTATTTGCACAAAACATCTCCGGCCTACCTGCCCAGGTAAGTATGGTGATGATGTATGTGAAAAATAGAATTCATAAATAATGCTCAAAATTAACGGCTTAAGCCAAGGCTACAAAATTTACCCTAAACAACCTGGCGGCAGTTATCAAAATGACACCAAGGTCCGCATGGTCCGCTCTATTGGAAGGCTTTGGCATCCGCCAGGAATTTAGCCAGACCGATATCCGTCAGCGGATGTTTGAGCAAACCCAATATGGATTCCAGGGGGCAGGTACACACATCGGCACCCGCCTCGGCGCAGCGGACAATGTGCAGGGAATTGCGGATGGACGCGGCCAGTATCTCCGTTCCAAATCCCTGCAGGGTGTAAATATGGGAAATCTGCTCAATGAGCTGAACACCGTCCCAGCTGCTGTCATCAATTCTTCCTATAAATGGCGAAACATAGGTAGCTCCCGCTTTGGCAGCCAGAATGGCCTGGCCTGCGGAGAAAACCAGGGTACAATTGGTCTTGATGCCCTGGTCTGAAAAATATTTAAGGGCCTTGATGCCATCTTTGATCATGGGAATCTTAACCACGATGTTGGGCGCGATGGCTGCCAGTATCTTACCCTCCGCTATAATTCCTTCATAATCAGTGGAAACTACCTCGGCGCTGATATCCCCTTCCACCAGTTCACAAATGGTCTTATAATGGTTTAATACAGCTGCATCTCCCTTTACCCCTTCTTTGGCCATCAGGGATGGATTGGTGGTCACTCCATCCAGGATACCTAAATCATTTGCTTCTTTAATTTGAGCCAGATTGGCAGTATCAATAAAGAATTTCATATTGAAAATCGATTAAAAGAAAAAAAATAGGCAAGTTACTTACATCGCACCGCTACGACCACTTACCCTTGCTACCTTCCGGTCCTGGGGGATTCAGCAGGAGCTGGTCGTATAAGACTTGCCCGCGCAAAGATAAGGAGCGAGAAAGATAATGCAAAAACTAAATCAGACTCAGGCAGGGATCTGTTCATAATTTTCACGCTAAACTGCCTTCGGCACAACCCCTCGACCCTTTAAAAAAAGGGCTACCCCTATATAAATGGGATCAGATTATTGGGTCATTTTGGAATTCATGCTGGTGAAGCCGACCAGTTCATCGGCCCTTCCTCCCAGGGGCCTGAAGTAAACCAATATCATGTAATTATTTTCAGTTTCCAGGTGATTTCCTTCGGTGAATTCAAAAGACGCCATCCTTTTTGGATCATGACGGTCAATGGTAACATAACTATAATTGTAAAACCCCTGCTTCAGCAACAGGGAAGTCTGATAAGCCCCCCTATCAGGGTTGAAGCTCATTTTAAAAGCATCATGAAGGCCATACCCCGTCAGCTCCCCAAAAATATACACATCCCTATCCGGGTAGGGGTTGTGGTCGGCGGGTACAAAACTGAACTGCAGGGTGGCATAATCTGTCTGCCAAACGGGGTTGATGCTTTCTGTAGTTTGAATATAATACATGCCGTCGTAGTCCGCATAATAGTAATAAGGCAGCCTGGAACGGTCAGGATCAGGCCTGACGATCAGTTCGGTGGAGGCCGGCCCGTAATTTCCCTTTAAAAGCCGGTCGCTTAGAAAATGAAAAGTTCCCTGGATGTCTACCCAGCGCCATTCATTGCCACCCGGAAACACAAATGCATCATCACTGTTATATTGCAGCGTGTTGCCGGAGTAGAAATTGGGCTTGACATCATGGATGGCATTGTCCCACCGGTTATTCTGCAAAATCCAAACATGAATCTGCTGAAACATATCGCTGATGGCCAACGTGCCGGTATTGACGGTCATTTGTATTTTCTGATGTGTCCTGGAGGTCTCGGGGCTGAACGGCTGAAGTATCTGAGCGCCGATGGAAGCGCCTTTGCCGGCTACCAGCATGCGTCTGGTAAACACCAGCTGGGAGGTATCCCCGTTTAAAAAAACCTTAACTATATAATTACCCGAGTGAATAGGCATACAATTCCTGTCAGGAAGAAGGGCCTGGTAGTGGGTGTATTTGGTGAGGGCAACCGAAGACAGCCTGTAATCACTGATTCTCACCTGTGAATATCCCCGGATATAGTCAAATTCGCTAATGACCGCTGGCGTCCAGTCTTCATTACAGAGAACATAACTGTAAGAGTAGTTCTTTACATCCGCATCCAAATCATCAAAATGCAATTCCAGCTGGTCCCCGCTGTTAAGCCTGATAATTGGATAGCCAAGCTGGTTTCCATAAGTAAACAGCTGGGGAGTCCTGATATTGGTAACGTATACCGAGTCCTGGGAATAACCTGCCAACCCTGCCCAGCAAAACAAGATCATAATCAGATATTTCATCCTGAAATAGTATTAGTGTTCACAATGACATCCCATTTACAATGTTAGCATAAAAAAGGAAAAAACTTTTAGGAATCCCCCAGTGAAGTCTATTTTTGGAAAATAAAATTATTCCGGTTGAATGTACCAGCCTTTTTAGCAAAACGCATTGCTTTCAACGAGCAGCACTCTTTTTCCCGGTTCATCATCCGGCTGGCAATCACCGCAACGGTGATCAGCGTGGCAGCTATGATACTGACCGTCGCTTTTACCACAGGTTTTCAATATGCGGTGGGACAGAAGGTATTCAGTTTCTGGGGGCATATCCGTGTGCAAAGATATGAAGCCAGTAAGGTATCGATTGCGGAGGAAACTCCCATCGAACGCAACGATACCGTATTGCAATTGCTCCGGTCCAACAGCCAGATCAGGACCATTCAGGCCTTTGGAACCAAGAATGCCATAGTCAAAGGCAACGCCAGCATTGAGGGCGTCCTGCTGAAAGGAGTTGAAAGGCAATACGATTTCAATAACCTCAACCCCTTCCTGCAAAGCGGTCACTGGATTCAATTTCCCGATACCGGCTACAGCAACCAGATCGACCTGTCCTCCTATACGGCAGGCCAGCTGAAACTCAAAGTAAACGACCGGGTACTCATCTATTTCATCCAACCCGACGGTACAAGAAGAGTCAGGCCCATGACAGTCGGGGGTATTTTCAAAACCGGTATTGAGGATTATGACAAGCTCATAGCCATTTGTGACCTATCCCTGATTCAACACCTCAACAACTGGAACAGAAATGAAATTGGGGGTTACGAGATCTTTGTAAAGGACTACAAGCAGATGGACCCTGTCAACAAGGCCATGCTCAAGGAACTTCCCCAGGAATGGAACAGTCTTACCATCCGGGAGGTTTATCCCAATATTTTCGACTGGCTCAACCAGATGAATACAACGATTGCCATCGTATTAATCATCATGATCGTGGTGGCAACCCTGAACCTTATTACCTGCCTGATTATCCTGGTCCTGGAAAGAACCCGTATGGTTGGAATACTTAAAGCGGTTGGAAGCCCCAACCAGACCATTCAGCAAATATTTCTCTATCACGGGGCCATAATTACCCTAAGCGGCATTGTGCTGGGCAATGTGCTGGGTTTGCTGGTTTGCTGGCTTCAGCAGAAATATGGATTTATAACATTGCCAGAGGAGTCTTACTTTATTTCAAAAGCATATGTTAAGCTGGAATGGTGGGAGCTTGGCCTCATCGATGCCGGTACTTTCCTTGTATGCTTTCTGATACTTATCATTCCAACCTTCATCATTAAAAGAATCCAGCCGGTCCGGGCTATCCAGTTCAACTGATTCCATTTGCTGGCGGTCGGGAATTCACAGGCCAATTTTCCATAGGGCGATTCGGGTTTTAATCGCTTCCCATTGAGATAAAGATCATCCGGTTTTGTTCCAATCGGTGCGTTCATCTGGTGAACTAACCAGGTCCCCTTTACCTTCCCATTAGCAGGCTGGTTCGATTGACAGCGGTTTATCCCTGAACCAGGTGGGATAGAATGATACCCGACGCCACAGCTGCATTCAAGGATTCTGCATGACCGGCCCCCGGAATGGTGATATGGTGGGAAACCCGCCTAAGGAGTTCCTCACTGATTCCCCGGGATTCATTGCCTATCAGGATAAGTCCGCAGGAAATTCGATCCACCTCATAAATACTGGTGCCGGAAAGGGTGGCTGCATAGGCAGGAAGATGTTTATGGGAGTCCAGGAAAGCCCCGAGTTCTTCGTATCGCACTTCTACCCTGCTGATGCTACCCATGGAGGACTGTATGGTCTTTATATTGAAGGCATCCGCGGTTTCATGGCTGCAGATGATATGCGCCAGGCCAAACCAGTCTGCAATCCGTATGATAGTTCCCAGGTTCCCGGGATCCTGTATCCCATCCAGCACCAGGCTAATGGTATCTTCCAGCCCGCCGGGATTGAATACGGGCCTTTCAAAAAGGGCCAGCACCTGGTTGGGTGTTGTAAGAAAGGAAATGCGGTTGAGTTCACCGGGCGTTACCACAGTCAGTACAGAGGCGGGGTAAGAAGCTGCAAAACCCGGGTTTTGTTCCTGCCAGGGTCCGGTTGCATAAATATGCCTTGGTTTTACATTATGGGCTGAGAGCAGTTCATGCACAATTTTGGGGCCTTCTGCGACAAAAAGCCCCTCGCTGTCCCTGAATTTTTTCTGGCCCAAACTTTGAATATATTTGATTTGTGATTTTACCAGCATACTATTTCATTTTCCAGATTATGTTATTTGGTGCTGACTATGCAAGAAAAGAGGTCCCAATGCTTAACTTGCGGGGCGATTTCATATTAACCAATCTTAAAATCTGTTATTATTCAATATGATTTACAGGCGGCAAGTTACAGCAACTTTATTCAACACTTTAACTGTGACACTGCTTGTATCCATGGTTTTTGGCATTTCCTGTGTCCTGCCCAAAAATTACCAGCCCGGAAAGCCCTTCGTATTCAGGACCAGCGTAAAAGTCAACAGCAGCCAGCCAAATGATGAAAAACAAAACCTCGAGCTGAGGCTCAATAACCAGCTCGATGACAGTTTGCGTGTAAGAACCATAACAGCTTTTATGAGCTGGAAACCCTTTGCCCCGGTTTATAAAAGACTGCCCAGTCCACCCGTTTTTGACACCATTAATCTCAGCCGGTCAAGGGTTTTTATGATTTCCCTGCTTAATTCCCTGGGCTATTATGCACCCGTGGTAACCGATACTTTCAGAATCGATACCGTCAAAGACCAGTATCGGACCCTCATTAGTTTCCAGGTGACGCCGGGCAAAAATCTTCGTATCGACTCCATTGGATACAGTCTGCTGACCCATGATCTGCAGGCCATGGCCATGGCAAACAGGGCACAATCCCTTTTACAGGTTTCAAAGCCTTATTCCAAGCAGCTGGTTTCCTCGGAAATAGACCGGCTGGTCGAACTATTCCGCAACAACGGATATTACAAAATTTCCAGCAAGAATATCTATGCCGAGGTGGACACGGTGGCTGCTGCCCTGATAGACCCCACCCTGGACCCATTTCAGCAGGCCATCCTGCTGGAAGAACTTAAAGGAAAGCGCCAGAATCCGACCATCACGGTAGTTATAAAACAAAGGCCGATCAATGATTCCAGTGAGATTGCCCGGTATTCGGTTGGAAAGGTTACGCTCTTTCCGGATCTGCAGATTCTGGAAGATACTTTCCAGGTGCCCAAAAGCGACACTACCGTCCTTAACAACATTTCCATCATATCTAAATACAACAAATTCAAGCTTCCCTTCCTGGCAAGAAACGTGTACCTGCGTCCCGGAAAACTCTACAAACAGGATAATTATTATAAAACCCTCAATCGCTTTAACACACAACTGGGTGCCTGGCAGAATGCCGTGATCGACCTCCAGGAATCAGATACCTCCGATTCCCTGGTGGATGCAACGATCAGGTTATACCCCGCGAAAAAACAAAAACTCAGTATAAACCCGGAAGCCAGCTATAACACCAATGATATTCTTGCCAGCAGCCTTTTTGGGGTCGATCTGAACCTGGGACTAAGAAACCGCAATGCATTCAAGCAGTCAGTACAAACCAGCACCAACCTGAGAGGGGGTGTAGAATTTGGCTCCAATTTCATCCAGACTACCCAGGCCAGCCTGTCTCACAATATTTATTTTCCCCGCCTGATCCCTGCCTCCAATCTGATCAAAGACTGGAAATATGAAAACCTGCGCACTGTTCTCAACCTCAATGCATCTTATACAGAACGAAGGGATTTTTTCACCGTTCGTGCCGTCGCGGCAGCCTGGGGTTATGAATGGAATACCATCAACAAAGAAAAAAAGAGCTCAAGATCCTACGTATTCCGGCTGCCCAACATTGAATACGCGAACCTCTATAAATCGGATAGCTTTAAGAGGTACCTAGATACTTTCCCCACCTTAAACGAAGCCTTTAAAACCGGATTTATTCTGAGCACCCAATTCCTTTACAGCTCAATTAAGCAAAAAGGGAACCGGGCCAATTTCCTTCGCATCACGGCAGAGGAAAGCGGAGGGCTGCTGGGCTTAATTCCATCCATCAACCGTGGAGAGTTGTTTAGATTCGTAAAAGGTGATATAGAATACCGCCACCACATTGACTTCCCCAAAACACAGCTGGCCATGCGCGTCTACGGAGGGGCCGGGCTTGAGTACGGGGGGAATCATTCCGGAAACCAGACCCTGCCATTCTACAAGGCCTATTTCGCAGGAGGTCCCGGATTTGTGGGCGCCAGCAGTATGCGCGGTTGGCAGGTGAGGCAACTGGGCCTGGGGTCTTCCAAATTCTATGACACGGGAAAATCAAGCAAACTGGACCGATTTGGTGACATCATTCTGGAGGGAAACATGGAATTCCGTTTCCCTTTGGGAAACATATTTGGCGTTAAGATCAACAGCGCCGTATTTACCGATGTTGGTAATATCTGGGACCGGCATGTGATCGATACCGTCCAGTCGGCGCAGGGCAGTGATTTTAATATTGGCCGATTCTACAGAGAATTTGCCGTTGATGCGGGTACAGGCTTGAGATTTGACTTTGACTATTTCATAATCCGTTTGGACTGGGCTTATAAGATACGCGATCCCCAGCGCCTCCAGTATGCCGATCACTGGTTCTATGATCTCCACCTGCTGGACGGCCAGTTTCAGCTGGGGATCAATTATCCGTTTTGATCCCGTCCAGATTCTCATTTATTAATTTCTGGGCCTCTTCCATGGTAAGCGCTCCTTCCAGGGTAAATGCACCAATTCTTGTCCTGCACAGACTGCTTAAATAGGCCCCGGTGCCCAGTAAAACACCTATATCCTGGGCCAGGCTGCGGATATAGGTTCCCGTCGAGCATACTACCCTAAAACCAACAAGGGGCAAATCGATGCCGGTAATTTCAAATTCACTGACGGTGACCTTCCTGGGTTCCATGGCAATCTGTTTTCCCTGCCTGGCCAGTTCATAGGCACGCTTCCCGTTTTTTTTGATGGCTGAATGAATGGGGGGGACCTGCAATAATTCACCCGTCAGTTTGGCGGCCGCTTCCATAATCATCTCAGGTTTCAGCTGG
Source organism: uncultured Bacteroidota bacterium (assembly GCA_903906365.1). Taxonomy (GTDB): domain Bacteria; phylum Bacteroidota; class Bacteroidia; order Chitinophagales; family Chitinophagaceae; genus Puia. The sequence continues at coordinate 33,694 of CAIVKC010000045.1, read as the reverse complement.
GAAATATCCTTGAAATCCCCTGGTTCACTTTCCAGGTCAAAAGTGGGTGTGACCGCCCCCAGCGTGAATGTTCCGGTGTATTCTTTTTGCTGGGCCATGAATTCATTGATCCTTTTGGTGAATTTACCGGTGCAAATTATTAATAGCCCCGTGGCCAGGGGATCCAGGGTACCCGCATGGCCCACCTTTTTGGTCTTAACCAGGTTCCGGATTTTCCTGACAGCGTCAAAGGAAGTCCAGTCTCTGGGTTTGTTAATTAGCAAAACCTGTCCCTGCTCATATATGCTTCCCTGCGGTTTTTCCATGAATAAATTTTCACAAAGTTAGATAGTTAGTACTCATCCTGTTGCCAGAAAATCTCAAATGGCCTGTCTTGCCTTTATTTCCAGGTATTTATTCACACTGTTTACAGTGACCTGCTGCGGAGCGGTCAGGATACTCAGGATACCAACCTGCTGAAGCTCCTTTACAATCTGCTTTTTATCAAAAGCAAATTTCTCGGCGATTGTTTTGGTGTAGATACTCTCTATATCCCGGGCTTCCTCATTAATCAATCCGGATAATTCGGTGTTCTCAAAAAACACTACCAGCAACAATTGATGTTCAGCTATTTTTCGCAAATAAGGCAATTGCCTTTTTAAACCGGACATCGATTCAAAATTAGTAAACAATACCACCAGGCTTCTTTGGGGAATCCTGGTCCTGATACATGCATACAGTCTTTCAAAATCACTTTCCAAATACCTGGTTTTCTGCTTGTGAAGGACTTCCAGCAGTGAATGCATTTGGGAAGTTTTCTTATCTGCCATCAGAAAGGTTCCGATCTGGTCTGAAAAGGTAATGAGTCCGGCACGGTCCTGTTTGATCAGGGCCACATTGCAGAGTACCAATGAGGCATTGATGGCATAATCAAGCAGACTCATCCCTTCAAATGGCATCTTCATAACCCTGCTTTTGTCGATAACGCAGTATATCTGCTGGCTTTTTTCATCTGTAAAGTGATTTACCATCAGCTGGCCTTTACGGGCGGTCGCCTTCCAGTTCAGTGTTCTGTAATCGTCTCCGGGGACATACTCTTTGATTTGTTCAAACTCCATGCTATGTCCCAGCTTTCGAACCTTTTTTACGCCCACTTCACTCAGCCGGTTGTGAATGGCCATCAGCTGGTATTTTCTCAATTGCAGGAAGGAAGGATAAACAGATACCGGTGTAATGTTTCCAAAACGAAACCTTCTTCTCACCAGATCCAGGCTGCCGGATGCATATACATTTATACGGCCAAACTCATAGACGCCTCTTTTAACGGGGCGCAGCTTGTACTCAATGTACCTGGAGCCCCTGGGATCCAAATCCACTTCAAAGAGGATATCCCTCCGCTGGAACTGATGAGGAATTTCATCGATGACCCTCAGGTTTATTTTAAAGTCATAATAATTCTCCAGGTCAATTCTTACGGCATTTTCATCGCCGTTGCTGAACCTGTCGGCATGGGACCTTACAGCCGAAATACATCGGGACCTCAGAAACAACATAAGATACTCTGCCAGGGCAAGGGCCCCAGCAAGTCCAATCATTACATAAGGAATAATCCCCAGCCAGGATAAAAAAAACCTGAAAAGGAACAGCGCCGAACAGATGCAAAGGGCTGCATAAAAGCGGCTGCTGAAATAAAGATCCCCGATATATACCCTAAAAAAATTCTTCAAAGCATGGTTTTTATCTTGGTACTTCAACTTTTTTCAGGATGGTCTCTATGATATCATCCGGGGACACCCCTTCCATTTCCTTTTCGGGTGTAAGTATAATCCGGTGACGAAGCACGGCCGGAATCACTGCTATCACATCATCGGGGGTCACAAAATCCCTGCCGGACATTATGGCAAATGCTTTGGCTCCTTTAAGCACCGCGACAGAGGCCCTGGGAGAGGCACCCAGATAAAGGGACTTGTTATTTCTTGTCTCATGAATTATAAGTGCAATGTATTCAAGCACCTTTGGTTCAATATGAACACCGGCTGCCTGTTTGCGGAATTCCTCAATGGCACTGGCAGTAAGGACCTTCTGAACAATATCCTGGAAGTGGGTCGTTTTTCCCTCATGGGTATTGTGTAGTATCCTGATTTCCTCTTCCAGGGTCGGGTAGTTTACGAGTACCTTGAACATAAACCTGTCGAGCTGGGCTTCGGGCAACCGATAGGTCCCCTCATGTTCTACAGGATTCTGGGTTGCCAGCACCATGAAGGGAGCCGGCATCTGGTGAGTTATTCCGTCAAATGTCATCTGCTTTTCTTCCATGACCTCAAAAAGGGCAGCCTGTGTTTTGGCCGGAGACCTGTTGATTTCGTCGATTAGGATAATATTGCTGAAGACCGGACCGTGTTTAAATTGAAAAGTGGCGTTCTGGGGGTTAAATACCGAGGTTCCCAGCACATCGCTTGGCATCAGGTCGGGAGTAAACTGGATGCGGGAAAAACCCACGTCGATGGTACGCGCGAGCAGTTTTGCAGTGAGTGTCTTTGCAACTCCTGGCACCCCTTCTATGAGGACATGGCCGTCAGCGAGGATGGCTGCCATTAAAAAGTCAATCATCTGGTGCTGACCGATAATAACCTTTCCTATCTCCTCCCTAACCCGGAGGAAGGACTGGTTCAGGCCGCCGGCATTTGTCCGAAATTCATGTGGGGTTGTCTCTTCCATATTATTGTTTGGCTTTTTTATAAAATTGGTCAATGGTTGTACTTAGTTGAAGCAGCGCCCTGTCACTAACCGTCCCATTCAGCTGGAGGTGGTTAACCTGGTCCATCATTTCTTTGATTTCTGCCTGGGGTACCCCGGATTTCTTACTCAGCATTTCCATGAATTCAGCGTTGAGATGATTGGTGGGCAGAAAAAACCTGGTGCGGATGAATTCCATGAGGAAATGGATTTTCTTCAAGGCAATATTTTTATTATCATGGCTGTTAAAATAAACCTTGCCGACAGTTTCCACAAAATCAAGTGTGCTGTTCCGAAGAGGCGCAATCACAGGAATGATGCGCTGTTTTCGTTTCATTTCGAACAGAACAAAAACCAGTATGCAGACCAGGGCTATCCAATATGACCAGGCCAAAAAAGTATTTGACAAGAAGAACTGCATAGGGGAATTGTTCCCGGCCCGTCCTTTTTTGTAATACTCATCCCAATAGATTCGTTTCAGGCCCGAAGGCAAATAGGACAAGGCGGTAGCCGTATAGCCTGCGTTAGGACCGGTAAGCATGAAGTAATTAGTAAAACAAACCGGATTGGCATGAATATAAAAGGCCCCGTCCCCATAGGGTATCTTCACGAAATTAACTTCCTTATTTTGATTTGTCCCAAGTACAATGGTGGTCGTGGTGTCTAATTTGCTAAAATATCCGTCCACGGCAAAATGACTGAAGTTGTATTGCCCCTCATTACGGAATGCAGGATTGACAAAGCCCAGCCTGGAAGTATCGGCTTTTTTCATGGTCACACGCATTTTCCTATGCAGCATCAGGGAATCCTCCAGCTGCTTACCCAGTTCAAAAGATGAAACAAAAACATGGTTTCCAATCACGGCATAATTAAGTAATTCATTCATATCCTCATCAGAGAGCTTTAGATTAGGATCTAACAGAAGGTATGCGGTGTTGGAATCTTTATAATTATTAATCTGATCATACACAGGTAACCGGTAGGAATTGATTGAGGCGTTGGGAAACAGATCTGGAAGCTGCTTATAGAGTATAAAACTTCCAAACGGGTTCTTATCATCCTTGGACATTGTCACGGTCCAATTGATGGGCTTCGGCCGGTTGACTTCAGCAAGCACGTACAGGACAAGCAGGACCCCAAATGCTATGACAAAACGCTTATATCCTTTCAATGTTTCAATTAAATGATGGTGTAAAATTCCCTGAACAATCCGTTTAGCTGATTGAATTCCTGGCCTGAAACGGAAAGGTTACCATACCAGTTACTTTCAAACTGACGGGTCAGTTCAAAAAAAGGTTCCTGCAGCAGGGTCCCCGACAACTCCTGCCAGTACATAAGATTGGTCTTCCCGGCCTTCCAGCTGATTTTGCCCCCGTCCGTCAGCTTTTTGAGTGCCAGCAGGTAAAGCATCCGGACGGCAAGCCTGAAATTCCCCTGTTCAGTTGCTTTTTGGATGGCCGAATCAAAATCAATGGCGTGGATGTCTTCTTCCATGGTGGAAAAGGCAAGGCCTTGCTGCAGGTTTCGTTTTCCGAACAGCATACCATCCCTCATTCCGGTTGCCTGAATGACAAAATAAGCCAGCACGGATACCGAAATGACCAAAATAATCCAGAAAAAGAGATTGCCCGTGTGCACGTTATTAAAAAGCTGGTCGATCTTTGACCAGACCCAGTCCCAGAACAGGTCCCACCCCGACTTGGCGGATGTTGAAACCTTTTCATATTGAAATTCCGGATTTGATTTATATCCGTCCATCCGAACGGCCGAAAAAGCGCGACGGGAAACACGGGAGGTATCGTACCTCAAGGTGGTTTGGGCCTGACCGATCACCTGAAGGCAGATAAAACATATGAGGGTTACAGCTGTTTTCATGGATATTAATACTCTTCTGGTATTTGTTCATGACTTCCAGACTGATCCCCTCCCAGGGCATCGATCCGCTGGAGGATACCGGTACCATCGTGGCGTTCCGCGAGGTTGAAGTATTGAAAGGCACTGGACACAAAAAAAACAATGTAAAAAACCCCCGAGAAAATATTCAGAAATGAGGTAACAACACCGGCCGTTGTGCCAATACTCTTTGTGGTAAAATAGGTCGCAAGACCGACCAGACCGCCGATCAGGAGGCTGATGATCATCCCTCCGAAGGAATAAATGATGAGGGCCACCAGGTAAATGGCCAGAGAAATCCAGAATTGATCCTTAATGATCAGAAAGCAACGGTTGAAGGCCTCCCCCATCGTAGCGTCTTCTATGACCAGCACCATATCAAAAGCGGTAAAGACAACGGCCAGGTAGATACCGGGCAACAGGCAAAACAGGGTCCCTATAATAATTAATACCCAGATGGGTATACTGTAAAAGAACACCCGGAAGAAGTATTTTTTAAAATAAACCCAAACCTGGTCCATGGATGGATGCAGGCCGTCGTTTTCAACATAGAATTTAATATAGGCGGCCAGCACCACCCGCATGGATACGAACGTCAGCCAACTGAAAAATATAATCAGGAAATATTCGGGTGTAAATATCTCCGAAATCGCCGTCCGCTGCCCGCCGGCAGCAAAGCCGCCGCCAAGCCGGTCAAGGAAGCCGAAACTCCTTGATTCATATAATCCGCTGAAAATGGCTTTGCCCAGCATAAAGATGCCGCAAAATCCAAAGAAGGCGCCTAGCAGCCCTTTCAGATTCTGTTTAATAAATAAAAAGGTGTCGTTGAGGTTATCACCGAACTCCCTTACTTTCCTGAAGTTAATTTCCTGTTCAGCCATAGTTTAAGGTTTTGGTCTTGTGATGGGTCGTTATTATGATCCAGGGTTTTTGCAAGGCGGCGGTGAAGCAAGATGGGGTACCATATAAAATATCCGATAATCAGCCAAAGCGATAGGCCCAGAATGCCCAGGTTCAGCCACAGGGGGATTTGCTTATAATAGCGGGTAACAAAACTTTCAAGAAAAGCAGCCATCAGAAAAAAAGGCACCAGGCCCAGTACTATTTTCATACCATCCCGCCCGCCTTTGAGAATGGACTCCCACCTGCCAAAGGTCTGGGGAAACAGCAGGCTGCTTCCCATAATTAGTCCGGCACAGCCGGCAATGACTATGGCAGACAATTCAAGGGTGCCGTGTATAAAAATCGCCAGCAGGGACTGAACGCCAAGTCCTTTGGAAAAAAAATAATACTCGAAAGAACCCATCATGAGTCCGTTTTGAATGAGCAGCATAACGGTTCCAATGGAAAACGTGATCCCCGATACAAACGCCAGAAAGGCGACCCGGATATTATTAAAGGCAATTCCAAAAAACATGGTCAGCTGTCCGGCATGTTTATATACGGCGAAAGGATCCCCTTTTTCGATATTCTCATTGGTCATATTCACATAATTATCACCAAGGATCATCCGTATAAAATTTTCATCATATTTCGCTGAAAGGGCTCCGACCAGACAAAATGCCGTAAAAAAAAGAAAGGAATACAATAACTGGCGATGGTATTGTCTGAATAGGTAAGGCAATTCGAACTGCCAGAATTGGAGTATACGGGAAGCTTTCTCCTTTTTATTCTTATATATTTTCTGGTGAAACTGGGCCGTCAGGCCATTGAGGTACTTGGTGGTATTACTGGATTTATAAAATGTTTTGGAATAGGAAAGATCGTCGGTCAGTTCAATAAACCGGTCAGCAAAAGTATCAGGATCCTTCTGAGTATGGAGATCCCGTTCATATTGCTTCCACTTTTCCGCATTTTGTTTTAAAAACTGGGCTTCACGCATAGTTTGTGTCCGAAAGATAACAATAAATAGTATTTACTTCCCTTTTCCATGATGGTTTTGTTTTTAAAGAATCATCCTTTACTTTTAATTATTATGAATACCATTCGTATTACTACTTCTCAAAATATTGAGCTGGAATATGACCTGGCCAGCCTGGGTGAACGTATGGCCGGGGCCATATTTGACTGGCTTATCATTATTGCTTATATTATAGTAGTGATGGTTTTATTCTCACAATTCCACGTTTTCGAAAACAAGAGCTACCTGATTATAACCCTGGTCACCCTTCCCATCGCATTCTATGACCTGTCATCCGAGGCCCTGTTCAATGGACAAAGCATCGGAAAAAGGATCATGAAAATAAGGGTAATTTCCATTGAAGGAAACCAGCCAACAATTGGTCAATACCTGATACGCTGGCTTTTCAGGCTGATAGATTCCACCATGACCTATTCTTTATGTGCCCTGATTTGTGTTGCAGTAAGTGAGCGAAAACAAAGACTCGGCGATATGGTGGCAGGAACCACCCTTATAAAGACCAGCCCACGCACTTCTTTTCAGCAAACCCTCTTTGCCCCAACACCCGACATACACTATACCGTATCCTTCCCGCGGGTCACCAGCCTCTCTGATAAGGATGTCCAGCTGATCAAGGAAGTCAGTTTGCAGGTGCAGAAGACAGGTAATAATTACCTTGCTTTTCAGGCCGCAGAAAAAGTAAAAAGCCTGCTGGGGGTGGAAACCAACCTGGAACCAGCCTATTTCCTGCAGGTGGTAATCGCTGATTACAACTACCTCACTGCCAGTGAAAATTAATAAAGGAGGGCCGAAACCCTCCTTTATGAACCCAGATGGATCAAAGAATTATCTAAAGCTATCCATGAAATGCTGCGGATTGGACAATGCAGCAAGTCCGACGGTGGCAATTACAAATATGACAATAATTACATAGATAATGGACATGGAAAGTCCAATGATGGCGCATATCTTACCGGACCTCAGGTTGCTGTAAGATCCCGCTGTATACCTGGATGGATCCTCATTGTATAATTTGGAGTCTTTACCGGCCAGTACCAGGGAAATGATCCCGCAAATAAGTCCGCCCAGACCATAACAAAAGCATCCGAGTATGGAAATGATTCCAAGTACCAGGACGGCAGTGGCATTAGGAAGGGGAATGGGGTTCTGCTGAAAGGCGGGTCGGGTTTGAAAAGGTTCCTGATTTTCCATTAAATAAGTATTTTATGATTAAGTATCTTGTAAATATAAAATACTAGGATTACAATTGCCACCAGTATATACAAATATTTTATTATAAGGGCTCCTCTTGTAAAATGCATGTTAAGGTGCAATAAGGAAAATACGACCAGCATTAAAATGGGCAGGGTGGCAGGGTACATCCGTACACTTTCCCTGATTTCCCCCTGAAGCAGTAACAGTACGCTGCGCTGAAACCCGCAGCCAGGGCATTCCATATGAAGGTATTTCCGGGAAGGGCAGGAAATCAAATGATTTTCAAGCCATTGAATACTATATAAATAGTAAGATGAAATCAAAACAGCTGTTTTAATCGGTGATTTCCCCTTTTTAGGTCCCTAACCATCTAATAAGCCCTTGCAAAGAGCACGCGCTGGCTGCTTGGCTTTCCGGTTAGGATGCAGGCCCCTTGTTCAGGCACATTGTCCAGCGGGATGCAGCGAATGGTCGCCTTGGTTTTCTCCTTAATGGCTTCTTCTGTTTGGGCCGTACCATCCCAGTGGGCGGAAATAAAACCGGTTTTTTCGTCCAGCAACCTTTCGAAATCCGACCAGGTGTCTGCCCGGCTTATATGCTCATCCCTGAAAATCAATGCCTTATTAAACATATTTTGCTGAATCTCTTCCAGCAGCTGAACAATCCTTTCCACCAGGCCTTCCATGGACACATTGGTTTTTTCCCGTGTATCCCTTCTGGCCAGCTCTGCAGTATTGTTTTCCAGGTCCCTGAGGCCCATGGCCAGACGGAGGGGCACGCCTTTTAGCTCATATTCCGCAAATTTCCATCCCGGGCGGGCATTATCATTGTCATCGAATTTGACGCGTACCCCGGCTGTCTTGAGTCTGGATGCCAGATCCCTTGCCCGGGCATCGAGCAAATCCTTTTTTTCAGCACCCTTGTAAATGGGAATGATCACCACCTGCAGGGGTGCGATCCTGGGTGGAAGCACCAATCCTTCATCATCGCTGTGGGCCATGACAAGGGCACCGATCAGGCGAGTGCTTACCCCCCAGCTGGTGGCCCAGACGTAGTCCAGTTTGTTGTCCCGGTCGGAGAATTTTACATCAAAGGCCTTGGCAAAGTTCTGACCCAGAAAATGGGAGGTTCCAGCCTGCAGGGCTTTACCGTCCTGCATCAGGGCCTCTATACAATAGGTATCCACTGCACCGGCAAATCGTTCGCTTTCAGATTTTACCCCCCTGATAACGGGAAGGGCCATATATTCTTCCACAAAGGTGGCATACACTTTCAGCATCTGTAAAGTCTCCTGTTGGGCTTCCTGGGAGGTTGCATGGGCTGTATGACCTTCCTGCCATAAGAATTCAGCGGTACGCAGAAAAAGTCGCGTACGCATTTCCCACCTGACCACATTGGCCCACTGGTTAATCAGCAGGGGAAGGTCCCTGTAGGACTGAATCCACCCTTTATACGTATTCCAAATGATGGCTTCACTGGTTGGGCGGACGACCAGTTCCTCTTCCAGCCTGGCTTCCGGATCCACGATCAGCTTGCCTTTATGGTCCGGATCGCTTTTTAGACGGTAATGGGTAACTACGGCACATTCCTTGGCAAAACCTTCCGCGTTTTTTTCTTCCGCTTCAAAAAGGCTTTTTGGCACAAATAAGGGGAAATAGGCATTTTGATGTCCGGTTTCTTTGAACATCCTGTCCAGCACATCCCTCATATTTTCCCAAAGTGCATAGCCATACGGTTTAATCACCATACATCCCCTGACGGCCGAATAGTCGGCGAGGCTGCCTTTAATAACCAGGTCATTATACCATTGGGAATAATCGGAGGCCCTGCTTGTAATTTCTTTGCTCATAGTTTCGTTTCTGGGTTAAATGATCCCTGTACAGGCCCGGTTTTGGAGTATGTTTTCTTCAGAGGAAATCAATTTTTCCCCATTTCCGGGAGCTTCCCGGGCCGCCAGGACCTGATATATTTATTTTTAAAGCTAACTATTTAGCTAAGTATTTGTTGTAACTTTAAAGGGTGAAAGCGCAAAAATAACGACTTCACATTGAAAACATTCAAAAGCCTGTAGAATGAAAACAAGATACTTATTTATAATCTGTACAGCGGCATTATTCAGCAGTTGTTCTTCGGCCTATAGAACGGCCCAGAACTCCGATGATGTTTACTATTCCCAGGGAAGAACAACCACTACTTCTGCTGCAGCAAACAGCGACGAGTACTATACGGCAAATCCCAATGACCAGTACCTGATGATGAGGGTTCAGAACCCGAACCGCTGGTCTGCCTTTGATAACTATGATTATGGTTATGGATATGGGGGTATGTATTCCCCTTATAGTTATGGCGGAATTGGTTTTTACAGTGGTTACTCGCCCTGGATGTCATTTGGATTCTGGGATCCGCTTTTCAGCTATATGAATGCCTATTTTGCCTGGAATGGATGCTACAATCCCTATTATGGCAGTGTGGTGGTGGTTAACCCCCATTCACCGGCTTTAGGCTATTCCTACAGCCAGCTGCATCCCTTCAGCAGGAACAGCTATTCCAATTCAGCATTCCAAAACGTCAATGCGGGCGTCAATGGTAACAGTCCCAGGAGGAGCGGCTATTCCTTTACAAACCGGAGCAGCCAGGCTGGCTATGTCAGCCCCTACAACCGAAATACAAATGGTTCATCCGGCAGGAGTTTCAGCCGCCCCAACTACAATAATCAAAACAATTACAATCGGCCTAGCAATTCCCAGCCAGCCAGAAGCTACACGCCTTCCAATTTTGGCGGAGGTTCCATGGGTGGGGGTAGTAGGAGTTTCAGCCGTCCCGGTAAACCTTAAAAATATCCAGTTGGCTCTGATTTGATAAGGGGCCCCAAACATTTTTTTTGAAGAGGAATAGATTTTAACAGATAAATCTTTCCTCTTTATCTTTTAATAAGGATCCTCTTAACCGGTATATTGAAGGCATTACCCAATTCCTGACGGCTCCCCCGGCCGCCACCCTGTTTTTTTAGCCAAGTCCAATTACAGGTTCCTAAATTAACGCCCTGCGTTTTGCCTGGCAACACCGGGAGGCGGGCTGTCCTCTGTCCGGGTGTAAATCCTGCAGGACTGGCATTTTATAAAACCGGGGATTTTGTTGTTTCTCCCCGGCCTTTCGTTTCTTAAGTAATCCCCTTTCAGGATATTGTGACGGGTCTGCCAGACCAAAACACTATTTTATATCCCCGGCTCCAGATGCCTGATGGGTGGTGAATTAAAAATTCAATGCCATGGCAGCCGGCAAAGAATTACCCTGTTACACTTATACCTGCCTGGAAAGCGGCCTGCACCCTGACAAATCTTAGCTGTCCGGAGGGCTGGGTTACGGGGGCCGGGGGTGTTTGCAAACCCAATCCTGGTCCGGGGATTTACCAGCGAGCTACACTTTCCTGACCACCCAGCCAGCAGGGTCAAGACTATTGCAAACCCGTAAGGAACCAGTAGGCCCCTTTTGCCCTCCATCGGATTGAAGTGCTCCTGATTTTTCTACCCGATGGACCCTCCGCCGGCCCCATTCAAGTCCTGACCTTTTGTCCAACGCCATTTTACCTATATTCGCAAAGTTTTATTCATTGCTGTTTTCGCATGCGATCATTCATACAACAGGCGTTTCCAAAAAGAAATCTAGATGCTTTACCGGCAGCTGCTGTAGGCTTTATAATCATCCTGCTCTATACCAGACACAGTGGTATAGGAGTTTCCCCTGACTCAGTAGTCTATATGTCCGCAGCCAGGAATATCCATTCCCATGGGACACTCCTAGACTTTAATGAAAGGCCCCTGGTCGTATTTCCGGCCTTTTATCCCTTTTTTCTCAGTATTGGTATTTTCCTGACCGGTCTGGACCCCATGACCTATGCCCCAGCCTTGAATGCCTTGCTGTTTGCAATGGTAATACTCATATCCGGACGGATTATGGAGGGTTTTCTTATCCGGTCCACATGGCAAAAACAGGCTGTATTAAGTTGTATGGCGCTTAGCCCCTGTCTGCTTGAGGTGTATTCCATGCTCTGGTCGGAAACCCTATTCATATTACTGCTGCTCGCATTTTTCATAACAGTCCGGTCCTACCTGCAGTCTGGCACACTCAAATCACTGCTTGCCTGCACCGGCATTACGGCGCTGGCCTGCATTACGCGCTATGCAGGGGTCACCCTGCTGGCCACCGGCGGTTTACTGATTCTATTACAGGGTACCCTGCCATTTACCAAAAAATTTCAACATGCCCTGCTCTATGGTTTTGGCGGTTCTTTGCTACTGGCCCTAAATCTGATCCGCAATCATACTATAGAAGGTACACTTACCGGTATGCGTGAAAAAAGCCTCACCAGTCTTCATGATAACCTGTATTATTACGGAAATACCTTAAGTTACTGGCTGCCCCTTCCTAAAGACCACCCCGTTTTCGGCTTCTGGGCTGGAGTCGTAATCCTGCTAATCCTGGCCATCCTGTGGTTTCGCGGACTGTTCAGGTGGCCATTGGCCAGTTTTGAGCTTATGGCCGTTTTTTTTACCCTTTTCTATAGTCTGTTTATCATCATTTCTGCGACTTTTTCACGCTACGAACTCATCAACAGCCGCCTGCTCTCACCTGTTTTCTTCCCATTTATCTGGACCATTTCTACGGAATTAACCACATTTACCAGGGTTTTGCGCCGCAAAGCAGGCTGGATGGGGCCGGCCATGGCCCTTTGTTTATGGCTGACATGGCAGGCCAACCAGTATTTTATTAACAAAGAGAACTACGATGGCATCCGGGACGCCGGCATCCCCGGTTATACAGAGGATCCCTGGCGGCAGGATTCTGAATTTGTCAATTTCCTGAGATCGCATAAAGGAATATTCCGCAAGGGATATAATATTTATTCCAATGCAGATGATGCCCTGTACTTTTTTACAGGCATTCGATGCGATATGATACCTCATAAAGTTTTTCCCCAGGAAATAAATGATTTTTACCAGGAACCCAATTGCTACCTGGTATGGTTTGATGACAATGAAAATTCCGAGCTCCTCACCCGGGAGGATATACTCAAGCATAAGAAGATGATCCAGCTCTATAAACTTTCCAACGGGACCATTTATGTGAGCGAAGAAAATCCGGTCAAAGACTACAGGAAGTAAAAGCCTATTTCCCGGTGAGCAGGTCCCGGAACCAGTACCCTGAATCCTTGATGGTCCGGAGTTGTGTTTTAAAATCCACATGAATCAGTCCAAACCTGGCGTGGAATCCCTCTGACCATTCAAAATTATCCATCAGGGTCCAGGCAAAATAGCCCCTTACCGGCACCCCTTCCCTTTTAGCCCGCAGGAGGGCTGAAAGGTACTGCTGAAAATAGTCGATCCTGTCCTGATCCCTGACCTGCCCGTCCCTCAGCTCATCTTTGAACATGGCTCCGTTTTCGGTAACAATAATTTCTTTGATTCCCTGGTATTGGGAGAACCTTTTGAGCGTTCTATAGAAACTCTCGGGGTTGATCTCCCATCCCATGGCAGTATGGTTCACTTTCCTGGTACGGGCCTTCACCTCCGAGGCATTCAGGATCGGAATGAGCGGGTTGTGTTTGACCACTACCGGAAAATAATTCTGAATACCAATGAAATCTGCCTGGAAGCTATAACGTTCCCTGTATTTCCAGGCCTTATTGTAAAGCTCCAGTTTATCCAAAAACCGGAAGTCTTCCCTGGGAAATCCCATTCCCAGGAGCGGTTCAATAAAAAGCCGGTTCATCAGGATATCCACCCGCTTGGCGGCGGAAAGGTCATCTGGCTTCTCTGAAAAGGGAACAACCTCGGAACATGAAAATGTAGTCCCGATATAGGCATGTGGTACCAGTTTTCGGAGTATTCGTCCTCCTTCGGCCTGAGCCAGGGCGGCATGATGAACTGCGGGAAGGAAATTGGTCATCCCCATCCTGCCCGGGGCATGTTTGCCCAGCATGTAACCAAGGGAGGTGAATCCAAAGGGTTCATTCAGGACGATCCAGTTCTTTACTTTGGATCCGTATTCTTCTGCACAAAAAGTAACATACCGGTTGAACCACTTGAGCATCAGGTGGCTGGTCCAGCCCCCTTCCTTTTCCAGGGCCAGCGGAAGGTCCCAGTGATAGAGTGTGACAAAAGGAATCAATTCCAGTTTTAGGCATTCATCGATAACCCGATGGTAAAAAGCAACGCCTTCCTTATTTATCTTTCCCGTGCCCTCGGGCAAAATCCTGGACCATGAAATGGAAAATCGAAAGACCCTAAAACCAAGTGCTTTTACCAGCAGGAGATCATCTTTGTAACGATGATAAAAATCGCAGGAAACATAGGGCTTGTGACCGCTTTTTATCTTACCCTGGCGCCTGGAAAATTGATCCCAGATCGATGGACCTTTTCCATAGCTGTCATAGGCTCCTTCATTTTGAGCAGCAGCCATCGCAACACCCCAAAGAAAATCTTCCCCAAAAAAGGAAGATTTCAACGTTTGTTTCTTTTCCATGCATTCAGGTTAAAGCCTGTAATTAGCCTGCAAAATTTGCATGAAATGATGTTATGGCAATATTATTATTGGGTTATTTCTTTAATTCTATTCCAGTCCCCTGGCTCCACCCACTGAATGGAGGGGTCTTTCCTGAACCAGGTCATCTGTCTTTTAGCATAGTGCCTGGTATTTCTCCGGATCATTTCGGCTGCGTGTTCCAGTGAAATCAAGCCATCCCAATATTGAAACAATTCCGCATATCCCACCGTCTGCAACGCATTGAGATCCCTGAGACTCATGAGCTGACGAACTTCCTCGGCCAGCCCTGCATCCAACATCTGGTCGACGCGCTGGTTGATGTTGTCATACAATAAATCCCGGCTGGTTTGAAGCCCGATCTTGACAATATCAAAGGCACGTTTCTTTTTTTGTTTTGATTGGTAGGAAACAATGGATCGGCCGGTCGCCTGTTTGACCTCCAGAGCCCGCATCAGGCGCTGGGGGTTTTGAATTTCCCCGGCCGCATAATAGGCGGGGTCCACCTGCTTCACCTGCTGCTGCAACCAATCCAGTCCGCTGCTTTCAAATTTTTCGAGAATGGACTTTCGGATTAAGGGGTCAATCTCAGGGATCGCATCGAGGCCTTCACAAAACGCCTTAATATACAGACCTGTACCTCCTACCATGATCGCTGTATCCTGGTGAACAAAAATCTCTTCAACCCAATTCAGAGACCACTGTTCGAACAAAGAGGCATTGACCTGGTCAAACACGGAATGGGAGCTGATAAAATAATGCGGAACTTTAGCCAATTGTTCCCCGGAAGGTTTTGCAACGCCGATATTTAGTTCAACAAAGCATTGCCGGGAATCGGCAGAAATGATACTGGTTTGATAATGGGAGGCCAGCTGCACGGATACAGCCGTTTTACCGACCGCAGTCGGTCCAGTCACAATGATAACTTTCTTGGTTTTCAAATGTTTTGGGCTTATAAAGAGCCCGCATCCCTGAATTTATAGATATTTAAATCAATTCCTCATCTGACCCGGCTTCCGCTTCATCTGCATTTTCTTCCTCTTCGGTCCCTGTTTCCTCTCCCATGTCGGATTCATCAGCGGATACACCTTCCACCCCAAAGCCTTCTGCATTTCGGTTCAGGTCATATTTTTCCTCTATTTCAGTGAGCCGGTCACCTACCAGGCCCCTGGTCCCGTATTGGGATGGACCTATTCCTTCGGATTTTACGACCACCGGATAATCAAGTTTGGCATTCTCTTCTTTTGAGACATTAATCAGTTCTACCAGAAAGGACCAGTTCTTCACAAAATCGTATACATAAATGAATTTCTGGTTTGGATCTTTTATTTCCGATCCGATGGTGGTATCGGACATCAGCAGGGGTTCCGCCTTATAGGATTTATCATATTTTTCAAGAGAAATCTCTCGCCCGCGCTGCCAGTTATCATTACTGCGGTAAAAAGTGGCCTGGTGCTTCTTATCGAATTCATAGGCTTTTAATATCACTTCATGCAGCTGCTGAAAAGTTTGGGTATGTTTGATTGCGACATCACGGTAGACACTGTCATCCTCCTCTAAATAAATCCTGAATTTCATTACTGCCATAAAATCTGTTTGTGGTGTTTGGGTGAAAGCGCCTATTTTGGCCCGTAAAATAGTATTTTTTTCACCGTGACTTGATCTATCATCTCATGGCCCTGCCAGTGATCCTATGTCCAAGGGCGCAATTGGCAAAAATAATACAATTTATCAATATAGTAATTGGTTAGGGGCCAGCCAATTATTTCCCAATATGCCATAGTATTTACTTCACCGCCACCAGGTCAATTTCGCGGGCCTTTTCCATCATGAAACTATAGGCTGCCTCATAACTGTTTTCAATCACCCCGTCCAAAATGGCTTCTCGGATGGCATTTTTCAGATCCCCCACCACCTTGGAGGGCGGAAGGCCAAATTTTTCCATGATCATCTCCCCGGTTACGGGCGGCTGCCAGTTGCGTATATTGTCCTTTTCTTCCACTTCCTTAAGCCGCTGCCGAACCAGTTCAAAATTTTCCAGGTACTTCTTCACCTTTTGCCTGTTCTTGGAAGTGATGTCGGCTTCACAAAGGGTCATCAGTGATTCCATATCTTCCCCTGCATCGAAGAGCAGCCTTCGGATGGCAGAGTCCGTAATATTTTCCCTGGTCACACTGATGGGGCGAAGGTGGAGCTCAACCATCTTACGAACAAAGCGCATTTTATCGTTTTGGGGCAGTTTCAGCCTCGAGAAAATTTTAGGCACCATCCTGCCACCTACCACCTCATGTCCATGAAAGGTCCAGCCATGTCCTTTTTCAAACTTCTTGGTAGCAGGCTTGGCAATATCATGGAGCACTGCGGCCCAGCGAAGCCAGAGGTCTCCGGTATGTTCGGAAATATTATCTAGCACCTGGAGGGTATGATGAAAATTATCCTTGTGCCCCTTGCCATCAATATATTCTGCCCCGGCCAGATCGACCATTTGGGGGAAAATGATGGAGAGTAATCCGCTTTTATACAGCAGGTTAAACCCCACGGAGGGCTTGGGACTTAGTATGATTTTATTGAGTTCTTCGGTAATCCGCTCCTGAGAAATGATCCGGATGCGTTCGGCATCCTGCCTTATGGCTTCAAAGGTACCCGCAGCGATGGTAAATTGAAGCTGCGAGGCAAAACGGATGGCCCTCATCATGCGCAAAGGATCATCGCTGAATGTTTGCAGCGGATCAGTTGGTGTCTGGATGCGTTTTTCCCTGATATCTCGTAGCCCGTTGAAAGGATCAATCAGGGTTCCATAGTCCGTTTGGTTCAGGCTGATGGCCAGGGCGTTGATGGTAAAGTCCCGCCTTAACTGGTCATCTTCCAGGGTACCCGGCTCCACATCCGGGTTTCGGGAATGATCGCGGTAGCTCTCCTTCCTGGCTCCGACAAATTCAATTTCCAGGTCTTCGGTCTTTATCTGGGCTGTGCCAAAATTTTTGAAGTAGGCCACCTGGGGCCTTGGCTGGAGCAAAGCGGCCACCTGGTGGGCCAGTGCTATCCCATCCCCCACACACATTATATCAGCGTCTTGAGTAGGCCTTCCAATAATCTTATCCCGGACAAAGCCACCTAAGATATAACAGGGCAGGCCCAGCTGGGTGGATGCCTGGGATATGATATTAAAGATGAATTTTTCCCTTTCTGTATAATGAATTTCCATAACAGCTGCAAATGTAAGGAAGGATGGGCGGAGATGATGCAGCTCCGCGGAAGCAACTGGCCGCTCCCCATGGGTGCAGGTACTGCACCCGCCCGCGGCTTACAAGCTCAGGGATTGGGCAGCTCAAGGGTCTCCAGGAGCTGGTCATCGCGGATCTGCCAGGCACAGTTAAAATGCCCCCGGGGGCAGGCTCTGTATCCATGGAGCCCGCAGGGCCTGCAATCAAGCGTCTCTTTGGTCTCTACGATAAAACGCCTATCAGACAATGGTCCGAACCCAAAGGCAGGAACGGTTGAACAATATACCGCCGTTACCGGGGCATTCAAGGCGGAAGCAAAATGAAGGGGCGCCGAATCATTTACGTAGTTCATGGCAGCTGACTTCATCAGGGAAGCAGACTGCAAAAAAGAGAGGGTTCCGCAAAGATTCAAAATCTTCCTGGGATTGCATGCTTCCTGAATTTTACTGCACAAGTCTTTGTCAGCGGGTCCGCCCAGCAGGCAAACCTGCCAGTGGGCAGGCAGGGCACCAATAAAACTGATCCACTTTTCGATGGGATATTGTTTGGTAAACCATACGGAAGCAGGAGCCACCGTGATATAACGATCCAAATGAAGGGATTGTATCCATTGTTCATCCTGCAAGGTGGGATACAGGCGAGGCATAACCCGGGTGCTGTCTGTGAATCCGGACACCAGGGCCAGGTTTCTGTCTATTTCATGAACGGCCCCCTGCTGGCCTCCAACCTGGTGGCTGATCTTGAGGGAAAAAAGAAAACTAAGGGGATTTTTATCAAAGCCAATGGTTTGGGAGGCTCCCGAAAAAGCCGTCAACAGTCCGGTGGAGGCAAAGCGCTGGACGTTGATGACCCGGTCATAACCGGTCCTTCTTATCTGAAGGAGCAGTTTCCACCAATTGCGTAATTTCCCATTCTTTTTGTCCCATACCAGCACCTCATGTATATAGGGATGGCCATTAAACAGGGATTCATTGCCCTTTCGGACCATAAAATCTATCCTGGCATCCGGAAAATGCCGGTGAAGTTTTTCAACCAGGCAGGTTGCCAGTACGACATCGCCGATAAAAGCTGTTTGGATAATCAGGAATTTTTGCACCCTGCAAAGATGCGAAAAGCAGTCAATAAAAACCAGTCCCCGCTAACTAAGGGCGTATAACCGTCCTGGTGCCGTCCCTTTCCAGCTTTAGGATGGTAGAGGGCGCTCTGTGCGTCCTGTCAGACTGCCTGTAACTAACCACGTAGTCGACTCCGTGTATGATCTGAGGGGTAATTTCATCAAAATTGGCTGGCGATGGCTGGCCAGAAATATTGGCGGAGGTGGAGACCAGCGGTTTTCGCATCCTTTTGATCAAATGCCGGCAAAACGAATCCTTTACCAGCCGGATGGCCACCGTCCCATCGGCATTGACCAGATTATCGGCCAATCCGACAGCACCCTGGTAGATAATGGTCGTGGGTTTTTCAAGGGTGCGTAGGAATTCAAATATACTCGGATCAGGCTGGCTGACATAGGTAAGGATATCCCGCTCATCGGCCACCAGCACAATGAGACTTTTGGTTTCCTCCCTTTTCTTAAGGGCAAATACACGACGGACAGCCAAAGGATTGGTAGCGTCACAACCGATACCCCAAATGGTATCGGTAGGGTATAATATCAGTCCGCCGCTTTTTAAAACAGCCAGGGACCGGTCTAAATCATATGCAAATTCCACGATGGAAGGCTTGGTGAATAAAGCGCAAAAATAATGGCAAATTCCATTACTTCGGGGACCTTCCGGGGTTAAAACTTCAGGGTAACCCCCGCTTGCCAATAAAATGAGTTACCCGGTTTTTCGGTAACGGTCCTGGTCTTAGGAGGCTGATTGGCAATCTGGGTGGTAATGTCCACAACGGCCGGATGGACCGGGATGGCATAAGTTGGGGTGAAATTGAAGGTAAATTTCTTGATCGTATAGTTCACCGGGAGGGTAAATTCATAATCGAGCATCTTGAATTGTGAAGCGCCCTCTACCACCCCGTAGACAGTTCCTTTCTGAATGGTGACCACCTTTTTTTTCTTCACTTTGAATTTTCGGTTCCTGTAATAGGAACTGTAATAATTCTGGGTGGATCCGTTGGCATTGAATGTCGGTGTAATGTCAAAGGAATTGTCATCAGAATAAAAGGTATGTTCCAGTCCCAGGGTAAGGGCAAAATCGGCACTGTTGCTGAGGTTCAGGGTCGGGGTGGCGGTGGGCTTAATAAATCCAAAGTCATACCCCGCAAAAAAAGCCAGGCTGGCTTTCATTTCCGCTTTTACATTATTGCTCTGGCTGCTGTAAAAGAATTTATCAAAGGTGGCCTGTCCTTCGAATTTGTCCGTCTTGATTTCATATCCGGCTTCAATTGTTACCAGGTCAATCCGGCTCTGCCCGGAAACCGGTAAATAGGAGGCGGAGGTACTGATAAAAAGGCCGGATTTGTGGTAATAGCCCAGGGAAGCCGTAATATAGGGGGTAAGCACCGTATCCTTTCTTCCCAGGTATACATTGTTATTGAGATAATTAATACTGGCCTGAAAATAGGACTTTTCCGGTTTGATCAATTCCTTTAAAGCCTGGTCAATGGAATCCATGTCCATTTTCCCCAGCAAAGTGTCCGATGTCTGGATGGTGGTATCCTTGGAAATATGACCCAGGGTGCTGTCCTGGGAACGGGCCGAGATTTGAAAAAACAGCAGGGACAAAATAGCTGTAAGGACCTTTCGCGAATTGTTCATGTAACGGGTGATTTTCTGGCTCCAACCATAACGCTCCGAGCGTTGATGAAGTATGAATATTTGACTATTTCTTCAGGTTAACAACCTGTTATTGACCAGCCATTCACCAAAACGTTTAAAAACTGCCAAAAAAAACGTCCCCGACCAATAAAATCCTCCCTTTCGCATCTGCCCTGCAAATACTATGTTTGCAAAAAAAATCAATGGAACTCAAAGAACTCATAGAGGCGGCCTGGTCCGACCGGGACCTTTTAAAACAAGTTACCTATGCAGACGCAGTGAGGGAGGTCATAGAACAGGTAGATCAGGGAAAACTCCGAACGGCCTTTCCCGGGACTGCCGGATGGGAGGTCAATGAATGGGTCAAACAGGCCATACTGCTGTATTTCGGGATCCAGCCCATGCAAACCTGGGACTTGCCCCCCTTTGAATTCTATGACAAAATGCTGCTGAAAAAGAATTACAAGGAGTTGGGCGTTCGCGCCGTTCCGCATGCCGTGGCCCGTTACGGAGCCTATCTGGCTAAAAATGTGGTGCTGATGCCCAGTTATGTCAATATCGGAGCCTATGTAGATGAAGGAACCATGGTGGACACCTGGGCAACAGTAGGAAGCTGCGCCCAAATCGGTAAGGGGGTACACCTCTCCGGCGGGGTGGGTATAGGCGGCGTACTGGAACCCCTGCAGGCCTCTCCGGTGATTATTGAAGATGGTTGTTTCATTGGAAGCAGATCCATTGTGGTGGAAGGGGTCATCGTGGAAAAGGAAGCTGTACTGGGCGCCAACGTCGTATTGACAAAGTCTACCAAAATCATAGATGTCAGCGGTCCTCAACCGGTGGAATACCAGGGACGGGTTCCCGGAAGAAGCGTGGTTATACCCGGTTCTTATAACAAGAAATTTCCTGCGGGGGATTACCATGTTAGCTGCGCACTCATCATTGGTCAGCGTAAAGCGAGCACGGACCTGAAAACGAGCCTCAATGAAGCCCTGCGTGAATTCAATGTGGCTGTTTAATGATTTGGATATAAAAGAAAAATGATAATTTATTCATTTTCATTTTTCAGTTTATAATTTTCACTTTACATTTGCACCCCTGCCCAGGTGGCGAAATTGGTAGACGCACTGTGTTCAGGTCGCAGCGTTCGCAAGGATGTGCTGGTTCGAATCCAGTCCTGGGCACCATTGAATAAAAAAGGATTGTAAATCAATGATTTTCAATCCTTTTTTTATTTCAGGGGACATCGCCGGGAACTAAGCCAGCTGGATTTTAGGACAAGGCTAATTTTAAGGGATGCTGCTATTATATTATAGCTGTTAATTGGGGTAAACCCCTCCTCAGTTTTGGGCATTGCGAGTTTTCCCGTGGTAACAGTCTTTATGGCAAATACCTTTTTTGTCTACTCATGCTGAAAGCCGGGGAGGATTTCCTGCTTATATTTCCGCCTGCTCTTGTCTGGTCACAAATAGACCCATACTAACATTCTTTCAGGCAGGTTTTGTCGAACCATACCATATGAGCCTGTTGTCTGGCTTCTCCGGGCCGGATGCATTTCAGCCTGCCCTATTTGCTGGCACCCTATTCAGACCCTCTTGGATACTTTTTGGAAGACATTTTTCCATAGCATTTTACCCCCCGCTTACTTTTATAATATCCGCCTGCCCATAGGATAAGATGATAACCACCCCGTTTTTGTTTGGGCATTTAAACTGCCCACCTGGCAAAAAGCGTCTTAAAGATTACAAATTCGGGGTGGTTGTCTCGCGCACCGGGCGTTTATATCGCCATTACCCCACCAGGGATGCGCAATGACAGGAAGGTCTTTTACACTTTTGCAGGGAGCCGGAAAACAGCCCGGCCAAAAGCTTCCGGAATCTTTCACTAAACCCCTCTTTTTGGGCTGCCATGGAGCGTACCCGCAAAGGGAGGTGAAGGGTGCACTGGCAGTAGTTTGTGCTCAGTTAATACAGGATGGGAAAGCCCACGGGACCGATATGATCCCATGGCATAAACTACCGGCAAACTTTGCGGACTCTTGGGCTGATTTTGGGGATCCGGTCTGACCACTAAATCCCGCTGATCTGCCGGTCAGTTTCCCAAAAGAGTGCGTCGGGGATTATGGCAGGACCAATCAAAAGGCAGGCCGATCGGTTTAACCGATTTTTACTTTTGCCCTGGCAATCCCAGCCAGGTAGATGCCAAATCTGAACTAATCTGTTTTGGTATTTGGCCGCAAAGGCCTGTTTGAGTCCTTATTGACCGATTTTGTGTTGCAATCCCAACCAGCTTCCTCCATTATAGACTTCCTTATATCCGGCCGCAAGCAGCATGCTTTTGGCAGTGGCGCTTCGCATTCCTGATGCGCAGCAGGTGATCACCGGTTTATCCTTACTGATTTTGGAGAGTTGGGAAGTCAACAGGTCAACGGGAATATTTATTGAATTTCTGATATGGCCTCCCTGGAATTCCTGTTTGCTCCGAACATCTATGATTACGCCTCCTTTTTGAAGGATGGCTTTAAAATCGGTAGCCGGGCCCATTCCCAGCATTTTTTTGATAGCCTCTAACATTAGGATGAATTTAAATTTTTAAGAATGTATTTATCGATGCTGTTTGTCTGGAAAACGCCATTTGCCAGTGACGCCAGGTTCAGGCCATGGCAGGAGCCTTTTTTTCAATCCAGCCGGACTCCCGCATACAAATGTTCCATAACAGGAATCCCCCCGAAATATTGAACACCCGGCCAAAACCACGCTGCAACAGAATCCGCTGGGCCAGGTAGCCCCTTAGGCCAATCTGGCAATATATGTAAATGGTCTTGTCCGCCGGAATGTCTTCCAACCGGTTTCTCAGTTCTTCCATGGGGATGTTGACCGCGCCGGGGATATGTCCGGCTGCATATTCTGACCCCTCACGTACATCGAGCAGAAAATCCGAAGCCCCCAATTCCCGGGTTTTGGACCAGGGGACTACAAATAGTTTCCCGGAAAGTATATTGTCCGCCACAAAACCAGCCATGTTCAGGGGATCTTTGGCAGAGGAATAAGGGGG
This sequence comes from uncultured Bacteroidota bacterium, assembly GCA_903906365.1. Classification (GTDB taxonomy): domain Bacteria; phylum Bacteroidota; class Bacteroidia; order Chitinophagales; family Chitinophagaceae; genus Puia. The sequence goes on along the minus strand of CAIVKC010000045.1, from coordinate 10,398 downwards.
GGCATACGCATGCTCAAATTCCATGAGGTCGTAGATGGTACCCTGACGTTGAATCAGCGAAGAAAGGACATCGATTCTTTTGTCCACCCCGCTTTTTCCAATTACCTGGGCCCCCAGCAGCCTGCCACTGCCTGGTGCAAAGCAAATCTGAATAGACAATTGGGATCCCCCCGGATAATAACCGGCATGAGAGCCGCTGTGGGTCGTGGACACCCGGTGGTCTATACCGGCTGCTGTAAGCTGTTTTGAAGTAACCCCGGTCACAGCCAGCGTCAGGTCAAACAGCTGGACGATGGCGGTATTGACCGATCCCTTATAGGTTTGCCTGTTGCCCAACACCATATTATTGGCACAAATCCTTGCTTGTTTGTTGGCCGGGCCTGCCAGGTAGGTGGGCATGATCTGACCGGTCAGCGGATTCTCAAATTCTATCACGTCTCCCACTGCATAGATATCCGGGTCCGCAGTCTGCAGATATTCATTGACCAGGATGCCCCCAGTCTTGCCGGTGGGTAGGCCGCATTCCCTGGCCAACCGGCCCTCTGGTTTTACCCCTATGGATAATAGGACCACCTCTGCCTGCAGGGAAGTTCCATCGGCTAAATGAACATCCAGTCCCATAGTACCCCTGCTAAATCCTGCTACGGCAGCTCTCAGCCGCAGGTCTATGCCTTTATCCCGCAGGTGTTGCTGGGCCATCGCCGCCAAAGGAAAATCGGCCGGTGCCAGTATCTGGTCCCCCATTTCAACCACCGTAATCTGCATGCCCAGCCCATGCAGGTTTTCTGCCATCTCCAGTCCGATGAAACCACCGCCGACAATGACCACCCTTCCTCCGGGGAATTGTTTCACATAATCCTTAATGGCATCGGTATCTTGTACATTTCTAAGGGTGAAAATGCCCTTTTCCCCGATCCCGCTCAAAGGAGGGCGAACAGGCGAAGCGCCAGGCGACAGGACCAACTTGTCGTAGCTTTCCCGGTAAACCCTCCCGGAGTTCATATCTTTTATTTCCAATGATTTACCCTGCCGGTCGATGGAAACCACCTCGCTCAGGGTCCGGACCTCCACCTCAAACCGGTTCTTGAAAGTGGCTGCAGATTGCACAAAGAGTTTATTTCGGTCCTGGATTACCTCCCCGATATAATAGGGCAACCCGCAATTGGCATAAGATATATGGGCCCCCTTTTCGACCAGGAGGATCTCTGCCTGCTCATCCAACCGCCTTACACGGGCCGCGGTACCTGCCCCTCCTGCCACCCCACCTACTATGATGTATTTCATGATTGCTATTTAATGATTTCAACGCAAAGTAACCGACAACCCGGGGCATGGAGTGTAACTATAGTCACACCTGTTCCTTTTTGTAATGTCCCCATTAAACCGAATTATTGATTATATTCTTTGTTTTCCGCTTTTCCGGTTACACTCCGGGAGATTGGCATACCCCGACCGGTAACTTTTGTTACCTCCGGTTTGGCGGAATTGTATCAATTTGCCAGCCATGGGGGGAATTTCTTAACATGAAAGACAACCAATGGGTCATCCGGGCCGGCCAGCTGGTCCGGTGGTTGATGGGACTGCTGATCATGGCAGGAGGCATCCATTTCCGGCAAGAAACGCATGCCTGGGTGACCTTTGCTTTTGGCCTGCTGCTTTTCATAACCGGGTTTTTAAAGCCAAGGCGCTGTATGGACGAAGACCGCCCCTAAGGATTAGCATTCCTTGGTAGGCCCTCCGTCAGGTCTTTTGCCTTGTTGAATATCCTTTAAAATAAATTCAGGGGACCTGACCCGGAATTGCCGTAGACGGAGGCTTTTAATGGCATCATGGTCGAAACGGGCGTTTTAACCCTGGATTGCAGGTGTTCCCCCCGGCCCTCCGCTGCTTGCCCAGGATCACCCAGGTCCAAGAGGCTGGCCGGTAAAAAAAGAGTGCCCTTATTTAGGTAATTGCTAAAATGGTTTTTTCCTTGGAAGCGGTGAGCGCTTCATAATGATCAGGCCCCTAACTCTATATATCCCCACTTTGGGTGGGGACCATTTTGAAATACAGCGCATTGGATGAAGCGAAGGGGAAATCAGCATTAATGAATTAGGGTGATTATATTACGTAAAACATAATATAATCACCCCAAATATTTATATATCAACTAATTAATATGATTTATATCAAAGTAAAATCGAATTGATTAATAGAATTCAATTTAGGCAATATAAACTACTGATTTATAATGATACTGTATAGGTTACTTAATTAAAAATATGACAAATTCCCACCATTATCCGACCCGCCATTTTTTTATTTGAACAGGGCCTTTTGGCTGGCGGGAATTGTTAATTCTGGCCCGCGTTGAAACCGGCTTGCCGGGATTCATCTTCTGCGATCTTGGTTTTCAGCGAGGCAATTTTGTGCCTGAGATCTTCCAGGGAACGCTCAGCTTTCCTGGCCTGTCTGGCGTCCTTTTTTGCTTCTTTTGCTTTATGGCTTGCTCTTCTGGCCAGGGCCTTATCCTGGGAGTCTGCACTCAGCCTTTCTGCCGCCTGGATGTTTTTGTCTGCAGATTCTTGTGAAGCGACTGCCGAAGACTGGGCTTTCCTTGTTTTTGATTCCAGGGAACTTTCCAACTTATCCAGTTCCATTTTCCGATCATTGAGCCTTTTGGCGATTTCAAGGGACTGCTTTTCATGCTTGAGGGCAGACCGGGTGGAGTCCATGGAGCCGTTTTGAGCCTGGAGCCTGGAGCCAATTATCATGACAACCGCGAAAGCTACTAATTTACCAAATTTCATTGTGGTGGTTATTGTTGTACATGTTGAAGTTCAAAAGGCGTGCCCCCATTGGGAATACACTTTAGGTAGCTCATTATATGTGATTAAATTACAATAATTTATACCGGATATCACAAAAGCGCATTCTATTCTTATTTCAACTGCCATAATAGCAGGAGCCCCATATAAGTGCCCGTAAGGTTGTACAAAAAACGCATTTGTGTCTTTAGTTGAACCGGTAATTTTTATCTTTATAAAAAAAGGCCATGATCCTTCCTCCCCACATCATCGAAAAACTGCTGCTGGCTGTGCTGATAGGCGGCCTGATTGGAGCGGAAAGGGAATACCGGAGTAAATCCGCTGGTTTCCGGACCCTGACCCTGATTTGTCTGGGCGCTACCCTATTTACAGTCCTCTCCGAATGGATCGGAGGTACGGGTAACCCCGACCGGATCGCTTCCAATATCATTACCGGGATTGGATTTGTGGGGGCAGGGGTCATCTTCAAGGGGGATTTTGGAGTAAATGGCATCACGACGGCAGCCATGATCTGGGTGACTGCTGCCCTGGGAATGGGCATCGGGGCGGGCTACGAACTGGTGTCAGTGATTTCTTGTGCCATTATATTATCCATGCTATTGATTTTCAGCTGGGTAGAGGGCTGGATTGACCGCGCCAACCAGACCCGCAATTATAAGATCGTTTGTGAATATAAGAACGAAACACTGCAACGTTATGAAGAGGTATTCCGCAGGAACCACCTGAAATTCCGCAGAAGCCGTGAAATGAAAGTCTCTAACATCATTACCGGTGAGTGGATGGTAAAGGGATCCGAAAAGAACCACCGTCATTTTGTGCATACCATCCTAAACGACCCCAGCGTCAAGGAATTTGAGTTCTGAGCCATCAGTAAAAGACAGTCTTCCAGGTCCTGTCAAAAAGCGCGGATTCCCCCAGCCTGATCATCCCCTCTTTATGGACCAGCTGCTGGTCTGCCTCCACGCTGTCGGCAATCCCGCACCAGGGTTCAATGCAGACAAAATCTGCCCCTTTGGCGGCCCAAATACCCAGGTATGGAAACGCCCCGAAATGAAAATCCAGCCCATGCGTGGTTTTATCCGAAACCAATGAAACCACCCGGGAACGCAGCGATTTAAATACCAGGGCATCCCTGGCAAACAGTGCATGGGTCAGGCCGAGTCTCCCTCCCTCCTGCCCCAATTCCACCGGTCGGGTCTCTATCAATCCTTCCCCGGAAATAGGCCATCGCAGCAGGGCTTCATCCTGTTCAAAGCGCAGGTAATAGTCCGAATAGGTGGTACCATGAACCAGGGGTACCCTAAAAGCAGGGTGTCCCCCTACCGAAAAGTAAATGTCCCCCTTCGTCCTGTTTAACACCTGGTAGGTAACCGAGAGTGCATTGGATGATAGCTGGTAGATCACCCTGAACTCAAAACGGAAAGGATAATGGGCCTGGGTTGCCTGGTTGTCCTTCAGCAGTAAAACCAGGTCATGGGGGCCCTGCCCGTCTGCCACAAAGTCCATATCACGTGCAAAACCATGCCTTCCCAGTTCAAAGGGTTGCCCCTCAAAATAAAAAGTATTTTTTTTCAGGGTCCCGACGATGGGGAAAAGAACCGGGGACTTTTTCCCCCAAAAAGCGGGATCACCGCCCCAAAGGTATTGCAGCCCGTTCGCTTTATGACAGATTTCCTGCAGCTCCGCCCCGCGGGGGCTGACCGTTATCCGAAGCTGGTCATTTTCGAGGGTGAACATATGCCTTGATTTGGAATGCAATATCAGGAATTTTCGGAGCATCCCTGTTTTAACGTATGCTTAAGCGCAGTGCTATTTTCCATTCAACAAAACTTATTACCTTTAAAATAAATAGTATCAATACTTTGGCACTATTCCCTAATTTCAGGATATGTTTCGTTTTATAGGTATCATTTGGACCAGTTTTAAGATGGCCTTGCAGGAGTTGCGCTCCAACAAGCTCAGGACTTTTTTGTCCCTGCTCGGAATCACTTTTGGTATTTTTTGCATCATCAGCGTGCTTTCCACCATCACCAGCATGGAACTGGCCGTCAAAAACGAACTCAAATCCATTGCAGCCAGAACGGTTTTTATTGGTAAATGGGAAAACGGGGGCGGGCCCGATTATCCCTGGTGGAAATATGTCAAGAGGCCGGAGGTGAAATACGCGGAAATGAAGCTGGTGGAAGCCAAATCCCCCCAGCTGACCAATATTTCTTATTTCATGAACACCAATGACAAGGTGGAATACGCCGACAATGTCATGAACGGGGTCAACTATTACGGGGTTTCCGAAAAATTCTTTGACCTCCAGGCTGTCCGGGTGGAGACCGGCCGCTATTTTCGCCAGGAAGATTACGATCATGGTTTCAATTACATCATCATAGGTTACGTCATTGCGGAGGATATGTTCGGAAAGGCGGAAAACGCCCTGGGCAAGGTGGTCAAACTGAAAAATGACAAGGATGCTATCATCATAGGAGTCATAGTCAAACAGGGTAAGAGCCTCTTTAATGCCTTTGATTATGATCACAGCCTGCTGATGCCCTATTCATTCCTGCGGCAAATGATCCGGGAAGAAAATGCCCAGCCCAACATCATGGTGCAGGGTTCGGAAAATATGGCCCTGGAAGGTCTCAAAGATGAACTGAAAGGGGATATGCGCTCCATCCGCAAGCTAAAACCCACCCAGGAGGACAATTTTTCTCTCACCGATATCGATTCTGCAACCAAGGAACTGGATTCCCTCATCACCGGCATGGATATCGGTGGGTGGGCCATTGCCGGTTTGTCCCTGCTGGTGGGCATGTTTGGCGTAGCCAATATCATGTTTGTGACCGTACGGGAGCGCACCAGCCAGATCGGCCTGAAAAAAGCCATTGGAGCTCGGCGCAGTACCATCCTGACGGAATTCCTGCTGGAATCGGCCTTCCTTTGCATCATCGGCGGACTCATCGGCCTGGTAGGCGTGTTTATCGCCACACAGATTTTGTCACTGATTATTCCATTCCGTGTCTTCATTCCCCTCAATATCATCGGTCTGGCCATTGGAATTTGCCTTTTTGTGGGTATACTTGCGGGAATTATCCCGGCCTTTGTAGCAGCCCGGCTGGACCCCGTAGTGGCCATCCGTTCCAAATAAAGACCGGCCTGTTTTTTCGAATCCTTAAAAATCAGCTATTAACCTTGTCAGTTACCATTCTGGCCATAGAATCCTCCTGCGACGAGACCAGCTGCGCCCTGTGTAAAGACGGCACGATTCTGTCCAATATAATTGCCACCCAGGCCATTCATGAGCAGTATGGCGGGGTAGTCCCGGAACTGGCCAGCAGGGCCCATATGCAAAATATTGTTCCCGTGGTGGACAGGGCACTGGTAAGCGCCGGATGCCGCCTGGGAGACCTGAGTGCCATCGCCTTCACCCAGTCGCCCGGCCTGATAGGGTCCCTGCTGGTGGGCTCCCAGTTTGCCAAATCCCTGGCCCTTTCTCTGCACATACCCCTCATTGCGGTGCACCATATGCAGGCCCATGTACTGGCAAACCTCATCGAAGCACCCAGGCCCTCTTTTCCATTCTTGTGCCTGACGGTCAGCGGGGGCCACACCCAGATCGTCCTTTGTCATTCCCCCCACCGGCTGGAAGTTCTTGGGGAAACCATGGATGATGCCGCCGGGGAAGCTTTTGACAAGTCTGCCAAACTGCTGGGCCTCCCCTACCCGGGCGGACCGCTGATTGACAAGCACGCCAGGGGAGGCAACCCAGGGCGCTTTCAATTTCCCGAGCCCCAGGTTGGTGGACTCCAGTTCAGTTTCAGCGGACTAAAAACGGCCATTTTGTATTTTTTACAGGAGCAAAAAAGGTTAAATCCTTTATTTGTGGAAGAAAACCTGGCTGATATCTGTGCATCCGTGCAGCATCGTATCGTATCCATCCTGCTTCATAAATTACAGAAAGCCTCCGAACTCACCGGCATCAAAGAAGTGTGCATTGCAGGTGGCGTCTCTGCCAACAGCGGCCTGAGGCAGGCCTTTGAAATAACAGGCACCCAGCAGGGCTGGAATATACATATTCCCCGTTTTGAATATTGTACCGACAACGCAGCCATGATTGCCATCAGCGGTTACTACAAATTTCTGGCTGGCGAATTTTCCCCGATGGGAGTAAGCGCCCATGCCAGGGCGGAATGGTAAATCAGGCCGGCAAACAACCGGGCGGTCAGTTCCACCCGAATGGTTTAGGGGTTCCCTGCACCGCCCTGAAAAAATCACTTAGCTTGCAGGTAAATTCACCCCCGAACCACCAAAACAAAAATGCCCAATCCTTTTTTCAAGTTCAAGGAATTCACCATCCATCAGGACCAGTGTGCCATGAAAGTCTGCACGGATTCCTGTATCCTGGGCGCCTGGTTTGCGGCTAAGACGGCGCCCTTCAGCCAGGTCCTGGACATCGGCAGCGGTACCGGACTGCTGATGCTCATGATTGCACAGAAGACCTGTGGAACCGTCCATGGGATTGAACTGGACCTCCAGGCCTACAAACAACTAAAAGAAAATACAGAAGCCAGTAAATGGCATAGCCGGTGCACGGTATTTCCGGGGGATGTCCGTTCCTGGTCGTTTTCCGAAAAATATGACTTCATCATCACCAACCCGCCCTTTTTTGAAGGTTCCCTGACTGCCTCTACCGCCGAAAAGAACCTGGCACGTCACAGCAGCCAGCTCAGCCTGGAGGAACTGCTCAGGTCCATAGATGGCTGCCTGAAACTATCGGGCAGTTTTGGAATCCTCCTCCCCTATGACCGGGCCGGTTATTTTGAAAAACTGGCAGTTTCGCATCTGTTCTATCCTAGGGAAAAATTATTCATCCGACAGACTCCGGCCCATGATTTTTTCCGGGTGGCCATGCATTTTTCACGCAATCCGGAAAAAAGTGTGCTTTCCAGTGAGCTATGCATTCAGGATGAAAACCGGCAATATACGCTTGAATTCAAGGAACTGATGCAGGACTACTACCTGCATTTTCCAAAATACCCATCCTGAGGGTCAATCCGGCTGGCAGTAATCGGAGAGATAGGCAAAATGAGGCGTGAGCCGGCCATTTTTAACCATGGTAGCCCGCTCTATAACCGGAGATCCCCCCTTTACCAGATCTTCCAGCACATATTTGATAAGCTGCTCACCAAAATACCGGGAGGCATCCCGGGGGAGCTCGTTGGGCAGGTTGCCAACACACATCATGTCTATGGATCCGGGCAGGTAAGGGGCGGTTTTATGAAAATGCCGCCTGTCTACCCCGTAGACGGGGTTATCGATGGTGGAATCCCCCAGATTGGTGGGTACCGATCCCCCTTTGTCATCGGTGATATCGGCAATGGTCTTTATGCGGAATTCCGGATTCCCTATATCGGTCATCTCAAAGAGCCGCGGCACCTGGTTGTCCCAGTATATGCCATTCATGAGTATGTCGGCTGCCCTGGTATAAGGGCCGAATTTACAGCGGTAATCCTGGGGATGCTGGTGGAAATCGTCCCGTTGGTAGCTTCCTGACTGTTTGTGTTCGTAAAGATCCTGCCCTTTTAGCTGGGTAAATACCGGGTAAGTGAAGGACCGGCTCAGGAATTCATCCGGCTCCACTTCAATGATGCCAAGCAGGTTCATAATTTCCAATACCCCGTGGGCTACCCTGCCCGATCCCGTCACGACCACTTTTATATGTGGCAGTTTCAGACCGAAATAGATATGAATCAGCTGCCTGAAACTTTTTTGTGTATAAACCCTTTGCAACTGGTAGGCCCCTGTACGCATACCATAGGCCATGATTCCATTATGGGCACCCACTATACCTGCGAAAAAGCCAAACCCGAGGATCCGCTGTCCGTCATCATGTTCCAGGCATTCATAATCAATTAGGGTGATCCCCTTGTCCAAAATGGCCCGGAACATGCTCTTATTGTAGGGTTGCTTTTTGCGGGTATGTGAAAAAAAAAGGTAGGTCTTTCCTGCCATCAGGTCGGATATGGGAACTTCCTTGATGCCCAGTAAGATATCACATTCGCTCAAATCCTCCTTCACCTCTACACCGCCCATTTGGTACTCTTTGTCAGAAAAGCAGCGGTGGCTGCAGGACTGAACGATGATCCTGACTTCATCAGAGTTCATATGTATCCATTTGCACTGGGAAGGAGTCAGCGCCACCCGGTTATCAGCAGGTATCTTCCCTTCCCGGATTAAACCTATCTTTATCATCAATCGTTATTTACAGGTTAAGTTATCCTATTTTTACCGACCAAATATACAGATGAATTATTTTGAATTATACGGTTTGCCGGTGCAAATGAGGGTGGATCGGGACTATATCAGGAAAACCTTCTATACGCTCAGCCGAAAATACCACCCCGATTTTCATACCAGTGCTCCAAAGGCAGAACAAGCGGAGATACTGGAAAAATCCTCCCTTGTCAACAAAGCCTTCGAAGTCTTCCAGGACCCTGATGCCACGATCCGTTATGTACTAAGTCTTCATGACCTCATTGAAGCGGAAGAAAAATACAGCCTGAGCCCTGAATTCCTGATGGAAGTGATGGACATCAATGAACAACTCATGGAAATGGAACCGGGGGCCGCTTCGGAGTCGATTGATGCCTGCGAACAACAGGCAGTCCAGTTACTCTCCCAGATCAATCAGGAGGCGGAACCCTATATAGCATCCTATCGGTCCGGAATTACGCCCGAAAAGGATTTATTAAAGGTGAAGGATTATTATTACAGGAAAAAATACATGCAGCGCATTTTGGACAAAATTGCTCAATTGCGTAATATTGCCACCCATTAAGATGGAAAGAATCGCCCGGATGGCGGAATTGGTAGACGCGCCAGACTCAAAATCTGGTTATCGCAAGGTAGTGCAGGTTCAATTCCTGTTCCGGGCACAAAACAGGACAAGTCAAAAATCTCTTTGGTTTGTCCTGTTTTCTTTTTGTACCAAGCCTTGTCCAGTGTGCATATCAGCTCGACAGCCTCGTTGATCCGGGTGGTTCGATATTGGAATCCGTCAAAAACCAATTTTTCAGGGTAGATCGAACCGATGATGTCCCGCTTCTTCTTCATATCACCTTCTTCGTATATCTGGTCGAGGCGTGACAAGACCGTCAGGGCCTTCCTTCTTCCACCATCGTATTGCATTTAGCATGTTCAATGCACAGCGGTCGTTCTCTACTTCCGGGGCAGCCAGGTGGAAGGCAAGCATCATTTTTATTTTCAGGAACGGACAGGTCCAAGGGCTGCTCGATGGCCTGGGGCTCCACCTCCAATTTAAGGAGGGTATTGATCATCTGGTAGGCATCACCGGCGTTACGGCTGAATCTATCCCATTTGGTGAAAAGTGTGAGGTCTATCTGCCCCTTTCGCTTTTTAAGATCCGTTAGAAGATTGGTCCATTCCGGGCGGTTGAATGTCTTCGCCGAATGGTCTTCATGGATCACTTTTCCGGATGCTACTTTGCTGCAGCTAGCAGTATTTCCGCAGCCGTTCTTCCTGGTCGCGCTGCGAATAACCTTTATCTGCCTGTTCCTCCGTTGAGACACGGATATAC
>CAIVKC010000044.1 GCA_903906365.1 uncultured Bacteroidota bacterium | reverse complement strand
GCTGATTTTTAGCAATTTATAAAATAATTGGAATACAAACAATACATTTCCCTGAGATTTTAAAATCGTTTAATTTCATTTACTAAGTGTTTTCTTTAGCATTTTGAACAGCACAAAAGAAAAAAGAGACCATTTTGAAGAATATGCCAGCAATTACTTGGGCAGGCAGATAAAAGTTTATTGGATAAAAGACGGTGGAGAAATCGTCCCAAAATTGGATGAGCTTACTAATGATGTAAATCAATTCGGTCATTTACTTGCCTTCTATGAAAATCTTTTAAACCAACAAGGGCTATAAATTTCTTTAAGTAACATTTTACTTTAGGTATCTCCCGCCAGAAAAAATATTCAAACCTGGCCCATACATAGAAATCCTTGTTATTCAATATTTTTATAATACGTTATTCACTAAATTATTGATTGTTTGTACCTTGTGGTGAGTGGTATATAGTCACCTGATTGACGGGCTGCGCTCACCCGGTAAGGCACTTTTGAATGCCGGTTGGCCACCCCACCCCTCCTGGCCATCAGGGGGCAGGAATGGCTCCTAATAGCCTGTCATGCCCTGCCCTGCCTGCCTGGTAAAAACCCTGCAGAGACAACATGGAAGACATGCGGCTAGGCCATACGGGACCCTCATCCCATATACCCCTGTACCAGGCTAGAAGATTGGATAAATTTTTTGAAACAGTCAGACCGTGCAGGAAGCAACGGGGGGATTACAATTAAAAATCCCCGGACATGGCCGGGGATTTTGTACAACCCATTTTAATTAAGAAGGGAATTTAACTACTGCCAAAATGCCGGAAACGGAGCCAACCGCTTCAACCCATCAGCTCTGCTATTATCCGGTGAAAATGATGGGTTCCCGTTTCCCTGGTAACCGAATAGCGGCCGTACTGGTAAAACCGGGAACGGATTCCGCGTTGCACGTTTTCCACCACCTCTTCATCTTCCATTTCCACCAAATCCAGACCTGAGCCTGCTCCCTGGTTGAACTTTTCGGGCTTCCATACATAGGTCAGGAAGGAAACTTTGGTTTCCTGAAGTCCCACCGGCTGCACGATATTGACCGAGAGTCCCCAGGGATAAAAATTGAACATCATGTTGGGGAACACAAAAAAATAGTACGCAGCCACTTTTTTCCCTGCATCCGGCGAGGAAGCCGGAAGGTCAAAGCAATCTTCTTCCCCCCGGGCAATACCCAACTGCAGGTTGGAAAATCGAAACAATTCGGTGGTATAGTTATTGAAATCGATCACGGCATTGAGGCCGGCATGCACAAAGGGTATATGGAAGCCTTCCAGGTAATTTTCGCAATAGAGGGCCCAATGGGCTTTTAGGGTAAATTCCCGGGAAAGTTCCGGCCGGTAAACAAAATCGCCCAGTGGCATCCAGGATACCCTTTCCATCATTTCCTGCAAATAAAGGCCGGCCTCCCGTTCCTGACGGAGGCAGGAAAAAAGCCAGTTTCCCCATTGAAAAAGGGGTAATTCCCTGAGATCATCGCCCGGAGTGGGGAAATCGAGCACTTCCCGGAATTCAGGCATGGAATGAAAACGGCCATCGAGCTGAAACATCCTTCCATGGTACCTGCACCTCAGGCTGGAAGCCTTGCAGGCCTTTTCGGCTACCAGATTTCCCCGATGGGTACAAACATTTGACAACAGGTGAAGCTTATCCGCCCTATCTCTGGTCAGAACAAGCGGTTCATCCAGGTAATTTTCCAGCATCACGAACGGATAAACATCGCCTTCTCCCCCGGCCAGGTCAGTATGACCGATAAACTGCCATGAATTGGCAAATAATTTTTCCCGGCTGGAATTAAAATATTCCTGACTGGTATAAAAGGATGTATCCAGCGTCCTGGCTTTGGAGATATCGGGGTCAACGAAAAAAGCAGCCATTGGAAGTTTTTTTGCTGGTGTAATATAGTGAAGAGTTGGGATATGTATTACTGCGGGTCCGAGCCGGCCAAGATGGGAAGAATCATCATTTATATTTAGATTGCGTAAAATATATCCGGTCCCTGACCGGACAAAAAGAGTCATCCAAATGAAAATATTTGTAACCAGGATCATTCCGTCCGGGGCGGTTGCCACCCTGCAGGAGGCGGGCATCACCGTAGACCAGTGGCAGGAAAAAAGAAATATAGGACATCAGGAACTCATAGACATTTGCAAAAAGTATGACGGCCTGATCAGTGTGGGCCAGGACCTCATTGACAGGTCTTTCCTGCAGTCCTGCCGGCACCTGAAGGTGATTGCGCAGATGGCTGTGGGATTTGACAATATAGATGTAGAGGAAGCCACCAGGCTGGGCATCCCCATTGGCAATACGCCCGGGGTTTTAAGTAAGGCCACTGCCGATACCGCATTTTTGCTGATGATGGCTGTTTCCAGAAAAGCCATGTATATGAATCATAAGATCATGCGCGGTGAATGGGGGTTTTATGAACCAACGGCAGACCTGGGCATTGAACTTCATGGAAAGACGCTGGGCATTTTCGGCCTGGGTAAAATTGGGCTTGAAATGGCCCGGTTATGCCAGGGTGCCTATGGTATGAAAATTATATACTGCAACAGAAATCACAATCCTGAGGCAGAAAATGCCACCGGGGCCAGAAAAGTTAATTTTGAAGAACTACTGGCCTTCAGCGATGTGTTATCCGTGCACACGGCACTCACTGCCCAAACCAAGGGGATTTTCAACCGACAGGCCTTTGATCAGATGAAAAAGACCGCCATCTTTATTAACACGGCCAGGGGCTCTATTCATAATGAAGAAGATCTCATTGAAGCTATGCGCCAGGGTAGTATCTGGGGATGCGGCCTGGATGTTACCAATCCCGAACCCATGCAACCTGACAATCCTTTGCTGGATATGCCTACAGCGGTCATTCTTCCCCATATCGGGTCAGCTACCCAACAGACAAGGGCTGCGATGGCGGCCATAGCCGCAGAGAACATTCTGGCCTGCCGCAAAGGGGAACCCCTGCCCTATCCGGTCAACCCGGAACTGTATAAACCATAATCTGGTTAAAAAACAGCGGACTCCGTTCAATCCTTTTGGTAGACGATCCCTCCCATTTCAAACCGGGAGACAGCCCCTTTTTCATCGAGCGAAAACTGAACTTTGGATTTATCAAACCAGAAATGTTCAAAATTTCCCTGGAAAGTGTCGAAATTCCAGTGTTCCAGCCAGACAAGGATGTTATTGGGGTATTTGAGCCATAAAGTATCCCCTTTAAGCTGTATCTCAGCCGTTCCGTACACGTTATTATGAAATTTTCCGCAATAAGCCACCAGGGAAAGCGAAGGTTTGGTGTTCAACACTCTTTTAGCGTCTTCTGCGGACTGCCGCTTGCGCGATTCCTGGTGCATAGCCGCATACAGGTCGTAAAAATCCCTGCTCCAGTCCCTGGAATTATCTTGAAAACACCAGAGATCCATTGCCTTATACATAAGGGCATGCCTGAGTTCGGAGTGATCCAGATTGCCGAAAATGTATACGCCAAAATGGGATTCGGGCACCAGGCCGATAATGGCCACCGCCCCGTCCAGGCTGCCGGTATGAAACTGAATCATTTGTGAATGGTAATCCTCCTGGAACCATCCCAGCCCATAGGTGGTCCAGTGCGGTTTAGTCAGCCTGGCGGTGGGATAAAACTCCTCCTGGGTAACAATGGACTGCGGTTTGAACAGGGTAGCATAGGTCTCCGGTTTAAGCAATCGGACACTCCCCGTTTTGGCACTGTCCAGCATAAAACGAACCCATTTTTGGATATCCTCGGCGCAGGACCATACCGCTCCTGCCGCGTCAATCCCCTTTGCTTCCAGATAAGGAATGGTCCTTACCGCACTGTCACTTCCAAAATAATGAGGAGTTATATGGGAAGGTTCCTTCAGCGACTGGCTATAGGTGGGATAGGTGTGGAACATCCCCAGCGGAGCAAACAGCCGTTCCCGGATAAAAGTCTCCCAGGGTTTGCCGCTGACGTGGTGAATGACTTCTCCCGCCACCATATACATCAGGTTCTGATAGATGAAGGAGGACCGGAAGGAATAGGCTGGTTCCAGCAAACGCATTTTGGCGATAATGGTATCCAGCGGGAATCCAAGGATCCAGAGAAAGTCGGCGTTTCCAAGTCCGGTGTTGTGGGTGAAAAGGTCCTTTATGGTGATTTCAGCAGAGGCGTAGTTATCAGATAACCTGAAACCCGGATAAACATCTGCCACCTTGTCGGACCACTTTATTTTACCTTCATCTACCAGCATGCCCATACAGACGGCCGTCATTGCCTTGGTGGTAGAAGCACAAATGGACAGTGTGCTCGTTGTAAAGGGCTCTCTGGTCTCCAGATTGGCAAAACCAAAGCCGCTCTTAAATACCACATTATCATCCTTTACTACGACTATGGAAATACCGGGGGTCTTCCATAGACCCAAAGCCTGTCTGATATAGGACTCGAACACTGCAGGATAACCGGAAGGGTCTTTGGGTAAATGGCCGGATCCGGCCCCCTTTTGGCCATAGACGGGGCGGCCGTTTACACTACAAATCAGCAAAATGCAATAAAGGGCATATCTCATGGAGCCATTGATTTAGGTTAATATAACTGGCCCAATGAATATACAGAGAATTATAATAGGTTCCCCACCTAAGGGTTTCAGGAAGTGCTTTTTATGGATTGGTTTGAAGAATCTTACCCATGAGTGGGGCCAGCTTACCGGCCCATATGGCATATTCACGGGCAGAGTAATGCAATCCGTCGGAGGCCACCAGGGACAAATCGGTAGCAGCCTGTCGGCTGTCATCCGTTACGTTGAGGTAGTTGACCCCATAGGCCTGGGATATTTCCAGATTGGCGGCGTTGAAAGAATCAATTGCATTGGCAATATTGACCGATACCGTGGAGGATATCCCAAAAGGGGTCACCGAATAATCAGGTATGGACAGTACGATCACATGTGAGGCTTTGTTAGCGGCCAATTGAATGGATTCCTTTAGCAGGATGGTAAAATGGGTACGGTAATCTGCCAGCGTCCCTCCCTGGTACTGGTCGTTGACGCCAATCAGCAGGGTCACAAAACTAAAATTCGAATCCAGGGTGGATCGCCTTGCATCTATGGCATCCTGCAGATTTACCGTTGTCCAACCGGTGGTGGCCAGTACGAGGGGATTTCCAAATTCCGGAAATACCTGACGCAGCAGTGCGGAAGTCTGCATGGGATAGGTATCGGCAGCAGGCACGGCCTCTCCAATGGTATAGGAATCACCCAGGGCCAGGTAGGTATAATGGGTGGTATCTGTTCCCGGCATGCGGGCAGGGGTAGAATCGAAGGGAATTACAGGCATCTGGACAGCATTTGGTGCACCGGCTTTTTGGCAGGCTGCCATTTCCTGCAGCAGTCCGGCACATAAAATTAAGCATAATGGGCATCGGGCCTTGATCAAAATTTTCAGCATGATCCTTTGATTACGCCCTATATACGTATTAATGGTTCCAATGGTTCGCGCCCGCTGAAAAATCCCGTTTTTCTGCCCGGAGGGGGGCCTTGAAACCCATGAAAATAAGGATTGCCGGAGGCATGCAAAACAAAAATCCCCCCTGTTGGTAACAGGGGGGATTTTTTATAATGGATCCGGGGCCTTGACCACGGATTCCAATGGATAGTTTAGTAATCCATGCCGCCCATTCCCGGAGCACCGCCGCCAGGATGTGCATGACCTTCTTCCTTTTTAGGCCTGTCAGCAATCACGCACTCTGTGGTCAGCAACATTCCTGCAATGGATGCTGCATTTTCCAGGGCAATACGGGTTACTTTGGTAGGATCGATGACACCGGCTTTCAGCAGGTTTTCATACACTTCAGTACGGGCGTTGAATCCGTAATCTGCTTTACCTTCCTTGACCTTTTGTACAACTATGCTTCCTTCAATACCGCTGTTGACCACAATCTGGCGCAGGGGCTCTTCAATAGCACGTTTTACAATGGCGATTCCGGTTGTTTCGTCTTCATTAAGCCCTTTGAGTTTCTCCAGGGATTCAATGGCCCTTATATAGGCAACTCCGCCACCGGGTACGATGCCTTCTTCTACGGCTGCACGGGTTGCATGCAGGGCGTCATCCACACGGTCTTTCTTTTCCTTCATTTCAATTTCTGTAGCGGCTCCGATATACAAAACAGCCACTCCGCCACTCAGTTTGGCCAGGCGTTCCTGCAGTTTTTCCTTGTCGTAGTCAGAGGTAGTGGATTCTATCTGGGACTTGATCTGGTTAACCCTTGCAGTGATATCATCCTTTTTGCCCTTTCCGCCAACCACGGTGGTGTTGTCCTTGTCAATGGTAACAGAAGCAGCAGAACCCAGGTAAGTCAGATCGGCACCTTCCAGTTTGTAACCCTGTTCTTCGCTGATTACAATACCTTTGGTAAGGATTGCAATATCCTGAAGCATTTCTTTTCTGCGGTCTCCAAAACCTGGAGCTTTAACAGCAGCCACCTTGATGGTTCCGCGTAATTTATTTACCACCAGTGTTGCCAGTGCTTCTCCTTCGAGGTCTTCTGCTATGATCAGCAGGGGGCGTCCGCTCTGGGCAACTTTTTCCAGGATATGAAGAATATCCTTCATGGCAGATATCTTCTTGTCATAAATGAGGATGTATGGGTTTTCCAGTTCAGCCTGCATTTTTTCGCTGTTGGTCACAAAATAAGGGGAAATATAACCACGGTCAAACTGCATACCTTCCACCACATCTACAGTTGTATCAGTGCCTTTGGCTTCTTCTACCGTGATAACACCTTCTTTACCCACTTTGCTGAAGGCCTGTGCAATCAGCTTGCCAATATTGTTGTCGTTATTGGCAGAAATGGAAGCAACCTGCTCAATTTTCTTGCTGTCGTTTCCGATGGTCTGAGACTGGGAAGCGAGGTTTTCTACTACCTTGTTTACAGCCTTGTCAATGCCGCGTTTCAGGTCCATCGGGTTGGCTCCGGCTGCTACGTTTTTCAGGCCTTCGCTGATGATGGACTGCGCCAGTACTGTGGCAGTGGTAGTTCCGTCGCCTGCGATATCGGCAGTTTTGGAAGCTACTTCTTTAACCATTTGGGCACCCATGTTTTCAATGGGATCTTCCAGTTCAATTTCCTTGGCTACGGTAACACCGTCCTTGGTTACGGAAGGGGCGCCGAATTTCTTTTCAAGAACTACATTGCGGCCTTTAGGACCCAGTGTTACTTTAACGGCATTCGCAAGAATGTCCACACCCTTTTTCATCTTATTGCGGGCTTCGATGTCGAAGAAAATTTGTTTTGCCATAAATATTTAATTTGAAAGTGTTTGGATTTGTAAATTGAAGAACAAGCGTCGTTTAGATGATTGTAGAACCAGGCGCAGGTTCAATAATTACATAATTGCTAAAATGTCAGATTCCCTCATGATGAGAAATTCGCCGCCGTCGATCTGGATTTCCGTACCGGCATATTTACCATATAATACGGTATCACCGATTTTAACGGTAACCGGCTCGTCCTTTTTACCAGGACCGGCAGCCATGACGGTACCGCGCTGGGGTTTTTCCTTTGCAGTATCTGGAATGATAATGCCTCCGGCCGTTTTTTCTTCAGCAGGTGCAGGTTTCACAATTACCCTGTCATGGAGTGGGGTAACGCTTAACTTCTTAGCCATAATAGTATTGATTTTTGGTGATAGATTGTTTTATCCCGCTTCAGGCGGGCAGCAAATGTAAACGAATTTCATACCAAACCAGAAAAATGCCCCAAAAGTGGAATAGTTGGCAGAAAATTCAATATTGTTGACAGTCAACCACCCCAACATGGCGGATAGCTGCCAGGATATGTGCCAAATTTTCATCTACCCTCCCCCGGCAGCCCTAAAAGGCGGATTTTCAGCCCCCCGCTTTCTAAAATACCCTATCTTTGCAGCCCCTAAAACAGTTCTTACCAATGCTCAGCAGAAGAAATATCCGGGTAAAGATTAT
The DNA here is from genome assembly GCA_903906365.1 of uncultured Bacteroidota bacterium. Classification (GTDB taxonomy): domain Bacteria; phylum Bacteroidota; class Bacteroidia; order Chitinophagales; family Chitinophagaceae; genus Puia. Next base: position 103,185 of record CAIVKC010000044.1, on the reverse strand, counting down.
GCAGACCCTCTACGCCATCGAAGCGCGTGAACATGAACTGAAACCCGGCGAGGATTTGAGGATTTTACTGAAACACTACGACCAGTCCCGGCAATTGTTTGTTTACCTGCTGTATTTTATTGCTGAAATCGCCCGCTATGCGGAGACCGATTCTTTGGTAAGGTCCTCCAAACACCTGCCTACCGAGCAGGACCGAAACGTAAACACCAAGCTGGCAGGCAACGAAATCCTTTGGAAAATACTGCAGGACCCTTCCTTCCAGAAGGCCCTGGCCACCGATAAACCCCAACTGATTATCAATAAGGAGCTGGTAAAGAAAATCTACCAGACCCTGGCGGGGACAGAAGAATATAGGAAGTACATTTCTGTGGAAGGCCGGGATAAGAAATCCGAAAAGGAAATACTGGAATTCATATACCGGGACCTCATGCTCACCAATGAATCCTTTGAGGCACATATTGAAGAGTACTTTACCAACTGGGATGACGATGTGGAAATGATGAACCAATTGCTGCTGACCTATTTGGCAAAACCTGCCTCCTTTAATTTCCAGGAAATTCTCAGTCCCGACAAGCTGGGATTTGCCAAAGGACTGCTGCTGACCGTCCAGGATAAGAAGGAAGCCACCATGGAACTGATCAAACCCAAGCTCAAAAACTGGGATGCCGACCGCATCGCCACCCTTGATATGATACTCATGCAGATGGGAGTTTGCGAATTCCTGTATTTCGAAACCATCCCACCTAAGGTCACCATCAATGAATACATTGACCTTGCCAAAGAATACAGTACACCCCAGAGCGGGCAGTTTGTAAACGGGATCCTCGATAGTATACATAAGGAACTTGTAATGGAAAACAAAATGCACAAAGTCAATTTCAAGGCACCCAAACCATGATTTGGGCGGCCGGCCAGACCATAGCACCGGTTTATGGCAGGGATGTTTGGTCTTTGGCCGCCATGAACCCATTTTTATGTAGGTTTGCAAAAAAAAGAGCATGCGTCTATTGGTTATTATGCTGGCCGGTCTGTTGATCTCGACCGGTTGCCATATCAGGGAAAACAGGGTTCCGGGGGGGAATAAACCGGATGCAGAACAGGAAGCCATCCTGAAAGACTCAGCCAATTACACCACTATTGGATGGCTGGATTCGACGTTCCGGGACTTTGGGAGGATTTCAGAAGGGCAGAAACTGGAGGTTTCGTTCCGCTTTAAAAATACGGGCACCAAACCCCTGGTGATCACCCGGGTACAGCCCAGTTGCGGGTGCACGGTGGCTGAACAGCCCAATGCGCCGGTGCTGCCTGGCGGGGAAGGCCAGATCAAAGCATCCTTTAACAGCGAGGGCAGGACAGGTCCCAATCATAAAACCCTTTTTATTTACGCAAACACAAGGGGCACAACCAATAATGAATTGCAGTTTACAGTTACCGTTGAAAAAAAGAAATGGTAATTCCAACCACTTATAACCTGATAAAAAAAATAACACAATGACTCATTTAGTAGTTTTATTACAGGCAGGCGGCGCCGCCAACAGTTCTTTTTCCCTGATTTTGCTCGGAGGTATGATCCTGGTATTCTGGCTTTTCATGATCCGGCCTCAGGCAAAAAAAGCCAAACTCGCCAAACAGTTTCAGGAGAATATGCAAAAAGGAGACAAGATTGTTACCATTGCCGGCATTCACGGGACGGTCAATAAGGTAAATGACGACGGAACACTCATGATTGAAACAAGTCCCGGCAGTTACCTGAAAATCGAGAAGAGCGCCCTTTCCATGGAATGGACACAAAATATCAACAAGACTGCGGCCCCTGAAAAGAAATAATGACCCCTTTTTAATGTATGCAGCAATCCAAATTCCGGCAGTCAATGATCAGGAATTTGGATTTTCTGTTTGCCCCTGGCTGGGAAAAACAGTCATCATATACACCCAATATTTATGTTACAGATTGGACTAACCGGCGGTATTGGTTCGGGAAAAAGTACGATTGCGAAAATATTTGAAGTACTGGAGATTCCCGTTTATTATGCAGATGATGCTGCAAAACGGATCATGAATGAAGATGAGGATCTGAAAAAAGAAATAATCCGGCATTTTGGACCTGAATCCTATAAGGAAGGAAAACTCAACCGCGCTTATATTTCTTCCAAAGTTTTTGACAACCAGGAAAAACTGGCGACGCTCAACCGGTTGGTGCACCCTGCCACCATCCAGGACAGTGAGCGTTGGATGCTCCAGCAAAAGGCTCCCTATGCCATCAAGGAAGCGGCCCTGATATTTGAAAGTGGGCTACGCCAGCACCTGGACTATGTAATTGGGGTTTCTTCACCGATGCATATGAGGATACAACGTATACTGCAAAGGGATAACATAACTGCAGAACAGGCCGAAAGCAGAATGAAAAGCCAAATGGATGAAGCTAAGAAAATGGCGCTTTGCGATTTTGTGATCAGCAATGATGAGACGAAGGCCCTGCTCCCGCAGGTTCTTGCGCTACACCAGCAATTACTGGAACTCAACCGCACGAAAAAACACTAGAGCAAGGATATGCCTCTTTGGTCAGATCCCCTCCCCTTTTCGACCCGGATAGGCGGCTACTTCAGTTTGGAAAGGGCCTCGCTGATTCTAACCCATGCCCTTTCAATATTGGTCATACTGTTTGCAAATGAAAATCGCACGCAGGCAGGGTCTCCGAATGCATCCCCCATCACCGAGGAAACATGGGCCGTATTGAGCAGATACATTGAAAAATCAGCTGAATTGCTGATAGTCTCCGTCCCGTTTGATTTGCCAAAATAATAGGAAACATCCGGAAAAATATAAAAGGCTCCTTCAGGTTCAAAACATTTCATGCCGGGAATGGCCCTTACCAGTTCCATGGTTCTTTTTCTGCGTCGGGTAAACTCCTCCACCATTTCATAAGTAGGTTTCAGGTCTGTAGTAAGCGCCACCACGGCCGCTTTCTGGGTGATTGAATTTGCTCCGCTGGTGAACTGGCCCTGCAATTTCTCGCAGGCTTTGGCTACCTCGACAGAGGCTGCAATATAACCCAGGCGCCATCCGGTCATGGCAAAACCCTTACTCAGTCCGTTGATGATAATGATACGCTCCTTGAGATCCCCGAATTGAGCAATACTCTGGTGGCTTCCTATAAAATTAATGTATTCGTAAATTTCGTCGGAGATGATGCTTACCTGGGGGAATTTCCTGAAAACAACGGCCAGCGCCTCCAGTTCTTCCTTGTTATAGACGGCTCCGGACGGGTTACAGGGTGAAGAAAACAAAAAAAGCCTGGTTTTGTCCGTGATAGCCGCCTCAAGCTGCTCGGGCGTGACCTTAAAACCATTTTCCAGGGTGGTATGCACTTCAATGACTTTCCCCCTGGCAATTTTCACCAGTTCCGAATAAGTAACCCAATAAGGCGTCGGTATGATCACTTCATCCCCTTCATCAACCAGTGCCAGGATGGCATTGGCCAGGCTTTGTTTGGCGCCGGTGGAGGTAATTATATTTTCGGGCTTATAATCCAGGTTGTTATCCCTTTTGAGCTTGATGCATACTGCTTCACGCAGGTCGGCATAACCGGCTACCGGGGTATAGTGACTCCAGTTGTCATCAATGGCTTTTTTGGCAGCGTCCTTGATATGCTGGGGCGTGTCAAAATCAGGCTCTCCCAGGCTCAGGTCGATCACATCGATTCCTTTGGCTCTCAGTTCGCGGCCGAGCTTGGCCATTTTCAGGGTTTCTGGTTCACTGAATCGGGATAAAATAGATGATAGATGCATAATAATAGGTATAAAATTGCGCGGGCAAAGGTATTAAAATGAATGTTTCTGCAAAAAATTAAACTACAACCGCGGCTTTTTCACCTGTCGTAATTGACGCGGAACCGCGACAAATCCGGCGTATATTTTCTTTTTCGCCCTTTTTCATAATCATAAATTACCCTTCCCAGGTTCTTCATGAAAGGATAACCCAGGCTGTCATAGTCATACCTGTCATCATTTAGGATCCCATCGCTGTTGCAATAGATTGTGGCACTCAGCATGAATTCAATATGCCGGCTGAAGTCTGCCAAATACATAATATCGGTGAGGAACCCGTAGGCATCACCCACCTTATTGAAAATGCGGATTTGCTTTGGCAGGGGCCCTTTTTCTGAGCCCCAGAACAAAAATTTACCATAAGCATCCCAAAAATCTGAAGAATCATAATAAGGCCATGCTGATTCTGAAGGATACTGAGACATATACCGGTAGAGAAGGTCATAATCGGCAGATGCGAGCTTAAAGCGCTGCGCGGCCGGAACATCCTGGGGGAACATGATACTGCGGAGTATGTGATGCTGGTCCTCCAGGGAAATGCGGTTTTTGCCCGAAAAATCCAGTGGGGACTCCACCAGGCTTCCCCTATCATCCAAATAGCCGTTTCCAACCCTGTCATTGCGGGGGGTAAACCCAAGGGTGCTGTACTGGCCGGGCTGCAAGTACAGCAGATTTCCGGAACTGTCCAGGAAACTAACCGGATTGGTCTGCCTGTTCTGTTCTGCCGAAAGGGTTTGTGCCAGGCGGTGCCGGATCTGCGCATCGGTATACCCCCTGTCCCAAAGCTGTCTGTTGATATAATCAGGCCCGAGGAATTCATAGAGGCGGTTAAAGGCATCATTGTCACTGACCAGGAAAATTTTACGAACATATTGGGCCACGGAAGGCCTGCCATCGGCTGAAGTGGGATCATTGTATACCGGCAGTTGCCAGTCGAATTCCTTGCCCGTAATCATGGTACTCCCTGAGCCAATTCCCGGCTTACCCAATTCGTGCAGGCGTTGCAGGGCCAGGGCTGCCACAGGCATTTTAACGGTGGATGCCGGGTAAAAATAGCGGTCAGGATTCACATGGAAGTAATAATCCCGGAAATGGGGCTTGTTGGAAGCATCCCGGTCAATTTGGGTATAAATTACCTGGACCTTCAACTGGTCCCGGAAAGCCAGGATATGGTTGAAATAGGCCGGGTATTTTTGCATCAACCTTACCAGGAATTCATCGGTTCTGTCTTCCGGCGGGGAGTTTTGATCCGTTTTGGGAGCCGGACTTTGCCTGTTGATTTCGGAATTATGCATATATCGGGGAGGGTAACAAATAATGCAAACATAAAAACTGAATGCCTGCATTGCCAAAAGGACAAGTCTCATTTTAATGGAATTGCCTCAAAAATACGTATTCCGGAAGTGGAAATCCCCAAGACAATCAAGCAATTAGCCCCATAAATATTCTGTTTTTCAACTGGCCGATATATCAATTCTAAAACCTATCTTTGCCGCTCTTTAAAAATAAATGACACACTAATGAGAGCTTTGGTTAGCATTTTTGCCGTATTACTGATTGTTATTTCCGTTTACCAACTTTCCTTTACCTGGTTTGTGAACAAACATGAATCGGCCATGCAGGATAAGGCAAAGAGGTACGTCAACAGTCTGTATCCTGCTGCCCAGACAAAGTATGCCTCTGATAAGGAAGCGCAGGCCCTTTACCAGGATACCCTGGATGAGATTTATAAAGGCCGCCTCAGGCATATCCTGGACAGTACTAAAGACACCAAAATCACCTGGTGGGGTACCACTTACCAGAAGTCCAAAGAAAATGAACTGCTGCTGGGGCTTGACCTTCAAGGGGGTATCAATGTCACCCTCGATATTGCCCTGGATGGCCTCATCAAAGGTCTTGCCAATAACCCCCGCGACCCTTCCCTGCTCAAAGCCATTGACCTGGCCCACCAGAAGAAACTGAACAGTGATGCTAATTTCATTGACCTTTTTTCCCAGTCTTTCACCGAACTCAATCCAGGTGTGAAACTGGCTCCCCTGTTTGCCAACAGCAACAGGAATACCATCAAATTCGATGCTTCCGACAACGCAGTCATCAATTATATACATGACCAGGCCAACGCGGCCATGAAACAGACCTTTCAGGTACTGACCAAACGTATTGACAAATTTGGCGTTGCCCAGCCTTCCATTAACCTGGACGCCAATAAGGGAATTATTACCGTTGAACTGGCCGGAGCCACCGATTATGACAGGGTGAGAAGATACCTTCAATCCACTGCCAACCTCCAATTTTGGGAAGTCTATAATATTTCCGAAATCACCAATTCCATCCAGAATGCAGACAAAGCCCTGGAGAATTTCCTGAACAATAAGAATCCATTGGATTCCAACCAGGCAAAGCTGGATTCGACAGCGGCCCTCAAAAATAAGAACCCGCTTATCCCCATATTTTACGAAGCCATCCGCAACGCTCAGGCTGCCTCCGACAAATCCAGGCTCCCCGATTACGTGGGTATCATTCCGGTAAAAGACACAGCCAAGGTAGATGAATACCTGAGTAACCCGGTGGTTCTAAACAGCTTCCCCCCGAATTTGAAATTCCTTTGGGGAAAACAGGACTTGGATGACAATGGCAAACTGGTCGGATACCTGAAACTATATGCCATTAAAACCATACCAGGCACCGATAAAGCCAAAGTAGAGGGTGGAAATATCAGGAACAATGCCCGCCAGGATTATGATCCCATCACCAGCGATGTGGTGGTTGAAATGAGCATGGACAAGGAAGGCGAAAAGGCATGGGCCAAAATGACCACGGATAACGTGGGAAAACCCATAGCCATAGTACTGGATGATATTGTTTATTCAGCCCCATTTGTAAATGGTCCAATCACTGGCGGCAATTCCCAGATCACCATGGGAAGAGGCAGAAATTCTGCCCAAACCGTTCAGGAAGCGCAGGATCTGGCAAACATCCTCAACTCCGGCAAACTTTCTGCTCCTGCGAAAATCGTCCAGGAACAGGTGGTAGGACCGACCCTGGGCAAGGAAGCCGTTCATGGCGGAACCATGGCCTTTGTGATTTCCTTCCTGGTGATATTTATCCTGATGCTGCTGTATTTCAACACAGCCGGATGGGTGGCCAATATCGCCCTAATTTTAAACCTGTTGTTTACCATAGGTGTGCTGAGCGCCCTGGGTGCCTCCCTGACTGCTCCGGGTATTGCGGGTCTGGTACTTACCATCGGTATGGCGGTGGACACCAATGTGATCATTTTTGAACGCATCAAAGAGGAACTTACCAAGGGAAAAGCCTATATTCTGGCATTCAAAGATGGTTATCTCCGGTCACTGGCTCCAGTGCTGGATGCCCACGTAACCACCTTCCTGACCGCTGCCATCCTCTTTTACTTTGGCCTCGGCCCGGTAAAGGGTTTTGCAACTACCCAGATGCTGGGTATCATTTTATCCCTTTTCTGCGGAATCCTGATTTCCTGGCTGATCACTGACTTCTGGACCAATAAGAACAGGCATTTCCAGTATTTCACCCCATTGTCCAGGAAAATATTCCAGAAAGCACATTTTAAGTTCATCGAATACCGAAAGATCGCTTATGGGATATCCGTAGTGGTCCTGTTGCTGGGTGTAGGTTCCATTTTTCATGGTTTCAAGGAAGGTGTTGAATTCAGTGGAGGCCGCAGCTACGTGGTCAAATTCAACAGGCCGGTTGAATCCGAAGCCGTGCAAATCAGCCTTCAGAAAGTGTTTGGAAGCTCCCCCCAGGTTAAAACCTACGGTGGCAACAACAAACTGGAGATAACCACTGACTACCTGGTTAAACAGGAAGGCCAGGCAACTGATACCATTGTCAAGAATAAACTCTTTGAAGGACTTCAGTCCTACCTGCCTGCAGGTACTTCGCTGGCCGACTTTGAATATCCTAATAAATTTATTGAACAGTCCAAGAAGGTAAGTGCCACCATTTCCGATGACCTGAAACTGGGTGCCATCAAGGCCGTGATTTTTGCCCTGATTATTATCTTCATCTATATTTTCATCAGATTCAGAGACTGGAGGTATTCTTTGGGTACGATCATCGCTCTGTTGCATGACGTTTTTGTCACCCTGGCCGTGTTCTCCTTCCTATGGAAGGTGGTGCCCTTCCCAATGGAAGTGGACCAGCATTTCATCGCCGCCATCCTCACCGTTGTGGGATTCTCGATGAATGACACCGTTATCGTATTTGACAGGATCCGGGAATACAGTCGTCAGATGAAAGGAGCCACCAAGGGTGAAATCATCAACAAGGCCATCAATGATACACTGAGCAGAACCATTATGACTTCCCTGATAGTATTCATCACCATATTTATCCTATTTCTGGTGGGCGGTGAAGTTACCAAGGGCTTTGCCTTCGCCATGCTCATTGGGGTGATCACAGGTACCTATTCTTCCATTTTTGTGGCGGCGCCCATTCTGGTGGATATGGCCCGAAACAAGCCGCTGGGAAAGGCTGAACCTGCCCCTTCTGGTGGAGGAAACCTTGCAAAAGGAAAACCTGCCCTTTCCAAATAGCAGAATAACAGCTAAGATTTCAATAATAATCAGAAGCCTCCCGGAAGAAATCCCGGGAGGCTTTTTTGCTTCCCTATGGAATGGGGAAGGATTGCCTGAAAAAGACTGCTGGTTCGGGGAATGGACGGCCGGAAAGGAACATTCCCATCGGGCCATGGGAACCCGGATGACCATCCTGCAGCCGGGGCCACCAGAGGGGGGTTAAAATTACCGGACCGCATAAAAAAAGCCTTCCTGATTTACAGGAAGGCAAATACGGTTTGGGGAAAAGTCAGCTGAAATATCTTGGCAATACCGGATGGCTCAAAGAATTCTAATTCCGGCATAAAGCTGGAAACCCTGGTTGGTCCATTTGTCCTGGCTTCCGAGGTCATTGAGGTTATTGAGTCCAATAAAATAACGGGCCCCGAGTTTAAACCATGCCAGGTTCAATTGCGCTCCTCCCACCACTGAGAAATCGCCTTTTTTGAAAGCCTCTTTGGTAGATATGAACAGGTTGTCGTTTTGACTGAGTAGTATACCGAACTGCGGACCGGCCAAAATGGAGAGTACCTTGGTTGGCCGGAAATTCAATAAAACCGGCACACTTAGGTAGTTAAGCGTTACATTGGTGAAGGAAGACCCCTGGTAAATCACGTTAAAGTCACCAGTGGTCTGTGTTTTTGACTGGTTCCACATCAGCTCAGGCTGGATCCCGAAATGCTTGTTTAAATTGATTTCGGCAAATCCGCCCAGGCTGTAACCGAATCTGAACTGCTGGTCAAAGGATTGCCCCTGGATCTTGAAAATATTGGTTCCCCCTTTTACGCCCAGTTGAATACCCTGTGCAAAGACCCCTGTTGAGGCAAAAGCAACAAGAACGACGGATAACAATGCAATTTTAGCTTTCATGAAGTTTCTTTTTGGGTTGATAATATAGGTCAAATATATTTTTAAGTTCGTTACCATGGTTTACAAGGGTGTTAAAATGCTTTAACTCCTCGTTAATTACCTGTGAACATTATAAAGGTGAGCCCCAAGTACCCATGGGGTTATGTCAAGAATGTTGCCATTTCTCTTTTGGATCTGAAAGACTAAGCCGGGTTTAAAGCCTCAAATAAGTTCAAGCAACGTGATTTCAGGAAGGATTCCTACACGGCCGGGATAGCCCAGGAAACCAAAACCCCGGTTAACGTATAATTTCTGGCCGCTCTCTTCATAAAGTCCAGCCCATTGTTTGTATACATATTGCACCGGACTCCATTTGAAAAAAGGCAATTCCAGGCCAAATTGCATCCCATGGGTATGACCCGAAAGCATCAGATCAACATCAGGATATTTGGGTCTGACTTCCGCATCCCAGTGGCTGGGGTCGTGACTCATCAAGATGCGAAACGGATAATTCTCCGATCCCTTATAAGCCTCGCCCATCCTGCCATGTTTGGGAAACCGCGCCTTTGCACTCCAGTTTTCAATGCCCAGCAGGGCAATATGCTGGCCCTTTCTCTCCAGGGCAACATGTTCATTCATCAGCAGGCGCCAGCCCATTTTCCCGTGAATCGCTTTTACCTGTTCCAGGTTTTCGTTCTTGGCGGCTGCATTTTCCCAGTGGACGTAATCTCCATAATCATGGTTACCGAGGGTGGAAAAAACCCCCAAAGGCGCCTGCAGTCGGGAGAATATATCCATATAGTCCGTCATTTCACCAGCCCGGTCATTGACCAGGTCACCTGTAAATAAAATCAGGTCAGGCTTTTCACGCAAAATCATCTCCACTCCCTTTTCCACAGCCTTCTTATCAGTGAAACTTCCGGAATGGATATCAGAGATCTGTATGATCCGCAGGCCCCTGAATGACTCCGGGAGGTTCGCGAAGGAGAGCTTCACCCGCCGGAGGTCATAGTTGTATTTGTTGCTAAACCCATAAATAAGGGTTCCAAACAGGCTGCCGCCTACACCTAGTCCAAGCCAGCTCAGGAAGGTGGACCTGGATATCCCCTCCCCGCTCAGACCTTCCCCCTCCGTATGACGGAAAAACAGCCTGGAACTGCCCCACTGGATCAATCTGCGAACATCATCCATAAGCAAAAAGACCGACACCAGCAGTTCGGCAAAAAAAACGCCCAGGATGGTAGCAAAAAGATAATTGCGAAAGGATTTAGGCCATGCATCAAAATTGATAAATGGCATCATAATCAGGACAATAACGATTACTACAGACAGGGTCCAATACGAGCCAAAGAGGACCATTTTCCATTTCGGGGAGATGCCCTGGGCCACCACTTTAAGGGCTTCAAACACATAAAAATCCAGGCACAGGAGCATTACTGCCAGTATAATGTTGAGATTGCGCATATAGCCGAATTAATTTCCTATTAGAAGTTCATGAAATCGTTGAGCTGTCTGTCAATGGCCTGCAGGGTTGGGATATCTGTCAGTTCACCAGATTGGTCAAAGAGGGTATCCACCTGGGAAATAGGCAACTTGTCGGGATGGACCACCATTTTAAGAAAATGCAGTATCCCGGTAAGATGCTCCATTCCGCGAAGGTTCCCTGCCCTTCCGGTAGATACCCCGGTAAGCAGGGCTTTTTTCCCCCACCAGCATTTTTTGATGTCCGAAACATCCAGGAGAGCCTTCAAAACACCGGGAATACTCCCATTGTATTCCGGTGAAATAAAAATGAACTTGGAAGCAGGAATCAGCCACTCTTCTTCTATTTTCCGGACAGCGGGGTTGCGCTCCAGTACATTGAGCCCTTCAAGTGTCAAAAAGGCGGCATCCACCCCCTTTGATTTCAATATTTGCTTGTAGAGCCGGGCAACCCTGATGGTATTGCTGTCGGTCCGGTTGGTCCCTGAAATGATGGTATACATATAAATTTGACAAAACTAACAATGATTCCGCATGAATGTTGCCACAATTTATGCCGAAGCCGTATTTTTGCCAACTGTCATTGATTGTTAACAGGATTGGGCAAAACTAAATTTTGTCGGTTTGCCGATTGGCGAGAATTTTACCCGGATCCAGCCTGTTTTTCTGGCAGTTTCACTGGAGTGCGGGAAAGGATGATAAAAATATATAATTAATTGCCGGTTTTATTACTTTGCAGGCCTAATTATAATTAGCTTACCGGGGTATATCTTGAGCAAAAAATATGGGAAAGACTATTGGAGTTGCAAATCAAAAGGGGGGAGTCGGAAAAACCACTTCAGCCATCAACCTGGCGGCCAGCCTGGCGGTGTTGGAATTCAGGACCCTGTTGGTTGATGCTGATCCACAGGCGAACAGCACGACCGGAGTAGGATTTGACCTCCATAATATCACTCAAAGTCTTTATGATTGCATGGTGAACGGCACCCTGGCCAAGGATGTTGTTCTTAAGTCAGAAATTCCCAATCTCGATCTTATTCCCTCCCATATTGACCTGGTAGGAGCCGAAATTGAAATGATCAATTATCCAAACAGGGAATCTGTTCTGAAGAATATACTGGCGCCGATCAAGGACCAGTACGAATTCATCATCATTGACTGCTCCCCTTCCCTGGGCCTAATCACCGTTAATGCCCTGACGGCATCGGATTCCGTCATTGTTCCGGTGCAAACGGAATTCTTTGCCCTGGAAGGACTGGGCAAACTGCTTAATACCATTAAGATTGTTCAGAACCGGCTCAACCCGCAACTGGAAATTGAGGGTATCCTGATGACCATGTATGATGGAAGGCTTCGTCTTTGTAATCAGGTTGTCAGCGAAGTGCGCAAACATTTTGATGAAATGGTTTTTAATACCATCATTCACCGAAATACAAAGATCAGCGAGGCTCCCAGTGTAGGCAAACCGGTGATACTCTATGATGCATACAGCAAGGGGGCCGTCAACTACCTGAACCTGGCCAAAGAGGTACTGCAGAAAAACAATATGACTAAAATCAGCCAGGAAGAGCGCATTATGGAATAAAGCAATTCCCTCCAGAGGTTTCCGGCCATTTATACCAACCATCAGCACATGAATACTCCCAATAAAAAAGATAAAGAAGCCCTGGGCAAAGGAATCCGTTCCCTGCTCCAGAATATTGATGCGGATCTGAAAACCACTTCAGGAACCCTGAAAACCTCCGTTGTGGAATCAGTCACCAGTATGCTTCGAATTACCCTGGACCAGATCGAAACCAACCCCAAACAACCACGAAGGGATTTTGATGAAAATTCACTGCAGGAACTGGCAGCATCCATCAAACTCCATGATATTATACAGCCTATTACGGTATCCAGGCTCCCCACCGGAAAATACCGGCTGATTTCCGGAGAAAGGCGTTTTAGGGCGTCCAAAATAGCCGGCATCAAGGATATCCCTGCCTATATACGTTCTGCCAATGACCAGCAGCTGCTGGAACTGGCACTATTGGAAAACCTGCAACGCGAGGACCTCAACGCCATGGAGATCGCCTTGAGTTATAAGCGAATGATGGAGGAACTGAACCATACCCAGGAAGAAGTGGCTGAAAGAATGGGTAAGGAGAGAAGTACAGTGGCCAACTATATCCGGCTGCTGAAATTACCTCCCGACATTCAGGTTGCCGTAAGACAAAATGAACTCAGTATGGGGCATGCACGTGCATTGATCAATGTGGATACCATTGACAAGCAGTTATTCCTGTACCATGAAATCAAAAGCAAACAGCTTTCCGTAAGGCAAACCGAGGAACTTGTCCGCAAACTCTACAAAGGTCAGGGTGCTGTTAAAAATTCCGTAAAACCCTCTCTGCCGCCGGCTTTCAAAAAAATTGAAGATACCTTAGCTTCCCATTTCAGCACCCGGGTGAAACTGGATCATACCAAAAAAGGCAGTGGCAGCATTTCTATTGAATACTACTCGCTCCATGAACTAAATAAGATTCTAGACCAGCTGGGTGTATCTATCAATTAAGTAATTCCTGCATGAAGATGTTGAAGTTTTTTAGCCTGGTTTTCCTTCTTTCATTCATCCATCGGATTGGCTTTGGCCAGAAAACTGATTCCATATCTCATAAAGCGCCGGCTACCCTGCTGCGTAAGGAAACAAATGCTGATTCAGTAACCAGAAAAGATTCCTCCGTTCATAAGAAGTATGATCCGGGAAGGGCTTCTCTGTATTCTGCCATTTTTCCGGGGCTGGGACAGTTCTATAATAAAAAATACTGGAAAGTACCTATTGTCTGGGCAGCCGTTGGAATTCCCGCCTATACTTTTTTTGATAACCGGAAATGGTATGCCAAAACCCGCTATGCCCTGGCCGTAGTGGCCAACGGAAGCCAGGGAAATGCAGACAGCCTCAATAAGGTCGATGCACTTTTCCGTGACGCCGTCCTGGCCGGCGACAGCAGAGACCTGCAGAATGAGCGGGATTATTTCCGCAAGAACGAGGATTACTCTGTTTTGTTCTTCCTATTATTCTATGCACTGAGTATTGTGGATGCCACAGTGGATGCCCACCTCAAGGAATTCAATGTTTCCAGCGATCTCAGTTTTCATATTAAACCGGCTATTCTGGAGGGAAGCAATGCACCGGGCATGACCCTGACCTTTGATTTTCACAAGGCAAGGCCAAAACCAGTCTTTGATATCAGGTAAGTTTGCCCGGTTTTCTTTGTTCATTTGCCTGATTGTGGTAATTTCCCCCAAAAAAAAGCCACCATGAACATTGCACTGATAGGTTATGGCAAAATGGGTAAAGCCATTGAGGCAGTTGCCCTGGAAAAGAATCACCGGGTCGTCCTGAAAATTGACATCGACAACAGGCGGGATTTCACCCGGGAAAATCTGGCAGCAGCGGATGTAGCCATCGAATTCAGCAGCCCCCACAGTGCATTTGACAATGTTATGATATGCCTGGAAGCGGGCATACCGGTCGTATGCGGTTCCACCGGATGGCTGGACCGCCTTGGAGAAGCAAAACAATACTGCCTCAGCCAGAATGGTTCCCTGATCTATTCCAGCAATTACAGTATTGGCGTAAACCTTTTTTTTGAAGTAAATAAAAAACTGGCAGCCCTGATGGCGTCCAGATCCGAATATGAGGTGGAAATGGTTGAGATACATCACACCCAAAAAAAGGATGCGCCCAGCGGGACAGCCATTACGCTGGCCGAGCAGATCCTGGAAAAAATAGGCCGGAAGAAATCCTGGATAAACCATCCGGGAGGACAGGCTGATGAACTTACCATTTACAGTGAAAGACTGGACCCCGCCCCCGGTACCCACAAAGTCCGGTACCATTCCCCGGTGGATGACATAGAGATCATTCATACTGCCCATAACCGGCAGGGATTTGCCTCCGGTGCAGTGCTGGCGGCTGAGTTTATTGTACACAAGAAAGGCATTTACGGCATGAATGATGTGCTGGGTTTTTGATAAATACCGTTGCAATTAGCCATAAAAATTTTAATTTGTATTTAAAACAAGCCTTAAATGCTCTCCAAAAAAACCCAGTATGCTTTTCAGGCACTTATGTATCTTGCCCAACAGGACAACAACGAACCTGTCCTGATAGCCGAAATTTCCAAAAAGAAAAAAATTCCCCTTAAATTTTTGGAGAATATTTTGCTGGAACTCAAAAAAGCCGGCATCCTGGGCTCCAAGAAGGGCAAGGGAGGCGGCTATTTCTTTGCCAAGCCGCCTAAGGATATTCAGCTGGCAACCGTCATGCGCCTGCTCGATGGCCCCATCGCGCTGGTTTCCTGTGTTAGCCTCTATTTTTATGAAAAATGTAAAAACTGTGATGAAAAGAATTGCGGGCTGCACGATATCATGACCCAGGTACGTGATGCCAACCTCCGGATACTGGAAAAAAGAACCATTGCCGATATTGCACGAAAATAAAACCGATACATCGATTGCCTATGTCATTTATGAAGCCCCGCCTGAGTTTCTGGCAGATTATAAACATGAATGTTGGTTTTTTCGGGATCCAGTACAGTTTCGGGCTTCAGCAAAGCGCCGTAAACCCAATCTACGATTTCCTGGGAGCCAGCCCTGACCAGATTCCCATCCTGAACCTGGCAGGACCTATGACCGGGCTGCTTATTCAGCCCCTGATCGGAGCCATGAGTGACAAGACCTGGCACCCGCGCTGGGGACGCAGAAAGCCCTATTTCTTCATTGGCGCACTGTTTTGCAGCCTGTGTTTGTTCGTATACCCTTTCAGCTCTACGCTATGGATGGCAGGCGGACTGCTTTGGGTGCTGGACGCTGCCAACAATACTGCCATGGAGCCCTACCGTGCCTTCATAGCAGACAAACTCCCCCCCGACCAGCAGCCTACCGGTTTTTTGACACAGAGTTTTTTTACCGGTCTTGGAATTACACTGGCCAATGTATCACTCTACCTTTTTCAGAAAGTCGAATTTCTCAATAAAGTGCATGGACATATCCCCTACTGGGTTTTTGGCTCATTTTTCCTGGGTTCGCTCTGTTCCATTGCCTCCGTTTCCTGGTCGATCACCAAAACCCCCGAAATCCCGCCAACTCCCGAAGAACTGGCGGCCTTGAAATCTTCCGGCCGAAGCCTGTTTACCCCCTTGATCGAAATACTGGAAGCCATTAAGGATATGCCAAAGGTCATGTGGCAGCTGGCCCTGGTATACCTGTTTCAGTGGTATGCTTTATTCTGCTACTGGCAAAATGCCTCCAAAAGCATTGCAAAGTCCGTGTGGAACACCACACCTTCAGGCAACCCGTCACTCTATAAGGAAGCGGTAGGATGGACGGGCCTGGTGAACGGCTGGTATAATATCGCCACCTTCGCCTCAGCCTTCGGCCTGGTCTGGCTTACCAAAAAATACAGCCCCAAACTGGTCCATATCGCCTGTCTGCTGATGGCAGGTGCCGGCCTTCTGGTATTCCCGCATATTACAAATAAATTTCTCCTGTTTATTCCCATGACAGGTTTTGGCATCGCCTGGGCAAGCATGATGGGCGTTCCGTACCTGATGGTGGTCAATAATATTCCCAAAGAAAGATACGGCGTTTATATGGGGATCATAAATATGATGATTGTCATTCCAATGATATTACAGACCACCACCTTTGGATACATATTAAAGCATTTCCTGAACAATGACCCTGGCCATGCCATCAGCTTTGCAGGGATATTCCTGCTCATTGCCTGTATGGCCACCATGCTCATCCGTACTTCCAGACCCGAGGGAGAGGTTCGGATGCCAGTAGGTGTGGGGCACTGACAATTCATGCTGCACCTATCAGATTAGCAGGTTATCGTTAAAACGAAATAGGCGAATTCTTACCTGAAAATAAAAATAGTATGAAAAAAATACTCTGCGTTGGAGAAGCCCTTATTGACATGATCTGCACGGATACGGGCAAGACCTTGTCCCAGGGGCAGCATTTTGTGAAAAAACCAGGAGGAGCACCTACCAACGTGGCTGCGGCCATTGCAGCCCTGGGGGGCAAAGTTGAGCTGGCGGCCAAGGTCGGGGACGATCCCTTTGGCAAACAGCTCATTGAAGTGATGCAGGATTTCGGGGTAGCTACCAAGATGATCCTTCAGGATCCCCATTATTTCACCACCTTTGCTTTTGTATCACTCATGGAAGACGGCGAGAGGGACTTTGTTTTCAACCGGGGGGCAGACGGTCAGCTATCCAGGCAGGAAGTGGATGAAATTAATTTAGACGAATTCTCCATCATTCATTTTGGCTCCGCCACGGCCTTTCTGGATGGCCCATTGCAGATTGCCTACGAGAGCCTGCTGCAGAAAGCGCTCCAAAAAAAAATATTCATCAGTTTCGATCCCAATTACCGGCATCTTCTTTACAAAAATCAAATACAATCATTCATAGACCAGTCCTGGAATTTCCTGCAAAGCTGCCATTTCTTTAAAATGAGTGATGAAGAAGCCCTGCTGATTACCGGCTGCAGCACCCTGCAGGACGCTACCGCCATGCTACAGGAAAAGACCAAAGCCGTATTTACCATAACCCTGGGAAAGGATGGCACCCTCCTTGGCATGCAACAAAGGACAGCCATGGTAAAAAGTATTCCTGTCAAACCGGTGGATACCACCGGTGCAGGGGATGCTTTTGTAGGAGCCACCCTTTACCAGCTTTCCGCGATGGATTCGTTTTCATTTGAAGGACTTTCCTTCGGGGATTGGGAAAAAATCATTTCCAATGCCAACCGGGCCGGAGCCAGAACCTGTGAATACCTCGGAGCTATGGAAGCCTTCAAACATCTGAGTAACGATATTTTCAGCTAAACCCTTTTTAAGTTTGCAATAAAGCCACCGGGTTAACCTGGCTATACCTATTGTCCACCCAATAAATAACCATCGTGTATAATTCTGCCCTTCATCATCAAATCAATAGGTCCCTGCAGGAATTTGACCTGGATATCAGTGGCAGGGATAATGCGTTTTACGCCCGCTATCTGACCAATGCGGCCGACATACTTTCGCTGTATACCAAACTTTACGGACACCATCCCAGGGGCATGGAGCTATTTACGGGCTTGCTGGGCGCAATTTCCTCTGCCTATGCAAAAAGGGATCCGGTACTACAGCAAAAAGACCTTCAAAAACCCGAACACTGGTTTTTAAGCAACAAGATCACCGGCATGAGCCTGTACGTGGACCGGTTCTGCGGCAATCTGCGTAATCTGGAAGATAAAATGGATTATTTCAGGAGCCTGGGTGTAAATTTCTTACACCTAATGCCCATTTTTAAAAGTCCTGCCGATGAAAGCGACGGAGGCTATGCCGTTTCGGATTTCCGGGAAGTGGATCCCCGTTTCGGCAACCTGGAAGACCTGATACACCTTCGCCGGGAAATGGACAGGGAATCTATGTACCTGATGATTGATATCGTCTTGAATCACACTTCCAACAGACACCAGTGGGCTGAAAAAGCAAGGCAGGGTGACCGGAAATATCAGCAGTTCTTTTATATGTATGATGACAGACTGGTACCTGACAGTTTTGAACAAAGCATGCCGGAAATATTTCCTGAATCCTCTCCAGGAAGTTTTACCTGGGTCCCTGAATGCGAGAAATGGGTTATGACCGTATTCCACCATTACCAGTGGGATCTGAATTATACCAATCCGGAAGTATTGATAGCCATGCTTGAAAATATATTCTTCTACGCCAACCTGGGTGTCGATATCCTGCGGATTGACGCGCCGGCATTTATCTGGAAACAACTGGGTACCACCTGCCAGAACCTGCCGGAAGCCCATACCCTTTTGAGGCTCATCAAGCAATGTGTGTTGGTTGCCTGTCCGGGTATGGCTTTGCTGGGTGAGGCCATTGTGGCTCCTGCAGCCATCATTGAATATTTTGGATCAGGGGATTATCTTGCCCGGGAATGTGACTTTGCCTATAATGCCACCCAAATGGCCCTTCAATGGGATGCTCTGGCCACCGGAAACACCAAAATCATGCTGGCAGCGCAGCATGAAATACTGAGGAAGCCATATGGTACGTCCTGGATTACCTATACCCGCTGTCATGATGATATTGGGCTGGGGTATGATGATTATATGATAACCCAATCTGGTTTCAATGCCTATGAACACCGTAAATTTTTGAAAGAATATTATTCAGGTGTCTTCCACGGTTCACCTGCCCGGGGAGCCCTCTTTTCGGTCAACCCCAAAACACAGGATGCCAGGATCAGCGGTTCGCTGGCATCCCTTTGCGGCCTGGAAAAAGCCTTGCAGGAAAACAACGTGCAGCAGACTGAATTATCCATAAGAAAGATCATACTGATGCAGGCGCACAGCTTTTTTTTGGGTGGGATCCCCATGCTTTTCTATGGGGATGAAGCCGGCTATACCAATGATTACTCCTACCTCAACGACCCCGCCAAGAGTTATGATAACCGGTGGATGCACCGTCCCGTCATAGATTGGGAAAAAAACCGCCGCACGGCCCAGGAAGGGACCATTGAATCCAGGATCTTTTCGGAAACCAGCAGACTCATCGCACTCAGGGGGGAACTGCCCATGGTGGCGGACCACAGGAACCTGATCTGGATGAGTCCCCATAATATTCATGTGGCCGGCTATATGAGGTCTGAAAAGGGCAGGATTTTGTTCTGCCTGTTTAATTTCACCCCTCAAAACGCCTTGCTCACTTGGTATGCCTTTAAGGAATACGGGCCGGTGTCTTCAACACTGTATGACCACTGGGAGAGAAAATCCCATAAAATCGGAAAGGACCATGAACATATGGTATTGAAGCCTTATGGGTTTTACCTGCTGGAACCTGTTTGGGAGACGGAGTAAATACCTGGACTGTTTTTAAGGCCTGGATGCCTGTAATGGTTCTGTTTGGTGGTAATTTCTGCCTAAGACCTCCACTTTGACCCTGGTAAGCCCCCATCCTGTATAGCCAATCTGGTGGGCGGATGCCCGGCTCAGGTCGATGAGTCTCTTGTTGCGCCAGTGCATCCGGTCTGTGATCTTTACGATGACTGATTTTTTGTTTCTCAGGTTGGTAACCTTAACCCAGGTATTCAGCGGAAGGGTATTGCTTGCTGCAGTCAGCTTCTTCTGGTCGAATATTTCCCCGTTGGCTGTCCTTCTGCCGTTGAATTTGTTGGCATAGAAACTGGCGATACCATATTGAATTTTGTTCCCTTTATGGGAATGCCCCTTTTTAGGTGGCTCTTCGGTCAATCTTTTATGCTGGCCATAGAGTGTCCCTAAAAACACAAAGCAGCATAGTATGGCCGTCAAACTGGATTTAACCATAAGCTAATTAACGGTTTTATCAGCAAAATATTTCTCCAGGAGCACCTTATCTTCCCCGTAAATATCCTCGTAAAACCGAATCTGACCATTTTTCCCCGCACAGCCAAAATATCGAATATAGACCGGCAGACGCTGAAATCCGCTTACCGTATGTTTTTCCTGCCTCTTTATCCAGGCCCTCAGGGTATCCGGCTTATAGCGAATGGTGTCATTTCTGATAAGGAAGTCGGATAGTTTTTCCCATTCTTTGACCCTTACACAACCATGGCTGAGTGCCCGGAATGCCTGGGCGAATTTACCCCTGACATTGGTATCATGCATGTATACGCTGTACTTGTTTCTGAAATTGAATTTAATGACGCCCAGCGAGTTATTATCACCCTGCTGCTGTTTGAGCTGGTAGGGAAAATGATTCTTACTTAACTTGGACCATTTGATCTTGGAGGGGTCAACCACGTTATCATCCTGGTCGACAACCATCAGGTTTTCCTTTTTGAGAAAATCAATGTTCTTTTGAATCTTGGGCAGCATCTCCTTAAATATGATGCTATAGGGAACTGTCCATTGGGGAAGGGTTACAAAATTACTTATTTCACTGGTTAACAGCGGGGTACGCGTTTTTGGCGCTCCCACGATAATTTTGGACTCAAAAACAATGGTATCGCTGTTGATGACCTGGAGATAAAAAGAAGGCAGATTGACCCATAAATAGGTATGCGGCAGCGTATCGGGTAATAGTTTATAGCGATCAAGGGTCAGCGCGATTCGCTTGAATTTTAGCAGGTCGGTGTTGTTCAGCATATCCACCATGGCCTCCGATATCCTCCCGGTCGGTTTCAGTCCTTTTTCCTTTTGGTATTTCCGGATGGCTTTGGTCATGGCACTGGTGTCCATGGCTGCCGAATCTGAGGCTACCAGGGATATTTCATGAAGCCGCTTTTGGAGAAGCCGGAAAAATTCCACCGAATCCCCATAGGGGTAAAAAAGGTAGGTGAATGGTTTGAATCTGGCCGTGCGCAGGAAACTGCCCAGATATTGCCTGAGGGAATCATATCCGGCATACCGGGGTTCCAGGGAATCCATGGCAGTTTTAACGCTGCCGGATTGAACTGCAGCTTCCAGATTACGGATAAAAAAACTATCCGGCAGAATGCTGTCCGTCCTGAGGGTAACACTGTCAAAGGCAAGGCGCCCCTGCTTTACATCCTTTACCAGTCCAAAGAAAGCATCGGTCAACAGGATATCGGCCCGGGTCCATAGAACGGCATTATTGCGCGCAAAACTGTCTGCAAGGGCTCTGTGTATAAAGGAAATGGCTTTATAATGGTAGTCCTCCGGAAATAGGCCGTACTCTTTGGAATTCCTGATAAAATCATAAAGGGAGTCCCCCATGGGCAGCCACCTGCCGTGCTCACTCCATAGGGATTGATTATTACGACCTTCATAGAACGCGCTGTCAAGCCTGCAATAGCGCAGGGTGACTGAATCATTCAGCCGACCGCCCTGACTGCATGCCTCCAGTAGCAGGGACTTCAAATCGCCGGAAATATGTTTGGCCAGTTGAACTGGATTTTTGACGATGTCCTTTTCTTGTAAGGGGGGATTTTGTCCACAGGAGTATAAACACAGTAGGGCCAGTACAAATATTACAATCCGGGAACATAGCATGCGATCATTCATGTACATGGTGTCAGGTTATTCAATACAAATGAAGTAATTTTCTCCTACGCGGTTATCAGCTGAATATTTCCGGAATTAAGGCTACAATATAATACAAGGAATGAATATTCCAGCCTTCGCCGGGAGTATTTTTTCAACGCATCCATTCATAACCCCCGCTCTGGTATTGCCTTTGTAAACCGCGGTCAGTTTATCATGGACAACCTGCAGGCTCCTCCAGGCTCCATTGGCGGCTCGGCAATCGGACTGTAATCAGGCCTTCAACGACCTGCGGCGGTTTATTCCCGAATTAGAACGGGATCTGAGTTATGCCGGCAGGATCCATTTCATGCACTTTATCATGTGCCCAGAACAACCCGCCGGCAGTTTCCAGGGACTTCCTTCGGCAAAAGCCCTGCGCACCGTGCCAAAAGACCTGAGAAGTTTGGGACGGGTTGAAATTTTTTATCCTTATCGCCCTTTTTTGGTAACCCTTATATGCTGGAAACTGTACTTGCCTCCCGGCAGGTGTCCGATCCAAAAAAAGGGACCGGCACAATCGGGGAATATCTGTGGATCTAAGCGCTATTGACCTTAAAACCAAACAAGAAATAAGGCGGACTGGGCCGGCCTTGGGGGAATTACAGCCTACCCTACAATATATTCCTTCCTTTACTTATCCTTTGAAAAACCATTAGGGTACTTACACGGGGCTGGCATCAGACAGGTTCGGTAGATTGCACGGCCTCCAGGTTGACGGGTCCGTAGATATGGGGGAAAGTGTCTTCAATGGCCGAAGACCAGTCAAAATAGAGCGGACTCGTCAGTTTCTCTGTGTCGATGACCAGTTTGAGCAGATCCTTTTTCCCCTTAAAGTAACGTTCAACCACTCCTTCCAGCTGCCTGGATTCACTGCAATGGATAAATCCTTCCTCTGCCAGGGATAAGGATTGGTAAAAGCCCTTTTCCTGGGCTTCCCGCCATTGATCTCCGGTTGTAATATGATAGATGATTGCCATTTTAATATACGCGTTTGATATGTTGTTCCCTCATCAGCAGGTCAGTCAGGACCAGGGCGGTTACCGCTTCCAGTACGACCGGCACACGAAGGGCTATACAAAGGTCATGCCGGCCTTTGACGGAAAAGGGCTCCACCAGTCCGCTTTCCCAACTGTATGTTGACTGCTCCCGGGGTGTGGACGAAGTGGGTTTAACAGCAATGCGGAAGACCAGTTCGTTGCCATTGGTAATGCCGCCAACCACCCCGCCGGCATGGTTGGTCCGCGTTTTTCCTGCAGCATCCTCAATGGCATCATTGTGTTGCAATCCGAACATTTTTGCAGCGGCAAAACCGGTACCAAATTCGATTCCGCGGACGGCAGGGATCGAAAATACAGCATGGGATAAAAGGGATTCCACGGAATCAAAAAAAGGTTCTCCCAGGCCAACGGGCAGGCCGCTCACCCTGCATTCCACAATACCACCCACGGAATCCTTGGCTTCAATGGCCTTTTGAAGCCCTTTTTCGGGGTCCGCTTCGCCGCCGATTTCGGTTATGGAAGCGGTTACCCGGATATCCTTCAGTAATTTCTTAGCTATTACCCCTGCGGCAACCAGTGCGACGGTCAGCCTGCCGCTGAAATGGCCCCCGCCCCGAAAATCTTCAAACCCGCCATACTTGGCATGGGCTACAAAATCAGCGTGACCGGGTCTTGGTACACTTCGTTGCTTTTCATAATCTGCAGAGCGGGTATTATTATTTTCAAATATAATGGTGATGGGGGCTCCGGTGGACTTTTGATGGAACAGGCCGCTTTTGAAAATGGGGAGGTCGTCTTCTTTTCTGGGGGTAGTGCCTTTCTGGGTGCCACCCTTTCGCCTTTCCAGATCGGGGAGGAAATCCTCCAGGTTCAGAGGCAGGCCGGCCGGACATCCATCCACGCATATGCCGACGCTTTCCCCATGTGATTCACCAAAAATAGTTACCCTAAATAATTGACCAAATGAATTCATTGAAATATACCCCCCTGGGGAATTGGTTTATTTGATAAATATACGCCGGATTATTTCACGCCGCATGTTGGTTTTTATTATTCCACTACAGCTCCCAGGGCGGCGATATCCTGGTAAAAATCCGGATACGATTTACTGACAGCCTGGGCCTCCTCTATAATGGTATCTCCGGTTGCCCCCAGGGCCGCCACCGCACAGGCCATGGCAATGCGGTGGTCATGTCGGGAATGGACTTCAGCTCCTGACAAACGGCCTGTGCCATGTATGTGCATTTCATCAGCCCTTAATTCGATATCTGTACCCATTTTCCGGAACTCCTCCTGCAGGGTCAGGGCCCGGTTGCTTTCCTTATGCGCCAGCCTGCCCACCCCCCTGATCACGGTGGTCCCTTTACAATAGGCGGCCAGGGCTGCCAGCGGCGGGAACAAATCGGGACAATCGGTTGCATCAAATTCAAAGCAACGGAGGCTGCTGGGCCCGATACTAATTTCGGTTTTTTCCGTGGTCATCGCGGCACCGCATCGATTCAGGGCCATTAGCATGGCTTTGTCAGCCTGGGTAGAAGCCGTATCCAGCCCTTTGATCCTTATATTTCCCGCTATGGCCCCGGCAACCAGCAGGAAGGCTCCACCGCTCCAATCCCCTTCCACCTTATAATGCAGGGGACCATCACCCGGCGGAAAGGAAGGCGCTTCGCCGAAATAGAATTCCCTGTATCCCCTGTTTTCCACTTTCCAGCCAAAATGTTCCATAACCTGCAGGGTTAGGTCGATATAGGGTTTGCTTTTCAGGTCTTTTACGGAAATGGTCACCTTGCTGGCACCGGCAGCGGCATAAGCCATCAGCAGGCCGGTCAGGAACTGGGAACTGAGGGATCCGTCGATTTCTATATCGGCCGGCTTCAAAGGCCCGCGGATTTTCAGGGGCAGCCTGCCATTATTGGAAACCACCTGCACCCCCAGGTCAGGGAGCACTGTATCGAAAAAATCCATGGGTCTGCCCAGCAGACTCCCTTCCCCCCGGATAAGCATGTCCTGATTACTCAGTGCGATGATGGGAGCAAACATACGGATTCCCAGCCCGCTTTCCCCGCAATTGACGGTCTGGGCAGTGGGATGAAGTCCATGACTGCAAATGAGCAGGGACCCGTCGTCTTTTTGGTGCACCACGGCACCCAGCGCTTCAATAACGGTCAGTGCAGCCCGGTCGTCGTTTGCATGCCCGGGATTTTCGATGATGGTATCCCCGTTTCGAAGCAAGGCGGCCGCGCAGGCGCGCTGCATGGAACTCTTCGATGCCGGCGCCTGTATGGCGCCATGTAGGGTTGATGGTTTTATCCTTACCTGCATAATGATTTTAATTCTTGATTTATCTGGCCATGGTGATGGAACGAATCAATTCTTCGAGTTGATCGATGGGAATGGATTGGGTAACAGCGCTGCCAATTTTTTTCAACAGGATATAATTCATGGAGGATTTTTCTTTCTTTTTGTCCATCCTTAATACCGAAAACACTTTATCGGCATTGAAGTCGGCCTTGGTAGGCAACCCGTATTGCTGAAGAACCCGGATGATTTCGGCGGTTTGCTTGAATTCCGTGAGTTGCTCACTCAGCAGGGAGGCAGCGACCATCCCGATTGAAATGGCCTGACCATGGGAAAGACCGTAAAGATTTTCGATGGCATGGCCCAGGGTATGACCGAAATTAAGGTGCTTCCGGTCACCCTGTTCAAACTCATCCTGCTGGACCACCGTAGATTTAATTATGGCGTTGCGCCTTATGAGTTTTGAAAGCGCAGCAGGTTGCTTTTGGTAAAATGCCGGCTTGTTCTTTTCAAGTTCCCTGAATAACCGGGCATCCCTTATCGCCGCGTGTTTAATGATCTCAGCAAAGCCATTGGACCATTCTGTTTTCGGAAGAGACCTAAGAAGGCTCACATCATAGAGCAAAAACTCAGGCTGGTTTACCAATCCTATCAGGTTCTTGTATAGTCCGACGTCAATACCATTTTTCCCCCCGATGGAGGCATCCACCATCGCCAACAGGCTGGTAGGCACAAATCCAAACCGGATCCCCCGCATGTAAATGGATGCTGCAAAACCCGTTATGTCCGTCACAACCCCTCCTCCCACTCCAACCAGGAAAGACTTGCGGTCTGCTCCGTAATTTATCAGTTGTTCAATGACAGCATCAACCGCAGCCTGGTTCTTAAACTGCTCACCAGGCTTTAATACGATAGTCTTCCAGCCTTTGAATTTCCTGGCATGGAACTTCCATACATTTTCGTCCGTTATGATCACGGCCCGGTCTTTTTCAACCAGGCGGTCAAGCAAGGTCAGTTCCGCATCAAAATAATAAGCCACCTGCCTGCTGGAAAACTGATATATCTTTTTCTGCATAGTTGTTCTTTGAATGGCTAAGCCGTTAAGGGATAGGGCTGTCTGTTCATCCGGGTATAAGTCTGTCGAATGCTTCCAGTTCACTGTCCAGTGTCCTTGTTTTATGGTGGACTTCCTGTTGATCAATGTATTCAGTAACCTGCCTGATGGCACTGGGGCTGACCGAATAGGCCATATAGTCCTCCTCCCATTCAAAATCCTGGGGCAGGAATTTGTTGAGGTTGAGCCAAAGGGAGGATTCATCTTTCAATGTCTTTACTACCTGGGAAAGTCCAAAAGAAGGATGTAATTGCAACAGGATATGAAGGTGGTTCTCCACCCCGTTGATTGCGACAATCCGGGCAAGTTTGTCAGCGGCAACCTGCCTGATGCGGGGGAAAAGCACGTTCCTTACCGGCTTGGTCAAAATCGACTCCCTGCCCTTCACACAACATATGACATGGACAAAAAGAAATACTTTGCTGGTTGGGTTTATCATTCCGTTGATTTTTACCGGGGCGCCCCCTTTGGCGGGCACCCCGGTAAGTAAGGGAAAGACGGCTTATGAATTAAGCACTTTATTCTGGTGGCTGATGCTTTCCATATGAACGGCATCAAAATATTTGGTGATGAATTCCTTGCTCAGACCCAGTTTTTCCCCCTTTGCGAAGGCTCTTTCCAAAATCGCATTCCAGCGATTGGTCTGCAGAATGGTAATATTATTTTCCTTCTTGTATTGTCCGATTTTATCAGCAACCTTCATGCGCTGGCTCAAAACCTGCAGGAGTTCATCATCCAGCTGATTGATCTGCTGGCGCATCTTTTCCATAGCCTGATGAAATTCTTCGGAGTTAATATCTTCCTTGCGCCAGACGATGCTATCCAGAATTTCACCGAGGCGTTCAGGGGTTACCTGCTGCTTGGCATCGCTCCAGGCATTATCGGGGTCAATATGACTCTCTATCATGAGTCCGTCAAAATCAAGGTCGATGGCTTTTTGGGCCACATCCAGCAATATATCCCTTCTGCCGCTGATATGGGAGGGGTCATTGATGATCATCATTTCCGGGTTACGTCTTTTCATTTCTATGGCCAGATGCCACATGGGGGCATTCCTGTATTCTGTATTTCCATAGGAACTGAAGCCACGATGGATCAGGCCAATTTGTTTGATGCCTGCCTTGGCGACACGCTCAACGGCACCGGTCCACAATTCAAGATCGGGATTAATCGGGTTTTTTATCAGGACAGGAACATCCACACCCCTGAGGGCATCAGCCACTTCCTGGACACTGAATGGATTGACCGTCGTACGGGCGCCAATCCAGAGTATATCGACATCAAAAGTTAATGCGTCTTCGACCTGCTTGCCAGTTGCCACCTCCACGGTAGTAGGGAGTCCTGTGATTTTTTTGGCGTGCTGCAGCCAGGGAAGTCCCTTGGCTCCGATTCCTTCAAACATACCGGGACGGGTGCGGGGTTTCCAAATTCCGGCCCGTAGTATATCAACCCTGCCGGTTTTAGCCAGCCTGGTAGCTGTTTCTAGCACCTGATCCTCCGTTTCCGCACTGCAGGGACCTGAAATAATCAAGGGTCTTTTTTTCCAGAGGGTCTGTACAATTTCTTTCGAGTTTTTTGCTTGTGTTGCTTCCATATGTTGTGATGTTAATGAGTCAACAATTTCGTGCCTACCTGCTGTTTGCATCATTCATCCGGATGCGGCGGCCTTTATAATTTTTACCGTCGATCGCCCTGATCATCTGATTGGCGGCAGACCGTTCTATTTCTATCCAACTGTTCATTTCCTTCATATCGATCCTTCCCAGTACCTCTTTACGCAGTTCGCTCATATCCAGAATGAACTGAAGGAAACTGGCCTTATAAAACCCATCCTTGGTACCCAGGTTGACAAAGAGTTTGGCAAAATCACCGCTTCCCCCGCTGAATTCGCGGCCCCTGGGTTCACGGCCGGTTTCCCGGGCAGGTATCCTTTCCCTGCGGTCTCCCCCAATCCTGGGGCCTTCTGTCCTGAAATCACGGGTTCTTTCACGAAGGTTGAGGTCTTCGGCATTTTCATAATATTTAAGAAAACGGTCGAATTCCATGGCTGCTACCCGTTTGAGAATCTCCTCTTTGCTGATATCGGCAAATTTCTCGGCAATCATAGGTACGTAGGTTTCATAGTCGCCGTGACTGATATCAGTCTGGAGCAGCTTTTCCATAAAATAGAAAAACTGCTTACGGCAAACTTCCTTGCCCCCGGGAATTTCCAGTTTATGAAACGGCACCTGGACAATCCGCTCAATCTGGCGAAGTTTTCCAATTTCACGGCTATGGACGATTGACAGGCAGATACCTGTGTTTCCGGCACGTCCCGTGCGTCCGCTGCGGTGGGTGTATACTTCCACGTCATCGGGTAATTCGTAATTAATCACATGTGTAATCCCCTGCACATCAATACCCCTTGCAGCCACATCGGTCGCGATCAGCAACTGCAGTGTTTTTTCCCGGAACTCCCCCATCACCTTGTCGCGCTGCTGCTGTGTCAAATCGCCATGAAGGGCGTCAATATCATACCCTTCGCGGGTCAGTTTTTCGGCAATATTTTGGGCATCGGCCTTTGTACGGGTGAATATAAGCCCATAGATCCCCGGGTTGAAATCAATGAGCCTTTTGAGTGTTTCATAGCGGTGATGGGCGGATGCCACATAATACTGATGATCCACATTCTTGTTGGCTGTATTCATCTTTCCAACGGTAATTTCTACCGGCTGCTGCATGTACTTTTTGCTGACCCTGCGAATCTCCGGGGGCATGGTGGCACTGAACAGCCAGGTTGCTTCCCGTTTGGGGGTATTTTGCAAAATGAATTCTATATCATCTTTAAAGCCCATATTCAGCATCTCATCCGCTTCATCAAGTACCACATATTTGATTTGTTCCAGGTTGATGGCCTTGCGTTCGATCAGGTCTATGAGCCTGCCGGGAGTTGCAACCACAATCTGAATTCCCCTTTTGAGATCCCGAATCTGCATGCCGATGGAAGTGCCGCCATAGACGGCAATGGCATGCATGCCAGGCAGGAACTTCTTGAACAATTCAATTTCATTGACTATCTGCAGACATAATTCCCTGGTGGGACATACCACCAGCGCCAGGGGGTATTTATTTTCCACTGCCACCAGTTGCAACAGCGGCAGAGCAAATGCAGCTGTCTTTCCCGTGCCGGTTTGTGCCAGTCCGACCAGGTCCTTTGTTCCGCTTAATAATACAGGAATCGCTTGCTCCTGTATCGGTGTTGGTTGCTTAAATCCCAGTGCATCGGTTGCCTGAACCAATCTCGCATCTAAACCCAACTCTTCAAATGTCGCCATATACTTTTAAAATTTGGCGCAAAGGTACGACTATTGCCGCTTGCAGCCAGTTTTAGTTTTTGAAAACCCGGGGGCCCTTTCACAGCGGCCGGCGCAGCCTTCCGGCTCCCACGGCGCCAGGTTGTCTGCCGGTGGCTTCTGACCAGCCGGCTATTTCAAAATCCTTTTGATTTTATTGGCATTTTCCATTAATTCACGCAGATAATCATAGTTTTCCTTTTCCAAACAGCTCTTGAATTTTCGAAGCTGGGCAATGTGTTCGTTGAGGACATCCAGCACATTTTCCCTGTTTTGCATAAAAACCGGCAGCCACATGGAAGGATTGCTTTTGGCTAGCCGAACAGTCGATTCAAAACCGCCCCCGGCCAGCTCGAAAATGGCATCCTCTTCCTTTTCCTTTTCCAGCACCGTATTGGCAAGGGCAAAGGAGGTAATATGGGAAATATGACTAACATAAGCCGCATGCATATCATGACTATCGGCATCCATATAGGCGATCTCCATCCCCAGGCGGCGATACACTTTCTCCATAGCCTCAACGGCATCCGGATCACTTTTCTGTTTTTCGCAAATGACACAGGTTCTGCCCCGGAAGGCATCCTTTACAGCTGCTTCCGGGCCGCTGTATTCGGTACCCCACATGGGATGAGTGGCTACAAAACGCCGGCGCATGGGATGATCGGCCAGTGCGGAACACAGGCTGTGTTTGGTAGAGCCGGCGTCAGCAACAATCTGCCTGTCATTGATTATATCCAGCACTTTTCGGACAACCGGTACGGTTACATCCACCGGTATGGCCACATAAATCAGGTCGCTTTTCAGAACGGCTTCCTCCAGGGGAAGTGTCTCGTCTATAAGGCCCAGCTCCAGGGCCTTTTGAATACTCTGTTCTGTCCGGCTTACACCGATTACGTTTCTGACCATACCCTTCTCCTTCAGTGCCAGGCTGAAGGATCCGCTGATCAGACCTACCCCTACGATGGTAACAGAATCAAACATGAGATTGGGATTTTTGGGCCAGGAATTGTTTTATTTTTTCAATGCTTTTTTGAAATTTTTCCTCCGTACTGCACAGGCTGACCCTTACATAGCGCTCTCCGGCCGATCCAAAAATCCCGCCGGGGGTAATGAACACGCCTGACCGGTAAAGCACCTCGTCGCTCAGCGCAAAGCCACTTTCCGCCTCCGGTGGTATCTGCGCCCAGACAAACATGCCGGCCTGGCTCCTGTCAAAGCTGCAACCAAGCAGGCCAAGCAGTTCATAAACCAGCTCCCGCCTGCGGATATATATGGCATTTAATCCATCATACCAGTCCTTGGGGAGGCTGAGGGCCTTTGCAGCAGCCAGCTGAACGGGCAGGAACATCCCGCTGTCCATATTACTTTTGAATCGCAATACTTCATCAATCCTTTCACGGGCCCCCACCAGCATGCCTACCCGCCATCCGGCCATATTCTGTGACTTGCTTAAGGAATTCAGTTCAATGGCCGTATCCATGGCCCCTTCGACGGCCAGCAGGCTCATGGGGTTATCATTGAGTATAAAGCTGTAGGGATTATCATGACAGATCAAAATATGATGTTTCCTGCCAAAGGCTATAAGTCTTTCGAACAGGTTTTTATCCGGCAGCTGACCAGTTGGCATCTGCGGGTAATTTATCCACATCAGCCTAGTTTTGCTCAGGTCCGTCCTTTCAAGCGCCTCAAAATCAGGGAACCAGGTATTTTCCTTTTTCAGGTCATAGTCCACGGCCAGGCCACCAGCGAGTTTGACGGCACTCCTGTAGGTTGGATAACCCGGGTTGGGAACAAGGGCTTGGTCTCCCTCGTTGAGGTAGGTCATACAAATATGCATAATTCCTTCCTTGCTGCCAATCATGGGGAGTATTTCCGTGTCGGGATTTAATGCGACCCCGTACCAACGGCTGTACCAGTCTGCGACCGCTTTCCTGAAAACAGGGGAGCCTTTGTAACTCTGGTAGGCATGGACCCCTGGTTTGGCACTTTCCTGTTGTAAGACTTCTATGACCGAGGGATGGGGGGGTAAATCAGGGCTGCCTATCCCCAGGTTAATGATTTCTTTGCCCTGCCGGTGGAGTTCCTCAATTTCCCGGAGTTTTTGGGAAAAATAGTATTCGCCGATTCCTTCAAGTCGCCTGGATGTGTTCATATGATTTCGTTCAATACGTTGTAAAAAAATGCCATGCCCTGCCCGCAGCCTAGCCCGCCTGTTTACCATTTTTATAGATTCCGTAAATTTTCAACCCGGCGGTGATCGGCCTGATGGATTCAATTACCTCCTGAAACTGGCCCAGTGAATCAAATTCCATATCTGCATGGAATGAATATTCCCAGTCGCTGCCTGGTATGGGGAAACTCTGCAGTTTGCTCAGGTTTATGCCACCCTCCGCTATGCGGGTAAGCACGCGTGCCAGGCTTCCTCTGGAGTGATCGGTATGGAAATTCACGGAAGCCTTGTCGGCATTGTCAACGGTCATGGCCGTTTCTTCGCGCTGTATCACCAGAAAACGTGTATAATTGTTTTTCATGGTGTGTATATTGGGCGCAATCATATGCAGTCCGAATAATTCCGAGGCCAGCCTGCTGGCTATGGCCGCGATGTATTTGCTTCGGTGCTGATGCACATGCTTTGCGCTGAGGGCCGTATCTTCGGTTTCAACCAACTTCCAGTCATGCTTGTCCAGGAAAGCCAGGCACTGCTGAATGGCCATGGGGTGGGAATGGACTTCCCGGATATCTTCCAGCCTGACGCCGGGGTTAACCAGAAGATGCTGCTTGATGGGCAAATATATCTCCCCGACCACCCGCAGGTTGCTTTTTTGCAGCAGGTTATAATTGGGTAATATACTCCCGGCAATGGAATTCTCAATGGCCATCACCCCCCCGTCGCTTTCCTTCCTGTTTCCCGCAATCCTGATAACTTCCCGGAAGGTCGCGCAGGGAATGACCTCCACCTGCTTGCCAAAAAACTGCCTGGCTGCTTCCTGGTGGAAACTGCCCTCGTAGCCCTGTATGGATATTTTCTTGTTCATCATATTGTAAAAACAGAAATCCCGGCTTTTGGCCGGGAATCCTTATGTTAATTTTTTGGTGGTTATCTGGTTTTTAACAAAAGCAATCCCGGCCTACTGGTAAAGTAGAAATAAAAATAAAAGTAAAAATAACGGTATGCCTTTGTGAGTATCATATATTCTATCAAAAATAGAAACTTATTGGGAAACACAAAATTTATTTTTATGCTCAAATTACAGTCACCAAAGGGCGCTTTTTTAATCTAAATGCTTTGTGGAAGCCTATTCCAGGCGTTTTAAAATCTCACCGTCAATCTTTTGAAACAGGTGGAAGGGTTTGTAGATTCTCCAGTTATCCAGGCCAACCAGCTCCACATAACGATTTAATTTGGCCCTCCGGAAATCGTATTGGGTCTGCTCAGGCATATTCAGACAGGCGATCCATCCCTGCTCATCGGTGACTTCCTCGAACCACTCCTGGTAATAATCCTTGTCCCCGCTGTGAAAATTGAGGACATTTTCAGATATCAGGATGAATTTGGTGATGCCGTTTTCAAAAAACTTATCAATGACCTCCCGCTTGAGGAACATGATATCATTTTCAATAGCGTCATTCCACTCTCCGATCAGTTCCATAACCACATAGCGCTCCTCGTAGTCCGCCAGTAGTATTTTCAGGTAAAGGGTCTTTGATCCGAAATCATCCCACTGGGGATGGATATAATAATTATAGATGGTCAGTGAAAACTCAAATTCAGAATAACTCCTGCCGTAAAAAGGAGACCGTTCATCCTCTTCGCTCACATACAAATGCCGCCAGTTATAAAAGGGTTCAATATCGTGCATACTCCGTGTAATTCCAGGAAAACAATAAGTTCTCCCCGGCAATATACAGTGAACTAAAAAGGATTTCCAAATAAAATTCAGCCTGCTGCTGCCGCATCGCTGGCTTTTTTTACGCTTCCGTATTTTAATAAAAGGGCTCTTGCCTGCTGGTAATCGGAAATACCCGTTTTTTCCATGAGCATATGTGTGCCACGATCCACCAGTTTGGCGTTGGTCAGTTGCATATTGACCATTCTATTGTCCTCTACCCGGCCGATCTGAATCATAACGGTGGTGCTGATCATATTCAGCACCAGCTTCTGGGCAGTACCGCTTTTCATCCTGGTACTGCCGGTCACAAATTCGGGGCCCACCAGTACCTCAATGGGGAAATCGGCAATGGCAGATATGGGAGAGCCCGGATTGCAGGTGATGCAACCGGTAGTGATGCCTCTTTTCCGGCTTTCTTCCATGGCCCCGATTACATAGGGGGTGGCGCCACTGGCCGCAATGCCAATCACCAGGTCCTTTTCATTTACCTGGTGCTGGGCCAGGTCAAGCCATCCTTGGGTTTTGTTATCTTCTGCATTTTCAATGGGTTTCTGAATGGCCTGCTCTCCGCCCGCAATCAGTCCAATGACCAGGCCGAAGGGCATGCCATAGGTGGGTGGAATTTCACTGGCATCCAATATGCCCAAGCGCCCACTGGTGCCGGCACCCACATAAAAAAGCCGGCCTCCCGCCAGCATTTTATCGGTGACGGCTGCCACCAGTTTTTCGATCTGGGGGATGGCCTTCTCTACGGCCAGGGGGACGGTTTTATCCTCCTGATTGATGTTGTTAAGTATTTCGGAAATACTCATTTTTTCCAGGTGTCTGTATTTCCCGGGTTCTTCCGTCATTCTTTCAAATTCCATCATGGTGTTACTGGGTTGAGTTATTTAAGCTACTGCCGGCCCCTACCGACGCCCATGGTGATGAATCAGTCCGTCCATGGGCCTTTTCAGTATTTTTCCGAGTTCAAATTCGTAGGTGCCCATCAGTTCCCGGATCACATCTGCAAATCCAAAAGCCACTGCGCCGGTAAAATGGATCGGGTATTTCCAACTCTCCCGGTATTTGCATAGATGTGTGAAGAAAAAATCATTGAGGCCGTCTTCCAGGATATTCTCGATCATATAATGGCCCCGGTTTTCGGCAAGAAACATGGTGAAGGAGGCCAGGTACCTGTTGGGAAGCGGCTTTTTATAGATATTTTCCAGAATCTCCACCCGGTTGGTGGTATAGGCCGCGTCAAATTTGTAACGCAGCTCCTCATCGAAGGTATGATAGAGATAATACTGGAGCACTTTTTTTCCCAGGTAGGCGCCACTTCCCTCGTCCCCCAGGATATAGCCCAGTCCCGGGCTGTTTGATACGATTCTTTTGCCGTTAAAATAGCAGGAGTTGCTTCCCGTTCCCAGGATGCAGGCAATCCCGCGGGATTCCCCGCACAGTGCCAGGGCCGCCCCCATCAGGTCGTGGTCTATATGAACGGAGGCGGCGGGGAAGACCTTTTTGAGGGCCTTTTGCACGGTCCTTTTACTGATCGGGTTGTTACAGCCGGTTCCGTAAAAATGAATTTCGTCCAGGACGGTTTGCCGGGGCAGCAGGGGCAGCAGTTCCTGTTCGAGCAGTTTTTGGATCTGTACGGTGTTCAGGAAATAGGGACTGATACCCTGGGTATAGATAAATTTTTTTCGGCCGTTTTTCAACAAACACCACTCACATTTTGTAGAACCGCTGTCTGCCAGTAATATATTCATAATCGTTTTTTTTCCTTGGTGGAGGATCCGGTCATTTACACGAAGTTAAAATTCACCGGTGAGAGTTAACCCATAAATCTCTTTATAAACCGTTCAAAGCATTTGCTTAATTTGTGCAATTAATTGAAGAAAAAGGACAATTAATGAAAAAACTACAGGTTTGGATCCCATTGCTTTTTTCCATTATGGTTGTTTTGGGAATGCTGATTGGTTACAGGTTGCATGGAAATATTGGCCAGAAAGGATTTTTTAAAATCCGTAAACAGGCTCCCGTCCAGGAAGTCATTGACCTGGTCAACCAGAAATACGTGGATCCCGTGAGCGCAGATACCCTGGGCATCAACGCAATTCAGGGACTGCTTGCCCACCTGGACCCGCATTCGGTTTTTATTCCCGCCATGGAACTCGGTGACGTCAATGAGGACCTTCAGGGTAATTTTGAAGGCATCGGGGTGGAATTCCAGATTTTTGATGATACGGTCAATGTGGTAAATGTCCTGGCCGGCGGTCCCAGCGAAAAGGCCGGACTGCAGGTTGGAGACAAATTCCTGCAGGTCAATGATTCCCTGGTAGCGGGCAATGGCATCAGCGGAGACCGGATCAAAAGGCTGCTGCGGGGGCCCGGAGCCTCTGAAATACGGGTAACCGTGCTGCATGAAGGCCTGCCAAAACAGGTAACGATTATGCGCGGAACCATCCCATCCCCTTCGGTGGACGCCGCCTACATGATTGACCCTGTCACCGGTTACATTCGTATCAACCGGTTTTCGGAGTTAACCCATGCGGAATTTGCCCAGGCCGTAATGCGGCTTCAACCCCTCGGCCTGAAGAAAATGATCCTTGACCTGCGTGGCAATGGCGGTGGTGTCTTGCAGGAAGCCGTTAAGGTAGCCGATGATTTCCTGGATGAAGATAAACTCATTGTATATACCCAGGGAAACAACTCCCCCAAAGTCGAATACCGCTGCCGCATTGACGGGCTTTTTGAAAAAGGAGCCCTGGCCGTACTGGTGGATGAAGGAACGGCCTCTGCCAGTGAAATCCTGACGGGGGCTTTACAGGACTGGGACCGGGCAATCATCATCGGAAGAAGGACTTTTGGCAAAGGCCTGGTACAGGAACAGTACCAGCTCAGCGACGGCAGTGCACTCCGACTCACAGTAGCCAGGTATTATACCCCGCTGGGCAGAAGTATTCAGAAGCCCTATAATAAGGATGATCACCAGGCATACAACGACGAAGTCATGAAGAGGTTCCATGACGGGGAGGTATTGCATGGCGATACTTCCGGCACCCACAACGGGAAGGCATATAAGACCAAGGGGGGGCACCTAGTATATGGAGGGGGCGGCATTACGCCCGACGTGTTCATGGCATTCGACACCAGCAGACTCAGCAAGAGCATGACCGAATTATACATCAGCAATACACTTACCCGGTTCATTTATACCTATTATATCCAGAACCGGCCATCCTTCCAGCGTTTTCGGACACCAGCCGAATTCAATGCCGGTTTTCATGACGAGGACAGGCTTTGGAAAAACCTGGTCGATTATGCTTCCCGCGACAGCATCAACCTGAAAAACATTCCCGACCAGGATAAAAACCAGTTGATCCAGCGTACCAAGGCATTGCTGGCCCGTCAGATATGGCGGCTGGAAGGATATTTTGAAATTGTCAATATCAATGACCCGGTGGTCAAAAAAGCCATGGAACTCATTGGAAAATAAGCCATTTCTGTTATTGTGCCGCCAGCCATGGTCCACAGTAAAAAGGCATCCTTGAGCAGGATGCCTTTTTACCTTGGCTGACCGAGCCGGGCCTTTTTTTAGGGCTGGTCAGGATAGCGGTCCAGTAATTCCTTTTTTTCAATCCTGTAGGAGGAGATGAGTCCGAGGCCGCCACCGATTGCAATGAGGGCAAAATAAATGGCCACATTGTTGTCGGAATCAAAACCGGTATGATTGATCTTGTTAAAGACAAAATTATCCAGCAGGTAGGCCAGAAATAGCCCGATCCCAGCGCCCACCAGCAAAAGCCCCCATTTCAGGTTCCTGTAAGGCGTTGGCCTTCTTTCCACCAGTTTTGGGTTCATGCCCTTTTCTATCATGGCCAGATTCTGGCGTGTTTTGAGGTACACTATACCAAACACCATGGCAAAGCCGCCGGCAAACATGACCAGGGGAATTAAGATTTCTTCGTTACGCATAATAATTCAGTTTATTTTTTAAAAAATTTGTTTGCTAATTTCTGTATCAGACTGACAATTGTTGTTTCAGGTTACAATCCGGGACATTTTTTTCAAAAGTACTTTTGGGCGCCCTTACTGCCATGTATGACCCCATCCCGGGCAGTGAGGTTACAATATATTCCCCTTTTTTGAAAAAACACCCCCTGATAGGGGTTGCCCCCGTAAGGCGGGCTTTTTGAAGGATCAGGCAGAAAAACGTAACTTAAACCAAAAAGGCTGGATGATTGCCAGCCCTTCTCTATATAAACCATGTTTTTCCCCCCTTCCTGCTGTAACCCTGCACGCAGGAATGTAGTCTAATAGTCGGCATGCAAACAGGATTGACTGATAATGAAATAATTAGGAGGGTTCTTGCCGGAGAACAGACCCTGTATGCCCA
This sequence comes from uncultured Bacteroidota bacterium, assembly GCA_903906365.1. GTDB lineage: Bacteria > Bacteroidota > Bacteroidia > Chitinophagales > Chitinophagaceae > Puia. The sequence continues at coordinate 65,337 of CAIVKC010000044.1, read as the reverse complement.
TTTGGTGGAGCGGTACCAGAACTACGTATTCACGCTGGTCCTGCGAATGATCGACAGCCGTGAGGATGCCGAGGAGGTTTCCCAGGATATTTTTGTGAAGGCCTACCGGTCCCTGGCTGATTTTCGGGGAGAATCCAAGTTCAGTACCTGGCTCTACACCATTGTGCGAACCAGCTGCATTACTTTTTTGAGAAAGAAAAAAATGGACACCCTGTCACTGGATAATGAGAAGACCTACCTCCAGGTGGAGAACCAGGAATCTTCCTTCAAAGCCAATGCCGTGGAGCACAAATCAAGGCAGCGCATGGTCAATGAGGCCATAGGGATGCTTAGTCCAGATGATGCCCAGATCATAACCCTGTTTTACAAGGCGGAGCAGTCGCTGGAAGAAATGGCCCGTATCCTGGGGCTTGAACCGGGCAATGTGAAGGTAAAACTGCACCGGGCCAGGCACAGGCTGAAGGAAAAGATGGAAAAATTTTATAGCCATGAAATCCGGGAATTATATAACGATTAAGCATTGGAGCGGCCGGCAGCATAATTGGCCGCAACTTTGTAATAACATTTACCCAATCATCAAAGGAGGAACTATGGAAGAGCAACAAATGGAGGACCGCCTCTGGAATTATATTGACGGGCTGAGAGATGATGCCGAGAATTCGGCCATCGAAAACCTGTTAGCCACCCAGCTGGAATGGAAAAACAAATACAGGGAGCTCCTGGAGGTCCATGCCCTCATGAGCCATTCAGAACTCGAGGAACCTTCCCTTCGGTTTACCAAAAATGTGATGGAACAGATCGCCCGCTATCAGGTCGCACCCGCCACCAGGAATTATATAAATAACCATATAATATGGGGAATCGGCGGCTTTTTTGTGCTGATGGTGCTGGGTTTTCTGGTGTATGGCTTTGGTCAAATCAACTGGTCACAGGGCAGTTCACCGGGCTGGATGTCCCAATACCACCTGGATAAAAAAATGGACTGGAGCAAAATGCTCAATCCGACCTTTACCAGTGTGTTTCTGCTGATCAATGTGGTTCTGGGGCTGGTGTTGCTGGATATGTACCTGCATCGCAAAAACAATACCCTCCCCATAAAGGGGTCTGAGAACTAAGACTTCAACCCGCCCTGGCAGCCTTCCTGAACATTCCAGCAAGGTTGCCAGGGTCTTTCCGTCCGACCGGCCAGCCCGGTGACCAGGGCGCCTAGTTCCTGAATTTATGCTTCAGCTCCATGAGCTTCGCCTGAAAATCATTGACCGGGTTCTCCCGGTTGGCCGGCGCTTTGGGCCTGCCTGCTGCCGAAGGGCCGGTCCCCGTTGTCCGGCCGGCCGGGCGGCCCTGGCCTGCAGACGCGGGTGGTGTTTGCTGGTCCTTGAGGGATAGGGATATCCTTTTACGGGTTACATCCACTTCCAGTACCGTTACCTGAAGGCGTTGCTGCAATTTTACCACACTGTTGGGGTCGCTGATATAGTGGTTGCTCAGCTGAGAAATATGTATCAGCCCGTCCTGCTTTACCCCAATATCCACGAAAACACCGAAATTGGTAATATTGGTTACAATACCCGGCACGCTCATGCCCGGACGAAGGTCTTCCATGCTGTGAATGGAGTCATCAAAACGAAATTCCTCCACCAGGGACCGTGGATCGCGGCCCGGTTTTTCGAGTTCCTTGAGGATATCCTCCAGGGTGAACTCCCCGGCTGTCTCGGAGAGGTATTTACTTTTATCGATCCGCCTGCGCAGCTCCGGCTGACCTACGAGATCGGGAATGCTGCAGGACAGGTCGCGGGCCATGGATTCCACCACAACATAACTTTCAGGATGGACGGCGCTGTTGTCCAGCGGATTGGCTGCTGAGGGAATTCTCAGGAAGGCCGCACATTGTTCAAAGGTTTTGGGGCCCATCAGGCTTACCTTCCGGAGTTCATCCCGGGTCTTGAACGCACCGTTTTTGGCTCGGTATTCCACAATGTTACGGGCCAGGGTAGCACTCAATCCGGACACATACATCAACAGATGCCGGCTGGCCGTATTGAGGTTTACGCCCACATGGTTCACACAGCTTTCCACAATCCGGTCCAACTGCTCTTTCAATTTCGGCTGATTGACATCATGCTGGTACTGTCCTACCCCTATCGATTTGGGATCAATTTTGACCAGTTCGCTTAGGGGATCCAGCAGGCGACGGCCGATACTGACCGCTCCGCGCACTGTCAGGTCCATATCGGGGAACTCCTCCCTGGCCACCTCGGAGGCAGAATAAATGGAGGCCCCGCTTTCATTGACCATGAAAACGCTCACCGGCCTTCCAAAATCAATGGATCGTATGAACTGCTCGGTTTCCCTGCCCGCAGTCCCGTTTCCAATCCCAATTGCCTGGATATCATAACGGTCAACCAGATTCTGGATCTCGGAGATGCTTTCCCGGCTGCTTTGTTGTGGCGGATGGGGATAAATGGTGGTATTGGTCAGAAAATTACCCTGTTCATCCAGGCAAACCACCTTACAACCGGTTCGGAATCCCGGGTCAAGAGCCAGTAATCGTTTTGATCCAAGTGGGGAGGCCAGCAACAGCTGCCGCAGGTTTTCAGCGAAAACGCCGATGGCTTCCTCGTCCGCCCGGTTCTTGCTTATGACCCGGAACTCATTTTCTATGGATGGTTTCAGGAGCCTTTCAAAACAATCGTCAATGGCCATCTTCAGGTGGGCGCTTACCGGGTGTTTACCCGTTACCAGCAGTCTTTCCAGCTCATCGATGGCCCGGGGCTTGTCAATATGTATATCCATCAGAAGAAAGCCTTCTTTCTCTCCCCTGCGAATGGCCAGCAGGCGGTGGGAAGGTGTTTTGGCCAGGGGTTCACTGAATTCGAAATAATCCCTGTACTTCTGGGCCTCTTCTTCCTCCTTTTTGGAAGCGATCACCTTGGAAAACAAGACGGCCTCCTGGGTGAAAAGATGACGGATTATGTTTCTGGCCTGCACATTTTCAGTAATCCATTCCGCCACGATGTCCCTGGCCCCCTGGAGTGCCTCCCGGACATCTTTAACCTGTTCCCCGATGAATTTTGCTGCCTCCGTTTCGGGGTCACCGGGTCCCTGACTGAAAATAAAGGTGGCCAGTGGCTCCAGTCCTTTTTCCATGGCAGTGGTTGCCCTGGTCTTTCTTTTGGGTTTATAGGGAAGATAGAGGTCTTCCAATATGGTGGCCTCAAAACAATCCTCAATCCGGGTTCGGAGCTCCGGTGTCAGCCGCCCCAATCCTTCAATGGTTTTCAGGACGGTTTCCTTTCTTTTTTCCAGTTCGGTAAAATACCTGATCTCTTCCACAATATGGCCGATAGCCACCTCATCCAGGTTGCCGGTGGCTTCCTTGCGGTACCTGGCCATAAAGGGGATGGTCGCTCCTTCGTCGTGTAGCTGGCAGACCTGCTGGACCTGTTTTAGGGATAGGTTGAGTTTTAGTGCTGCCTGCTGAATATATTTGGGTTCCATAATTACCTGTTTTCAGGGGGGATGCAAATGTAAAGGATGCACTCATAGAAAAAATTTTGTTTTATTCACAAACAGGATCACCAAAAATCAACCGCCAGCAGACCCGCCATTCCTGATTTTCCCTGTTTGCTAAAAACCAAGATGCCGGCAGGACTCTTCTACAAAATCTTACCTTTGCAGGGAATAAAATCTACTATGGATATTAAAAACAATGTGCTCGAAACCATTGGGAATACACCGCTGATACGTCTCAATAAGATTACCAAGTCCCTTCCATGCACGGTTCTGGCCAAGGTGGAATATTTCAATCCGGGCAATTCCATCAAAGACAGGATGGCTCTTAAAATGCTGGAAGTAGCGGAATTGGAAGGAAAAATAAAACCAGGGGGTACCATAATCGAAGGAACCAGCGGCAATACGGGGATGGGACTGGCCCTGGCCGCCTGCGTCAAGGGGTACAAATGCATATTTACCACCACCGACAAGCAGTCTAAAGAAAAGGCGGATATTCTCAAGGCGGTGGGTGCTGAGGTCATCGTATGCCCTACCAATGTGGAGCCCGATGATCCCAGGTCCTACTATTCCGTGTCCAGGAGGCTGGCTTCGGAGGTTCCCAATTCCTGGTACGTCAATCAGTACGATAACCTGGCCAACCGGCTGGCCCACTATGAGCAGACCGGTCCTGAAATCTGGGAGCAGACCGGCGGCCAGGTAACCCACCTGGTTGTAGCCACCGGAACCGGGGGGACTATTGTGGGAACGGGAAAATACCTCAAGGAAAAGAATCCGGATATCCAGATTTGGGCTATAGACAGTTACGGCTCGCTGCTCAAGAAATATTACGAGACCGGCGAACTGGATCAAAATGAGGTATATCCCTATATCAGCGAGGGGTTCGGGGAAGATTTTGTCCCCCAGAACTACGACATGAGTGTGATTGACCGTTTTGAAAAAGTGACCGATAAGGACGGGGCCGTGATGGCCAGACGCATTGCCAAAGAAGAAGGGCTTTTCTGCGGATACAGCGCAGGAAGCTGCCTGCAGGGAATGATGCAGCTCAAAGGCCACCTGAAAAAGGGGGATATGGTGGTTTGCATCTTTCATGATCACGGAAGCCGGTACGTGGGGAAAATATACAATGACCAGTGGATGATGGAGCGCGGTTTCCTGGATGTAAAAACCTTCAAGGATATTGTCAGCGGAAGGGGCACACAGCGGCTGGTCACGGTATCTCCCGGCCAATTGGTGGGTGAAGCCGTGGAACTGATGCAAAAATATAACATCGAAAACCTGCCTGTAATGCAAGGCCAGGAAGTGGTTGGTGCCATCAGCGAAGGAGGTCTTTTTTCAAAAATGATGGTGGACGGCCAGGATATCAAAAAAAAATCCATTGCCCAGGTACAGGAGCCCCCCTATCCACTGGTGGCTTTTGACACGCCGCTGGAAAGGCTCAAAAGCCTCATTACAAAAGAAAATGGCGCCGTGCTTTCCCGCGATGACAGCGGAAACTTTCACATCGTTACCAAGTATGATGTTATCCAGGCACTGAGCAACTGATACTGACAAATTTATCCGAAACCCCGCCCTGCCAGGCGGGGTTTCGTATTTTTACCAGCAGGGTTTGGGGAGTTTTACCAGTCCCCTACCGCCGTTTTTACGTTTTGTGCGTAATATCCGAATCTGCAAAATCCAGCAATTACGCGCTAGGCTGCCATAGCGGACTCACTTATTTTTGTATCCGAAGTTGATTGATATAATCAATCGCCGATATCCAAAAAACCAAAACACCCCGCTTATCCAATATCCAACGAATTTCCGGTGTTTATAATCCAATATCAGTCAACTTCATTTTTTCTTTTCCGGCCTGAAACCTTATTCTGTGGCCCGTTGATGATCCAATATTCCCTGAACTGTCCATCCTATTGTAAACAGTCTTTGCAGCTGACCCTGAGAAAATGATTGTTTAATCCAAGATCCGAAGAAAAACCATCCCGTGCTGATATCCTGGGAACAGGCCTGATTTAAACTCCAGTACCCTCCTGCTAAATGGCTGTATCAAACAAAAAGTTTAGCAGGAGGTGCATACTGATTCAATCCCACGGTCCTGCCGTTGGCTGCCAGGGTGCTTTTTTCATATTCCTGTTTGATCCTACCTTGCAGCAAAGGAGCCTACATGCCCATTTTTGAGGACCAGTGCCAACGCACCATTTACCTGCCGGATATCCCGCGACGCATTGTTTCGCTGGTACCCTCCCAGACCGAACTGCTTTTTGACCTGGGCTTGGAAGATGCTGTGGTGGGCATCACCCGCTACTGCGTGCACCCCCATTCCTGGTTTGTAGGTAAATCCCGGGTAGGGGGTACCAAAAACATTGACTTTTCATCCATCCGCAGCCTAAATCCGAACCTCATCCTGGCAAACCGGGAAGAGAACTCCCGGGAACAGGTGGACGCACTCGCCGGCAATTACCCCGTCTGGGTAAGCGATATACATAACCTGGGGGAAGCCCTTCATATGATAGAATGCCTGGGTATACTTACAGGCACCCGGGAGCAGGCTGGCCTTCTATGTACTGAAATAGCAACCGCATTCAGCCGGCTGGATGGGCTTCCTGTCCTGGCAGAGCCTCTAAAAAGGGCAGCTTACCTGATCTGGCAGAAGCCCTATATGGCTGCCGGCGGGGATACCTTCATTTCTGATATGATGCATCGCTGCGGCCTGGAGAATATCTTTGGCTCCAAGACGCGTTATCCCGAGGTCACGCTCGAACAAATTCGTGCAAATCGCTGCGGATTATTGCTCTTATCAAGCGAACCCTTCCCTTTTGGTGAAAAACACATCGACCTGATCAGGGTCGCCCTGCCGGATACCCGAATTATCCTGGTGGACGGAAAGATGTTCAGCTGGTATGGCAGCAGGCTCCGGCTGTCCGTTTCCTATTTGATGCAACTACGCGAGAAAATACAGGGATAAACCCCTACATTTAAGCCAGCAAATCAGCTAACAGGATCATGAGTTTTGAACAACAGCAAAGCCGTTTCAATCCAGAAGAGAGCAAAAAGCCTTCGCGCAAAAAACCGATCTTCCCGGTCAATGACCTGCTTCGGGGTTATTTGAAAAACAACGGCCGCGAGGTAAAACTCCCGGTTACTTACCGGGACCTGATGCACTTCACCTCCTCGGTCCCCCTTAAAGACAAACATGGAAAGGACAGTCTCTGGGAGACGGTGGTCTATGACATGCGCCACTGGGATTTTATCCGGGAGGGCCTGGTGGCTATGTATGCCATCTTAAAAACAGAAGGGGATCTGAGTTTCATCAACCACCTGGACGTGGCCCGTATTGACTACTGCAGCTTTGCCAATTCCAACCCCTTCCGGGTAAGGATTGTCAATAAATTCAACGACAATTACGATCACTATTATGTCAAACAGGCGGATGCCTCAAGGGTCTATGGCCTGGAACTGGAACACCTCCTGTCTCCCAACCGGATAAAAATCCTCACCAACCATCAAACCCTGGTGGAAGAGCATATTCCGGGCATACCGGGAGACCTTTTCATCCAAAATTATCTGGATGACCCGCTTACCAACAAAATCAGACTGGCCAAGGAATTTGTAAAATTCAATGAACGCTGTTTTGTCAGACTGCTCGGCGACATGCGTTCCTATAATTTTGTGGTGGAAATTACACCCGACATAGAAGACTTCCAGTACCGCATCAGGGCCATTGACTTTGACCAGCAGTCCTATGAAGGAAGGATGAACCTGTACCTGCCGCAGTTTTTCAAGGAGAACCTGCCCTTCGTGGAAATGTCCATGAAACACCTGAACAGGGACTCCATCAAGCAATACCAGACTGAAGAAAGGACCATGATGGCCTTCCGTGTGGCCTCCTCCCGGTTCCGGCTCATGGAACTGCTCAATATTATGTCAAAAGACCAGATATCCAGCCCCCAAAAACTCTCCCAGTTAAAGACAGGCCTGGCTGCCTATTTCAATGCACCCATCTTTCTCAAATCAACATCAATGGGACAGCTGGTCAAACGCCAGCTGAAACAAACCCTGCAGAAGAACCTGAAACTGATTCAAAAGAACCTGGGGAAATTTGAGGACTAAATGCCTGATATTGTGCCATCAAAGTGGCATTTTGGGAAGCTGGCGGAAAATATTAAAGTAAATGTATCTTTGCGCCTTGTTAATAAAAAGTCAGGTTTTATTATTGATATAACAAGCATTCTTAATTAATACTATTAAAAAACAACCCAAAGCGCTTAAAACATGAAAAAATACAAACCCGGGGTTTTATTCGGAGAGGAACTGGAGGCATTATACAACGATGCCAAGGACAATGAATTTGCCCTTCCGGCGGTAAATGTGATCGGTACCAATACCATAAATGCCGTACTTGAAACTGCCGCCAAAGTGAATTCCCCGGTCATCATACAGTTCTCCAACGGAGGAGCACAGTTCATGGCAGGCAAAGGAATGCCCAATGACCAGCTGCAGGCCAATATATCCGGCGGGATATCGGGCGCCCTGCACATACATAATGTGGCCAGGCATTATGGAGTACCCGTTGTATTGCACACCGATCATGCCGCAAAAAAATGGCTTCCCTGGGTCAGCGGCCTCATTGACGCCGGTGAACAATACTTCAAAGAAAAGGGGCAGCCTCTTTACAGCTCCCATATGCTCGACCTCTCTGAAGAACCCATTGAGGAAAACATCCTCACTTCTGTGGAATTTTTTAGGCGGATGCAGCCCCTGGGCATGGCCATAGAAATTGAACTCGGTGTAACGGGAGGTGAGGAAGACGGGGTGGATAACAGCGGCATAGAAAATGATAAACTCTATACCCAGCCGCAGCATGTGGCTTTTGCACATGCTGAACTCAGCAAGGTCGGCAGGCTCTTTAGTGTGGCCGCTGCTTTTGGAAACGTTCATGGCGTTTATTCACCGGGCAATGTGGAACTGCGCCCCATCATTTTGAAAAACAGCCAGGACTATATAGCGGCGGAACTGAAAACAGCCAACCCCAAACCGGTGTACTTTGTATTTCACGGAGGCAGTGGTTCTCCACAGCACCAGATCCGTGAAGCCATCAGTTACGGTGCCATCAAAATGAATATTGATACCGATATGCAGTGGGCATTTTGGGAAGGAATCCTCGGCTTTTACAAGAAAAACGAGCCTTACCTGCAGGGGCAGCTGGGTAATCCAGAAGGGAAGGATAAACCCAATAAAAAATATTATGACCCAAGGGTATGGCTTCGTAAGGCGGAAGAGAATTTCATCAAAAGACTGGAAGTGGCTTTTGAAGATCTCAATTGCATCAACAGGAATGCATAAATCCCTTTAGTTCATCACAGCCCCCGTTTCCGTGCAGGAAACGGGGGTTTTTGTTTGCAGACCCCTCCCGGACTATTGGAGTACAAATAAGATCATGGTTTCTCTTCGGGTTTACCGGGCGCAGCGGGTGTCGAAAGGATATTGTCTTTTAACCAGTCGGTCAGCAAGGCTGGCCAGTTTTTGACGGCATTGATTTTGGAACGGTACCCCATATTGAAGCCATGGCCGCCCTGGCTCAGGATATGGGCTTCCACCGGCGCCCCGGAATGCCGGTATTTTTCAAGCAGACTGAGGGTGGGCACGGCGCAGCAGGGATCGTCATTGGCTGCCAGCAGGAATGCGGGGGGCGCATTGGCGGGAATTGAATCGGGAACACCCAATGGTCCGGGGTATATCAGTATCTGGAAATTGGGTCTGGCAGGAAGCCTGTCCACCGGATCGGCGGCAACCGGATCACCAGTGCCGGGGGCATAAGCCACCAGGGCAGCCACTTCCCCGCCCGCAGAAAAACCCATGACTCCCAGCCGGGCCGTATCGATATTCCATTCCCCGGCGTGGCTTCTAACCAGACGCATGGCGCGAAGGATGTCTTCCCTGACCTCCTTTTGGTAATGGTAAGGGGATTCGGGTTCGCGGAAAAGGCGGTATTTAAGCACGATAGCCGCTATACCCAAATGGTTCAGAAAGGCTGCGGGGTCAAGGCCTTCTGCGGTATAAACCAGCAGGCTGTGGCCCCCTCCGGGACAAATCACCACTCCGGCCCCGGTGGCTTTTTCCTTCGGCGGCAAAAAAACCACCAGGCTGGGATTATGGATATTTTTGACCCAATAATCCTTTGCCTGCTCGGGAATATCTCGGCGGTTCTCATATCCGGGAGCACCTTTGGGCCATAAGGGAATTGACATGGACTGCTGCTGTGCCTTCAGGGTAAATGGGCAGCACACCAGCAGGACGCAGGCCGCCAGAAGGAAGTTTTTGCTTGATTTGGGAAGCATAATTCAGGAATTTAATGGTACAAATGTCAGCTATTCGTGTTTGCTTAGGCTTTCAGGGAACCAATTTATCTGATTGGGGTTGCTTTTTTGATAAATAAGTATTGGTAACGGGAACTTTGATCCATACCCACGCTATTCCAGCCCCTGGGAGGCCTCATGCGCAAATGGACATTCATTCCGCCGGTACTTTCACCACACCTGCTGCATTACCGCCGAATGCCCTGTGCAGGTGCCGAATAATGATTACAGGGCCATCAAAGTGCCAGGAGAAAGCCATCCCAGGTTCAAACAGGGGCTGTATCCTGGCAGGAAAAAATACAACCTGGGTACAGCCGGTGATCCGGGTCTTTCTTCTTTCCAAGGCCCGGCTTTGGATGGAGTAAGCAGGCAGTGACTATCTTTGTATTGAAAAACGCTACCATGGCATCCCAAAAGATACTGGACCTTCTTGGCGACAAAGCAGCTTACCTGCTGGATCACCAACCCGTCATAGACAAAAGTACACTCACCCTCCCCTCCCCCCTTCATATGGAGGAGGTTTGGATAAAAAGCAATCGCAGTAACCGTGTATTGGGCAGTTTGCAAACCCTGATGGATCACGGGCGCCTGGCTTGCACCGGTTATTGTTCCATTCTGCCTGTAGACCAGGGCATTGAGCACAGCGCCGGGGCTTCCTTTGCACCCAATCCCATGTACTTTAATCCCGAAAATATCATCCAACTGGCCATGGAAGGCGGATGCAACGGAGTCGCATCCACCTTTGGTGTATTGGGGATCATGAGCCGTAAATATGCGCACCGGATCCCTTTTATTGTTAAGATAAACCACAATGAATTGCTCAGTTATCCCAACCGCTATGACCAGACATTGTTTGGATCGGTAAAAAACGCCTGGAATATGGGGGCTGTGGCCGTAGGAGCCACCATTTACTGGGGCAGTGCCGAGAGCACGCGGCAACTCAGGGAGATCTCGGAGGCTTTTGAGCAAGCCCATGAACTGGGCATGGCCACCATCCTATGGTGTTACCTGCGCAACAATGCCTTTGTGGTCAATGGCGTCGATTATCATACCTCGGCTGATCTTACCGGGCAGGCAAATCACCTGGGAGTGACCATTCAGGCTGATATCATCAAACAAAAGCTGCCCATGAACAATGGCGGGTACCTTGCCACCAAACATGGCAAGACCTCCCCGCTGGTATATTCCCGGCTCAGCAGTGATCATCCCATCGATCTGTGCCGCTACCAGGTCCTTAACTGTTACAGCGGCAAAGTGGGCCTCATAAACAGCGGAGGGGAAAGCAGGGGGGATTCCGACCTCGCAGAGGCCGTGTATACAGCGGTGGTCAACAAAAGGGCCGGTGGCATGGGGCTTATTTTGGGCAGGAAGGCTTTCCAACGGCCTTTTTCAGAAGGGGTGGCACTGATCCAACAGATCCAGGACGTGTACCTGGACCCGGGGATTACCATTGCCTGACCGATCAGAAAACAGGGCCATAAAAAAACCCTCATCCCTGCTGCCTGCCGGCGCGGGGATGAGGGTAACATGCCAGCAGGGCGGCAAATTATTTCTCCGGATATAGAATGGCAGTCAGTACATTTTTACCGTCGAATATCAGATTGGCTGCAGCTTTTATATCCTCGGTGGTCAGCTGTCCAACCCGCTTTTCGTAATCAAAAATACGGCTGGGATCATCCTGCTGAAAGTAAATACTTTGCAACTTGGCGCTCCAGAAGGTGTTTTCCTTCATACCTACCCGGTATTGCTCCAGCCAGGTCTTTTTCACCTTATCCAGGTAAGACTCTGCTATTCCCACCTGCTTCACACTGTCAATTTCCATCCGGGCTGCCGCCAGGAGTTTATCGACATTCTCCGGACCGCAGGGCAACTGCAGGATAAATGCATAATTTGAATAAGGCAGTTTATTGAGGCCTCCGAAAATACCCCCGCCATAAATGGCGCTCATTTTTTCCCGCAGGTCTTCAATGATCTTAATATTAAGTACCTCCTTGAGTGCGTCCACTTTCAGCGCCAGGTCATCGCTGTAGGCCACTTCCCCGGAATAAACGCCGATGATCAGGCTCTTGGGCTCTGCCCCTTTCCTGAAATTGAGCTGGTTTACCCCTTTCAGCCTGCGGACCCCATTGTCTGTGAATCCGGCGGGTTTACCCTTGGAGGGAAGACTGCCCAGGTAGGTGGCCAGCAGGGGTTTTATTTTTTCTACATCGAAACTGCCTACAAAAACAAAGTAGAAATCATGGGCATCCGAAAACTGCTCCCTGTATATCTCCAGGGACCGGTTGAGGTCTATGAGGTCAAAATATTCCGGTTTTGGAACCGCCACCGGGGCCAGGGGATTTTTCTGGTAGAGCACCTGGTAGAAAGTATCTACAAAAGCCGTCTGGGGGTCGGCCATGGCGAACTGCATCTGCGATTTTTGCTTGCTCTTCCAGCCATTGAACAGGGCCTCATCCCTACGCGGACTGGTCATGTATAAATAAGTAAGCTGCAACAAGGTTTCCATATCCCTGATGCTGCTGCGACCGCTGATATTGGCACTTAAATTGGAAATGCCGGCAGCGACCGAAACGGTTTTCCCTGCCAGAAATTTCTGGAGGTCCGTGGGAGAAAAATTGCCTACGCCCATCTGTTGTACGAGGGCGGACGCATAATTGGCACTGAATTTATCGGAAGCCGGGTAGGATGCCAATCCCCCTTTGTGAAAGGCGCTCATGACGATTTCATCACTTTTGAAATCAGTAGGTTTCAGGATCACTTTTACTCCGTTGGAAAAGTCGATTTCTGTTACCCCCAGTTGTTCATTTTTCTTTTCACCGCTTATGCTGCCGGGCTGCGGCTTGTTAGTAATCAGGTCGGCAGCGAGTTTCTTTTCCTCATAAGGGTGTACAGGCGCATGCAGGGCGCTGATGGCCTCTGCAAGCAGTTTCTGTTCGTCGGGCAAGGGATTGCCTGGCGACGCTGGCCCCTGCAGGCTGACCAGGATATGTTCATTTCGTTTTAACTTATCTGCCATCCCATTGACTTCCTGCAGGCTGATTCCGGGCATCATTTCCTTGTAGTAATTATATTCTTTGTCGATGCCCGGGATGGGTTCCTTCTGCAGGAAATTTCGGATATATTCCTCCACGTAATTGGAACTCTCGGTTTTGTCCCGGTTATTGTATACCTGTTCTATACCTGCCAGCATCCGCTTTTTACCGATCTCGAGTTCTCCCTGGGTAAATCCGAATCTCTTAGCCCGCTCCACTTCGGTGAGTACCGCACGCAGGGCGGTGTCGGGACCATCCTTACCCGCTACCGCATAAGCTGTAAATCCTTCATACCCCCTGGCAAAACTGTTAAATCCGGCGGCGGCATACAGGAAGGGAGGCGTGCTCCCCTGTGCGAGTTCGCGCAGCCGCTGGTTGAGCAGGGAGGTAAATAATTCCTTGACCAGGCTGCAGCGGTAATCGCTTAAGAGGATCTCTGTTTTGATGGGTACTATGGGAAAATCCACTTCCACCGCATAGTTGGTGGCTTCCTTGTCAGTGACCACGATGGACTGGTCTTTTTGCCTTTCCAAAACCTTTTCATAGAGGCGCGGGCGCTCGGCAGCGGGGTTTTTAATGCCGCCAAAATAATACCTGACCAGCTTTTCGGTGGCGTCCACGTCCACATCCCCCACAATAATGACTGCCTGCAGGTCGGGGCGGTAATACTGCTTGTAAAATCTTTTCACTACCTCGTAGCGTGCATTTTTTATGATGCTATCCTTCCCGATCGGAAGGCGTTGGGCATATTTGGAACCTTCATACTGCAAAGGGTAAATCTTGCGGAACATGCGGTCATCTGCCCCTTTTCCCAAGCGGCTCTCCTCGAGTACAACGCCGCGTTCGCCGTCGATCTGGTCCTTGTCAAAGGACAGTCCGCTGGCCCAGTCCTGCAGGACTGTCAGGCCTTTGCGCAAATTGGATGTATCTCCCAGCGGTATGGGAAGGATATACACCGTTTCGTCAAAACTGGTATAGGCGTTGAGGTCCGCCCCGAACTGTACCCCTATACTTTGCAGGAAACTGACCAGTTCATTTTTCTTAAAATGGGTCGAACCGTTAAAGGCCATGTGTTCGGTGAAATGCGCCAGTCCCTGCTGGTCTGCATCTTCCAGAATGGAACCCGCATTGACAACCAGTCTTAATTCGGCCTTGTTTTCGGGTTTTTTGTTTTGGCGAATATAATAGGTCATCCCGTTAGAAAGTTTTCCGATCCTGACATGGGGATCAACCGGCAGTTTGTCTGCGAGGTTCTGCTGGGAAAATCCGCTCTGAGCGGCTGAAATCATACAGAGAAAAGCTGCGATCCACAGGAATAAGGTCTTCATTTTTTTCATACAAGAACAATTTTGAATTGCAAATATACCCGTGATCCTCAGGTGAAGAAGCACAGAATGTTAAAAAGGCAAATATTAAGGACAGGAGGCCTGTATGCTGGAGCAAAACCGGCGGAGGATGGCCTCACTACCGTTTTGCTATGGGTTACCGAGCACTTCGGTAATGGGCATTCCAATGCATCCGCTGGGCATTTGAATATGGAGCAGTTCTGCCAGGGTCGCCGCTATATCAGTCATATTAACAGGACGGCTGGTATTGCCGTGGTGGATTCCCCAGCCCATAAACACCAAAGGAATATGGGTATCATAGGGATTCCATGATCCATGGGTTGAACCTGTTTTGGCATAGCCTTCCATCCATCCCGGGCTCGCTATGATGGCCACAGACCCGCTTCGCGTAAAATGATAGCCGTTGGTGATCATTGTTTTTATCGGTTCGGGCACCGGAGCCGTGCCTGGGGAGGCCAGGTCCACGGCATAGGCAATACCCGGCTGCCGCTGCAAAAAATCGACGGAGGCTTTCCGGATGGCCGGGAAATCCAGGTGGAGGGTTTGGATCCGGCCGAGGTCGAAATTAAGCTGGTTGTTCATGGCGGAACGAACCAGCCTGTCTGCTCCGAACATTTCCGCAAGGGACCGGTTGAGGCTGTCGACCAGTGGTTTTGCGTTCATGAATTCTCCGGGAAGGCGGTTTTTCTTCATATAACCAATGGAATGGGCCACCCCGTGATCGGCCGTGAGCAACAATAGATAATTGCCTTTCCCGATTTGCCTATCCAGGAAAACAAAGAATGCAGCCAAGTCCCTGTCCAGCCGGAGATAAGTATCTTCGATTTCCACCGAATTGGGGCCGTACATATGTCCCACATAATCGGTGGATGCGCAGTTGATGGTCAAAAAATCGGTGACCGGCCCCTTTCCCAGATGATATCCTTCCACGGCACTGCGCGCAAAGTCCAGAGTCAGGGTATTACCAAAGGGAGTCTGGCGGAAACTTCCCCTGGTAGTCTCATAAATCTTCTGGATTTCATGGGGGAAAACAGGGCTGGTTTCCGTTTTGAAACGGCCCTCATAGGACTGGGCATCCGAATCGCTCTGGATATAGGAACTCAGAGGATACAGGGTATGCCATCCCCCGGAAATCAGTTTTTCCACCGGCTGCGTATTGTTGAAGGCACGGACCCATTCGGGCAAGGCATTCATATAATAACTGGATGTGATGAAATGGCCGCTGGCATCATCGAGCCAGAAAGCCGCTGTTGCCGTATGACCGGCAGGCAGGATGGCTGCACGGTCCTTCAGGGAAATCCCCACCACCCTGGAGCGGAAATTGGTTGCCATCCGCAGTTCGTCGGTGATGGTAGTGACCAGCAGGTTTCTGGGGGACATTTTTCCATCCTCGGAATCATTACCAACGCTCATCACGGTGGAATCTGCCGTACAATATACCTGTTTCCCACTCAGCTGGTCCGTCCAGTCATTGCCGGTAATGCCATGGATGGAAGGCACCGTTCCGGTAAAAATAGTGCTGTGTCCCACCGCGGTATAGGAAGGCAGGTAATTGATCATCGTATGCTCGCAGGAAAACCCCTCCCCCAGCAGTCTGTTAAAGCCCCCCGGGCCATACCTGTCAGCAAATCGGTACAGGAAATCCCAACGCATCTGGTCCACCACGATGGCAACCACGAGCTTGGGCCTGGAAGGCGAAAGGCGGGCAGCAGTCTGGGAATAACCCTGTCCAAGGCAAAGCCAGCACAGCAGGAATACAAAAAACCTCTTCATAATTTCAAGTATAAGCAAAAATCAAAACTACATGATAGCCGTCAAAAACGGCATTTTTCATACATTTGCACCAATATTTTTTCTACTCATCATAAAAAAATAATATGGCAGACATTTTTGAAAGGCTGATCAAGCACTACGGACCCATCGGACAGCACCGGGAAAGGGCACATGGTTATTTTGCATTTCCAAAACTCGAAGGTGAAATAGGCAGTCACATGAAATTCAGGGGTAAAGAAATGATCGTATGGAGTCTGAACAATTACCTGGGATTGGCCAATCACCCTGAGGTAAGGAAAGCCGATGCCGATGCAGCTGCGAAATTTGGCCTGGCCTCCCCCATGGGTGCCAGGATGATGAGCGGGAACAGTAATTACCACGAGCAGCTGGAAAGGGAACTGGCGGAATTTGTAGGCAAGGAGGATGCCGCCCTGCTCAATTACGGATACCAGGGCATGGTCAGTATCATAGATGTACTTTGCGGGCGCCACGATGTAGTGGTGTATGACGCGGAATGCCACGCCTGTATCATCGACGGACTCCGGTTACATCCCGGTCACCGCTATGTATACAAGCACAATGACATGGAAGATTTTGAAAAACAGCTCCAGCGGGCTACGGCACTGATAGAAAAGCAGCAGTCCGGCGGGATTCTGGTTATCACCGAAGGGGTATTCGGAATGGCCGGGGACCAGGGATCCCTGCAGCCGATTGCCCGTCTGAAAGACAAATATCAATTCCGCCTCCTGGTGGATGATGCGCATGGTTTTGGCACATTGGGCAAAACGGGGGCAGGTGCCGGAGAAGAGCAGGGCGTTCAAGACAAGATCGATCTGTATTTTTCCACTTTCGCCAAATCCATGGCATCCATAGGGGCCTTTGTGGCCGGTGACAAGATCATCATTGATTATATCCGATACAATATCCGCAGCCAGATCTTCGCCAAGAGTCTGCCGATGGCCTTTGTACTGGGCAACCTCAAGAGGCTGGAACTGCTGCGCAACCACGTGGAACTTAAAGACAAACTCTGGCAGAATGCCCGCAAACTCCAGGCCGGCCTGAAAGAGGGCGGATTTGACATCGGAAAAACGGACTCAGTGGTGACCCCCATTTATATGAAAGGGGACGTGCCGGAGGCCACGGCCATGGTCATGGACCTGCGCGAGCATTATGGCATTTTCTGCTCCATTGTCGTCTATCCTGTCATTCCCAAGGGGCATATCATTTATCGACTGATACCGACAGCCACCCATACCGATGAAGATATCCGGCTGACCCTCCGGGCTTTTGAAGAAACCAAGAAGAAACTCGATGCCGGCGTCTATAAAGTGGAAGCCATCCCCGATATGGCAGAGGCTTAAAAGTACTTTCCACCCATCCAATCAGGGCCCCTGCTTTACCGCAGGGGCTTTTTTAGGGCCTTCCGGGCCGGTTATCCTAAAAAAAAGCCTCCCTTGCGGGAGGCTGTACTAATCAAATACCATTAACCATTAAACCTTATCCTATGAAAAGACAAATATAATATTTTAGCGTTGAAACAATGGTTGCATGGCAAACTTTTTTATACCCAGAAACCATGAAATTGATTACAATCAATTGTCGATCCTACATTTAATCCTTTGGGGGGCAAAAAGGGGGTAAAATGGAAGATTTCCTACCAGGAAGCCTTGAAGTCCTTGCGGTATTCTTCGAAGGGAATCCGGCCGTAGGCCCCTTCCCCGAAATACTTGACGAGCAATTCAAAATCCTTCGGAGTCATATAGCCCGGTATGGCCTGCGGTTCACCGCCTTCAGCGGGAATGAAGATGGTGGTGGGAAATTCCAGCTGGCCGTGCGTAAGATAAACCGCAAAATCATTGGAGCGGTAATTCGGATTGAACCCGTATGTTTTGCTGTTCCAACTGAGTTGCTCCCTGGTTTCCGCATTGATCCTGACCGCGTAGAATTTGGCGGAAACATAGTCAGCCACCTGGGCATTGGAATACGTCTTCTTGTCCATTACCTTGCACCAGCCGCACCAGTCTGTATAAAGGTCTATGAGTACAGGCTTTTTTTCCCGGCTGAGATTACCGGCTGCTTGTTCCAGGCTGATCCAGTTGATATGCTTTGGCGGGGTAACCGGCTTTTGGGCACAGCAGAAGACCATCAGCGCAGTATATAAAAAAAGCCGCTTAACTTTTTGCATAGTAATTTTGTTTATACAAATCTAAACAAATATCATGCGCAAAGTTGCCGTTGCCATTACCGGAGCCAGTGGGTCGATCTATGCCAGACAGTTGCTAGACAAGTTCAGCCAGCTTAAAGAACAATGGGAGGACCTCTCGGTTGTCATGACGGAAAATGCCAAGGAAGTATGGAAAACCGAGCTTGAACAGGAAACCTATTCCTCTTACCCGTTCCGATTTTATTCACAGCAGGATTTTTCAGCGCCCTTTGCTTCCGGTTCGGGCAAATACGACACCCTCATCATCATACCCTGTTCCATGGGAACCCTGGGCAGGATAGCCACCGGGATCTCTTCGGACCTGATCACCCGGGCTGCCGATGTGATGCTGAAGGAAAGAAGAAAACTGATCTGTGTGGTAAGGGACACCCCTTATAACCTGGTGCATATCCGGAATATGGAAACCGTTACGATGGCCGGGGGCATCATTTGTCCGGCTACCCCTTCGTTTTACAGCAGGCCTTCCAATATGGAGGAAATGGCAGCCACGGTCGTAGACCGGGTCCTGGACCTGGCCGGCTTTCATATCAATACCTTTCGCTGGGGGAAATAAGGAGCAAAGGCAAAGGCGGACCGGCAGTTTAACAAAATGGAATTTTGGGGAAAACTAATTGCGCAGGTCCACTTCATCGACTCCCGGATATTTTGATTTGTCAAAAACAAGCTGGGAATCGCTGAATGTGCTGGAACCGTTGATGCTGTTGATGGTCAGTGTATATTTGGTGCCGTTCTTTTCCAGGGATTTCACCGAGTACATGGTCTTTGTTTTCCGGTCTATATAAAGGTATACTTTAAAAAAGGTCTTAGTCTTATCGGTGGGGGTCAGTTCTATTTCCTGTAATTCCCTCGCTCCCTGCTTGACATTACCATTGAGTTTATACAGAAAATCCTTGTCGTAGAAATCGGTAAAAAATTTTTCAGGGGTGATGGTCTTTACCGAGGGGTCAACTTTGGTGATGGTGACTTCATTGGTGGATTTATCGTAAGTCCAGGAGTTCTTTCCGTCACAAAATATATCCTGCCCCGTGATGCTGACCCGGTACTGCATTCCTTTCTGGTAGAATACCCCCTTTTTTACGCCCTGGGACTTTCCTTTGGCATCTTCGATGGAAAGGGTAAAAGTAGCCTGAATGCTTTTAAACGACTTGATTTTGGCGCTTACTTCATCAAGTATTTTTTTGGCTTCCGGGTCGTTTTTCCCGGTGCTGTTGTTTTGTGACTGAACCCTGACCCCAGAAATAACCATTAACAGGCAAGCAATAAATATTTTTTTCATATTAAATTGGTTAATAACTACCAAAGAAGCCGCAAATATATCTTAAAACCCGCATAATTAGGGACCATAGGTGATCCCTGCCTGAAATCCATGACAGGTATTAACAAAACCCTAACCTTCATTGTTTAGATACAGGCTTAACTCCGCCTCGGTCTTAATAAGCACATCCCGGGCCTTGCTGCCCTGGCTGGGGCCCACCACACCGGCGGCTTCGAGCTGGTCCATCAGCCTGCCCGCCCGGTTGTATCCAAGTTTCATGCGCCGCTGCAACAGGGAAGTACTGCCAATCTGGTTCTGGACGATGAGGCGGGCCGCTTCATCGAACAATTTATCCCTGTCGCCCACTTCAAAATTCTTTCCCTCCGCATCCTTTTCATCTTCATATATGGGCAGGTAGTACTGCTCGGGGTAATTATCCTGGTGCCCGATAAATTCCGCCACCCGCTCCACTTCCGGTGTGTCCACAAAAGCGCATTGCAAACGGGTAATTTCCCCGTTGTAACTTACCAGCATGTCACCTTTGCCTATTAGTTGTTCAGCCCCTCCTGCATCCAGGATGGTACGGCTGTCAATCTTGGAGGATACCTTAAATGCAATGCGGGCCGGAAAATTAGCCTTGATGGTACCGGTAATGATATTGACAGAGGGACGCTGGGTCGCTATAATCAAATGAATGCCCACTGCACGGGCCAGCTGGGCCAGGCGGGCTATGGGCATTTCCACTTCCTTTCCGGCCGTCATGATCAGATCCGCAAATTCGTCAATAACCAGTACGATAAAAGGCAGGAACTGATGCCCCTTCTGCGGGTTGAGTTTGCGCTTTACGAATTTCTCATTGTATTCCTTGATGTTACGGCAACCGGCCTCTTTGAGCAGATCATACCGGTTGTCCATTTCAATGCAAAGGGCATTGAGGGTATAGATGACTTTCTTGGTATCTGTGATAATGGATTCATCCTCGCCCGGCAGCATGGCCAGGAAGTATTTTTCAATGATGCGGTACAGGCTCAGTTCCACTTTTTTGGGATCTACCAGCACAAATTTGAGTTGTGAGGGATGTTTTTTGTACAGCAGGGAAACCAGCAAGGTGTTAATGCCTACCGATTTGCCCTGACCGGTCGCACCCGCCATCAGCAGATGGGGCATGCTGGCCAGGTCCACGATGAAATTTTCGTTGTCAATTTTTTTTCCGATGGCAATGGGAAGGGAAAATTGGTTATTTTGAAACTTATCGGAACTGAGCAGGGTCCGCATGCCGACAATGGTCTTACGCACATTGGGCACTTCAATGCCAATGGTTCCCTTTCCGGGTATGGGTGCTATGATGCGTATGCCCAGGGCCGCCAGGCTAAGGGCAATATCATCCTCCAGGTTCTTGATCCGGCTGATCCTGACCCCCGGTGCAGG
This sequence comes from uncultured Bacteroidota bacterium, assembly GCA_903906365.1. GTDB lineage: Bacteria > Bacteroidota > Bacteroidia > Chitinophagales > Chitinophagaceae > Puia. Next base: position 44,416 of record CAIVKC010000044.1, on the reverse strand, counting down.
AACGATTTCATACAGGGTGACGGTGGGTCCCACCGTGGCACTGATACGCTGTATGGCAATATCATAATTTTTCAGGGTGGAAATGATCTGGTTCTTATTGGTATCCAATTCCGTTGGATCGGTTACGATCTTTTCATTGCCATGGGTTTCCAGCAGGTCCAGCGAAGGATATTTGTAATTGCGCAGGTCCAGCGTGGGTTCATAATCGGGCTGGGGCACATAGGCCGGTCCGGGAGCCGGCTCCGCTTCGGGAGTTGCCTCAGGAACTGTCTTGATTTCCAGTTCCAGGTGATTGGCCGCCGCACTGTCCCGCGTGCCCTTGCCTGGTGCTTTGACCGCAGGGGGCTCAGGCACCTGGCTCCAGGCCGGTTCAGCCTCTTCCATGGACATCTCACCGGTTTCAAAGGGAGGCTCCCCTGTGGTCTCGGGTTCCGGTTGGTTTTCCCTTTCAATGAGTTGCATCCCGTCCGGCCATTCATCCTCCTGGTCCGGCTGGAGGCCTGCAAGCGGTTTGCCGTTATCACCCTTTATTTTATTACCCTTGGTCTTTCCCAGCCCCTGTTCTACAAACAATTTGGGGCCATCCTGGCCGGTGTCCTCCGCTGCAATGGCTGTCTGCTTTTCCTTTTTGGGTAAAACAGGCACTTTAAAGACCGGATTGAAACGCCATATAAAATACGCCAGGCCGGCCACCAGCAGCAGGGCTGCGGTACCGATCCAACCCAGTAGGTGTATCAGGTAGTCACTGATCATATTACCCACTGCCCCGCCCCATGGAAAAATACTTCCCCTGGTTAAAAAAGACAGGGCAACGCTGAAGAATAGCAGCCCTGTGGCCACGTAACGGAGATTGCGGCCTATAGAAAAGAGTTTCTTGGCGAAAAACAAATTGGCTCCCAGCGTAAAGAAGAAGGAACAAAAAAGGTAAGAAGCCATGCCGAATCCATTGTAGAAAAACTGGTGGGAGATATAGGCACCCAGAAATCCCAGCAGGTTAGCGATCTTTTCATTGGACGGACTATGCAGTATGGCAGACCTTCCGGTAACGCGGGACATATCCTCCTGCCAGGTAAACAAATAGGAGGTAAATGCGATCAGCAGGAACAATGCCAATAAAAGGGAAATAGCCCCTGTAATCTTTCGGGTCCGCTCATCTTTGATCAATTGCCGCATGGTCAATTTTTCCTCATTCTCGGGCTTTAAATTACCAGCGTGGGCAGCCTGGTTCTTTTTCGGTTTCTTACTCTTTGACATGGGTACAAAGATAAGTAACCCCTTATAACTAAGCAGGTAATTTAGCCTTTCTTATGCCGGGTTTTGGCACTCCGACCACCCCCGGTTGGACATCGGTTCTGCTGATTGCCCAATTAATTTGTAAATTACCCGTCCAATGAACCTCCTGATGAGAAAATGAATACAGAAAGGACTGAAAGATTGCCAGCCACCCGGCGGGGCGTCCGGGTACCCAAGGCTGGTATCTGTGGATTGCTGCTTTTGCTGGTCCTTGCGAGTACACGCTTGCCTGCACAAAGCAACGCTGACAGCAGTCTCACCGATATCAGTACCCTTCAGTTTTCAAGGCATATAAGCCAGGTTGTAAGTTTCGCTGCCCCGGATACCCCGGTTGCTGACAAGATGATTGCTTCCATCCCTTTCAGGGAGAAGGTGCCGCCAGGTTTTGCCTTCAAGGTTCCTTACCGGCTGGTGAGTAAACCCTTTTATCTGAAGTTCCTACTGACCAACCCGTCTGATTCCGAAAGGATGTGCTATTTTTTTCCCGGTCTGTTTTATAAAAAGATCCAGGTCTTTTACAGTTCCCCCTCCATCAGGGGAGACTCCCTGGTGGAGGATAGGGAACTGGCTGAGACAGACAGCGATTATTACGCGGGGTTCAGGCTGATCAGGGTGCCCCCAGGAACAAGCCGACAGTTTTATATCCGGCTCCTATCGGTGAAAACCCCCATCAACAACCTGTTCCCGCGAATCATCAACAAGAGTTTCATCAGCTTTTTTCAGATCAGCCTTCATGCTCGAAAATCCAGCATCGGTCTGATTACTTTACTGGTTTCCGGCATTTTGCTGATGATGATTTTTTATTCCTTTGCCGTATACCTGCAGAATTTCAAGAGCGAGTTTCTTTATTATGCCGCCTATGCCTTCTTAATGGGGATGCTGCTTTTTCTAAAGACCTATCTGTACAATGTACTGACACCCTTCCATTATTTTTTTGAAAGCTTCCTGGATTTCCTCATGCAGTTCCTGGGGTATATATTCTACCTGGTCTTTATCCGGAAATTCCTGGACACCAGGCGGAATTATCCCTTTCTGGAAAAACTCCTCCGGTTCGGGGAGTGGGTAATCCTGGTGGTACTGGCTGCCTTTACAGCCATTTATTTCTTAACCCCCCGTTACGATCTGGCGCTGTTGCTGGAGAACAGCATAAAGCAGTTTCTGCTGGTCCTGGGACTGATTTTCATTATATATGGAGTCAGGAAAAGAAACAAACTGATGAATTACCTGGTGGCAGGACAGATCATCCTGTTGCTATTTTCAGCGTTTTCCCTGTTACTTATCCTGATGCCTATACCCTTTTTTAAGTCCATGACCGGAGTGCTCAACATCTTCAATGATTCGCTGCTTTATTATGAAACGGGCCTGCTGCTGGAACTGATCCTTTTTCTTTCCGGCCTGGCCTATAAGAATAAGTGCGAAATCATTGAAAAAGTCATTGAGAGCGAAAACCTCAAAATGGAAAATGAACGCAAAGAGTTTGAAAAGCAGGTGGCTGTAATGCAGGCCAAGCAGGATGAACGCAACCGAATATCGGCCGATATGCATGATGAACTTGGTTCAGGGGTAACGGCCATCCGGCTCATGAGTGAAATAGTGAAATCAAAAATGAAGGGCGATACCCTGCCGGAGATTGAAAAAATCTCCTACTCCGCCAATGAACTGCTCAATAAGATGAATACCATTATATGGACCATGATCAGTTCCAATGATACGGTGGAAAGCCTGGTGGCCTATATCCGTGCCTATAGTGTGGATTTTTTTGAGAATACCGGGGTGGAATGCCTTTTCACCATCTCAGAAAACAACACTTCCCGGGAAATAAGCGGAGAGAAAAGAAGGAATATATTCCTGGCAGTTAAAGAAGCACTTAATAATGTACTGAAGCATTCCATGGCCACCAGGGTGCATATTCGGATCATAGAGGCCGATCAGTTAACCATTGAAATTACCGACAACGGCATAGGCATCGATCCGGACAAATTAAAGCGTTTTGGCAACGGCCTGAACAATATGAAAAAAAGGATCGAAAGCATGGATGGCAGGTTCTTTGTGGAAAACAGCAATGGCACGGCACTTCGCTTCCTCATTGATTTGTAAATCCAGGCTTTTTGTGCCATCCCGGCCGCAGGCTCCTATTTGCGGGTAACGGCTACAAACAGCAGGATCCAGCCCAAAATAAAACAAAGTCCCCCGAAAGGAGTGATGACTCCAACCAGGGTGGTTGCGCCGGCGGTCTCGGTGACCCGCAGGGCAGTCAGGATGTACAAGGATCCGCAAAACAGGATTATCCCTGCAATAAAGAAAATACCCGATAGCCTGATCCATTTTCCGGGAAACTTTTCTGAAAGGATGGCTACGATTAATAAAGCGAAGCAGTGGTAGAACTGATAGCGCGTGCCGGTTTCAAAAACGGATACCCCTTCAGGGGGAAGCATATCCCTGAGCTTGTGGGCGGCAAAAGCGCCCAGCACCACCGATAAAGCGCCGAGCAGGGCTGCAATGCCCAAAAAATTCTTATTCATGTGATTTGAGTAATTCCACAAGCCCCTCCAGTGAAATGGCATCCTCCTGTACAATGATATGCGCCTGTTCATAGTACATTTTCCGTTCACCCAGCTTGCGTATGATATAATTATTTAATTCTGATTCCCCGATAGAGCGAATCAGGGGACGGCTGATCCTTTCTTTAAGCAGGCGTTCCTTCAGTATGGAAACCGATGTATTGAGCCAGACCACAATCCCCTTTTTTTTCATGAACTCTATACTGTTGAAAAAGCAGGGGGTCCCTCCCCCGCAGGAAACCACAAAATCCGGATGGTCCTGGACCAGTTCCTCCAGGACTTCCTTTTCGCGGTATCGAAAGTATTCTTCCCCCTTTTCGGTGAAAATATCCGAAATACTCTTCTTTTCGGAAACAGAAACCACCCCATCGAGGTCAAAAAACGGCAATCCAAGTTCGCCTGCCAGCTTTTTGCCCCAGTGCGTTTTTCCAGAACCCATAAATCCAATCAAAAATATTTTCATGTCGTTTGGATCAGCCTTTGTTCATCAAAACATGTCTCTTACCGGCTAAGCGGCCCCTAAACAGCCTGCAAGGTAGGCAGAAGTCCTCAATGGCCACAACAGGTCATTGGCCCCGGGCCCGGATAAATACAGGGAAGCAGGCCCGGTTCCTATTTAAAAGCATTCAGGCCGGTGATATCCATACCGGTAATGAGCAGGTGTATATCATGGGTGCCTTCATAGGTCAATACGCTTTCCAGATTCATCATGTGGCGCATGATGGAATATTCGCCGGTAATACCCATACCTCCCAGCATTTGCCGGGCATCCCGGGCAATCTGGGCAGCCATTTCACAACCATTTCTTTTAGCCATGGACACCTGTGCCGGAGTTACCCTTCCCTCATTCATCAATACGCCGAGTCGCCAGTTCATCAGTTGGGCCTTGGTGATCTCCGTTATCATTTCGGCCAGCTTCTTTTGCTGTAACTGGAATCCGGCTACCGGCCGCCCAAACTGTATCCTTTCGCGGCTGTATCTGAGGGCGGTATCATAACAGTCCATGGCCGCCCCCACGGTCCCCCAGGCGATCCCGTAGCGGGCCTTGGTCAAACAGCTAAGCGGCCCTTTGAGTCCCTTGATGCGTGGCAGTATGTTTTCCTTGGGGACCTTTACCTGGTCAAATACCAGTTCACCCGTGGCAGATGCCCTCAGGCTCCATTTACCGTGGGTGGTTGGGGTGCTGAATCCTTCCATGCCCCTTTCCACGATGACTCCCCGGATATCCCCCTGCTGGTCCTTGGCCCAGACTACTGCTACCTGGGAAAACGGGGCATTGCTGATCCACATTTTGCTGCCGTTCAAAACCACATGGCTGCCTTCGTCCCGTATGTTAGTGAGCATCCCCCCCGGGTCAGATCCATGGTTGGGTTCAGTCAGGCCAAAACAGCCCAACCATTCCCCGCTGGCCAGTTTAGGCAGGTATTTTTTACGCTGTTCCTCCGACCCGTATTCATAAATGGGAAACATGACCAGGGAACCCTGCACCGAGGCGGTGGAGCGAACCCCGCTGTCCCCTCTTTCCAGCTCCTGCATCATGAGACCATAGCTGATATAATCCAGTCCGCCTCCGCCGTATTCCTCGGGGATGGTGGGGCCGAAGCATCCCAGTTCACCCAATTGCTTGACAATCTGCCGGGGAAATTCTGCCTTTTGGGCATATTCTTCAATAATGGGGGAAATCTCTTTTTTCACATAGGTTCTGACGGAATCGCGGATCATTTTATGCTCTTCGCTCAGCAAATCATCCAGCTGGAAATAATCCGGACTCTGAAAAAGGTCTGTTTTTGCAGCCATGACAACCGTTTTTATTTAGGCCGCAAAATAAGAAAAACCAAGTTCTCCGCCTATTGTTGAATAGCCTGTCGCCAGCCCGGGTAAATGTCAAAAAATCATCAAAATTGCTGAAAATTAGCCTTTTTGCAATGACCGGGAATCTAATGCGGGGATTATTCAGGGATTGACCCAAATTTGAAGGAAATATTTATTTTATAAAAATCAGGGGCCGGTGCAACAAGTTGAACATCCCCGTGTCTTTTTTACATAAACCTTAAAACGGCAGCGCTTCTTGGAATTAACTGCACCCATACTACACGACGAGCTGGTTGAACAATGCAAACAAGGAAACAGCCTTGGTTATGCAGCGCTTTATCAAAAATATGCCAAAGCCATGTATAACACGAGCCTTCGCATCGTCAACCATACCGGGGATGCGGAAGATGTGCTGCAGGAGGCCTTCCTGGATGCATTCGGATCGCTGGATTCCTTCCAGTATAAATCCACTTTCGGAGCCTGGCTGAAAAAGATTGTCGTCAACAAGTCCATCAACCACCTTCGGAAAAGGAAGATGGAGCTCATCGACATCGACCGGACGGCCGTTTCCAACCTTCCCCAGGAGGAATCCCCGGATGAGGAGGAAATACGGTTGAAGGTGGACGAAATTAAGGCGGCCGTCCGGGATTTGCCCAACGGCTACCGTACGGTACTGAGTCTGTATCTTTTTGAAGGTTATGACCAGGAGGAAATAGCGGAAATCCTGCAGGTCTCCCACGCAACGGTCCGCACACAATACATGCGGGCAAAACAAAAATTAGTGAGTATCATAAAAAAGGGACAAGATCATGAATAACCGACTGGATCAATTTATCAGGGATAACCGGGACGATTTTGATGACGAGCAGCCTTCCGCCCGGATCTGGGAAGACATCAGCCGACGGATGGGACCGGCCCCAAAAAAGGCGGTGACCTTCCTGGGGATGAACCCCGCAAAATGGAGCGCCGCTGCTGCCGTGGCAATTATTCTGGCAGGCAGCCTCTATTTTATTTCCCAAAACAGCCGGCCCGCAACCCAGGGAACTGCCTCAAGCAAACCCATTATTCCAGCCAGTGTGCCCAACAGCCTGCAACAGAGGTCTCAGGAGGCAGCCGTGACCCAGCCATCGGACACCAGCCCAAAAACAGCCCCGTCTTTGACCAAAACGGAAACTGGTGCAGCCGCTGACAGCCAGGATCTGCAGGAGGAAATGTATCACTTTGCCAGGCTGGTAGAAATCAGGCACAAACAACTCTATAAGATCAAAAAGGACGAACCCCTGCTTTTTAAACAGTTCTCCGGAGACCTGTCCCGACTGGACAGTGTATACCATACCCTGGAAAACCAAATTCCCAAGAATCCGAACCGGGAACAACTGCTGGAAGCCATGATTCAGAATTTACAACTGCAGATGGATTTGCTGAATCATCAGTTAACAATTATTCAAAAAATCAACTATTTAAAAAAAACAGCGTATGAAAAGGCCTTTAAGTCTGCTTAGTACCCTCGCATTGATCTCCCTGCTGGCTATTCCGGCCATGAGTTTTGCCGGTAATGGTGACGAGGTGGAAAAGAAAAAAACCATCAGTAAATCTTACCCCGTTTCGGTAAGCGACAAACTCAATATTGAAAATTCATTTGGTGAGGTCGTTATTACCACCTGGGCAAAAAATGAAATCAAGGTGGACATTGAAATGACCGCGAGTGCGGGATCTGAGGAAAGAGCCCAGAAAATCCTGGATGAAATCGGTGTGACCGATAAACGGGAGGGCTCCAATATTTACCTCAAGACCAATGTGGGTTCCATCCATGACAGCCATGGAAACAGCTGGAGCAAAAGTAAAAAAGACGGAAACAACAGGGCCTTTGAAATCAACTACACGGTGACCATGCCCTCCTCCAATCCCCTGCATATCGAAAACAGCTTTGGAAAGATCACCGTGCCGGATTTCAGCGGACCTGTCAGCCTGATCAGTAAGTTCGGGAGCCTGAAGGCTGGCAACCTGACCAATGTGGAAGAGGTGGATGTAGAGTTTGGCTCGGCAGAAATCGATGGAATCCATAACGGAAAGTCCAGTTTCAAATATGACAGCAAATCCAGCATTAACAGGATCTCCGGAGCCGTTAAAATCGGTTGCGAGTTTTCCGACAGGGTCCAGTTTCAAGTTGATAATGCCATTGATGAACTCTCCATCAATGAATCCTATTCCACCATCAGTGTTATTGTTCAAAAGGAACTTTCCGCCAATTTTAACATCCATACCAGTTTTGGGGACTTCAGCAATCACACCGGCTTTTCCATTCCTGAAGACAAGGACGATGATGACAATGCCGGGCCCCGTTTCGATAAGGATTACCACGGTAAGTCCGGGGATGGCAGGTCCAAAATAAAAATCAAAAGCAGTTTTGGCGAAGTGAGACTGTCCCATCAGGCCGAAAAGGACAGCGATGATGATAGGGAAGATCGCATGGAAAGAAAAGAAAAAAGGGAAAAGAAGGAAAGAAAAGAAAAGAAAGAAAAAACCGAACAGGATAACGAACAACAGGTCAGTAGGTAGCCAAAATACAACAGTCAACAACCCAAATTTTGAGCCTATTTTTCTATAAGGGGATAACCATACTATTGGTTATCCCCTTTTTGCTTGCTGCAGTATTAGGCCCAACCAAATAACGGATTCCTGTTTGATTGCCTTGCTGGGGCCATCCCGGTCACCCCAGAAAAGCTTCTGCCCTCCTTGAGCTTCCCTTATTTTTCGCAGGGCCCAACAAAAATCTAGCAGTCATCTTTTAACCGGGACGCTGGGTAGGCGGAAGTAACAAATTGATGGCCCCATCCACCCGGAGCCCAAGAGTCCGCCCCTCCAGGGATGCCCCGCCTGCTGCGGAGGATGGCTCTTCAATATTTATCTATGGTGAACTAAAAATATGGCCGTTTTTAAATAGGTGGCAGCCAGCCACAACCTCGGCCTATTTCTTTTTATATTGCATCCAAAGCATTTGCCATGGACCAGCATCCCGATACCAGTTTATCCTATGCCCTTCACCTGGATCAATCCAACCCATTACAGGGGTTCAGAAATCAGTTTTATTTTCCACAGTTTGAGGGCCGGGACGCCATCTATTTTTGCGGAAATTCACTGGGACTGCAGTCCAGGAACACCGAAGGGGCCATCAAACAGGAGCTGGAGGACTGGCGAAACCTGGGTGTAGGCGGATATATGCGGGCCAAAAACCCCTGGCTTTTTTACCAGGATAATTTCCGCGAACCCCTCAGCCGGATTATGGGCTGCCAACCCCGGGAAATCACCCTCATGAATACCCTTACAGTGAACCTTCATTTGATGTTGCTTTCATTTTACCGGCCCACCCCGCAGCGTTATAAGATTATGATGGAAGCCGGCGCCTTCCCCTCTGACCAGTATGCCATTGAAACCCAGGTTAAATTCCATGGGCTGGACCCGGCCCAAGCCATCATTGAAATCTCCCCCCGTCCGGGGGAAAAGACCCTGCGGGAAGAAGATATCCTTTCATCCATCCAGGAAAACGGGGAATCCCTTGCCCTGGTGCTATTTGGCGGTATCAATTATTATACGGGGCAGCTCTTTGACATCAAATCCATAACCCAAACCGCCCACCGCGCCGGGGCCCTGGCGGGATTTGACCTCGCCCATGCGGCAGCCAATGTGGCCATGGAACTACATGACTGGCAGGTGGATTTCGCCGTATGGTGCTCCTACAAATACCTAAACGGCGGTCCGGGCGCCGCAGGGGGCGTCTTTGTCCATGAAAGATTTGCCACCGACCCGCAATTTCCCAGACTGGCCGGATGGTGGGGCAACGATGAGAAGACACGCTTTAACATGGAAAAGGGCTTTGTTCCCAAAGCCGATGCAAGCGGCTGGAACATCAGTACCGCGCAGGTGTTTAACATGGTTTGCCTGAAAGCCTCCCTGGAACTTTTCAACCAGGCGGGCATGGATGAGATCAGTAAAACCAGCCGGAAACTGACCGGTTACCTGGAGTACCTGCTGGGGGAACTGTCCAACCTGCCATTTGACATCATCACACCCAGCGAACCTTCCAGGAGGGGGGCTCAGCTGTCGCTGTACTTCCCTGAAAGGGGCAGGGAAATTCACCAGAAGATGACCGAATCAGGCATCATTGTGGACTATCGTGAACCCGGCGTCATACGGGTCGCTCCGGCTCCCTTGTACAACTCTTTTGGTGATGTGCACCGTTTTTATGAAATATTAAAGCAAATGCAACCCTAATTCTCCCCGGCACCATGAACAAACAAAAAATACCGGCCCTGCTGAGGCATCTAACCTTTTACGTTCTGGCAGCCCTGGTCCTGGCCATAGGGCTGGGCTATTTCTTCCCCACGGAAGCCCAGAAAACCAAATGGATGGGAGAGCAGTTTGTCAACCTGATCAAGCTTTTCATTCCCCCCATTATTTTTCTAACCATTGTAACCGGCATCAGCGGCATGAGCAACCTGAAAAAAGTCGGCCGCATTGGTGTAAAATCCCTGCTGTATTTTGAAATCGTAACCACCCTGTCCCTGGTGATCGGCATTTTCCTTGCCCTGCTCATACGTCCCGGTCATATCGGCAAAAATGGGCTGGCGGCCTCGGATGCCTCCAGGTATACCAGTCATCCGTCGGCCGGCTTTGACTGGAAACAATTTTTTATGTCTAACCTTACCCTGCAGGTCCTGGTAGTGGCCATCATAGCGGGGGTACTGCTGAGTCTTTCCAAACACCGGGAAAAAATCCTTTCCTGGCTGGAACCGGTCACCAAATTTGTGTTTCTCCTGTTGAAGTATGTGATGTACCTGGCTCCCCTGGGAGCCTTTGGCGGGATGGCCTATACCATCGGAAAATTCGGGATCAAAACCCTGCTTCCCCTGGGAAAACTGATGCTGACCATGTATGCCACCATGGCTGTATTCATATTATTGGTGTTGGGATTGATCCTTCGGTATTATAAACTGAGCATCTGGAAATACTTATACAGCATCCGGGAGGAGATCCTCATCGTGCTGGGTACATCTTCCTCGGAAGCAGCGCTGCCCTCCCTGATGAACAAACTGGAAAAAATGGGTTGCAGTAAACCGGTAGTAGGCCTGGTAGTTCCGACCGGCTATTCCTTTAACCTGGACGGCACATCCATTTACCTGTCCATGTCGGTCATCTTTTTGGCACAACTCTATGAGGTGCACCTGAGCAGTGCTGAACTGCTGACCATACTGGGCATTCTGATGATCACCTCAAAAGGGGCAGCCGGGGTAACGGGAAGCGGATTTATCATACTTGCCTCCACACTCACGGCCATCCAGAAGATTCCCGTGGAAGGCCTGGCCTTCCTGCTGGCCATTGATAAATTCATGAGCGAAGCCAGGGCCATCACCAATATCATTGGAAATGGGGTGGCGACCCTGGTCATTTCAAAAAGTGAAGGGGATTTTCACCAGTTTCAGGGTCCGGGAGAAGTGCAACTATGAGGTCGCCCGGAATATCCAACTTTTTTAGAGGTAACCGGCCATTTCCTGCTGGCAAAGCCGGGCAGCCCGACCAGCCTGGATGGCAAAATCTTCGGCGGAAGAGGCGAAAATGATGGCCCGGCTGTTGTTGACCAGGATACCCACGTCCCGGTTCATGGCTTTTTGGGAAATTTCCTGCAAGGAGCCCCCCTGTTGTCCAACGCCGGGTACCAGGTAGAAATGCTCAGGCGTGAGTTTTCGCACATGCTCAAACCAGCTGGCCTGCGTGGCCCCTATGACAAACATGAGGTTTTCGGGGCTGCCCCACCGGCAGCAGGCCTCGAGCACTTTTTCGTAAACATATCCTTGCCGGGATGGCTGTAACTCGAAATCAGAAGCCCCTGTATTGGAAGTAAGGCCAAGGACAATGGTCCATTTATCCCGGTATTCCAGGAAGGGTCGGACGCTGTCCTCTCCCATATAAGGGGCCACAGTGACCGCATCAAAACCAAGGGTTTCAAAAAAGGCACGTGCGTACTGGGCCGAGGTATTGCCAATGTCCCCACGTTTGGCATCTGCAATGCGAAAATGGGTCTTGGGTATATAGGCCACGGTTTTTTCCAGGGTTTCCCACCCGCGGGAACCGCGGGCCTCATAAAAAGCCGTATTGATCTTATAGCTGACGCAGCAGTCGCTGGTCGCATCAATGAGCTGCCTGTTGAACTCAAAAACGGGATCAGGCAGAGAGAGCAGGTGCCTGGGTATTTTAGCAATGTCAGAATCCAGGCCTACGCAGAGGTAGGATTTCTTTAACCGGATTTGTTCAATGAGCTGGGCTCGGGTCATGACCGTCTAATTTCCGGCAAAGAAAGGTAAAATCATTTATACACGGTTCAAAATAGCCCGGGGTCCCCATCATGAAAGCCAACTTCATACCCTCCCAAGCGAATAGCCGCCGGCAATCCTTTCCTCCCCACGTATTGGCGAGGGTCCGATACCCGGCTGAAATACAGATCCGGTAATAGGATAACCGGCCGTTTGCGGTAATGGGGGCGTCCATATCCAGGGTCTGGCACCTACATCCAATGCCTATCATGTGGCGGGAATGGTATTTTCAGGAATTAGTCTGTCCCCTGCCCTTTGCCGCGGCGATCAGATACCAAACGGGACCCAAGAGGTCCTGACTGCCAGGGAATCAGCCAGGCTGCTGCAGCTGCACTGTCAATAGATCTTTTGGCATGATAGCAGGTCTTCTCCCCCATTTTCTGCCACTAGATGCGGGGTAGCTGTCCAAACTGGGAGGATCTCCTTTTTTCCATCTCCCGGGCCACTAACGCTGGCTGTCCCCCGGCCTGGGAGAGGTGGTCAATAATACGGACATAGGATTTTTCATCCCGGTTCTGGCTTAATTTGAAAACATGGTCCAGAGAGGTTATTTCGATTTCAAAGGCGACGATGGCCTGCATCATCTTTTGGACGTATTCTTCGGGCATATGCTCCATCAGGGCCGGGGAATGGGGATCGTTTTCAAAGTACCCGGTGAGTTTATCCAGGATATCCAAGAGCTTTTTATCGTCCAAAAACTGCAGCCTGCCCCGCGCATGAACAGCCATATAATTCCAGGTAGAAGCCGTTTGGGGATTGGAATACCAGCTGGCGCTGACGTAGGCATGTGGTCCTGTAAAAACAACCAGCACCTGCGGATTTTGCATAAATGCCAGATGGTGGTCCGTCTTTCGCTGTATATGCCCGGTCAGAAATAATCTGTCACCCCGCTCTTCCATAATCAGGGGGACCTGGGTAGCCACCGGTAGCAGGTCCTGACCACAGCCACAAAGCAGTGCAAAGGGATGCTGCCGCATGAATTCCCTGACTATGGCCGGATCCTTTTCCTTGAAATGGGGTAGATTATACATGTATTCAAATTAAATATAATATACGAGGTAGCCTAGGCAACCACGGCTGCCGCTCGGGCGGTGGACATACGGGCATTTCCCATCGCTATGCTGCGGACGGCATTGCCCGCAAAATCAGTGAAGGCCTTTTTGGAGGCTGCTTCCTGGCCGGCCATGGCCGGTATGCCCTCATCGCCCCCTTCCCGGATTCCCTGAACCAGTGGGATCTGGCCTAAAAAGGGTATTTCATATTCTTCGGCCAGTTTTTTACCCCCGTCCTTTCCAAAAATGTAATATTTATTATCAGGCAATTCGGCCGGCACGAAATAACTCATATTTTCCACCAGCCCGATAATGGGCACTTTCAACTGGGCCTGGCCAAACATGGCAATCCCTTTTTTGGCATCGGCCAGCGCAACATCCTGCGGGGTGGTAACCACTATCACACCCGTTACCGGGACGGTTTGCATCAACGTCAGGTGTATATCACCCGTACCGGGGGGCATATCAATGATCAGGTAATCGAGTTCATCCCAGTAAACCTCGGAGACAAACTGTTTGATGGCGCTGCTGGCCATCGGGCCACGCCACACCACGGCATTTTTTTCGTCCACCAACAACCCGATGCTCATGAGTTTGATGCCAAATTTTTCCATCGGTACAATGTTTCCCTTACCCTCCACTTCCATCATTTTGGGTCTTTGCCCCCTCAGGCCAAACATAATGGGGATACTCGGTCCATATATATCTGCGTCCAGCAGACCCACGCTGGCCCCGCCCTGGGACAGTGCCAGGGCGAAATTGGCAGCAACCGTACTTTTGCCAACCCCACCCTTTCCGCTGACAATGGCAATGATATTTTTTACTTTAGGCAAAACGGCATCGTTGTTCTTACGGGAACTGCTGGTATTGGAACTGAACTGTACATTGACAACGGCCTCTTTGTTGACAAGGAGTTTTATGGCATTTATGCAGGCATTCTTAATCATATCCTTCATGGGGCAGGCCGGCGTGGTGAGTTCCACGGTAAATCCGACATAGTTACCTTCGATGGAAATATCCTTGACCATATTGAGCGTAACGATATCGCTTCCCAGATCGGGTTCCTGGACATTGCCCAAAGCCTCTAAAACTTTTTCCTTTGTCATGCGAAAGATTTTGTTAAAAACTTTATTTTCAGGTAAAATTAACCATTGCCTTCCTTACTTTGTTTACGATTTACGGTTAAAAGTTTATTTTTGAATCAGGAACATCGCCATTCCGGTCGATATTGCCTGCCGGGGTCAATCATTCTGGGGTCTGGGGGTATTTAAAACAGGATGAGGGAGAGGATAAAGAATTGTTTTGATAAGATTACCAATCAACGTGTAACTAGGGGCCAATGAAAAAAATTGTAATATATCTCCTTCTTTTATCCGGACCGTTTGCAGCGCAGGCCCAGTTTGATAAACTGAAGGATTCGGTCGTGCAGGTTTTTGGTTTTGTAATGACCTCCGACAGCCTCCAGGGTATTCCTGCAGCCAGTATTTCCGTAAAAGGACGCAGGCAGGGCACCATTGCCAACGACCAGGGTGTTTTCTCCATTGTGCTGCTTAAAGGGGACAGTATTGAATTCTCCAGCATCGGATATAAATCAAAAACGGTCAGGATACCTACCGATATTCCTGGTAACCAGTACAGCATGATTCAGCTGATGGCTTCCGATACGGTACACCTGGCTGCTACCATCGTAAAGCCAAGACCCACCCGGGAGCAGTTCGAAAGGGAATTTGTCAGCATCAAAGTGCCTGATGACGATATTGAAATAGCCCGGCAAAACACCGATGCGGTCAAGCGCAGGGCGCTATACCGTTCGCTTCCCGCCGACGCAACGGAGGCAGCCAATACCTACCTAAGGCAAAGCGCCACCCGCTACTCTTACCAGGGTCAGCAACCACCCCAGAATATTTTCAGTCCGCTGGCTTGGGCCTCATTCATCCAGGCCTGGAAAAGGGGTGATTTCAAAAACAATAATTAGTCTTTTCTTTCCGCCCGGCCGCCGTGGCCATGGAATCCAAGGCGGGTTTTTAGGGAGAAAAAATGCATAAATAGCCCAAACATGCACCTACCAATTGCAGTAATCGGAGCCGGTACCATGGGAAATGGCATTGCGCATGTTTTTGCCCAGCACGGGTTTGGGGTCACCCTCATCGATGTCCAGGCGGCTCAGCTTGAAAAGGCCCTGTCCATCATTTCAAAAAACATGGACAGGCAGGTTTCCAAGGGGCTGATGTCAGCTGCAGACAGGACCGAAGCCCTGGGTAGAATCATTTTGGAAACGGAGCTGGCCAGCGGGGTAAAATCCGCTTCCCTGGTGGTAGAAGCTGCTACGGAAAACACTGCCCTCAAACTGGATATATTCAGGAAACTCGATCAGCATGCCCCGGCGGGCTGCATTCTGGCCAGCAACACGTCCTCCATTTCCATCACGCGCATCGCAGCGGCTACCAGCCGGCCGGGACAGGTAATAGGCATGCACTTCATGAATCCGGTTCCTGTGATGAAACTCGTTGAAGTCATTAACGGTTATGCCACCGAGGCTGCCATTACCCAGACAATCATCGGGCTTTGCCGGCAGATCGGGAAGATTTCCTGCGTGGTCAATGATTACCCCGGATTCATCGCCAACCGCATCCTAATGCCCATGATCAATGAAGCTATTTACAGTTTATTTGAAGGCGTTGCCGCAGTGACAGAGATAGATACCGTGATGAAACTGGGTATGGCACATCCGATGGGTCCCTTGCAACTGGCAGATTTTATCGGACTGGACGTCTGCTTATCGATACTGGGTGTACTTCATGAAGGATTTGGCAATCCCAAATACGCCCCCTGCCCCCTGCTTGCCAAGATGGTCACGGCAGGATACCTGGGTGTGAAAAGCGGGGAAGGCTTCTATACCTATGATGCTTCCGGAAAGCTCTGCGAGGTCAGTGCGCGGTTCAAATAAATCTGTATGTCCCTTTTAGCGGCCTCCAGGATGCCGGATTGCCCTGTTGGTTTAGACCTTGAAGAGCTCCACATCCCTTAGCTCATTATATTTATAACGGACTTCCAAGAGCCTGTTTTTGGGAATGGCGATCTTCATTTTACAAAACAGCTGGGTTTCGTGTTGAAGGACCCGGCAATTATATTGCTTGATCACCTGCATGACCTCATTCATTTGCGTATAGTCAAACTGCAGGGTAAATTCTTCCTCCACCATTTTCTGTGTTACAGGGGTAGTCTGCAGTACCAGGGATGCTGCAGTTTTATAGGCATTGATCAGCCCGGGCACCCCCAGGAGGGTGCCCCCGAAATACCGCACCACAACAACAGCCGCGTTGATCAGTTCCCTTTGGTCCAGCTGTCCGAGGATCGGTCTGCCGGCGGTACCCGATGGCTCTCCATCGTCGCTTACCCGAAAATTATTTCCATCCATGCCAATGCGGTAGGCAAAACAATGATGGGTGGCGCGGCCGTGCTCCTTTTTGATTTCATTGAGTTTTTCCTTGAATGCATCGGCTGATAATACCGGAAAAGCATGGGCAAGGAATTTGCTTCCCCGGTCCTTGAATTCCGCAAATCCCTGTTTTTCAATCGTAAAATAGGTTTCCTGTTCACTCATATGTTTATCCAAATGCAATCAGCGCAATGGCGAAGATCGATAAAATAATACCCAGCCGGTTAAGCCAGGATAATTGCTCTTTAAAAATAATCCATCCCAGCAGGGCACTCAACAATACTATGCCCATGTTATTGATGGGGATAAGGGCGGTGCTTTTGCCCTCGTAATGCTTCAGTACCCGGGTTAGGAACCAGATGGAAAAATAATTGGGAACCCCAATGAGCAGTCCCGCTATCAGTCCCTGATACGAGATATGCTCACGCCCCGCTGCCACCAGCAGCAGCAGTATGATCAGACCGGTCCCTCCGGCAAAAGCAAAAGCCGTGACCAGGAAAGAATTGCTGTTGAATTCATTGAGATAGGTTTGCTGTACATATTTGACCAGGGTATCCAGTAAACCGCTGCCACAAAAAAGAAGGACCGGGGCTACTATCCTGATAAGGGCGGCTGGAGATTTCCTTTCCTGTAATGACCCCGCCGGCCCGCCAGGCCAGCAGATCAGCACCACCGCCGCCAGGGCCAATACTATGCCCGCCACCTGCCTTTGACCGGGTCGTTCCCCGTACAGGGCCATAGAAAACAAAACAGGGATGACCAGGGAAAGTTTATTTGACACGGAGGCCACGGCAATGCCGATCTGGCGGGTGGTGAAACCTATGAGGTTGAAAAGCGTAATCAGCAGCCCTCCCATCAAGGCGGCCCAGACAAACCAGGGCTGAATCCCTTCGATGTGGCTGTATTTGAAATTTCCCTGAAAAACGATTCCTGTCGCAACACAGGCACAATAATTGAAAACAATGGCCTGAAAAGCAGAAATACCCATGCGCTGCAGGACCTTAAAGGCCAATAAAAGATAGGTAGAGAGGATGATACTGCCAGCTAGGTAAAACATCTCAGATCTTTAGGATTTTTTGAAATAATAGATCTGATCGGACTGAAGCCTGTCTTTTCCCTGAAGCGATCCTGCGCTGATTACAGGAGCTTTGATTCCGTCTTCCAGGAACAGCTGGTCATTTTCTATCACCCGGACCTCATCCCACAGGGCTCCGTTGAGAAAAGTCTGATGCAGTTTGGTGCCGCCTTCCACCAGGACACTTTGAATCTTCAGTTCATAAAGGGCCGCCATAAGACTTTCCAGCAGGGGCGTATTTGTCGGCAGGCGGTAGTGCACCAGGTTATCTTCTTCCCGGTGCAGCTGCCGGTTGAACACGATGGTCTTTATTCTGCGGTCAAAGACCTGCAGGGAGTGCGGCAGGCGCAGCCCGAGGTCAAGCACCAGCCGGATGGGGTTGGGCCCGCTCCAATGCCGCACGCTGAGTGCGGGATCATCCAGCAGGGCCGTATTGGTGCCAACCAGTATGGAAGCCTCCTGTGCCCGCCACCGGTGCACCAGTCTGTTGGAAAAGGGATTGGATATCTGAACCCGGGAATAATCCCCTTTGGCAGTGCACCCGTTGAGACTCTGGGCCCATTTCAATATGATATAGGGGCGCTTTTCCGACTGAAAGCAGAAGAACCTCTTGTTAAGTTCCCGGCAGGCAGTTTCCAGAAGCCCTTCTGTTACCTCCACCCCGGCCGCCTTTAATTTGTCAATTCCCCTCCCGTTAACCTGGACAAAGGGATCCCTGCATCCGATCACTACCCGGGGAATGCCCTTGTCTATGATGAGGTCTGCGCAGGGTGGCGTTTTCCCGAAATGGGCACAGGGCTCCAGGGAAACATATAGTGTAGACCGGGCGATCAACGGCTGGTCTACGGCCTTTACAGAACCGATACAAACCACTTCAGCATGGGGGCCGCCGTAAACCGCATGGTAACCTTCCCCAATGATCCGGTCACCGTAAACCAGTACGGCACCCACCATGGGATTGGGAGCGGTATAACCAGCGCCGAGGGAGGCCAGCTCGATACAACGGTGCATATAGGACTCTGGAAGGGACTGCATATAATAAAGGCAAATATAGAATCTTATACCCATAGATGTCCCGCAACGGACCTTCGGGTAAGTATATCTCCATAAATTTCAGCCGGTCCTTTGCGCCGGTGGATGAAAAAGCTTTTACTTTTACATGTGACTATACATGCAGCCAGGCAGCGGTTATTGTTTAGATTAATGGACCTCTATGGTGACAGAGAGGCCAATGCCATCGCCGACATGGTCATGGAATCTGTCACAGGCTGGAAAAAAATTGACCGCATCATCCACAAACAGGTTCCACTTTCCATGCCCCAGTCGGAGCGCCTGGACAACTACACCACCGAACTTATGGCAGGAAGACCTGTGCAGTATGTCCTGCAGGAAGCCTGGTTCTGCTCCTTGAAATTTCATGTGGATGAACGCGTGCTTATTCCAAGGCCTGAAACCGAAGAACTGGTGGAATGGATCCTCCGGGAAGGCCCAGACCCGGATATTGCTGAACCAAGGGTTGTTGATCTGGGAACGGGCAGCGGCTGCATAGCGGTGGCCCTGAAAAAAAAATGGCCCCGGAGCCTCGTGTATGGATATGACATCAGTGAGCCGGCCCTGCAGGTGGCCCGGTTAAATGCGACCGCCCATCAGACAGAAGTCCTGTTTAAGCAACTCGATATCCTGGATCCTGGCTCCTGGCAGACATTGCCCGAGATGGACATATTGGTAAGTAATCCTCCTTATATACCCTTGAGCGAAAAGCAGGACATGCTTGCCAATGTGGTAGACTTCGAACCTCACCAGGCGCTTTTTACCCCAGACCATGCACCCCTGGTCTTTTATGAGGCCATGGCGGTTGGTGCCAAAAAAAAACTCAGACCGGGCGGAAAAGTCTTTGCTGAAATACATGAAAATTTCCATTCCGATATTAAGGAATTGTTTTCTTTTTTGGGTTTTACCGATGTGGAAATCAGAAAGGATATGCAGGGCAAACACCGCATGCTAAAAGCAACATGGTTGCTATAATTAATTTGGCCGGGCTTTGCTTCCAATCTACTTTTGCGCAGTTTTTCTTATTCTATGCGCAGATATATATCCCTTTATACCGCTGTTTTCTTTCCCCTTGTTTTAATGGCACAGGGAAAGGATGATCATTCCCTGATCAAGGATTCGGGATGGTCATACCATTTCCAGTTCACGGGCATCGGTCAGGGGCATGGTCATTTCCATTCCCCCTATGCAGGAAGGAACAGCCTGAAGGATAGCAGTGAAAGGGCCTATTCAGTCACCACCACCCTGTTTTTGGGCAGGAAACTCTGGAAGGGCGCCTCCCTGTATGTTAATCCTGAAATGGCGGGCGGCAAGGGGGTGAGCAATGCCCTGGGTATCGCCGGATTTACCAATGGAGAAACCTTCCGGATCGGAAATCCGGAACCTGTGGTATATATTGGCCGGATTTTTCTGCGGCAGCACATCAGCCTGGACAGGGAACATTTTGAGGAGGTGGAAGATGATATCAACCATATAAGAGAAAAGGTATCTGTATCCCGCATCACCATCAACGCCGGCAAGTTCGGCGTGGCTGATTTTTTCGATAACAACCTGCTGAGCCACGACCCGAGGTCGGATTTTATGAACTGGGCTTTGATGAACAATGGCGCCTACGACTATGCCGCCAACACCCGGGGGTATACCTATGGCCTGGTGGTAGAATATGTGATCCCCGGATGGACTTTCCGGGCAGGTACAGCCCTGGAACCCACCTATGCCAACGGACCGGACCTGGACTGGCATTACAGAAAGACCAACGGGGAGACCATAGAAGTGGAAAAAAGATTCACCCTGCATGATCACAAGGGAACCCTTCGGCTGCTGGGTTTCTTAAACACGACCAAGGCCCCGGATTACAACCAGGTTGTTCAATCCAAACTCAATGGCACCGATACCAGCATGGATGTTATTTATGGCAAGGGGTATGGTGGCAAAAAGACCGGGTTGGGTATCAGCGCGGACCAGGAGATTTCCCGGTCAGTCCGGGCATTTTTCAGGTATGGATGGAACGACGGAAAAACGGCCACCTGGGCCTTTGCCGAAATAGATAATTCCCTGAGCGGTGGCCTTCGCATTTACGGTATCGGATGGAATAGGCCCGAGGACAATATCGGCCTGGCCCTGCTTACCAATGGGATATCCGAGGGTCATCGTAATTTCCTGAACAACGGAGGATATGGTTTCATGATCGGAGACGGTAAACTGCCCAATTATGGCAGGGAGGCATCCGCCGAATTATTTTACCAGCTTAAACTGCTCAGTACAGTATTTGTCACCCTGGACTATCAGTATGTTGCTCATCCGGCCTACAATAAGGACCGCGGCCCGGTCAGCCTCCTTGCTGCCAGGGTGCACATTCAGCTATAAATATTTTGGGGGAAAAAGCGTCAACCTAAGGGCACCGGCCGGCTATGGATTGCTGTTTTTATCCACCATCAGGACCGAGCGGGCGCCCAAATCCCTTGCCACGCGCATCACAGCCACTACTTCGTCAATGGGCACGGATTTATCGGCATTGATGGCGATGGTAGCCTGGTTGGTGTCTTTGGCTATGAAAGGCTGTAATTCCTGGCGGAGGTTCTGAACCAGGATATGTTTTCCATTTACAATGAACTGCCCGTTAGCATCGATATTGACCACTACATTTTGCTTGGCCTTGGTATCACTTTTTGCCTTTGGCTGGGAAAGCTTGATGACATTGGGATTGGCCAATGTGGAAGCAATCAGGAAAAACATCAGCAAAATGAAAAGGATATCATTCAGAGGCCCGGTGTGGACTTCAGCATGGGTCTTCAATCTTTTGCGTATGTTCATACTTTGAATGGCTAATTTAAAACTTGAAATTTGTTCCTTTACGCTTGTATTCTCCCTTAGTTACCTCCGGTGGAGCATCCCCTTACCGGGTTGGCTCCTGCAAAATATCCACAAACTCCGCGCTGGCAGCTTCCATTCG
The DNA here is from genome assembly GCA_903906365.1 of uncultured Bacteroidota bacterium. GTDB lineage: Bacteria > Bacteroidota > Bacteroidia > Chitinophagales > Chitinophagaceae > Puia. The sequence goes on along the minus strand of CAIVKC010000044.1, from coordinate 22,813 downwards.
GTTGGCTGTTTTATCAATTTGGGTATTGAGGTAATTGAAGGCAATATAGGCCAGCAGACCAATGATCAGACCCACCGCAGAGGTAATCAGCTTGGTATAGATACCATCGGCCATGGACTGAATAGTAAACTCACCCGTTGATGCCAATTTGAAAAACAACTGGAACATCCCGAAAATGGTGCCCAGGAATCCGAACATCGGAGCAATGCCTGCAATCAGGGACAGTATATTGAGATTCCTTTCCATCTTATACATTTCCAGCTTACCCACATTTTCCATACTTTTTTCAATGGAATCGATGGGCTTGCCGATTCGCTGAATACCTTTATCAATGATTCTCGCTACGGGATTATTGGTGTTTTTGGACAGGGACCTGGCGGCCGATACATTGCTGTTGATAATATGATCGCGGATGATATTCATGAAATTCTCATCGACTCGGGAGGCTTTCCGGATATAAATTACCCTTTCGGTAAAGACATAAATGGCGATAACCAGCAACAGTGCCAATGGTATCATCAGGATACCCCCTTTTTCCAGTAAGTCCCATAAACTGACTTTCGGGGCGGGGGCACCCAACTGGGCTGCACGTACCAGACTGTCCTTGAATTTTGCCGAATCAATAACGATCTGCAGGAAATATAAATTCATCCAATATGCATTTTAATGAAGAACAGTAAAGATATAGAACTATAACGCTTCCTTACCCCAACTATTTTTTAACAAAATGCTAAAGTATGTGGATACCTTCCCGGGGTTGTCCTGCGGACTACCGTTTAGAAGCCATCTGCGGCAGGAATTCCGCCGGTGACCATTTTTAGGAAACCCCTGGCCACCCACCCGGGCTAGGTTCCGCTGGACTTGAGCATCAGGGCCTGTATCTGGCGCATGGTTTTTTCCATGCCCTCAGCACTTCCATCCAAAAAGATGATATTGCCTTTACCCACCTCCGCAAAATTCTTGACGGCTTCTGTCCACATGCTGAACAGGATCACATTGGTGTCCAGGTTCGCTTTTTTCATTTGTTCGGCCGCTTCACTCATTCCCCGGGCCACTTCTTCCCGAAACAGGGCTACGCCCTGTCCGCGGAGTCTGGCGGCTTCCCGTTCCGCCTCCGCCGATATCTTGATGGCGTTTCCTTCCGCCTCGGCGGCTTTGGTCTTGGTGATCAGCAGGGCCTGGCCCTCATTTTCTGCAGCCGCCTTGAGATTATTACTGGCCACTACCTTGCTCATGGAATCAATAATGGCCTGATCAAAAGTGATGTCGTTGATCTGAAGATCCAGCAGGTGGTAACCCCATTCTTCGAGGGAATGGTCGATCTGATCCTTGACGAACTCTACGATTTCCTTTCTCAGACCCAGGATCTCTGCCTGCTTTTTGGTGGCCACAAAGGCCCGAATACTTCCTTCGATGGTCCTGGTGAGTGCCTGCATAAGTTCCTTATCGCTGATGAATTTGAAGGCCACTTTCTTAATAGTTTCCTCCTCTGCGTTCTGTACAGCATACAAAAGCATGCTTTTGAAATAAACATTGGCCTGATCGGCTGTCACCGCCTGGAATTCGAGCTCTACCGAACGGTTTTGGATGCTGATGCGCTTGGCCACCGTTTCCAGCAGGGGGATTTTGAAATTGAGTCCGGGCAGCATGATCCGGCGGTATTTTCCAAACATCGTGATCACATTGATGTAGCCCTGGTTAACCGTCACCAGGCCACTGAATACAAAGAGGATCAGGGCTATAATCCACCAAAAAGGAATCAATTGTTCCATGATATATTAATTTGTGATGAATGTACCACTTTTTGTCAGACCCGTGAGGACAAAACCACCATCTTCAGGCCCAGAATTAATAACTTCGCCCTATAGCGCAACACTTATGACAACAAAATACGATATCATCATAGTCGGAGGCGGTCCCATCGGCATTTCCTGCGGCCTGGCAGCAAAAAAAGCAGGCCTCTCCTACCTCATCCTGGAAAAAGGATGCCTGGTTAACTCGCTGTACAATTACCCTCTGAACATGACTTTTTTTTCCACTTCTGAAAAAATCGAGATCGGAGGCATCCCTTTTGTAAGCAATAATATAAAACCCACCCGCAACGAAGCCCTGGAATATTACCGGCGGGTAGCCGTTTCCAACCGGCTGGACATACACCTGCAGGAGCCGGTAACAGCAGTCCGGGGTGCAGAAAACGGAGGGTTTGAGGTAGAAACCCCAAGACAGAAGTACACCGCCGGCAACCTGATTATAGCCACCGGATTTTATGATATTCCGGTGAATTTACAAATACCCGGAGAAAACCTTCCCAAAGTAACACACTACTATAAGGAGCCCCATTTTTATGCCATGGAAAAAGTAGTGGTGGTCGGGGCCAGCAATTCGGCGGTGGATGCAGCCCTCGAAACGCTGCGAAAAGGCGCAGAAGTTACCATGATCGTACGGGGGCCGGCCATAGGAAACAGGGTCAAATACTGGGTAAAACCCGATATTGAAAACAGGATCAAAGAAGGATCCGTTAAGGCCTATTTCAACAGCACCCTCAAAGAGATCCGGGAAAGGGAAGTGGATATTGATACCCCCGACGGAGTGATAACCATTCCCAACGATTATGTGATTGCGCTGACCGGTTACCAGCCGAATTTTTCCTTTTTGCAGCAATTGGGCATTCAGCTATCCCCCGATGAAAAAAAGGAGCCTTCCTATAATCCGGATACCATGGAAACCAACATTGGTCATATATACCTGGCGGGGGTAGTTTGCGGCGGCATGAATACCCACCTGTGGTTTATTGAAAATTCCCGGGATCATGCAGATAAGATCATCTCCTCCATTCTACATCAAAAGGCCTTGGTCTCGTAAAGGTCGGGAAAACCCTCATGGCCCCGGCAAAGGCTATCCCCTTTCCTCCCAGATCATGGCCAGGTGTACCAGCGTCTCAACGCTTTTTTGCATATCCTGGACACTTACATATTCATGTTTACCATGGAAGGCCATCTCCCCGGTGAATAGATTGGGACAGGGTAGTCCCATAAAGGAAAGCCTGGATCCATCCGTCCCACCCCTGGCACTGGAGCGCTTCAGCTCCACTCCGGCCCTGGCAATGGCCTGGTGGGCATATTCGGAAACCCGGGGATGCAAATCGAGCACCTCTTTCATGTTACGGTACTGCTGCTGGACGGAAAAATCGGCCCTGGCACCGGGTGTTTTGCGCAACACCTCCTCCAGCTTATCACGCAGGGAATCCTCGTAGGCAGCCAGCCTGGCTGTAATAAAATCACGGATAATAAACTGCAAGGTCACTTTTTCCGCATTTCCTTCCATATGTACCGGATGAACAAAACCAAAACGTCCTTCTGTGGTCTCAGGAGACCATTCACCACGGGGCAGGTAATCAATAAATGCAGAGGCAACCTTAATGGCATTCACCATTTTGTCCTTTGCGTATCCGGGATGCGCTGCTATACCATGAATGACAATGGTCACACCGTCTGCCGAAAAGGTTTCATCCTCATAGGAACCCAGTTCACCGGCATCCAGCGTATACCCGAAATCGGCCCCCAGTTTTTGCATGTCAATATGATCCACGCCCCTTCCAATTTCTTCGTCGGGCGTAAACAGGATCCGGATATCCCCGTGTCTGAGTTGGGGATGGGCTCTCAGGTACTCTATGGCATCCATAATGATTGCGATTCCCGCTTTATCATCTGCGCCCAGCAGGGTGGTTCCGGATGCGGTTATAATATCGTCGCCTATTTTACTTTTCAGGTAGGGATGATCGGTGGTGGATATGACCTGCCCGGGATCATCCGGCAGGATGATATCAGATCCGTCATAATGCCTGTGTAAAATGGGACGAACCTCCCTGCCACTGCAGTCCGGGGCCGTATCCATATGGGCACAAAAACAAATCACCGGAATCTTTTTAGTCGAATTGCCCGGCAGGGTGGCGTATACATAGCCATATTCATCCAAACAGGCGTCTGAAAGGCCCATTTCGTTCAGCTCGCTGACCAGCATGCGCCCGAGGTTCTTTTGTTTTTCAGTGGAAGGGGCTGTTTTAGAAAACGGATCGCTCTGGGTGTCTATGCGGACATATCTCATAAATCTATCTGCAACGGTAAAACTGTAACTTTGCATCATGGCGGACTCTTAAGTTGGTCTTTTGAAACACAAACATTGAGAAACTTTGCGAGGATTCCAAAAAATTAGTAACCTCAGGACTTATATGAAAGAAACCAATAACAAAAAACCATTGATCGGCCCTGGCTGGCTTCGTGTCCTGCTTTTTGTCCTGTTTTTTGCACTGTTGACCCTGACTGTGGCTATTGTAGCGGGACTGGGGGTGGCCCTGATCAAAAAAGAGGACATTCAAAAAGGAAAGATGCCCGACGTTGCAGCCCTGTTGAAAGGAGAACTGCTTTGGATATCGACTTTGCTTGCGCTGGTTTCCAGCCTGCTATCGGTATGGCTCTTCCGGAAAATGGTGGACCGCAAATCCATCCTAAGTTTGGGTTTGCGCTGGAAAAACCACGGAAGCGATGCGGCCTCAGGTTTTTTGCTGGCCCTCGTGCTGGCCGGCCTGGGATCTCTTGTGATGTATGTCACCGGGCACCTCAGGTGGACTGATATGGATTTCGACCCTTCCTCCCTGTTTATATCGCTGGGTATTATGGTCATGGTCGCCCTGGGAGAAGAAATGGTATTCAGGGGGTATATACTCTCCAACCTGCTTACCTCTTTCAATAAATGGGTGGCTCTTTCCCTTTCCGCCCTCCTGTTTACACTGGCGCACCTCAGCAATGAAGCCTATGGTTTAATTCCCATGGTCAATATTTTTTTGGTGGGTATATTACTGGGCATCAACTACACCTATACCAGAAATCTTTGGTTTTCGATATGCTTTCATATTGGATGGAATTTTTTACAGGGGCCCCTGCTGGGCTTCAGGGTGAGCGGACTTGCATTCAGATCCCTGCTTCAGCCAGAATTCCGGGGCGATGAAATCCTCACAGGCGGGGCATTCGGTTTGGAGGGTTCAGTTTTCAACCTGGCCATCACCCTTTCGGGTGTCCTCCTGCTTTACTGGATCTACGAAGTGAAATACCGGCAGGCGGAACCCTGGCTGGAGGCCTGATGATTATTTGGCTTTAAAATAAAAGTCCTTTCCCGGCCTGCCGGGAAAGGACCCATATAATTTACGCTGCCTTCAGACTATGGCATGATTATGCGGGAAGGAGGAGCTGCTATTTCCACCAGTTCCAGATCAAAAATCAGCGGTTCTCCGGCAAGCGGATGGTTTCCATCCAAAATCACACTTACTTCCTTGACTTCTGCAATGACCACCGGGAAATTCTGGCCGGAATCATTGGTCATTGTGAGTTGCATTCCCACTTCCGGTTTCATATCCGGGGGAAAACGGTCGATGGGAAACTCCATGAGCATCTGGGGATCCCTGGGACCATAGGCATCATCCACGGCGATATCAATGGTCTTCTTTTCTCCGATGCCCATTCCAAGCAGCCCGTCATCAAAACCCTTTATAACCATGCCGCTGCCTACTTCAAATTCCAGGGGTTCCCTGCCTTCAGAGGAATCAAAGGTTGTCCCGTCTGTAAGCCGGCCATGGTAATGAACTTTCACTGTGTCACCTGTTTTTACCTGTTGCATAAATTCAACAAAAATTTAAATTTTTTAAAATAGGTTGCCTCCCATTAAGGGACAAAACATTGCTGAAAGGACCATAAGATACCAGGCAAAAAAGGTCAGTTAAATCTTACAATCTCCCGAACGAAAGTTTCGGTTGCAAGGTAGGATTTATAATTTAAAATGCCTTTTCTTAGCAAGGAATAACCGATTTTTGGAAAAACTTAACCCGGGGAGATTTAACCGGATCCTGTTCATCAAGCCTGATTCAAAAAAAATATGAAACGATTCATTTCCATATTGTGGGTTTTCCTTTCCGTTACAGCCGTTACTGCCCAGCCGCCTGGGGGTATCATCCGGCCGGCAGCCGAAAGAATGGAGGTATATCTTCCCCTGATCAAGGGCAAATCGGTGGCCGTATTTGCCAACCAGACTTCTACCGTAGGTCAGGCGCATCTGGTGGATACCCTGCTGAAAAGGGGCATCCACATCAGGAAGATTTTCGCGCCCGAACATGGCTTCCGGGGCATTTCCGATGCCGGCGAACGCGTGGGGGACTTTAAGGACCCGCAGACGGGCATCCAAATCATTTCCCTGTATGGCCACAAGCAAAAACCCACCTCCGAAGACCTGCAGGATGTGGACCTGATTGTTTTTGACATTCAGGACGTGGGTGCAAGGTTCTATACCTATATTTCTTCCCTGCAACTGCTGATGGAAGCCGCCTTTGAAAACAACAAACCCCTGATGATTCTGGACAGGCCTAATCCGCATGGATATTATGTGGACGGGCCCATGCTCGATAGCCATTACAGGTCTTTTGTGGGCATGCAGCCGGTACCCGTTGTGTACGGTATGACCGTTGCAGAATACGCCATGATGATTGCCGGCGAAGGGTGGCTATCCCAAAAGGCCAACGAGCGTTACGCCTATTATCAGACAGCCCACAATTCCACAGATACCCCCTTTCATTTCCAAATTATCAAATGTGGCCATTATGATCACAACAGCCATTACCTTTTACCGGTAAGACCCTCCCCTAACCTGCCTGATATGCGGGCTGTGATGCTCTACCCCTCCCTTTGTTTTTTTGAGGGAACGGCCATCAGCCTGGGCAGGGGAACCGACAAGCCTTTTGAAGTGTTCGGTCATCCCGGCTTTCCAAACAACCTTTATCAGTTTACCCCCCGGCAGACAGAGGGTGCAAAAAACCCGCCGCTACTGGGAAAGACCTGCTTCGGTTATGACCTGAGCAACCTGGATGCACAGGCTGAAATTGCCGGTCATATCCAGCTGAAATGGCTGCTACAGGCTTATGCCGTGTTTGCCGATAAGCCTCATTTTTTCCTGCCCAGCAATTATTTCAATACCCTGGCCGGTTCCGACGAACTGATGAACCAGATCAAAGCAGGAAAGTCAGAAGCCGAAATCAGGAAGTCGTGGGAACCTGGCCTGATGCGTTTTAAGCAAATCAGGAAAAAATACCTGTTGTATCCTGATTTTGAATCATCCAAAACCCCTTAAGTGATGTCACAACTTGTTCATCCGCTCCGAATTGTTTTTATGGGTACCCCGGAATTTGCCGTTGCCTCACTGGATGCATTGCTGGAAGCGGGCTGCCAGGTGGTTGGCGTGGTAACTGCGCCGGACAAACCAGCCGGGCGCGGAATGAAACTCCAGGAAAGCGCTGTCAAGACCTTTGCCCGGTCCAAAGGATTGAAAATCCTGCAGCCTGAAAAGCTGAAAGACCCGGGTTTTTTGGATGAACTTCGTTCCCTCCATGCAGATGTTCAGGTAGTAGTGGCTTTCAGGATGCTGCCGGAAGTGGTATGGAACATGCCGCCCAGGGGAACCATCAACCTCCATGCTTCCCTGCTGCCACAATACCGGGGAGCCGCGCCCATTAACTGGGCGATCATCGAAGGGGAAAAAGAAACCGGGGTCACCACTTTCCGACTACAGCACCAAATTGATACCGGAAACCTGCTGATGAGTGAAAAAATTGCCATCGGGGAAGATGAAACGGCAGGGGAACTCCATGACAGAATGAAACAAATTGGTGCCCGCCTGCTGGTCAGAACCATCCAAAACCTGGGTTCGGGCGGGCTGACTGAGATACCGCAGAACCCGGCTTCAGGGGAAAACCTGCGACACGCGCCAAAAATTTTTACAGAGACCTGCCGGATAGACTGGAATAAACCGGTAGAGGAGGTCCACAACCTCATCCGGGGTCTTTCCCCCTTCCCGGGTGCATTCACCCTGCTGGAGGGCAAAATGCTTAAGATTTATCGTTCCAGGAAGATAAATGCCATTCACACCGGGACTCCGGGCAGTTACCTGACTGACCAGAAGACCTACCTGAAATATGTTTGTCCGGATGGATATATTGAAGTACTTGAACTCCAGCTTGAAGGAAAAAAGAAAATGGGCACGGGGGATTTCCTGAAAGGATACCGGTTCATATCCTAGCCTGCCTGGTTTGGTTGGTTCCCATGAACACCCGCAGGACTACCTTTACAGGATATTGACTTCTCTTTCCAGTTCCACGCCAAAGCGGGCTTTTACACTTTGCAGGATTTCCTCGCTTAAGGAATAAATCTCCTGTCCGCTGGCCTGACCAAAATTGACCAGTACCAGGGCTTGTTTTTCATGGCAGCCTGCATCTCCCCTGCGAAACCCCTTCCATCCGCATTGCTCGATCATCCAGCCCGCCGCCAGTTTTACCTGTCCCGAGGGACCCGGGTGGCCCACCATCCCGGGAAATACGTTCTTTAATTCATTGAATTTTTCTTCGGTAACCTGCGGGTTTTTAAAAAAACTGCCCGCATTGCCCAACCTGGAGGGATCGGGTAGCTTGGAGGTCCTTATCCTTATCACGGCCTCAGATACAGCCTGGATACTAAGGCCCGCCACCCCCATCCTGGTCAATTCCTCCTGGATGGCCCCATAGCTGGTGTTAAACCGGGGCTTCTTATAAAGCCGCAGGGTTACGCTCAGGATGATAAACCGGTCCCGGTACCTTTTTTTGAAAACACTCTCCCGGTAACCGAATGCACAATCATTGAGGCTGAAATTATACACTTTTAAATCCCTGATGTCAAATGCCTCCAGTTCATAAAATACATCCTTTAATTCCACGCCGTAGGCACCGATATTTTGCATGGGCCCGGCTCCCACGCTTCCGGGAATAAGGGAGAGGTTTTCCACACCGGCCCAGTTTCGTTGGAGACAGTACAAAACAAATTGATGCCAGTTTTCCCCGGCTCCTGCTTTTATAAATACGTAATTTTCATCTTCCCGGATCAGGTCTATTCCCCTGATTTCGTTTTTCAAGACCAGACCGTCCACCTCGCCCCTCAGCAGGATATTACTTCCTCCCCCCAGAACCAGTCTAAGGGTAGGCCATCGGTCCCTATCCAGCTTGAGCAGTTCTTCGTTGCTGGAAAAGGGTGCGAAATACTTCGCCGAAGCATCAATGCCAAAGGAATTGTATTTTTTTAGAGAAATATTTTGCTGAATTTGCATGGGAGTAAGATTGACTCGCAAATTACAACAAAACAGCTTCCATATGATTGCCGCCGTAATAGGAGCAACCGGTCAGACAGGGGAACTGCTGGTGAACCGGCTGCTGAAAGATCCTCTCTTTCAGCAGGTCCGTATCCTGGTAAGAAACCCGATTCAGTCAACAGCCCCGCAACTGGAATGCATACCAGTTGATTTTGGGGATTCCAGCGCGTTGAAAAAAGCCCTTTCAGGCGTTGAGGTCCTGTTTTGTTGTATAGGCACAACCCTCCGGAAGGTCAGGGGAAACAAAGTCCTTTACCGTAGCATTGATTTGGAGATTCCCGTTCGGGTCGCAACCCTCGGGCAGCAACTGGGGTGCAGGCAATTTGTGTTGATGAGTTCTGTTGGGGCCGATCCGGCAGCCCGGAACTTTTACCTAAAACTCAAAGGTGAAACCGAACTGGCTCTCAGTGCCATAGGCCTGGAGAGTCTGCATATTATGCAACCCTCCATGCTTCTGGGAAAAAGAAAAGAACCACGACTGGCAGAGGCTGTCGCCAAAGTCCTCATGAAATGGACTGCCCCCCTGTTTGCCGGCCCCTTGAAAAAATACCGGCCCATAGAGGCTGACCGGGTGGCCGCGGCCATGATAGCGGTTGTCAAATCAAAGATGCCGGGTATCCACAGGTATACCTATGGGGATATCATGCAATGGGCAAATGAATTACTGCCGGGATGAACAGAGCCGGATTTTTCTTTTAAAAGCAGCCGGGAACAGGACTGTCTGCAGGAGTAGGTGACGGGGCAGTCCGCTCAGATGGCATCCACATCGGCAATAATAACCACACTTTTGAATTTTTTGTGATTATGGAGTATGGCAGTTTGTTGTACGATAAGGTGTTTGGCATAGGAGATCAGGCTGGAATCCTTGGGAAGTTTCATGAGTAATTCCATTAAAAACTGGTTGCGTATGCGGTTTACGACCGGTTCCGCCGGGCCAACCAGGTATTTTCCGAGTTCTGATTTGAGATTGTTGGAAAAGAGCCTGGCCGCGTCTTCCACCACTTCTTTTTGCTTATGTTTGAAAGTAACCATTATGATCCTGGTGAAGGGAGGGTAGGAAAACTGTTTTCTGCCCGGCATTTCCGCCTGAAAAAAGAGTTTGTAATCATGTGCCTTGACAAAGGCAAGTACCGGGTGGTTAATATTGGCTACCTGGATCAGCACCCTGCCTTCCCCATCCTTTCTGCCTGCCCGCCCACTCACCTGCTCCATCAGCTGAAAGGCACGTTCGTTAACCCGGAAATCCGCAAAACTGAGCATGCTGTCGGCATCCAGTATGCCCACCAGGTTGACATTTTCAAAATCCAGCCCCTTTACCACCATCTGGGTTCCTACCAGAATGTCCACCCTGCCCTGCTCAAACAGCTGGATCAGACTGTCATGAGCTGTCTTGCCCCGCACGCTGTCGATGTCCATCCGCGCTATCCTGGCTTTTGGGAATAATTCTTCGAGGTATTCCTCGATTTTTTCAGTGCCGAAATTACGCTGGATAAACTGGTGGTTTCCGCATGCTGCACAGGTGGTCACCGGCGGGTAAACTGTTCCGCAGTAATGACAGTGGAGCTTATTGGTCAGCTTATGGAAATTCAGGGAAACATCACAGTTCCTGCACTGGGGTATCCAGCCGCATACCTGGCATATCTGAAAGGGAGAATACCCCCTCCGGTTCTGAAATAGGATCACCTGTTTGTTATTTTCCAGGGAATGTTCAATGGCCTTTTGTAACTCGGGAGCGAGAATGATTTTTTCCTTATCCTTGCTGATTATTTTCTTGGTATCCACAATTTCAATCAAAGGCATTTCCACATTGCCGAACCGTTCATTAAGTTCCACCAGACCGTATTTGGAAGTGGTGGCATTAAAATAACTTTCCACGGAAGGGGTTGCACTGCCCAGCAGAATACGGGCGTCAAAAAGAGATGCATAATAGACTGCGGCATCCCTTGCGTGGTAGCGGGGAGCCGGTTCCTGCTGTTTGAAAGAAGTGTCATGTTCCTCGTCAACCACAATGAGCCCCAGGTCCTCAAAGGGAAGAAAAAGGGAGGAGCGGGCCCCCAATATGATTTTCAGCTCACCGGTCTTTATCTTGTTCCAAATTTCCAGTCTTTCATTCTGGTTGAATTTGCTGTGATAAATGCCGATATAACCACCGAAGTATTTTTGAAGACGACGGATGATCTGGGAAGTAAGCGCAATTTCCGGAAGCAGGTAAAGAACCTGCCTGCCGGATTTCACCATTTGTTCAATTTGTTTGATGTATATCTGGGTCTTGCCGCTGGAAGTAATTCCCTGCAGCAGGCATACCTGCCTGGAAGAAAAAACCTCATTGACCTCGTTGAGCGCCTGGATTTGTGCCGGGGAAAGTTCAAAGTCAATATGGATGACCCTTGGCAGGTATTTGATACGGTCTATATTTCTTTTTTCCAACCAAAGTATTCCTTTTTCAGCCAGGCCTTTGAGTTGCGCTTCACTGGCGCCGGACTTTTTCAACAGCTGGGGTTTGGTCACCTCCCCTTCGGTTTTGAGCAGGTGAAGGTAACCCAGTAGCAGTTCCATCTGTTTTTCAGCCCGCTGGAGTCTGGGGTCTTCGTTGAGCAGCTTGCTGAGATGCTCTTCGTTATCGTAGCGGGTATTAAGCAATACATAGGTTTCCTTTTTGGGGGCATAGGTTTCCTTCAATGCTTCCCAGACAAAGCACACTTTTTTGTCGATCAGTCGCTTGATGACCGGATATACATGGGAAGAATCCAGTATCTGCTGCACTTCGGAAAGCCTCAGTTCCTTTTTGATCAGAAGCGCTTCACTGACCAGGTATTCATCGTGATCCAGTTGGGAAAAATCATCTCCGTTTTCATCATTGAAAACAAGTACAGTTTCGCTGTTGAGTTTAAAATGGGCCGGCAGTGCGGCTGCCATCACCTCTCCTTCACTGCACAGGTAATACTGGGCGATCCATTGCCATAATTTAAGCTGCTGAGGATAAATAACCGGTTCATTGTCCAACACATTGAGGATATGCTTGGGCTCAAATGCGCCCGGCTTTTCGGCATGAATCCGTTTGACCAGTCCCGCATATTTCTTGTTTTTGAGTTCTACCTCTACCCGGCACCCCACCTTTAGCTGGGCACGAAGGGCTTCCGGGACGGACCAGGTATAATTTCTGGGAAGGGCCAGCGGTATGATGACTTCCACAAACAAAGGCCCGCTTCCCAAAACCGGAGTCCCAGGGAGGGGTGAAAAAAGAGAGCCATTATCTGGGGATGTGTCCATGAACGGCAAATCTAAGGGGTAATCACCGGGCTGCAAAAGGCATATGCAATTGATACAGGAGACCGGACCACCGCAAGGCACCTTTTTTAAGCCCTGTCATTTATCCAGGAGGCTTTATAATCCAGTAAAGCCGATTCCATACGATGAAAGACAGTTTGTTTCAGTTTGCCAAGGTCCGTCATTGTCAGGCCTTTCACTGGAATTTCTTCCAGACAAACCGTCCTCAGCCTGCCGGGATTCAGGCTGAATATACTCCGGTAATGCATCCGGTCATATCCATCCAGGAAAAGCAATGGTTTTAGGGGAGTCTGAGTTTCAATGGCAATACGGAACGCCCCGTCAAAAAAGGATTTGAGGGGACGATGGGTTTCGTTGAAGGTTCCCTCCGGGTAAATGAAGATGGAAACACCCCGGGCCAGGGCGGATTTTAATGCACGTACACTCTGTGATCTCTGATCAGGATCACTCCGGTCTACCATGATGGCCGCCTTGCTGTAAATAAACCCGAAAATTGGCCAGTATTTCATTTCATGTTTACCCAACACACGGATATTATGTCTTCGTATGGATTTCAGAATCAATGGAATATCCAGATAAGATATATGATTTGCAATGAATATATATTGCCTGTCAGGGTCGGGCATAACCGGGCCCAACATGGTGCAACGCATTCCAACCCCCAAAAGCCAGCCATCGGCCCAAATCCTGCATATCCGGTAAATAACATCCCCTCCCCTTGCTTTCCCCCAGCAAGCGGCCAGTGCCACAAAAGGAAAGACCAGCAGCATCAGGGCAATAAACAATACCAGGGCGTAGACACAATAGAGGAATAGAATACATTTTCTGATCCAGGGCATAGCTTCCTTGCTTTTTTTAATCATGGAGGCAGGCTTTTCCTTGTCCTTTCTTCCAAATGGTTTCAACGGCAATCACATTGCCACTCTACACCCAGTTCAATGCAGGTGATAACGACCAGCCCCCTGTTTGTTGGGGCAAAAACGATCCTTAAATGCTGTCCTTCGGCGGTATTGCCCTCCAGCGCATATTTGGGATCCGGCCTGGCGTCCGGTTCGCTTTTGCGGTAATCAATCTGTCCGTTTTCCAAAATCTCACGCACTTCTCTTTCGGTAATGTGCCGGCAATCCATCCTGCACCTTGCATGACGTGTATAGATGAGTTGAGCAGCCCTTCTGTCGATGGGTTCATGGCTGTTGGAGGGAGCTGCACAACTGATGGCAAGCAGGCAGGCCAGTATGGGCAGTTGCAGGTATCCAAACAGCAGGATTTTGATTTTCACAGCTTTAGTAAAATTTATCCAAATATAAGCGCATCCCTTGTAATTCATGTCATTGAAGGTATCTTTGGGCCTCTATGGCAGAATCCAAATCAGTGGCCTTTCACACCCTTGGCTGTAAACTCAATTATTCCGAAACCTCCACCCTGTCGCGCATGTTGGAAAAGGAAGGTTTCATCAAAAAGGATTTTGACGACCAGGCCGATGTGTATGTGATAAATACCTGCTCGGTGACCGAAAACGCTGACAGGGAATGCAGGCTGCTGGTAAGACGGATTCAGCGGAAGGCGCCGGAGAGCTTTGTAGTGATCACGGGTTGCTATGCGCAGCTGAAACCAACTGAAATTGCCTCCATTCCAGGGGTAGACCTGGTGCTCGGAGCGGCTGAAAAATTTAATATCGCAGAGCACCTCGCTGTTTTGTCCAAAGGGGACTCTGCCAGGATCTGCAGTTGCGATATAGAGGATGTCCACCTGTTTAATTCGTCCTTTTCCCTCAATGACCGGACCAGGACCTTCCTGAAAGTGCAGGACGGATGTGATTATAACTGCTCTTTCTGCACCATCCCGATGGCCAGGGGGCGAAGCCGCAGTGACCTGATATCAAATGTCTTGCGTAATGCAGAACAAATCGCCTCTACTCCGGTCCGGGAAATAGTTCTGACAGGAGTGAACCTGGGTGATTTTGGACAAGGCAATCAGCCCCAGAATGGAAAAGACCGGGAAAACCTGCTTGACCTCATCCGGGAACTGGATCAGGTAGAGGGAATTGACCGCTACCGGATTTCCTCCATTGAACCCAACCTGCTGACCAATGAAATTGTGTCCTTTGTGGCGGACTCCAGGCGGTTCATGCCGCACTTTCATATACCCCTGCAAAGCGGAAGTAACCACATCCTTGGGCTGATGCGAAGAAGGTATAAAAGGGAAATGTATGCCGAGCGGGTTGGCTTTATTAAAAAACTGATGCCCCATTGTTGCATTGGTGTGGATGTAATCGTTGGTTTCCCTGGAGAAACCGAAGCGGATTTCCAGGAAACATATGCATTTTTGTCTGACCTGGAAGTGAGCTATTTCCATGTCTTCACGTATTCAGAAAGGGATCATACCCGCGCCCTTGAAATCAAACCGGTGGTTCCGGCAAGTATTCGCCAGCAAAGAAACAAGGCTCTCAGGAACCTATCCTATATCAAAAACCGGCATTTCAGGCAACTTCATGAGGGACAAACCCGTAATGTACTCCTGGAAGGGCATGTAAAAGGTCCCACCATGGAAGGATATACTGATAATTATATTAAGATTACCACCCCCTACCGGGAAGAGTGGGTCAATGAAATCCTGCCTTGGAAGATTTGAACAAAACCAGCCCTGATTGGTTATTATTAATATTAGAGCGTATGCGTAAATTTCAGGTTACCATAAAATTTCATATGGATGAGGCGTTTATGACGCTTGTGCCACCCCATCGAACCTATATCAATCACCTCATTGAAAAGGGGGTTATTGACCTTTACCTGGTTACTATGGAAACCCAGAGGACATGGATTACTTTTTCAGCAACCGACAAAGCTGAAGTAGAGCGATATCTTTCAAAATCCCCGCTGTTCAAATACTGGAGCTATGAAATTGATGAACTGTTTGTATTCGACGGACAGAATTACCGCTTGCCGGTTGTCCAATTGAATTGATCAGTAAAAAAGCACATACTTGTAGAATGCAAAAAACTCGCGGAACAACCCAAAAGCATCCTGCCTGAAATAACGATCAGAAGAAACCCCATAGGTATTTTTAAATCCCAGCTTCCTGAATATGTATTTGGTCCGGGTAATATGGTAAAAACTGGATACCACGATTACAGAGGAAAAGTGCATGCTGGAGTCCAGGGTCATGAAGTCACGTGCTGTAAAATAGGTATTGATCCCATCATTGTCTGGTATAATATCTTCTGAAGGCATGCCCAAGCCGAGCAGATATCTTTTCATTGCAAATCCTTCCCTGACATGATATTCCCCTTTGCCACCGCTGGCAAATATTTTCTTTACCCTGCCTGTCCGGTATAATTCAAGGGCTTTATCCACCCGTCCTTTCAGCCAGGGTGAAAGGGAACTGTCTGCATATACCATATTTCCCAAAATAACCGCAATATCTGCCTTTCCCGCATAATCATGCAATCCGTCATAGGTTACATACGCGGCATGAACCAGTATCCAGAGCAGGAGAATCAGGACAACATACCTGAATTTCCTATATCCGGGCTTTCCTATTTGCTTTTTCTTATCCACGCAGGCTTGGATTTTTTTATTTTTTGCTGTACCGGACATGAATCAATATGGGCCCCTGGCAGGTATCCGGTACTCATGAGGAATTCATTGACAATTTCTCCCCCTGTAAATTTAAATTCTTGTTTGAAAAGTTTTACCCATTCTTCCTTTGATTTGGGATGATGATGTTCCAACCAGTTCTTGAAAGAGCCAAACTCCTTTTGGATGGCTTTGATCCGCCTGGCATTTTCAATGGCAGCCGCAATCTTCAGCCGGTTACGGATTATGCCGGCATCTCCCAAGAGCCGGTCCACCTGTTTTTGGCTATATTTTGCCACTTTGTCAATCCGGAACTGGTCATAGGCTGCAAAAAAATTATCCTTTTTCTTCAGAATAGTGGTCCACGATAAGCCAGCCTGGTTTATTTCCAGGACGAGCCTTGCAAACAGTTGATTGTCATCTTCGATGGGGAATCCGTATTCATGATCGTGGTATTGTACATGTACATTGTCCCTTTCCATGCCCCTGACTGCATCACAATAGGATGTTGGTTTTTCCATTCCGAGTAAAATTGAGTAACAAAATTAAAGATCCCTATATAATTCCGCTTCAATTTATTCCGGGTACAAAGCCCCCCGGAAGAAACTTTTATTCCTACTGCCCGACAAACCTCGATAGGCTGAAGGCTGATATGTCCAGTTCTGGGGTGTTTCCGAGGGCCAGGTCAGAAAGTATTTTACCGATGGAACTGGAGAACTTAAAACCGTGACCGGAACAGGGGCTTGCTATAATCAGGTTTTTAAGGAAGGGGTGAAAATCAAGTATAAAACCCTCATCAGTTGTATTGGTATACATACAAACCGATGATCTACTAAATTCCGGTTCTAAATGGAAATGTTCCTTCAGAACCGCTGTAATTTCCGCCAATTCTTCAGGGCTGACTTCCCGTTCCAGTGTACCTGGACTGGTCTGCCTGCCACCATGATGAAATGCAATCTTAATTCCGTCCCCGAGGTTCGGAAAACCATAAATCATCCTTTGGTCAGCCAATTCCCAGATATAAACCGGATGACGGTCCGGACCACTAAACTGGGGCAAAACCGACCCAGGGTTAAACCAATACAGAGGCTGGCGGGCAACAGTCAATGGAAGTTCAAATCCTGGCAACAAATCATTCATCCAGGCTCCGGCACTAAGCACCACCCTTGCTGCTTCAAAGACCCCTGCAGAAGTGGTAATTCTGATGATACCCTTGATCTCTTCCAGTCCCGTAACCCTGCTATTAAACTGAAAGGTAATGTTTCCTGAGCGGCTTGCCAGTTCCAGGTGTGTCTGGATACAGTGCTCGGGGAAGAGTATACCCGCCCTTTGCTCATAAACCCCCACGTCCCCCGGGCCAGGCCGGAAAGCAGGAAATCTTTCAATGATATCCTTATTGTCGAGGTATTCAAAAGGCAGCCCATAGCTTTGAGCACTCTGCAGGGCACCGTTGACTACTTTCCCATTGGGATTTCCAATCATCAATCCGCCGGTGGGGAGCAGAAGCTTCTGGCTTGAACTCTTTTCAAGTTTATCCCAAAGAACATAAGCCTGCTGCACCAGCGGGACATAATGGGGGCCTTCAAAATAGGCCTCCCGGATAATCCTGGTTAAACCATGGGAGGAACCCATTGAATGAGGAGGCTGGAATAGATCCAAAACCAACACCTTCTTACCCGAAAATGAAAGATGATATGCACAGGAGCTTCCAAAAGCTCCAGCCCCAACAATGGCGATGTCAAAGGAATGATTCAAGAGAAACACAATTTACCTAATGAAAATAAATATACTTGAAAATGATTTTTTATAGCAAGTATTTTTTAAAGGAAAATTGCCAGTATCAGAATTACCGTTTAATAGTTTAGGGTTTGGGTGTTTGAAAGCTTCCCAAAAACCAAATGAGCTATGGGACTTTTAAATCTTGAAGAAAATATAGTGATCCTGAAAATATTGTCACTTTTCGCATGAATCATCACGGTGAAATACTTGTAAGTAGACCACAATTAAAAATGAATTTGAAAATAGCGAAAGCAATATTTGAAATAAAATTCGGCAAAAAAGACTTCTTTATGCCATTTTAAATTTAGCCAAACTTGTAAAAACTTCTTCTTTTATCTTTAAATAAAAATTAATATTCATTACAGATACTTAATAATTCGGCTCTTATGTTCCTCCAATCAGAATTCAAATTTAATGTTTTGATTCGTATAAAATGAGAACCAAAATTAAATTTTTCGTCCAAACTATACTCAACTGTAGGATATAACAATACACCTTCACATGTTCCATTCAACAAAATATTTGGCTTCTTCTCAATATTCCTTAAATATGAATAAAGTTGATATAAATTATTTGATCGTATTTTTTCATTACCATATCGAGAAACCAATGCCTCTGAATAGAACTTAGTATCAATTATAATTTTTCTGTCATTTGATTCCAATGTAACATCAGTTTGCATTTTAGGCAAATAGTCCATCGAACTACCACCAACAGGAGAAGCATCCCATGTTATATCCTCTTGACGAACTTGAAAATAAGTTTGTTCCCTTTTATAGAAATTTCGAACAAACGACTCAAATAATCTCGCCATATCTTTATCTGACCCTAAAAATTCCTTAAAATGATACCTACCACTTTTTTCATCCAAAACGGAATTTTCAAATATAAGTCTACAAACCTTTAATAATAAGTCATAAAATGAATTATTCCTATGAATTCGTATTTGAGAAAAATGGGACAATTGGATGTTAATATCACATATGCTTGAAAACCTATAATAACAATCCCATATTTCTCGTTTTAAATCCTTATCAATCGCTTCAATTTTTGTAAGGTGAAGTATGGTCGCTTTTAAGAGCTGGTTTTGAAGAATATCTGATTCAAAACCATCAAATTGACAAATCGAACGGCCTTGTCTAAACAAATTTTTATTTAATGATTGCCGAAAGTCAATTTTTCCTTTAATACCTATATACTCTTCACATAGTTCTACATAGTTTCTATCAAGCCCTCTTTTAAATAGCAATCTACATCCATTCACTAAAACTCTACTTAATAAATTTATAGAGTCCTTATAATCAGAAGAGGATACATCAACTTTCTGCCCCTCTGACAATCTGTCCCAGGCATAACACAGGAGATAATAAATATTTCGAATCGGTATGTTCAACCTAATTGATATAAAGTCGCTTTATGGAAAGATTAGATTTATATTCATTATCAAACCAATATTCTTCCAATAATGGTGCAATCTCGTTTCTAATAATATGGTGATACCAATCATCATCCCCGACATTATTCGGAACATTGCAGAAATAACTATGCCCAATTCGGAAACCCTTCCCAAGGTTATTGTCATTTTCAATTTCTATATTTAATGCGGATATTTTATCTACAATTGCATTGATAATTGCCTCGTCAACACCCACATTTGTCAATTCTTCCTTGAATTTATTATTAAACTTTGGAGTTACATTTATGAAAGCAAATCTTCTTCTTAAGGCATAATCCAAAATTGCCAGTGAACGATCAGCAGTATTCATAGTTCCTATAACATACACATTTTTTGGGACATAGAATTTATTTTCATTCGCAACTGAATAGGTCAAAGAAACTGCATTTTCAGGCCCCCTTTTATCAGCTTCAATAAGAAGCATAATCTCTCCAAATATTTTGCTTAAGTTGCCTCTGTTTATTTCATCAATTATAAAAAAATAACTACCATCAGGGTCAGCCTGAGCTCTTTTACAAAATCTATAGAAAATTCCGTTTTCTAATTTAAAAGTGCCATCCTCCCTTGGTCTATATCCCTGAATAAAATCTTCATAAGAATATGATTGGTGAAATTGAATTATTTCAATCTTTGAATAATCCTTTTCTTCCAAAATCAAAAATGCCAATCTCTTTGCCATAAATGTCTTACCAACTCCTGGTGGCCCTTGTAGGATTATATTCTTTTTATATTCTAAACTTTCCAGTATATCCTCAATTTCTTGGCCATCTAGGAAAATTTCTTTCAAAGCATCATCTAATGAATAAGCTGGAAGGCTAGTTTCAAGAGTTATATCCTTTTCAACAATTGCAGTAAATTCCTCCTTTGTGAGTTTAAAAAGGCTACCTTGATTATTCTTCATAATTTCAGAATCAATCATCTCTGGCATGCCCTTTAAAATTTCATAGGAAATAGGGTTGGGAAGGAATTTTTGAATTTTGAATGAGATTTCCTCTAAACCAGAATCTTCATTTAAATGGACTCCCTCAGTAATTTCAAATATAGCTACCACTTTTTGAATGGGGCTAGTTTCATAACCAACCACTAAATCTCCCGGCTTTATCCTCTGAAAATATTCGTACCTATTTCTCTTATTACCCTTTTCGTTATGTGTAGCATAATTTTGCTCTTGACCAACTTGAAAATTCTCAATTTTCCAAATTTTAGGATTCGCATTTAACCAAAAATATTCAATTCTGCTAACATCAACAGAGGCCTCTTGCTCAATTCCAATAAGCCTTTTCAGCCGATCGACATATTCAGGATACTTAGTAATATCCGTTAAGGTCTTTACAACAATTTGATGAACATTTTCTTCCCAAATACCTTTCTTCTTCCAATCTACTTTTCTAAGATTTTTGAATTGTACTCGACTTTCATCAAAATAATAAGGAGAACTTACAATCCCATATCCTAAGTATTCGTTCAAACCTCTTTTTGCAATAAGAATATCTCCTTCTTTCAATTCTCTTGTAAATTGCCAAAGACATAGTGAATTATTTCTTTGGTCTTTACCTCTTCCTGGGTATAATTTGATCAGAATGGAGTTTATTTCTTTTCTACTTGAATAATTTGACAAATCTCCTAGTTGCTCCCAACCGATACCAATAATGCCATCTTTATAAAACTCATCCCACTGATTTCCACTTTCCCCAGGAGCAATAAGCCAAATTCTTTTAGCAATATTATTCTCATATTTACTTTCATCTTCAAGTAAAATTGGGGTCTCTTCAAAAACAATACTCTTATAGACATCAAGAAGTCTATCGAGGTCAGCTTGTAGTTTTGTAGGATCTAATTCTTCATCGAGGTCGTAGACCTCGCTTATGAAAGATGACCCATATCTTTCTGGTTTGATTGATTCATTTTCTAAAAACCAATCCTCTATTCTTTTCAATTTTTCTTGGTTGGGCCACTTTATTCCTGGTCTATTTGTTTCGCTCAAACCATAAGCCAAAATAAGTACCTTTTGAGCTTTGTAATATAAATACACAGGATAAATACCATCTGTAACCGCATTAGGGGCGCGCAAAAAAGCAATCCATGGTATTCTTGCAGAATTACCCGCCCCAAAGCTAACCTTTACCTCCAACTCTTTATATTCGGAAGGATAGCCTTTCCTTTTAAGACTTTCCGTATCGGCTTGTTCAATAAACTTCTCTATTGTGGAATAAAAATTATTCAAATTAAATTTATCCCAAAGTTGGCTCGCAAATTCGCTAGTTGTGAGTTCTGCAGGTTTTAAACTTAACAAATGCCTTTGGACCTTGCTAATACTGGCTATATCAACATCCTTCATTCCAGTAGATTCAGCTGCACGTATTAGTACTTTTGGGCTAAATACTGGAATTATATCATCAGGACTATATAAGAATGCAATTTTCCATTTTACGGTATCTCCAAAATCTATATTGTCTAATTGATCAAATCTCTTTTCAAGACTTGCAGAGACTATCCCAACAATAATTTGTTTAATTTTACTAAATGCCGTGTCCCTAGAGTCACCATATTTTGTAAGCCAAGCATAAACCCCATCAGTTCTTACAGATCTCTTCTCAGGAAATTTTTCTGTATTTCGCCTTTTATAAATCCCAAATTTAAATGCACTTCCTCCCCAAATACTTCCAGCATTCTCAGTCCTTTTCTCCAACCAATAAATAAATGAGGTTTCCCTGTCAGAATTTGTATAGTCCTCCAAACTCATAGCACTTACTTTCTCAAATGGCCAAACCGTTAAAAATTCGGTTTGTTCTTGGTAACCAAGCTCAAGAGGAAACATAACCTAAAATTTTTTGTTTGAAAATTTAATACAATCTTAGAAATAACATAATAGGTTTCCGTATCAAAATAACAACTTTGTGTGACAATAAATATTATAACCTCAAATTCTAAAAGCCATTCTGATCAGCATTTTTTGAATTACAAATTGTGGAGCTGTACCATAAAATCTCTGTTGCGGTCAAATCTTGTCACCCATTTTCCTAAATGGGGTAATTGTATCAAAGAATTTTCATCTATATTGCTACTATTTGTTAATTGAATAACTTCACTTTGAATTTCCTGTTCTCTATTTAACAAGGATATTTTTACCTGAATTATATCTCTACTTTTTCTCCTATAAATTTGAGTATTAAATGCAATTGAAAGTTGATCTTTTAAATCTTGCCTATTCCCTTCAAGCCCAATCTTCCATTATTGCTATTATAATGGTCCGCCTTTAAATATACAATCAATCAGTTTATTAATATAAGGTAAATTTCATTTTTCTGGTATTTGTTAATAGGCGACAACTATATCATTTAAAAGTAGAATTAACGACTGAAGTTTGAGGGAGTAAGACTTTAGAAATAGGCTAAAGAGTCAAAAATGTCTAGACCAGATTAAACAGAAAGGGTTTCAGTTTTCACTGAAACCCTTGTCTGTATTGAGTGGGAGTTGACGGGTTCGAACCGCCGACCCTCTG
>CAIVKC010000043.1 GCA_903906365.1 uncultured Bacteroidota bacterium | reverse complement strand
GTTTTACAGATCTTAGGTAGTTCATTGTTGGATAAAACTCCAATAAACCAGTTACTTAAGAAAACAAGCAATCAAGATGTCAAAGAACTTTTATATAATCAATTGAAAATCTGGTAGTTTAAACGAGACGGTAGTGATAAGTATAGGTTGTTAATATTCATGAAGCCTGTTCCACCAGGTCTTTTTCAATACAACGATAATGATCCCCAGCACCAGCACGGTAACCAACAGGGGCAGTTTAAGCCAGAGCACGGCATACATGGGCAGTATCGTAAGACACAACTGCCCGATGATGCCCAGGGCCACATTGAACATGTTTATGGCGAAATTCCTGTTTCTGGTAAAACCCGGATCCTCCTGTAATACCTGCTGGTACACCGGTTTCCACCATCCCCAGGGGCGTACATTTTTGTAAAATGCCTTCAGGGTACCAGGGTCGGTGGGTGGGGCAGCGTAGGTCCCGATCACAGACCCGGCCAGGGAAAGCACAAAGAGCACGGGCCAGTAACAGAGGTCCAGTCCGGTTAAGATATCCGCGGATTTGAGCACGGCCAGGGCTATGGCCGGAATGATACCGGCCAGCATGCCCCAGAAAAATCCGCTCGCGTTGAAGCGCCACCAATGCCACTTGAGCATGTTGGAGGCCACATAGCCGCCGTAGAGTCCCGATACGATCCATTGCAATACCGTATTGACATCCTTTACAAACAGTCCCAGCACAATACCGGTGAATACGACCAGCAGACCTGCGAAGTAATTCATGCGGATGGTCTTTTTGGGGGAGGCTCCCGGATTTACATACTTGAGATAAATATCATTGACAATATAGGCCTGCGCAGCGTTCAGGGTGCCGGAGAAAGTCCCCATGAAGGCACCCAGCAATCCGGTCAGTACCAATCCCATGAGCCCCACCGGCATAAAGCGGTTGATGACGGCAGGCAGTATCTTTTCAAAATCGGTTCCCCGGGCCGTCTGCAGGTCCCCGCTGATCTGGCCGAAATACAACAGGCCCAGCACCGTCAGGCCAATGATCATGGTATAACGGATGGGAAGCAGGATGATGGAAACAAAACCGCTCATTTTGCTCGCCTCCTGCGGGGAGCGGGTGCTGAGCACTTTTTGCATGTCATAATTGGGCGTGGGACCCGCCAGGCTCGCGAAGAGTCCTTTGAACAGCATCATCATAAAAAATATTCCAAACAGGGAAAATCCGTCCTCCTTGATCTTCTGCCCTGCGTCACTGACCATATGACTCCAGTCCAGGTCAAGCTTCCATCCGAAAAAAGGATTGGTCCATCCCAGTGGAACCTGCAGGGTATGACCATGCAGGTTAAGGATGGCGATGACCCCGATGCTCAGGGAGGCAACCGTCATGACAGCGTACTTGATGACATCCCCCAGTACGATGGAATGCATCCCTCCCAGTATGGAATAGAACATGGCAAACAGGGTGAAGACAATGCCATAGAAATGGGGTACATAGGCGCCCGGAACATGAAAGGGGATATAGGGCTGAACCATATCCCAGGGAATAAAAATCTCCATGAACTTACCCAGTCCGACAAACCCGTAAGCCATAAAACCCAGGCAGCTCAGCAGGGCAAAAGCCACTACGATATTGTGGGAGGATTTTACGCCGGCCCCCGAGGTTCCGAACCGGGTCGCCAACCATTCGGCGCCGGTGGTGGCATTGGAGCGCCTGACCCATCTGGACAGGTACATCATCATAAATACCTGGTTGAACACCGGCCAGAGCCAGGGAATCCAGATGCTTTTCATTCCGTATACAAAGCAGAGGCTGACCATCCACATGGTCCCGGAAATATCAAACATATCGGAGGCATCACTGAGCCCCAGCATATACCAGGGCAGGGATTTTCCACCCAGCAGGTAGTTTTCCTTATTCTTGGCAGCTTCCTTGCGCAGTTTCCATCCGATGACCAGCATCGTGAGCAGGTAGGCGGCCAGGATAAGCAGGTCGGGCAATCGTAATTTCATGATGGTTTATATTGACTGTTCACCTGAATAACACTCCTACCCTTCATTGGTAGAGGTGCTCTCCGGCAGCATCCTTTTCAAATAAGGTATTATCCAAACGGTAAAACGACACAAAATCCTTCGCTGATACATCGCCCCGGAAAGGGACATAATAATGCATATGCGGCGGGTTAACGGACTGGTTCATCCCGTGATTGCGCCACAGCAGCACATAGGCTATTTTATGATTGCCAATGGCCTTCATCAGTTTCCCGGTCCACCAGGTCGCATAAGGGATTTGTTCATAGCCGGTTTCTGCCAGGGCAAAGAGTTTGTTTTTCCGGCCGGCCAGTGCTTCTATTATGGCCAGCCCATGGTTGGTAGTCATTTCAAAGTTATCGGTAAGGGAAGGATCCCCATACTGGTAATTGTCAAAGCTGAGCACGTCCACCATATCATCGCCGGGATATCGCTCCAGGAATTCTTCTGAAGAGTTGAATCCTCCGGTCGTATTGAAGACCGTCAGGAGGTTGTGAAGGTTTTTTTCTGTACGAAGGTATTGCACGGTGAATCTCCAGAGCCCGATATACTCCTGCGGGGAACAGGCATTGCGGCCCCACCAGAACCAGTTGCCGGAAAGTTCATGAAAGGGCCTGAACAGCACCGGGATGGGTTCACCCCTGCTGCCCTTCAGGGAGGACAGAAAATCAGCCAGCCTGTCCAGCCAGGCCCGGTAGGTCAGGTGGTTGGCCCCGCCGGGTAAAATGGATGCCACCGTTCCGTGCGTCGTATCCCAGGCCCCCTTTGGGGCACCCAAAGGACTGGGAGCATGCCAGCTGATGGTAATTACACCGCCCCGGGCATAGCCCTGGCCAATGTATTGCTTCATCCTGGCAAAAGGGACCCCGTCGATATTGTTGTCATGACCTGATTCCAGTCCACTCAGATCCCAGCCATAGAGCCCGGGGTAATCACCCGTGACCGATTTGACATCGCTACTGTCGGGAAGATACCTCCAGTGGACCCCGTAGGCCAGATCATCCTGATGTCCCACCAAAAAACCTTTGGAAGCGACCCTTTTCAGGTTTTTAAACAGGTATCCGGTCTCGGCGCTGGCTTGGGGATCGGCAACAGCCCCTGGCTGGGAGCAGGCCGGCAGGACGGTGACCAATGCAAGCAAAAAAACCGGGAACCTTTTCATCCATTCATATATTTGAAAAACTGAAATTTGTCTCAGGAAATGCCTGGTTATCATCCTGCTTATTATGTATTTCTGTTCTATGTTCCATCTTTCACTCCGGCGGGTCCCGCGGACTGCCGGAACAAAAAAGCTGATAGGTTTAATTTTAAGGTAATTGCAGATATAAAGAAAAGGCCTTCGCCTTTAAAAATAACGGTCAAAATCCGTCGAAACCGGCATTTCAACCCTGGTCATGGTCCCTCATGGGATTTGCAGGCAGCAATCCGGTGATATTATACTGCTTCCTGCCTGTTCAAATATAATTCCATTCAGCGTAAACTTATTAATACTTTAATATCCTTTGTTTATATTATTTATTCAATTTTATCCGGGATTAAATTGCTGTAATGCAGTACTGCAGATAATTTCATCGATTTTTTGGCCGATATTATGTGATACTATTTATGCAATTTTTCTGTATCTTGTAACAGCTTGCAAAACCTAAACACCGCTTATCGCTATATGAAAAACAATGTCATGAGGGAGATAACCCCCCTGAAAAAAAACGACTGCTTCACCATTTTCTCCCGGGTCAAATCCTCCTTTAATTTCCCGCTGCACTACCATGAGGAATTTGAGCTGAATTTCATACAGGGTGCCAAAGGGGCCAAAAGAGTCGTAGGTGATCATTTTGAGGAAATTGATGACCTCGAACTGGTCCTGGTGGGTTCCAACCTGCAGCATGCCTGGTTCACCCATAACTGCAAAAGCGAAAAGATCAAAGAAATTACCATCCAGTTTCATAAGGATTTCTTCGATGAAAATTTTCTGCACCGCAATCAGCTTAGTTTCATCAAAACCCTGCTGGAGATATCGGCCAGGGGAATCCTGTTTTCAAAAGCAACCACCCAGCAGCTGGCTTCCCGCATCACCAAACTCAATAAAAAACATGGTTTCGATTCCGTAATAGAGCTGATGCTCATATTGCACGACCTGTCCACTTCCCGCAATAAAAGGATTCTTTCCGATGCCAGTTTCAACGGAACCTCCCCGCATTGCTACAGCAGCCGGCGCATAGAGAAAACCTATGAGTACATGAACCAGAATTTTGACAAATCCATCACCTTGAGCAACCTGGCCTCCCTGTCAAATATGTCGGAGGTCTCTTTCAGCCGTTTTTTCAAGCAGCGTACCGGCACCACTTTTATCGACAGTCTCATTGATATACGGGTGGGACATGCCAGCCGGATACTGATCGAATCGACCAAAAACATATCGGAAGTGGCCTATGAATGCGGTTTCAACAACATCTCCAACTTCAACCGCATATTCAAAAAAAAGAAAGGATGTTCCCCCAAGGAATTCAGGGAAAATTTTTCCGGCTCCAGGATCTTCATTTAACAGGGATACCCATCCCATGGCGGAGGCGGCAGCCGGGAAAAACAAAGGGTATCAGCCTTACCGGAGGGGCCCCTTGCGCAGCCTGATTTTTTCTAATATATAGGCCCCGATCTTTTCACCCAGGGCGGACCCGTTTTCAATGGCCTCCCTGAAATGGATGCCGCCGTACAGACGGCTGATGGCAGCCTCACGCGCCGCCTGGTTAAAGGAGGTAAATGACCGGCTTTCCACCCCGTAGGCCTTCTCCACCGTATCTTGGTAGCCAAAGCCATCTCCGAAAATACGGGTGAGTACCGCCGCGGAGGCCATGGAAATGACGCTGTGGCCGCTGGGGTATTCCGGGAAAGGCGGGGTTTGAAGCTGGGGATCCCAATTGGGCACCATCAACTGCTGGATGGCCGCGACCGGCCGTATGTAATTGGTCTTGAATTTCTCATCCCAGCAGGCAATGAATGCATCAAAAAGCGCCACCGAAACCAGGCTGTAGGTCGCCAGGGCCCCGGTAAGTTTCTGCCCGGATTTGCCTACGGCAATTCCGGTAATACCCATCCAGTGTCCCCCCGGAGAAATCTTTTTGATGCTGTACATCAGGTGACCCACGGTCTGGGTGGCAAAAGGATTGCAATCCCAGAAATTGGCCATCCAGGTCTGATCCCGGGATAGGTTCCTGCTGGTCTCCAGGACCTCCTTGCATTCCTGCATGAAACGGGGGGATTTATAGGCAGCCGGGGCGGGCATGGAAATGACGCCGGGGGAGGCAAGCACCATGGGCCTTATCTGGTTCCAGTAAGGCTCGATGGCCTCAGCGTAATCGGGCGGCGTCTGCTGCCAGCGGCCCTCCTGTCGGGAGGGAGTGTAGCGCGCCAGGGTGCGTGTATGATTATAGTTATCCCCTTTGGCCCATGCCAGTATCAGGGATGCTGTCTGTTCGCCAAAGGAAACACTGCGTGCCTTCACCTCAGCGGACACCGGCCGGTCCTTCCATTGCCGGGAGAGGGAGTCCCACTGCTTTTGGAAGAGGTCCTTGGAAAAAACCAGGGCATAGCCGGTCTTATAAAATGCGGCAGCCCCTGCAATGAACCAGTCATACTCCAGTCCTCTCTGGGGTCCGGGGAGGGGCCCAAGCCCGTTGAGCTGTCCGCTGTAACTCAGGTAGGTGCTGTCGCCATACCTGGCAGCCTCGTAAAAGGCGATCATCGAATAGGCATAATCCCTGCTGGCGACCAGCGGAGAGGTAATATCATGAATCATGACCTCACTCAGGACCTGGAGGCAACCGGCGGTAAGCTGCTGATCCCGGTTCTGGGAGCGGCTGCTGACCGGAAGTACAACCGTGAGCAGCAGGCTAATTAATATGGAATAACTGAATCTTATCATTGTTGTTGGCTAAAATGAGGTATTGATCAATGCGAATTAATTTTCGGGCATCCAGGCTGGCATGAAAACCGGTGTTGACCGGGATGCTGAATAAGCGGCCGGGCTGCTGCTCCAGCAACAGACCCTTGCCGGCATCGTAGCGGCCGGACTGCGCCCGAACGGCAAAGTTGTTTCCGGCCAGCAGGATATCCGTCCTGCCGTCGTGGTTGAAATCTCCCAGCAGAAAATCCCTGACCGGAAAGGCCTGTGCTTCCGGGGGGAAATCCCTGAAGCGGAAGCTGTCAGGGGCATCCTGGTAGAAAATGCCGGAACGGAATTCTTCTGCCTCCAGGTGGAGGGCCTTATTGAGCTGGGCCTGCGGGATGATATCGGAAATGGTGGCATCCGCATAGTCCTTATAGGTCGGGAATTTCACTTTGAGTGAAGGCACCTGGTCGAGCAGCTCATCCCGGGCGGGCTGGGGGTAGCATTTCCCCTGGATATAATAACTGATGATGGCATCGAGGGTTCCGTTGGAGTCGATATCGGCCGCGTCGACACAGAGCGGTTCCCGGGGGCTGGGTTTCATCTGGCTGTTCATGCCATGGTTGCCTGCGACAATGTCGGCTTTGCCATCCTGGTCAATATCAGCGACCTGAAGACTGTTCCACCATCCGGCTGAATGGGCAATGGCATGGGTGGCAGCGCTGCTGAAATAGGGGGCCGTTTTCTGGCCATAACAGATCGTTACGGGCATGAACTCCCCGGCAATGACCAGGTCGGTGACCCCGTCCTTATTGACATCCGCGGCAGCAACGGCCGAGACCATTCCGATATGCGCCAGGAATTCAGGGGTTATATCCCTGAAGGTACCGTGGTCATTTTTGAACAGGTAACTGGAAGGGGCCTGGGGGTATGCCCCGGTGGTTACCTGTCCCCCCCGGAAAATTTCCGGGTATCCGTCACCGTCCATATCGAAAATGGCCACCGCTCCGCCCGAGGAAGCGGTAGGCGGAAGCAGGCCGGGAATGAAAGAAAAATTTCCCTTGCCGTCGTTCCAGTAGATCCTGTCTTCAAAACCCGATTCGTTGCCACCGCTGACCACATAGAGATCCAGGTCGCCGTCATGGTCCAAATCGGCAAAGAGCGCCTGCACATCTTCATACTGGCTGTGTTCGCTAAAGGCCGGACTGGGCATCTCCCTGAAATGACCATCGCCCAGGTTAATAAAAAGGGTCCCGGGTTGACCTTTGGCGCCGCCTACATAAAAATCGGTCTTACCGTCTCCGTTGACATCCCCCCCGGCCAGGGCCGGTCCGTATTTTGAAAACTGGTGCGGAAGCAATGGTTCCCTTTTGAAGTCGTTGTAATCATCCTCCTGGTGGGTAAAAAGGGGTTTTTCACCGGACAATTCAGTAAAAAGATAGGGGCCGGGCTTTTCCATTTCCACGGTATCCCTGGCATTGGCCTGTTCGAGCCAAATGGTTTTATTGACCTCCCCGACCGCCAGGGTCTGGCTCTTTCCGTTTTGCCAGACCACCCGGACCTGGACTTCCTTTCTTTTTCCGAGTCCAAAAAAAAGGCAGGGCTCTATGGAGGACTGGAAGCCGTGGGTCAGCTCCATTTCCTGTAACTGCTTAAACCCGTCGGAAGCATAGACCAGCACTTTAGCGCCAATGCCAAAAGTGTTTTTGGGGCCGCCTTTGAGCCGTATTTTAAGGTAGTTGTTCTTCAGGTCCTCGGCATGGTTCTGCCATACAAATGCGGTCTTATTGGTATTGTTGACCACCAGGTCCAGGTCTCCGTCCCCGTCCAGGTCCGCATAAGCCGCGCCGTGGGAAAGGGCGCTGAGGCCCATACCCCATGATTGGGTCACGTTTTCAAAACCGAGGCTGCCGGTATTTCTAAACAGGTAACTTTTGACCTGGGAGGAGGGCATCTTCTTTACCAGTTCATACAGATCCGGCTGCCTTCCTTCGGCGCGGGCCTTTTTGAATTCATCCGGGAGGATGTATTTGAGGTAATCCAGGTTGGTATAATCGCGCATATACCCGTTGGTGATAAACAGATCCGGCCAGCCGTCCAGGTCATAGTCCCCAAAAAGGGCGGACCAGCTCCAGTCTGTATTGGAGACCCCGGCGAGTTGTCCGATCTCGGAGAATTCGATGTGGCCGGGTGTCTTTACCCCCAGGTGCAGCATATTGCGCATGTATTGGTTGTAATAGCCGTTTCTTAGCAGCATCTGCTGGTAATCGTAGCCATCGGGACCCTTCAGCAGCTTCTGCCTGTGGTTGTCCTCGGGAAGCATATCCAGGGTCATCAGGTCGCTGATGCCATCGTTATTGATGTCAGCCACATCGCAGCCCATGGAAAATTTGGAGGTATGCCCCATATACTCTCGGATGGATTCCCGGAAGGTCCCGTCGTGCTGGTTGATGTAGAGATAATCATCTTCGTCATAGTCATTGGAAACATACAAATCCGGCCAGCCGTCCTGGTTAAAATCGGCGACCGCTACCCCCAACCCAAAACAAATGGGATTACCGATAATGCCCGATTGCCTGGATACATCGGTGAAATGGCCATTGTCGTTTCTGAATAATTTGTCGCCAGCCAGGGAATCATAGGCCGATTTCATCCAGGCCACATCAAAATTCCGGTACCGCTTGGTGGAATGGTTGAGCACAAACAAATCGAGGTCACCGTCGTTGTCGTAATCAAAGAATACGGCCTGTGTGGAATAGCCTTTGTCATCCACGCCATACTGGGCCGCCATTTCTTTGAAAGTGCCGTCGTGCTGGTTGATGAAAAGAAGGTTACTGCGCTGGTCGTCCTCCCCGTTTCCGGAACGGCAGATATAGATATCCAGCCAGCCATCGGCATTGACGTCAGCCATGGTAACACCGGTTTTCCAGCCCGAGGCCCTGATCCTGGTTTTGGCCGTGACATCCTCGAATTGAAGGTTCCCTTTGTTGAAATAAATGGTTGGCTGGTCCATATTGGCCGTAAAGACCAGGTCCGGCAGGCCGTCGTTGTTAAGATCCCCGACAGCGACACCGCCCCCGTTGTAGAAATATTCATAGGCCAGTACGTTCTGACCTGGTGATTCGCTGATCGTATTTTGAAAATGAATCCCCGTTTTTTGCGGCGACAGCAGGGTGAACAGCGGTTGCTGCCCCATGCAGGGCGCACAGGCGAGCAGCAGCAGGAAGCGGGTTATCTTCATAAGAAAACCGATTTGATCAGGAAAAAAAAAAGGAAGATAAATCTTATTTTATCTTCCTTTTCCATAATAAAATTAGAGCTTCTTATTTATCCCACCACATATGTGTGGTAAATAAATCAGGACCCTGGGCAGCAACTGCAGTCTTATAGTTGGCATTGACTCCCTGCTCGGAAACCGGGTATATCAGCCTGCGCATGATGGTACCATTGGTGGCATTTCCCGGGTAGTTGGTGGGTGTCAGTACCGGAAGACCCGTGCGGCGGTAATTGGCCCAGCCTTCAAAACCGTTTAAGGTGGAAGCTTCCAGTATGAATATTTCAGTATGTATCTGGGTCAGATTGTCTGCCAGGGTGGTGCCAGGATAAGGATTGGCAGCCTGGTAGGCGGCGATGGCTCCGGCTGAAATGACCGGGGCACCTACATCCACTCCCAGCTGGCTGATGGCAGCAGCCTGTCCGGCCGCATATTCTGTGGCAGCTGAACCCGGGAACCAGCCCCTTTCAATGGCTTCTGCCTTCATGAACTCCACTTCGGCATAGGTCAGCAGGATATAAGGATCTTTTAGGTCCCAGAGAATCGGATTGGGGCGGGAATAGGCATCCGCTCCGGATTCGCCGGTCAGCGCCATCAGCAGTCCTGCATCCAGGCCACTGGGCAGGCCCTTTTGGTTGGCAGCGGTGGTATCGCCAGTCTTTAAGTACGCAACGGTGGATATACGCGGATCCTGCCTGCTTTTCATCATATCGATGAATGTTTTTGACCACTGGATACTTCCTTTGGCTACTTCTGCCCTGGAGGGGGGGCCCATATTAAAGGAGTTGGAATTCATGGTGGCAGTTCCCCCGTCATTGGCGTAATGGATGGCAAAGGTTCCGTCGTTGCTGGTCATAACCCCTTTGGTGAGGGCTTTGTTGGCCCATAACTGTGCGTTGGCGGGGTCTACATTGGTCATGCGCATGGCCAGGCGGAGCATCAGGGAATTGGCAAAACTGGCCCACTTGGTGACATCGCCGCCGTATACGAAATCGGCTTTGGCAGGGATATAGGCTGAGGCACTCAGAGCAGAACCTGCTTCATCAAGTTCTTTGAGCATGTCAGCATAGATATCCTTTTGGGCATCATACTTAGGTGAAAAATTGGTGGTCAGAAATCCCTGACCTGCCTCTGAATAAGGTACATCCCCATAGAGGTCGGTGATGATACTCATCTGCAGGGCCTTGAGGATCCTGGCCATGGAAAGGATGTTGACGTACTTGGGATCGGCAGAGGCCTGATGGATCAGGTCCACCAGTCCTTTAACAGATTCGGGATACTGAGTCACAAAATAAGCTTCACTCAAATCAGCCTGGTAGATGTATTTATCCCCGGCATAGAAGGTGGACAGGGAAGAGAACATCTGTGTCGCGGGCAGGGCATAAATCAGGTTAGCCCTCCAGGTGGCATATCCGGGATCACCGGCAGATCCGCCGATATAGAGCTGGGTCTGGCCCAGCAAATAGTCCAGCGGCACTTTGGGAGAATTGTTCGGATCAATGTTGATGGTCTTGAAATCCTTGGTGCAAGAACCCAAAGTGGTGATAAAGAGTAGTAATATTAAGAATTTACGAATCATAATTTTTCTTTTTTGTTAGTGAGAATGAGGGTAATTAGAATTTCAGATTGAGGTTAAGACCCATGGTTCTGGTGGCCGGCAAGCCTGCAAATTCCTGCCCTTGCGCATTGCTGTTTGTATACGTTGATTCCGGATCAATGATCGGTGTATGTTTCATCAGCGTCAGCAGGTTCCTTCCAACCAGAGAAATAACAACGGCCTTGAAGGGCGTTTTACCAAATACCCTGGAAGGAATGGTGTAATCAAATATAACCTGGCGCAGTTTGATGAAATCGGAAGAGTATACAAATGGTTCTGCGAAATTGTACAGGTTGCTGTAATAGGTTTCAGCATCGACCACTACTGCATTGGGCGCTCCGGATTCTGTTACCCCTTTCCCCACTACGCCGGTTTCCCTGCCAGGCAGGGTTGCCTTGCTCAACCCGTAACGGGAAGCCAATGCATTTGTTCCTGAGAAAATATGTCCACCATATTTAGCATCGATGAGGAAACTGAAGCCGAAGTTCTTATAATGAAATGAGTTGGTAATACCCAGGGTCCATGGTGAAATACCGGAACCAAAGGAAGTCAGGCTCTGGGTTTCAGGAAGTCCCTGCGCATTGAAGATGACCTGTCCGGATTTGGAATCACGCAAGAAGCCATTACCCAGGATCTGGGCGAAGGGCTTGTTTACCACCTGGTAGATGGCACTGCTTCTCGGACGGGGTTCTTCGATGAATAGTTTATCCAGTGATTTGTAGATCTGGACTACATTGCTTTTGTTGTAGGCCATATTGAAGGAAGGCTCCCAGGTAAGTCCTGAATTATTTCCCACCTTATAGCTGATCAACAGTTCAATGCCCTTATTGGTGACTTCACCGATATTGAACAGGGCGCTGGTGTAACCGGATGCCGGTGAAATGGAAGCTCCTACGATATCATTGGTTGTTTTGCGGTCATATACGGCCAGGTCCAGTCCCATGCGGTTGAACAACCGGGCTTCGATACCGATCTCAGAGCTGGTAACCAGGAAGGGCTGCAATTTGGCATTGGGCACCTGTGACTGGTTGATCTGTGCCAGGGGAGAACCCTGTGTGGCGCCGGTCAGTGAATAGGTCAGAGACAGGGCATAGGGATTGGTATCACCCCCTGTTTGTGCCCAGGAAGCCCTTACTTTGGCAAAAGTGACAGCGGCAGGCAGCTTGATGGCATCAGATACCACAAAGCTCACACCCACGGATGGATAAAAAATGGAGTTCTTATTGGAGGCCAGGGTGGAGAACCAGTCATTGCGGCCGGTCAGGTTTAAGAACAGGTAATTGCGGAAAGAAAGGTCAGCTGTTCCATAAACGGAATTGATCCTTTTTTCATAGTAATTATAATTGGTATACCTGGAAGGTGTGCTGATATTGGAGATATCATAAAAGAACGGGATGTTGAAGGGGCCACCACCATAAGCGTCTATGCTGGTAACCTGCTTCATCCTGTTGCCTCCGATAACGGCATCCAGACTGAAATCACTGGTCAGTTTTTTGTTAAGACCCAGCATCAAATCCAGGTTGGATTCCCTGAAATCGCGCAGGTTGGTATTGTAGCCGCCGCCCAGGTCATAGCCTGTTCCGGTGGGAGTGATGTCATTTTCCCTGCGGTTGAATTTATCAAATCCCATACGGCCCTTTACATACAGCCAGTCGGTGAGGTTAAACCTGGGTTCCACTATGCCGATGTAGCGGTCTTTGATATCCTGCTCCTTGTAATCTTCCACGGCAAAATAGGGGTTCTGCACATACTGGTTGTTGGACCAGACTTTTTCAGAACCGTCCGCATTGTATTTGTTCGCCTTCATGGTCAGCACACTTAAGGAAGTGGGCATGGTCCAGAGGGTATAGTTGGCGCTTCCGGGTGAATCAGACACCCTGGGGCGGTTTTTGTTGGTTTCCCTGATATACTTGCCATTGAACAAAACGGAAAAACGTTTGCTCAGCTGTGCATTTAAATTGATACCCACGTTATCGCGTACCAGGGTATTATTGGGGACGATTCCATGGTTATTGAGGTCACTGATTGAAAAACGGTAGGACACTTTGTCTGAAGTACCGCTGATCGCAAATGTATTGGTCAGTGTGGTACCCGTCTTATAAAACTTGGACATATTGTCCTTGACCGCAGAATAGGGCCTGCTTACACCGTCATACTGAATGACGGGAGAACCGTCGAGTTTGGCTCCGTAACTGTTTGTCTGGTTCAGGTTGGGATCCGCACTGGTGGGTTTAACCCCCTGCAGGATATTGGCGCCCTTGTCCCCGATACCATATACATATTGGTAGTCTTTGATAGTCCCGTGCTGGATATTTTCCAGCACCGCGTTGCTGCCCACTTCAATGACCGGGGCCTTGGCCAGTTTGCCGCCACTGCGTGTGGTGACCAGGATTGCCCCGTTGGAAGCCCTGGAACCATAGAGCGCTGCTGCCGTGCCGCCTTTCAGTACCGTGATGTTTTCAATTTCATCGGGATTGAGGCTGGAAATACCATCGCCCTGGTCCTGTCCACCCCATTCTCCCACTGAGCCAAGATTGTCATTATTAAAAGGAATACCATCTACCACAATCAAAGGCTGGTTATTGCCGCCAATGGAGGCGTTGCCCCTGATGGTGATGCGGCTGGAACCGCCCGGTCCCGTTGCGGTGCTCACGATATTGAGACCGGCCACCTTACCCTCCAGGGAATTGGCTACGTTGACCGACCGGGCCTGTGTCAGCTCATCACCCTTAACCTCGGTGACTGCATAACCCAGCGCCTTTTTTTCCTTTTTGATGCCAAGGGCCGTAACAACCACCTCATTGAGGTCATTTGCCCCCGCAGCCAAAGACACATTGAGGGTAGCGCCCTCAACCGTATAAGTTTTGGAAACATAGCCAACATAACTAAAGGTGAGTAATGCTCCCTTTTTTGTGTTGATGGAAAAATCACCGTTTTCATTGGTGAGCGCAGCCTTCTTGGTGCTCTTCACCAGTACGGTGACCCCGGAAATACCATTGCCCTTTTCATCGGTAACACGCCCGTTGACAGTCATTTCCTGAGCATAAGAGAAGGTAGAAATGATGACAGAAAGTAAAAAGGCAAACAAAAGTTTCCTACGCATAAGCAGAATAGTTTTAAATCGTTAAAAAAGAAATTCAATTCTTGGTAAGTAAATTTAGAATGCTTTATTGCAGCAGAACGATGCTATTTTAACATATTTGAACGATATTTTAACAAAAACCGCCGGGCATGATAGTTTTCCTGTGTATCAAAAGCAGAATACTGTAAAACCTAGGCAGGGCGCGGGATAGCATCCGGCTCACCGGTATACTTTTACCGAGGCCTGCTCCTGATGATGCGGTGCAAGCAGCCATATTACCAGTCTGAATCATGAAAACAAAGCGCCCCGGTGGTGCCCGATGATGTCTCCAGTCGCACTATCGCAGGGAAGCTGGCACACGGTGTGCCTATATCTGTATAAACGCTTAGGCTACATCAATGGGATGCCTGTAGCTGACCAAGCAACCTGAAAGTCCCCGGAAGGATATGGTTAAAATAGTATTGGTCCTTATTGGGTTTAAATCAACAAACCTACCCTGCAATTGCGAATGGAGTGATAGTTTTCCCTTCTCCCCAAAGCTTTATAGTTCACCCAGCAATTGGGTATAGGTACCCGGCTCCAGTGAAAACCGGGCTTCCCCGTTGACAACGGCCACGGGGGTGCCTTCCTGCATGCCCCGCTGACTGTCTGTAATGAATATACGCAGGGTCTTTAGTTTTACAGGCAGCCCCTTTACACTGACAGGCCGTTGGGCACCGTTATTAACCAGATGAATGACATATACTTTTTTGGCATTGTTGCCTTCGGCCGCACAAGTGATATCGGAGCGGTCGGAGGAGATGGGCATGGCAAAAAGACCCTTGGGTGTGGAGGCCAGCTGCTTTAAGTTCCAGAACCGCTGGGTGGGCATCAGCGGGGCATTGTTGCCAAAAAGACCGCCGCCGGCCAGCAGGGAATAATCCGAAGTCAGCTGCCACTGCAGGATGGTTTCCAGCTGGCAGATGGAAAGCAGGCGGATGTACAAATTGATCTCCTGCAAGGCATAGGTGGGTTCGGAAAATATGGACGGGTAATTCCAGGCAGCGGCATCAATGCTGCCCTCACCCACGATCAGCGGCAGATCCATTTTATGGGAGGCATCGGCCCATTTTTGAAGCGTCTCTTTTTCCCATCCGCGCCAGGAATGAAAGGAGATGGCCCCGATATAGGGTCTTGCTTCGGGATCGGCCATCGCGGGTTCAATGAATGAAAAGGTATTGGCGTCTGAATTATCTCCGAGCAACATTTTGGTTTTAATCCCCCTTCCAGCCAGGTAAGCACCCAATCCTTTGATGAGCGCAGCGTGCTCCGCAGCCGTCTGCCGTATATTGATGCCCAGGTCCGACTCATTAAAAGAGAACAATTTAATTTCCACCCCGTAATGCTTCTGGAGGTATTCCAGGTAGTCTCCGATGGATTTATAGATCTCCCCCATATTCTCCTTTTGGAGCGGGTTGCCCCATACCCCGTCAGGGCGCTGCCTGAAATTAGGATTACCTACAATGGCCCAGCGTGGGGGGAACCAGGCAGACAATATCAGTGGTATACCCATTTTGCTGAGTCTCTTAGCCATCTCCATGGCCTCCTTTACCCGGGGGTTGAGTCTGCCCGCCCTGGCCGAATCGATGGGATCGCTGATCTTATCAGGCTGCCACAGGGCCCAGGGCATTTCCACCCTGCCCCAGGCTACCCGCATATTACCCAGGCAATAATCGATGACCTGGGGATCCATGGCCGGATTTTGGAGCCGGAAATTTCCCCCAAACCCATCAAAGGGACGACCGGTCAGGGTGGTATTAAGGTTTACCACAGCCGTCTGATGATCTATGGGCCCCGATGCCCTGATGGTAAACTGGCCCTGGAACTGATCGAGGTTTTTGATATCCCCGCTGGTCACTGCCAGGTATATTCGAATCAGGGACCTGCCTTTCTCATTTTCCTTTCTGGCCATAACCAGCAGCTCATGGGAAGCGGTGATTTCCAGGTTCATCCGGGCCGATGTCAGGCGGACACCGCTGGCAGAGGTTAACAGGAAAGCGTCCCGCGCCCAGGGTGCCTGGTCTTTGTTTACATCATGGCGGGGCTCTACCGGAAAGAGTGACTGCTCGTTAAAATCCGCAGGGGACAAACTGATGGTAAAAAAAACGCCGCCCAGGTTCATGGGGGCATGCGCTGAAAGCTGGCAGGTAACCTGTGCAGTTCCCTTATCGGGGTCTGATACCCCCTGGGTAATATATAAACTGTCCAGGTTGGTGAAAACCAGTTGTGATTTACCCATCCTGCTGTAACGGGGATGCTGGCGTTCCTTTTCTGTAAACAGCGTCGTCCGTCCCTGGCCGTCAAGGACCCGGTATCCTGTCTCGAAATCCATCAGCTGCCCATCGATGCGGATTCCGCGTAGGTTTCCCCAGGGCTCCAGTTCTGTCTGCCCGGCCGCAAACTGGAACATACAGGTAAAAATACAGCTCACCAATGCTACGGCCAATAACCCGCTTTGATGTCTATTCATGACGCGTCCATTTTAATTTGTAAACTATAACTGTAATAGGAGCCCAAAGGTAAAAGTCTTCCCAGAAAAAAAGGATGAGGACCTTTCAGCCGTACTGCCCAAAATTTGGCGGGTAAAAGATATCACGAGTTGGGCAAAGCTGCAGCTGCCAGTCAAAAATGGCTTATAAATGATCAGAATTTGATCAGCGCGGCCTACCGTTCCCGGGTAGAGGGCGTCTATCCCCTTTGCCCCCGGGCAAACTGACTGAGGCTCCAGGGGATCAGTTCCGCAGATATAAAGAGCCATACCCAAAAATCATTGCTAAATTTGTGGGGCAAATAACCCCTCTTACAGGCGGGGGCATGTCAAACCCTGAAGCTGGCATATAAGCCGACCTAACACAACCAAGCAACCATGAACCAGGAATTGCGCAATGCATTTCCCTCCTTTGAAAACGGACTACTGGAAAACCTGGAGGAAAATGCGGAGATAAGGACCTTTGAAACAGGAGAAATACTGATGAAGACGGGCCAGTATTTCAAATCCATTCTGCTGATTGTGGACGGTCTCATCAAGGTCTACCGGGAGGACGAAGAAGGCCAGGAATATTTCATGTATTACCTGCAGCCGGGGCAGGCCTGTGCACTGTCCATGATCAGTGTATCCACCAGGGGAAAAAGCGATGTGATGGGAAAGGTCATCAGTCCAACCACCGTCATTGCCGTACCACTGCAGTACATGGACCAATGGATGAACGACTACAAAAGCTGGTATCATTTTGTACTGGAAACCTATCGGAAGCGTTTTG
Organism: uncultured Bacteroidota bacterium; assembly: GCA_903906365.1. Taxonomy (GTDB): domain Bacteria; phylum Bacteroidota; class Bacteroidia; order Chitinophagales; family Chitinophagaceae; genus Puia. The sequence continues at coordinate 252,141 of CAIVKC010000043.1, read as the reverse complement.
AGGAACTCCTGGCCGTACTGGACCACACCGCTTTCCGCAGAATGGATGAAAAACTGCTTTACTACCTGCAGGGTGAGCAGCAGGTGCGCAAAACCAGTATCCTTACCATCAACAACACCGAAATTGCCCAGGAACTCAATTCCTCCAGGGAAGTCATTTCCAGGCTGCTCAGGAAGCTCGCAGAAAGAGGCCTCATTAAGATCATCCGCAACCAGGTCATTGAAATTATCGATCTGCATATCTAGCAGGTATGGCTTCTTTATATATATTTCCCCCCTTTTTTTGTGAATCAGGCTGCCGGATGGGAGCTTGCCTGGTGACCCGCTAAAACGGGCGTCCTCCGCTACTGGGGCCCTTGCTTCCGGGTCCAGACCATCCTGGCCTTACCCGGGCTAACGGGTTTTATGCTGCCAGTGATATATGTCACGGTTGGGATTGGTCGCTAAAAATACATTTGCTCATCAATTTCCCACTATGATGAAAGCAACCCGGTTCCTGTTGTTGGTATGGACTGTTTGTTCCCTGCAGTTATTGAAGGCCCAAGCGCCGGCAGGTCACATTTCCATGCAGGAGGCTGTCCAGGCGGCGCTTACTGGAAATCCCGCCATCAGGCTTTCCAGACTCGATGAACAGATAGCCAGTTCAAAATACAAACAGACCCAGGCATTCTTCCTGCCCCGGCTGGGGCTTTCCTACACTGCCTCCACGACCAACAATCCCCTCAATGCATTTGGCTTCAGATTGCAGCAGCAGGGCATTGAAGCCAGGGATTTTGATCCCTCCCTGCTCAATCATCCGGGATCCACTTCCGATTTTTCAACCCGCTTTGAACTGCAGCAGCCACTGGTTAATATGGATTTATGGTACCTGCGGAAAAGCGCGGCCAAGCAGGCCGAGATCTCCCAGCTGGTAAGCGGAAGAACCAGGGAGTACCTCTGTTTTGAGACCCGAAAGGCTTATCTGCAGCTCAGGCTGGAATATGACCGGCAACAGGTACTGGCGGAAGCAGACTCGACAGCGGCCGCTGTGCTGCAATTAACCGGGCATTACTATAACCAGGGGCTGGTACAGAAATCAGATTTGCTCAACGCCGGAGTCCAGCTGAAAGATATCGAAGGTCAGTTAATGGAAACCGGGTCCCGGATCCGGGATATATCCGACCGGCTTGGTCTGCTGATGGGCCGGGAGACGGGTGTGGTATACGTTACGGATTCCTCCGGCGATGTTGCGGCAGATACCTCAGTGGGCCCGCATACGGAGAACAACCGTGCGGACCTCAAAGCACTGGAATTAGGCATACAAGCCTACGATCTGAAAATTAAGTCCTTTCATATGCAATACCTGCCAAGGCTGAATGCCTTTGCATCCTGGCAGTTGAATGATGACAGGATGCTGGGATTTGGCGCCAGGGCTTATTTCGCAGGAGTCCAGTTTTCATTGAATATTTTCAACGGCAACCTGATCCGAAACAGCATTACAGAGCATCAGTTCGAAAAACAAAAATTGGTGTCAGCACTCGACAGCCGCAAAAAGGAATTGCGCGCGGAGATTTCCAGTACCCTAAGACAAATCAATGACGCATCCTTTGCCATCTCCAGGCAGCAGCTGGCCGTGGAGCAGGCGGCGGAAGCCCTCAGGGTTTTGGAGAACCGCTATGCCTCCGGTCTGGTCAAAACGACCGAGATCCTGGCTGCCCAGACCCAGCTTGCCCGGCAGAAACTTGGTTATGCTGAAGCTGTATTCAGCCTGAACTTATCCGGCGCCTACCTGCAATTACTCACGACGACCAAATTTTAGCCCGCAAATTTTCTAATTACACTTATATGTCAACAACAACATTCTTCCTTCGGCTAGTTCCTGTTTACCTCTTTGCCCTTGGGGCCTGCCAGGGTGAACGCCAACAAGTCTCCGCAACGGCAGAACAGCCCGTGGCCGTGACAATTTCAGCGGTCTCCACCGGGAATATCCGGGCAGTCCCAGCCAGTGGAAATGTGGAGTCTGTTCATATTGCCGGCATCAGTACCCGCATCATGGGTCGCATTACCCGCATTTATGTCAAAGCGGGAGACATGGTCAAAAAGGGCCAGCTGCTTGCCAGCATCAGCGATGAAGACCTCCGGGCCAGAAGGGAACAGGCCAGTGCCATGATCCGGGAAGCTGAAGCGGCGGCTGAAAGTACCCAAAAGAATTTCACCCGGTTCAGTAATCTCTACCAGCAGCAGAGTGCCACCCAGAAGGAACTTGAGGATGCCCTGCAACAAAACAAGGCAGCCAAAGCAAGGCTGGATGCTGCCCAGCAAATGCGAAACGAAGTAGACGCCTCTCTGGCCTATTGCAGTATCAGGGCCCCCTTCCCGGGAGTCATTTCTCAGAAGCTGGCTGAAGAAGGCAGTATGGCCAGCCCGGGCATGCCATTGCTGACGCTGGAGGAAAATGGCATCCTGGAGGTTTCCGCGGCAGTGGCTGAGTCAGATATCAGCCTTATCAGGACCGGGCAGGAGGCAGACATCCTAATCAAATCAACCGGCCGGCCGATGCAGGGAAGGATCCTTCAGATCAATCCCTCTTCCCAGTTTACCGGAGGGCAGTATATCGTAAAAATCAGCCTCCCCGCACTGGAACAAAAAGAACTTTACCCAGGCATGTTTGCCAGCGTGCAGATTCCGCTGAAGACACCGGCAGCCTCCGTGGCTGAAGGGATGGTCCTGGTGCCCCTGTCTGCTTTGATTTACCGGGATGGTCTGACAGGGCTATTTACGGTTGGCAACGGCAACAGGGCCCTGCTCAGATGGATCCGGCTGGGGAAGGTCCACGGCAACCAGGCTGAAGTCATTTCGGGACTTTCCAGTGGTGAACAGTATATTTTGGAAGCGCAGGGCAAATTGTATAATGGCGCACCGGTGCAGGTCAGGAATCCATCCTAAACAGGCCGGGCGGCAGCCAACGGATAAATAACAAATTAGAAAAGAAGTATATGAAAGAAGGTTTCTCAGGTAATATAGCCAAGGCATTCCTCCATTCCAAGCTGACCATCCTGCTGATGGCAGCCTTCCTGTTGATGGGCAGCTATTCCACCCTGCTTATACCCCGGGAGGAAGAACCCCAGATTGATGTGCCCATAGCAGATATTATGGTTTCCTTCCCGGGAGCAGAACCCCGGGAGGTTGAAAGCAGGCTGGCCGCCCCGCTGGAAAAAATCGTATCCAATGTAAAGGGGGTGGAATACGTCTATTCCACTTCCATGCAGGGACAGGCGATGCTGGTGGTGCAATTCTATGTGGGGGAGGATGTGGAAAGGTCCATGGTGAAGCTCTATGATGAACTCTTAAAGAATATGGACAAGATGCCCCAGGGGGTATCCATGCCACTGATCAAAACAAGGGCCATTGATGATGTACCTGTTTTAGGGCTGACCCTGTGGAGTGAAAACCACAGCGATTACGAACTCAAACAATTGGGAGATGCCCTGTCCAACGAAATTAAAAAAATCGCTGATGTAGCCGACGTAACCGTCATTGGGGGAAGGAGACGGGAGATAAAAGTAATTCTGGATAAAGACAAAATGGCCCAGAACCACCTCGATTTTAATACCGTGGGTGAATACATTCGCATGGGAAATGTACAGATGAGCGGTTCCCCCCTGCTCAGCCATGATACAGCCTATGCCGTGGAAACCGGGAGTTTCCTGTCAACGGCCGATGATGTTTCCCGGCTGATTGTGGGAACCAATGGGGGCCAGCCGGTCTACCTGGGCCAGGTGGCCCGGATCAGCGAGGGTCCGCAAACCCCGAGCCAGTATGTGAGCTTTGGTTATGGCAAGGCAGATACCGCTTGGAAGGGCCGGTACAGGTCCTCCTACCCTGCGGTTACCCTGGCTGTGGCTAAGAAGAAGGGAGCGGATGCCATGAAGCTCTCTGAGAAAATCCTCTCTGCGGCCGAACATCACAAAAAAGATCTCTTGCCCTCCGATGTACAAATGAGTGTAACCAGGAATTACGGGGAAACAGCTTCTGACAAAGTCTCTGAACTGCTGTTGCACCTTTTCATATCCATCGTGGCGGTGACCCTCTTTGTGATGCTGGCAATGGGGTGGCGCGGCGGACTGGTGGTCTTCCTCTCAGTCCCGGTCACCTTTGCCCTTACCCTGTTTGCTTATTATTTCATGCATTATACCCTAAACCGTATCACCTTGTTTGCCCTGGTGTTCATTACGGGTATCGTAGTGGATGATTCCATCATCATTGCAGAAAATATGCACCGGCATTTCAAAATGAAACGCCTGCCTGTCACACAGGCGGCCATCTATGCCATCAATGAAGTGGGTAACCCAACCATTCTGGCGACCTTCACGGTCATCGCGGCAGTTCTGCCCATGGCCTTTGTTTCGGGACTGATGGGGCCCTATATGGGTCCAATGCCCATCGGCGCGTCCATTGCCATGATGCTTTCGCTGCTGGTGGCCCTGACCCTTACCCCCTACCTGGGATATATATTCCTGCGCGGACATGAAAATGAAGCCAAACAAAAAGCCGCCCCGACCCTGGAACAATCAGGGATTTACCGGATGTACCGTTCCTTAATCCTTCCGTTGATGGAGACCAGGTGGAAGAGATGGGCATTTGTCATAGGCACCCTGGTCGTGCTGCTGGGTTCCCTTGCGCTGTTTTATACACGGTCGGTGGCAGTTAAGATGCTTCCTTTTGACAACAAGAATGAATTTCAGGTCATTGTAGATATGCCGGAAGGAACTACCCTGGAGAAAACCCAGGCTGTGGCCATGGAAATAGCCAGCTACGTAGCAACGGAACCTATGGTAAAAAGTTACCAGGTTTATGCGGGCACTTCGGCCCCCATCAGTTTTAACGGACTGGTCAGGCACTATGATATCCGCCTGGGAAATAATGTGGCAGATGTTCAGGTCAATCTGATAGATAAGAAAGACCGAACGATTCAAAGTCATCAGATAGTAAAATCCATGCGTTCGGCCGTTCAGTCGATAGCCCGAAAATACCATGCCAATGCCAAACTGGTGGAAATACCTCCCGGCCCGCCTGTACTCTCTACCCTGGTAGCGGAAATCTATGGCCCCGATTATGACAGGCAGATGCAGATTGGCCGGCAAATGAAACAACTCTTGGGGGCCACCCCGGACGTGGTCGACATTGATTCCTATATGGAAGATGACCAGTGGCAGTATCATTTTGAGGTTAACCGCGATAAGGCCATGCGTAATGGAATATCACCCGGGCTGGTGGCAGCTGATTTGAATGCCGCCCTCTCCGGACAGACGGTGGGTTTATTGCATGATCCCTCGGCTTACAGCCCGGTTCCCATCAATCTGCAGCTCACCGACGGGGATAAATCCAGTTTGGAGGAACTAAAGAATCTCAAAGTGATGGGAGGGCAGGGTAATTCCCTGTCGGTGGGGGACCTCGTTACCATAACGAAAACCGTAAAGGAGAAAAGCATCTACCGCAAGAACCAAAAAAGGGTGGTTTATGTCACCGCTGATATGGCCGGCATGCTGGAAAGTCCATATTACGCCATATCGGCTCTGTCAGACAGCCTGAAAAAAATAAACCTTCCAGCCGGCTATCACCTAAAGGAAGAATATACCCACCAGCCGGAAAATGAAGATGATTATACGGTCAAGTGGGATGGAGAATGGCAGATCACTTTTGAGGTTTTCCGTGATCTGGGCATAGCCTTTGCCGTAGCCATCATCATCATTTATATGCTTATCGTAGGCTGGTTCCAGCATTTTATCACACCACTGGTGATGCTGGCTGCCATCCCCCTATCTCTCATTGGTATTATCCTGGGTCACTGGATGATGGGCGCCTATTTCACGGCGACTTCCATGATTGGATTTATTGCCCTGGCAGGGGTAATGGTTCGCAATTCGGTGCTGCTGATCGATTTTATAGACATCAGACTCAAAGATGGGGTATCCCTCAGCCAGGCGGTGATCGAGGCGGGTGCAGTGAGAACCACTCCCATTCTGCTCACGGCAGGCGCGGTGGTGCTCGGGGCAGTCATCATATTGTTTGACCCCATTTTCCAGGGGCTTGCCATTTCCCTGATGGGGGGTACGATCACTTCCACCTTCCTGACCCTGCTGGTGGTACCATTGATATATTACCGGCTGCTCAGGAAAAAATATGCAACCAAAAAATAAAATAGCATGAAAATGATTGTTGTAACCAGCATCCGGGAGGATATGGAACAGGTTACCCGGATCTTTGAACAGGCAGAGATACCCATATTCAGTGTATCGGAAACCACCGGATATAAGACCGGGACCGAAGACTACCTTCCGGATGAATGGTTTGGAAGTGGTCCGGAAGGCACAAGGTCATGGTACTTTTTCAGTTTCACCTCCGATGAAAAAGCGGCCCGGGCCATTGGGATGATCCGAAGCCGCCAGGCAGCCAAAAATAACCCATTCCCCATTCGGGGATTTGTACTGCCGGTAGAGTCAACCAGTATGGACTAAGCGGCCGCTGCCGCCCCCCAGAGAGGGCAAGCTCCTAACCCACCGGAGCCCCATATCCTGGGAAAGATATTCCTGTTTTTGGAAATCATTCATACCATGCAAATGATTAAACCTTTGATTATCAAAGCAAAAAAGAACTGGCGCCCATTTTGACCTATGAGAGATAAGGATGATCGAAAAAAACAATTGAAGGCCATCAATAGTATTAAAATAGATAATCCCCTAAAAGCAGTAAACCCTCCGATCGGAGGGTTTACTGCTTTTATTTCCCAGGCCTTTATGGTATAAAATAAGGCAAAGGTTTCTGTTATTTGTTGGTCTGGAGGCTGACCCTACTGGTATACACGGACATAATCGATTTCCATGTGCTGGGGAAAGATCTCATCATCCACACCGAATTTGCCCCCCCAGTTTCCGCCCACCGCAATATTAAGCAGGAGGTGGAATTCCTGGTCAAAGGGCCAGGTCTCAGCGCCTTTGTGCTGGTTACCAAATACCTGGTATTTGACATCATCCACAAAAAATGAAATGGTGTCCGTATTCCATTCGATGGCATACACATGAAAGGCTTTGGAAAGATCGGTAAAATGAAGTCCGTTGGTTTTCTGGGTGCCCAGCATACCGTTATAGGCACCGGTGTGAATGGTACCCAGCACGGAATCAGGCCAGTAGCCTACATTTTCCATGATATCAATTTCGCCGCTCTTTGGCCAGCCGCCATAGTGCCAATTGGTGGGCAACATCCAGACCGCAGGCCATAAACCCCTTCCTGCCGGAAGTTTGGCCCTGATTTCAAAACGGCCGTATTTCCAGGTACCCTTATTTTTGGATACCATCCTGGCTGAGGTATAATGGGCCCCCTGAAAGGATTCCTTCCTGACTTCGAGAATCAGTTTCCCGTCTTCCACCCGGGCATTTTCAGGTCTTTTCTCCGTATATACTTCCAGTTCGTTATTGCCCCATCCGCAGTTATCAGGGCAACCGTTGCCCCTGTCATAGCCCCATTTTGTGCTGTCAGGCAGGCCCGGTTTGCTGAATTCATCGGACCAGACCAGCTTTTTAAACAATCCCTGCGCATCTCCTGCATATTGCATCAGGACAAGCATCACCAGCATACATACCGGTTTTATATAAGTTCTTTGAATCATCATACCATTTTATTGAGATGGAATAAATTATTTCGTACCGTGATTTTTACCACCAGGCAACTTTTGGCAATACCGGTGGAAATGAAGCGGTCTAATCAGTGGGACACCTGCTGATTGCACCCATTCACCCGGGGTCCCTGCTTAAAAGCAGCGGCCCGTTCACAACAGATGGTTATTTGGCCCCTATTGGTAGACCCTGACATAATCCACCTCCATGACGGCACTGGTGAAGGCCGGGTCTACATTACCCCCAAAATTGCCTCCGATGGCCAGATTGAGGATAATAAAGAAGTTCTGATTGAAAGGAGAACTCCCGGTATTGGGAAAAGTATAATAAACCACATCGTCTACCATGAACTTAACCGAAGCCGCAGACCATTCAACGGCATAGCGGTGAAAATCAGTGGTTGAACCCGCAGTAACCGTGGTGCCGCCATTGCCGACCCCTCCGGAACTGGGATCATGCGTAGTGCCATATATCTTATCGGGTTCGTTGCCCCTGGATTCCATGATGTCAATTTCCCCACAGGCGGGCCAGCCGGCGGTGGCAAAATTATTTCCCAGCATCCAGATGGCCGGCCAGGAGCCAGCCGGCGCAGGCAGTTTGGCCCTCACTTCGATTTTACCGTATTTGAAAGAGTACTTGTCCTTGGTCAGTAGCCTCGCCGAGGTATAGGCACTACCATTATAACTTTCCGCCTTGGCTATGATCTTTAGGGTACCATTGGAAACAATGGCATTGTCTGTCCGGCTGGTATAGTACTCCAGTTCATTGTTGCCCCATCCGCCGGCGCCGGTGTCAAAGCCCCATTTGGTGGCATCCGGACTGCCGGGGGTATCAAATTCATCCGACCATACCAGGGAGGTCTTGATCACCACCGCTACCGGAACGGATTGCGAAATCGTCTGTCCGCCGGCGCTTTTGGCAGTTACGTTCACGGTGTAATTGCCTGAAGTCAGGTACTTATAGGTAACAACCCCTGAAGGCACGGTCTGAAAATTGCCGTCCCCGAAATCAAAATCAAAACTGACCGCATTGGTGGCTGTGGCGGTAAAACTGACGTTACCGCTGCTGTCCGGATTGACGACGGCCGAAATGTTTAAATTGGAAGGGCCGGCATCAGGAGTGGATCCTGTACTGCTTTTTTTGCAGGCTGCCGCTAGCATACACACGGAAATCAAAGTCAACAGAAGGCGTTTCATATCCAATATTTATGGGTAATAGGCACCGGTGCCGTTTGGACACCGGTGCCATAAACAGGATTGCTATTCAGCTTTTAATATCTGGTACCAGGCCAGTCCTTCAATACCAATATTTCTCAGACTGATAACCGTCGGTGAAATATAAAGTATTTCGTAGGTACTTCCGCCCGTGCCGAAATCAACGATGCCATTTCCGGGCACATTGAACTGTATTCCGGTGGAGTTAGAGGCGTTGGAACCGCTGGAGGCAGCCCCGAATCCCAATATCTTGTCCCCTCCCGTGGAGATGGCATAACAGCCGTCCCCGCCGGAGACCCCGTAAAAACCGGTGGAAGCGCCAGTCAAAAAGGATTCGCCCTTATTGTCCACGTTCATGGTAATACTGTTGGCCCCCGATTTGGTAAAGGTAATTTCATCATCATAGGAGCAGGCAGATCTTGAATTGGGTGTTGCCGAGTAATAATCGGGTGAAAAAGTATTGGTAGGCCCCACTCCGAAATGCCCGGTTGTATCATGGTAAATCATCCATTTCTTTGCACTGCCGCCTGTCAAATTTGCGATTATATCATCGGGAATTTGAAACAGATAAAGTACCCTGATTTGCTGGCTGAGGGTACTCATCACCCCTGCCGTACCAATGGCATTCACACTGATGGTATAGTTGTTCGTATCCAGCAGGGTGTATTTGTAGGTGGCTATGCCCGAACTGGTCAACAGGGAATCCCCGTTGCCGAAATAGATCTTATAGACCAGGGCATCATTGGCTTTGACAGTGATGGTCACATTGCCGGATCCGTCCCCGGCGGGGTGGGTATTATCCATCCCCTGGATGGCCACGCTGATGGAGAGGTCCGAGGGTGTTTTGATTTTACCGAAACTATATTCGGTCTTCTTGCAGCCTGAAACAGCCAACCATGCGGTGAAACCAAGCAGCAGGATATATTTTAGGTTCTTTTCCATGTTCATGAAAATTTGAATGAATTAAAGAATGATGACATTATCCCAGTAGAATACCTTTCCGGTTCCGGCGTTGCCAAAATCAAAGAAAATGGAAATCTTGTCATAGGTAAACGACGGATTGAAAGCAGGCGTTCCGGAAGCCGGCTGGCTGAAATCAAATGTCAGGGTCTCCCACTGGTTGGCGACCGTTGTTTTAACATCCGTTTCCACCGAGTTGGCTCCATTGGTATGGTCCTCCACTTTGAGCTTCACATCCAGGCCCGCTGCCGGTGAATAGACCATCACGGTCATTTTCGTGCGGGAGGAACTCAAGGGAACAGGGCTGGCGCAGCCGGCGGCCGTTCCGATGGTGGTGCCTGACCAGGTCTGGGCCCCGGAGGGCTTGGTGGTCTGCATGACATTATTGGCCGCATTGGTCGGATCTGCTGCCAGCACGGAGGCGTTATTTCCAAAATCGGATACGGTATTGTCTATATCGGGATTGTCAAAGGTTACCGGTAAATTCACCTGAGCCAGGAAATGGACCTCATCCCAGTAGAAGACCGAACCCGTTCCCGCATTGCCGAAATCAAAGAATATAGAAGCCTTATCATAATTGAAGGAGGCATTCCAGGCCGGCGTACCGGAGGCCTGCTGACTAAAATCAAAAGTCAGGGTCTCCCATTGGTTGGCAATGGTGGTCTTGACATCGGTTTCTACCGAGTTGGCTCCGTTGGTATGATCCTCGACCTTGAGCTTTACGTCCAGGCCTACTGCCGGTGAATAGACCCTAACGGTCATTTTGGTGGCCGCGGCGGTCAAAGGAATTTTGCTGGCAAAACCACTGGGTGTTCCGATGGTTGTTCCTGCCCAAACCTGCGCGCCGGCGGTCTTTGTGGATTGCATGACATGGTTGGATGCATTGGCTGGATCCTGGGTCAATACGGAGGCATTGCCACCAAAATCAGTCACCGTATAATCAATAGAAGGATCCTCAAAGGTAACCGGCAGTTTGATCTGTGCCAGCGGCGGAGGCAGCACCTTCACGTTGTCAAAATAAAATACACTTCCCGATCCGGCATTTCCAAAATCGAAGAAGATGGAAGCTTTGTCATAGGTATACCCCGTATTGAAGGCTGCCGTTCCGGGAGCCTGCTGGCTGAAATCAAAAGTGAGGGTTTCCCACTGATTGGACAGGGTGGATTTTACATCCGTTTCCACCGAATGGGTGGCATCGTTGTGATCTTCGACTTTTAATTTGATATCAAGGCCCGCAGCCGGAACATAGACCATTACGCTCATTTTGGTGGAAGTGGCCGTAAGTGGAATGGGAGAGGAAAATCCAAGGGCGGTCCCGATGGTGGTGCCGGCCCAGACCTGGGCACCGGGCGTCTTCACTGATTTCATCACATGATTGGCCGCATTGGCAGGATCCACCGAAAGCACGGAGGCATTTCCCCCGAAATCAGACATGGTATAATCAGTATTGGGATCATCAAAGGTAACAGGCAGGTTGATCTGGTTGGCTACATGGATGGTATCCAGGTACTGGGTGGTTTCCGCTCCCCCGCTCAAGGCTACTACTTTTACAATATAGGTCCCTGCAGCGGCATAGGTATGGTTGATCACCTGGCTGGCCAGGGCCGAGGTGGGCCCGTTGGGCACCCCTGCGGTGGAATCGCCAAAATATATCTTAAAGAAAGTGGCAAATTTGGCCGTTGCCGATACGGCTACCGACAGGTTGGAGGCAGTGAGTGTAACCTTCAGGTTCTGCGGGGCAATAAAGGAAACCGTCAGCGGCTGGGTAAAGGAGGTCGTCCCGCCCTTGATGTCGTGGGCGACGATCGTTACCGTATAGGCTCCTTCCGCATAATTATGCCTGGCCGATTTACCCGGAAGCACACTGGCACCGGTGGTTGAGCCATCCCCAAACTGGATGTCATAGGAAACCGCGCCCTGTCCGCTGGGCGTTATGGTAACCAGCCCGGTGTTGTCCTGGGTGATATCAAACATCACACCCAGTTTGCTGGAAGAGGACGCCGCGGACACAAATGAAGTATCCGTTAACAATTCTTTGGTACAGGCCGTTGCCGCACAAAACAGAATTGAAAAAATGAAAATATTCTTTGATAATTTCATATTCATAGTTTTTTAAATTATTTCTAATATCCCGGATTTTGGGTCAGTCCGGAGACGGTGATCTCCTGCTGAGGTATCGGGAACAATTCATTTTTTCCTGTCTTGAACTTGGGGCCAAGCACGGAGGCTGCCTGCCCGGTCCGGACCAGGTCAAAGAAGCGATCGCCTTCCATCCCCAGTTCCAGCCTTCTTTCCAGCAGGATCGCCGTGTACAGGGAGCTGCCTGTGGCAGTTACATCATGGAGCTGGTCTCCAAAGGCCCGGCGCCTGACCATGTTGAGGTAATTTTGGGCCAGTCCGTCATTGGGCGTGGCGCTTTTATTGAGGGCCTCAGCAGCCATGAGCAGCACGTCCGCATAGCGGATGATCCGGAAATTATTGGAGTAATTCAATTCAGGCTGACCGGAGGTCTGTCCTTTTCTGGGCAGATATTTCTGGTTGTAGAGCCCGGTATTTTTATATGGGGCCACCTGGTAGGTAATATTAAAGGAAGGATTGGCGGCCTTGTATGCCTCTATATCCAAAACGGTCACATCCTTGCGCTGGTCCCCTGCACTGTAAGCAGCAGCCAGGTCCTGGGTAGGCAGGTTGGTGCTCCATCCCGGTGCATAGGGCATTTCCGCTGTTCCGTTCAATCCCCGGATACCACATTGCTGTATGGCATAATTGCCCTGCCCCTGCAATTCATTGGACCATTGGTAATAGGGCGAAGCATTGGTGTACTGTATCTCAAAGACCGACTCGGGTCCGTTCTCCCCGGAGGGCAGCCAGATGGAGGAATAATCACTGACCAGGGAATAGGTATTTGAACTGATGACTTCCTGCAATACGTTGGCGGCAGAATCAAATTTATTCTGGTACAGGTATACCTTACCCAGCAGGGAGGCTGCCGCATATTTGGTTATGCGGCCCTGTTCGGCCTGGCTGATGGGCAAAACGGCCATGGCATTCTTCAGGTCAGTTTCTATCTGCTGGTATACGCTGGCCCTTGGAGCGCGTTTGAGGGTTCCTGAGTTGGAGAGATCCAGCCGCTTGTCGGTAAACAGGGGTACATCCCCAAACATTTTGGTGAGGGTGAAATAATAATAGGCTCTTAGAAAATAGATCTCACCATACAGGGATTCCTTACCGGCAAAATTGACCGACTGTCCCCCGGGGTTGGTGTTTTTATATTGAATCAGGTAATTGGCCCGGTTCACCCCTTCATAGGAATATTGCCAGATATTGGCCAGTGTTCCGTTTACCGGTGTCAGCGTATAATCATCTATCTGCTGCAAATCCAAAACGTCAGAAGCACTTTCACCGCCTGAGACCGCATTATCGGAGGCGATGTCACCAATGGGCACCACCTGGTTGATCCACTGCAGCGGAGTATATACGCTGATTTCCATGGTCTGGTAATCAGAAGCCGATTTAAGGTAATCCAGGGCAGTTACCTGGTAGGAATCATGGGGGTTGTAGGCAATGTATTTTTTACAGGAAGCAAGTACCGAAACCAAAGTGAGGATACCTGCCAGCTTTATGTATGTTTTCATTTCAGTATTCATTTAAATGATTAGAATTTTACATCCAGTCCCACCAGGTAGGTCCTTGCCTGTGGGTAAGCACCCAGGTCAACGCCCGTGTTTAGGATACCGCCTGAAATTTCCGGATCAAAACCGGTGTATTTGGTAAATGTGTAGGCATTTTTTACCTGAACATACACCCTCAGTTTGGTCAGGGCATTCTTGGTTATGGAACCCGGCAGGGTGTAACCAAGTTGCAGGTTCTTAATCTTTAGGAAGGAACCGTCCTCCACGTAGCGGTCAGAAACCCGCGCATTGTCATTGGCATCCGTAAAGGAATACCTGGGATAACGGGCGTCATTGGTAGAATTGGGTCCTGTCCATCTGGCCAGGATACTCCTGAACTTATTGGTATAATTGGCATTCCTTTCGTAGGCCCGGTAGATGTCATTGCCCACTGAAGCATAGAGAAAGGCCGTAAAGTCAAAGTTCTTGAAGTCGATGCCCAGATTCCAGCCCATGGTGAATTTGGGAAAGGGGTTTCCTATTTTGGTCTGGTCCTTGCTGTCAATGACGCCGTCATGGTTGATATCTACGTATTTGATATCCCCCGGCTGGGCATTGTTCTGGACGGGTGATTTGGCAATCTCTGCCGCGGTCTGGAAAAGGCCGGCTGTTTTATAGCCATAAAAGTAACCAGGTGTCTGGCCCTTTTCGAAAACGGTTACAGACTGGGACTGGCCATTGAAATAGTATCCGCCGGTTATTTTGGCGGTATTGTCAAAATTAGTGGAAGTTACTTTGTTGGTGGAAGTGGTAAAAGTAAGCGAAGTATTTAACCTGAAGTCCTTGCCGATATTTTCATGATAACTCAGCATGGCATCGATTCCCTTGCTGCTGGTAGTTCCAATATTGGCCAGCGGCGCAGGAACGGTGCCCAGGTAAAGGGACTGTGATGGGGTGAACAGCAGGCCGTTTACGTTCTTCTGGAAATAATCGGCTGTCAAAGAGAATTTGTTCTTGAAAAACGTCATATCAAACCCTGCATTGGACTGGGTCTGTTTTTCCCAGCCGAGTTTGGGGTTCAGCTGTGATCCAATGGAGGACCCGGAGTAAAAGACCCCGCCAAAATTATAGCCATTGCTGTTTCCAATATTATTATAGGGGCCGCCCGTAACGATATTGGTACTCTGCGGGCTGGTATTGGCGTCATTACCGGTCGTACCGTAGGAGCCGCGGATCTTCAGGAAATTGATGAAATTGGAATGAAAGAAATTTTCCCTGGATACGACCCAGCCAAGTGAACCGGAATAGAAGTTTCCAAACTGGTTATTGACGCCAAAGGCATAGGAACCATCCCTGCGCGCGCTGAAGGAAGCGAGGTATTTGTCCTGATAATCATAGTTGATACGGCCAAAATAGGAGATATTCTTGCCTACATATTCATAATAGTAACCGGAGTTGGCACTGGGGTTTGCTGAGGTGTTTACGCCGGTGGCAGCAGACACATCCGCAAAGGTCCAGGAATTAAAGGGAACATCCTGTTTGTAGGCCCCGATCTGGTTACCATAATTTCTCAGGAAGGTAATTCCGGCCACGGTTTCAAAATGATGGTCCTGCCTGATCCTGAAATCATAGTTGGCATAGCTTTCCCAGCGGTAATTGAAGTTGCTGTTCCGGGTGGAAGTAACAGAATTGTGTTTACCCAGGACTGTCGTTCCGTCCGCATTCATTGAGTTATCCACATTATTGACTCCGTAGAAAACCAGGGGATAAAAGGCCTTTACGTTGTCATCATATTTAGTGTATCCGAAACGGGAGGTGAGTTTGAGGTTTTTGATTACATCATACTGCAGCTCGAATTTGCCATAGAGTTTGTTGCCGCTGTTCTTATTATAAGTATTCTGCAGCTCGGTCAGCGGGTTATGTACTTCGGCCAGCAATAAATTGCTGAAACCATAGTTGCCCACGGTACCCGCCACCTTATTGAGGACCGGTACGGTAGGGTCATAGTTGAGTGCCTCGCCGATGATGCTGTTAAAGGAGTTTTCGGCCACCCCCTTTGAATTCAGCAGCACTTCCGTCGCATTGACGATGAATTTCACCCGCGGGGCCAGCTGAAAATTCAGGTTTGCCGTAAAATTTCCCCGGGAATAATCAGATTTATCCCTTCCGGCCACAATACCTGCCTGGTCCGTATATCCGGCAGACAGAAAATAGGACATTTTATCGCTGCCCCCTGTGGCACTGAGGGAATGTGACTGGATGGGAGCCTGTTTGAACACCTGGTCCTGCCAATTGGTCCCCACACCCAAAACGCTCAAATTGGGGAAGATGACTCCGCCACCTGAAGTGGTGCTGCCCTCATTTACCATGGCTCCATATTCGGTGGCGTTCAGCACGCCGATTTTATGGGCTACTTCCTGAACCCCATAGCTGCTGTTCAGGCTGATTTGGGTTTTTTGGTTTTTGCGGCCCGATTTGGTGGTAATCACAATTACACCGTTACCGCCTTTGACTCCGTAGATGGAAGTGGTTGCCGCATCTTTGAGCACACTGATGCTTTCCACGTCGGAAGGGCTGATGGAATTGAAATCTATCAGGGACTGCTGAACACCGTCGATTACTACCAGCGGATCCGAACCGGCATAGGAAGGGATACCCCTGATCAGCACGGTGGGGGTTGTCCCTGGTGATCCGCTCTGAATGACGTTTACCCCGGAAGCCCGGCCTTGTATTGCGTCCTCCACCCGGACGGCGTTTACCTTTTCAATATCTGCCGCCTTGATGGTGGAAATAGCGCCGGAAACCTTGGTAATTTTCTGGGTGCCATAACCAATCACCACTACGTCATTGAGGGTGCTGGACTGGTTTTCTTCCAGTGCAAAGAGAATTTCCCCGGTACCATCCACCGGTTTTTCCTGACTGGCCATGGAAATATAGGAAGCTACCAGGGTTACCTGCCCGGAGGGGACGGTAATGGAAAACCTGCCTGCCTGGTCGGTGCTGGTGGCAATCTTGGTTCCCTTGACGGAAACGGTAGCCTTAACTAAAGGAGCGCCTGAAGCCTTGTTTATCACTTTTCCGGATAAACGGATGTTTTGGGCTGCCGCGTCTGCCATAAGGAACAGCAGACAGATAATGCCCAGAACACTTTTGAGTTTTAAAATCATATGGCATTCGTTTTGGTGAAAGAAATGAAAAAAAGTAGGAGTTAAAAATAAACCGGGATACATCAGTTTCAAAACAATTACCCCCTACATTACTACATCAAAAAATATAAAATATTGATTTAAAGGGTAGTTACACTACTACATTACTACATCAATGAATTTTTTCTATATTCACAGTACAAATTGGCCGGCCAATATGAGAAAATTCATTTTCCTGTTATGGATTCCCTTTTCGGTATTCGGACAGAATACGATCGGCTTTCCGGAAGTGATCAATTATTCCAACCAGGCCTACCGGGGGGGCCTCCAGAACTGGGATATCCGGCAGGATAAGAACGGGATCATGTATTTTGCCAACAATGAAGGGCTGCTCAGTTTCGACGGCAGGTTCTGGAATTTGTACCCCTTGCCCAATAAGACCATCGTCCGTTCGGTGGAAATTGGTGCCGACAACCGCATCTTTGTAGGAGGCCAGGATGAACTGGGCTATTTTACCCCTGGTCACAATGGCCGACTGGAATACCATTCCCTGACCCCATTCATTCCGGAAAAACACAAGTCCTTCGGGGACGTCTGGGACATAGTGACTTATAAAAAGGACATTTATTTCCGGACTGCCAGCAAAATCTTTCGGTTTGTCAACGAATCCGTAGCCGTTTTTGCAGCCCCTTCGGAATGGGCCTTTCTTGGCACCTGTAACGGAAGGCTCTACGCCCAGGACTACCGCCTGGGCCTGATGGGTTTTGATAACCAGGCATGGCACCCGCTGGGTATTGTAAGCGAACTGCCTGTAAATGAACCGGTTACGGCTATTTTACCGGCCCCCGGGGACAAGGCCGTTGTCACTACGCTGAAAAACGGCCTGTTTCAACTCAGTTTTGAAAAAATCGCCAAAATCCAATCCCCCAACTCACAGGTACTTGAAAATGAAAGGATTTATGCGGCCACACTCATCAACAGCAACTGGATCGCCCTGGCAACCAACAATGGCGGGATTTATATCGTTGACCTGCATGAAAACCTGATACAGCGTTTTTCCAGGACCGAAGGACTTCAAAACAACAATGTGCTGAGTATTTTCCTGGACAACCAACAGAATCTTTGGCTGGGCCTGGATAACGGAATAGATTTTATTGCCTATAACAGCGCCATCAAGCATATTATGCCCATGATGCAGGACGGTTCCGGATATGCGGCCATCATCCACGATAAGGATCTCTATTTGGGTACTTCCAGCGGACTCTACACCGCAGCGCTCCAGCCGGTGAAGGATTTAAGTTTCAGCCGCGGGAGCTTCACCCCGGTAGATGGTGCCCAAGGGCAGAACTGGAGCCTGGCTGAAATCAATAACCAGTTGCTGCTGGGACATCACGAGGGGGCCTTCCAGGTGCAGGGCAGCAGGGTTCATCCGCTGTCCTCGCTGCCCGGATTCTGGAATTTTACTCCCATTACCTCCACCTTGCCGGCGGCACGCATGGTGGCAGGCAATTATAACGGGCTGACGATGTTCGACTTCCGCAATAACCAATTTGTGCCGGTCAGGCAACTGCCGGGTTTTACCGAATCATCGCGTTTTGTGGCTATAGACCAGCTGGATAATATCTGGGTATCCCATCCCTACCACGGGGTGTATAAAATAATCAGGACCGAAAAGGATTCCTGCATTTCCTATAGTTATAATAATAAGAAAGGACTGCCGTCCACACTGAACAACCATGTGTATAAAATACGCAATGAGGTAGTGATCGCAACCCAAAAGGGGGTATATGCCTACAATGCCGGCTCCGACCTGTTTGAACCTTCCAAGTTTTACCGGAAGATCCTGGGGGACCAGAGCATCCGTTACCTAAAGGAGGATGTCGCCGGCAATATCTGGTTCATCCATGAAAAGACCCTGGGGGTCATTGATATGACGGGCCGGGAGCCGGTGGTGATTTATATGCCTGAACTCAATAATAAAATGCTCTCCGGTTTTGAGTTTATTTATTCGGTGGACGAAAACAATGTCTTTTTGGGTGGAGAAAAGGGATTCTATCATATTAATTATGAAAAATATAAAAGGAACCTGCCTGACCTGAAGGTACAGGTCCGGGCGGTGCGGATCATCAATGATCGCGACAGCCTGCTGTTTGGAGGCTATTTCCGGGATGTCAACGAAAAACAGGTGCAGGACGAAAAGAATATTCCCGGGATTGCCTATGACTGGAAATCCATCCATTTTGAATTCTCCTCCAGCCTCTTTGCCTACCAGGCAAGCCTGGAATACAGCTACCGCCTGAAAGGATTTGATGAGGGCTGGTCGGCATGGACCAAGAGAAACGAAAAAGAGTATACCAACCTGCCTGCGGGCGGCTATACCTTCGAGGTCAAAGTCAGGAATAATCTCGGTAATGAGTCTCCGGTTTCCGGATATTCCTTCAGGATATTACCTCCCTGGTACCAGACGGCGCTGGCCAAACTAATCTACCTGTTGCTTTTCTGCCTGGCTCTTCTCGGCCTTTACAGATGGCAGAGAAAAAAATTCCTGCAGCAGCAGCAGCTCTTTGAAGAAGAACAGCAGAAAATCCTCTATATACATGAACTGGAACGCAGCAAAACCGAAAATGAACTGGTAGCCCTGCGCAATGAAAAACTGGAAGCAGAAATCAACTACAAGAATTCGGAAATGGCTTCTTCGGCCATGCACCTGGTCAAAAAAGGGGAATTACTGGCAAAAATCAAGGCGGAACTGACCCTGGTCATGAAAAAACTTAAAGACGAGCAGGCCATCGCCGAACTCAAAAAAATGGTAAAGACCCTGGGAGAGGATGATAATATTGACAAGGAATGGGAAAATTTCGCCAAACACTTTGACAAGGTCAACAGCGATTTTGTCATGATCCTCAAAGAAAAGCACCCGACCATTACCGGCAACGAACTCAAACTTTGTACCTACCTGCGGATGAATCTGGCCACCAAAGAAATCGCCCAACTCATGAGCATTTCCGTAAGGGGTGTTGAAATCAGCCGATACCGTCTGCGCAAGAAACTGGGCATTTCCTCTGAGGTCAACCTGTTTGATTACCTGATCAACCTCAACAACCGGAACTAGGGTTTCTCAGCAGAGTCCGGATTTTTTAATATGAATAATCCTTACTAAATCGGCGGTTATATAACGCAGGTGCCGATGCTCCTGTGTAATGCTTGAAGCAGGCCGCATTGATCCGCAAACCCTGCTGACAGGCCGGCAGGGATAAAACCGGCACAAGGCCCTGTCGCCGGACTTTTGGCGTGGCGGGGGCCATTTTTTCCCACAGGGCCGGAGTACACAAAATCACTTCGGGCCATGAGCATGGTCATGATGCCGGGCCTGCCACAGCCTTAGTTTTGCCCATTAACATGCATGAAACAGTTATATGCAATTCCTGAAAATCAGTTTTCTGGGCCTATGGGGTTTTACATTGGGTATACCGTATGGATCCCGGGCCCAAACCGCGCCTTCCGGGGATTCGTCTTTTGTATGGGACCTCTCCAAATGCCTGGACTATGCACGGAAGAACAATATCCAGCTCAATAAACTACGGCTTAGCCAGCAGTCGGGAAGCCAGGATTATTTTCTATCCAAATACGCTCAATGGCCCCTCGTATCGGCGCAGCTTTCCCATGCCTTGACCCACTACCCGAGCCAGACTGCGCCGCAAGGCAGTTACGGTATTAACGGATCCTTGACCCTGTATAGCGGGGGCCTGCTGAAAAATGATATCCGGCAGAAGAAATTATTGGTAGACTCCTACGGACTCAATGTACAGGAACAGGAAAATAATCTTACCCTGCAAATCGTGCAGGAATACCTGAGTATATTATTGTCAAAGGAAAATATCATCTACCTCACCGAATTGCTATCAACCTCCCAGGCCCAGCTGAAACTGGGGGAACAGCAGTACCAAGCCGGTACCCTGGCCAAAAAGGACCTCGCCATACTGCAGGCGCAGCTGGCAGCCGACAAATACAGCCTCGTCAATGCCCAGAACCTAAAACGGTATTACCTGCTCAACTTAAAGCAATTGCTGCTCTTACCGGTAGTGAGCCAGCTCGATGTTGCAGAACCCGATACCATGGCCATTGGTGCGCCGGCAGCCAGCCTCCAAACGGTGGAAGATTTCGCATTGCAAAACAGGCCTGAAATAAGAAATGCCGCCATTGGAGTGAAGGTTGCCCAGCTTGAGCTGGCAAAAGCCCGGTCAGGATATAAGCCGTTCATCACCGCCAGCGGAAACTTATTCAGCAACTACCCGGGCATTCCCTCCCAGGTATACTCCAAAACCCTGGAAAACAATTTCTACCAGCAGGTGGGGGTCCTGTTAAGCATACCCATTTTCAGTAAGAAAATAAACGATGTTAACGTTGAAAAATCAAAAATAGGCATCGCCCAGGCAGGTTTGGATGAAACCAACGCAAAAACCGTCCTGCTGCAATCCATAGAACAATCCTATATCGCTGTATTAAACGCACAGTCCCAGTTCGAGGCTGCCGTCGAGGAACTGACAGCTACCACAGAGAGTTACCGCATCGCCGCAGAGCAACTGAGGATTGGAGCTGCAAATACGGTGGAATACCTGCAGCAGAAAACACTTTTTGTCCAGGCCATGCAACAATACATTCAGGCAAAGTACAGTGCAATACTCAATATCAAGATTTACAAATTTTACCATGGAATACCCATCCAGTAATAACCAGTTGGCATGAAAAAGAAATTAACCCTAATTATTATTGTACTAACGCTCGCAGCAGGAGCCGGCGCGTGGTGGTACTTTGGCATCCGCAATAAAACAAAACCCATCCAGCTGGATACCGAAAAGCCCCAGTACGGGTATATCTCTAAGTCGGTAACGGCCACCGGCACCATTGAGCCCGTCGATACGGTAACGGTAGGTTCCCAGGTTTCGGGGACTATTAAATACATCTATGCAGATTTTAATGACGTTGTTAGAAAGGGGGAAGTTATTGCCGAGTTGGATAAATCGCTCTTTGAGGCTACCGTCAACCAATATAAGGCCAATCTTGAACTGGCAAAAAGCAACCTGACTTACCAGGAAAACAATTTTTCCCGCCAGTCCCAACTCTACCAGGCCGGCGGAATCAGCCGGGCCGATTATGATAATGCCGAAAACCTCCATGAAACGGCCAAAGCCACCGTCAAAAGCGTGGAGGCCCAGCTGGAAGGCGCTCAAAAGAACCTCTCCTATGCTACCATCTATTCTCCCGTGAACGGGGTCGTGCTGTCCAGAAACATTTCCATAGGACAGACCGTGGCCGCCAGTTTCAGTACCCCCACTTTGTTTATCATCGCCAAGGACATTAAAAAAATGCAGGTCCAGGCGGCTGTGGATGAAGCGGACATCGGAAATGTAACGGTGGGACAGCGGGCGGTCTTTACCGTGGATGCCTACCCCAGCATCAATTTTTATGGAAAGGTTTCCCAGATCAGGCTCAAACCACAGGTTTCCGCCAATGTCGTCACTTATACCACCATCATTGACGCACCCAACGAGGATCTGAAATTGAAGCCGGGTATGACAGCCAATATTTTCGTGTATACCCATGAGGATTCAAATGCATTGCTGATTCCCGTAAAAGCGCTTAAATACAACCCCAGCCCGCAGGTGCTCGGACAATTCAGGGTCCGGGCCGGGGAAAAGCAGGCCGCCCCCCCAGCCGCGCAGCCCGATAACAGGAAGAAGAATCTGTCAAATACCCCCACAGGCGGAAACGCCGGATATACAGACAGCAGCGGGACACTTATCCAGCAGTCCACTGTATGGATAAAATCAGGGGACAGCCTGCTTAAAAAGGAGATATATACGGGGCTCAATGATGATATGCATGTGCAGGTAATCAGCGGGTTGAGCCCGGAAGATGATCTGGTTATTTCCCAGGGTGCGGATATGACTCCGGTAAAAAGCCCCGCTTCCCCTGCCAGAAGTCCATTTATGCCAACCAGGAGGCCGGCTGCAACCAGTCGCCCTGCTGCCAATCGTTGAAAAATCAACTGAACGGTTGTTGCCGTTCTTAGACCGGCCTAAAGCCCTGAAGCAGATGAATCAAAATATTTTACAATTAAACGAGATTAAGAGGGATTTCATCATGGGATCCGAAACGGTCCATGCCTTAAAGGGTATTTCATTTAACGTAGCTTCCGGTGAATTTTTGACCATCATGGGAAGCAGCGGCTCAGGCAAGACTACGCTGCTCAATATCCTGGGATGCCTGGATAAACCTTCTGAAGGCAGCTACCTGCTTGATGGCATTGATGTCAGTAAATTATCAAGAAATGAACTGGCCATTATCAGGAACTCCAAGATTGGCTTTGTTTTCCAGACCTATAATCTGTTGCCCAGGACTTCCGCGATAGAAAACGTGGAGTTACCCCTGATGTACAACCGCGCCGTATCGGGCAGGGAACGCCGCCAGAGGGCCATGGAGGCCCTGGAGGCGGTAGGCCTCTCCGACCGAATGTATCACATGCCCAACCAGCTATCCGGAGGACAACAGCAGCGGGTAGCCATCGCGCGGGCCATGATCAACCAACCGGTCATGATACTGGCCGACGAAGCCACCGGAAATCTTGATTCCAGAACCTCTTACAGCATCATGGCCTTGCTCCAGGATCTTAACCAGCGGCAAAAGCGAACCATCGTATTTGTCACCCATGAACCTGATATCGCCTCATTCAGTAATCGAACCATCGTATTAAAGGACGGCAAATTGCTCAGGGACCATATCAATGAAAACCGGAGGTCTGCCACCGAAGTCATTGCGGCCCTGCCAAAAGCGGAGGAAGCCTAAAAACCACCATTATGAATCTGGCCAACCTGCTCAAAATAGCCCTCAAAGCGCTCCGGAGAAACAAGCTGAGGGCGTTTCTGACCATGCTGGGCATTATTATCGGGGTCGCATCTGTGATAGCCATGCTGGCCATTGGCCAGGGCTCCAAACAAAGCATCCAGGGGCAGCTATCGGCCATGGGATCCAATATGATTGTGATTCGGCCAAACAGCAATCTGCAGGCAGGCGCAAGGCTGGATGCCACCAGCGTACAGACACTGACCCTGGAAGATGTAAAAGCGCTGCAGAAAAAAGGGACCTTTCTAAGTGCGGTATCTCCTTCAGCCAGTGCCCGGGGGCAGGTGATTTACGGAAACAATAACTGGCCAACCAGTATCCAGGGAGTAAATACACAATACCTGGATATCATCCGGGAATGGAAACTCTCAGCAGGCGCCAATTTTTCAGAAAAAGACATCAATACGGAGGCCAAAGTATGCCTGCTTGGCCAAACGGTGGTTAATAACCTGTTCCAGCATGGAGAGGAACCTGTCGGCAAATACGTCAGATTCGCTAAGATACCCTTCCTGGTCATTGGTATCCTCTCGGTAAAGGGTGAAAATGCGTTCGGCCAGGATCAGGATGATATCATCATCGCGCCCTATACCAGTGTGCAAAAGAGAATTCTTTCCACCATTTACTTCCAGAATATCTATGCCTCAGCCCTGGATGAGAATACCACCGAAGCGGCTTCCGCAGAAATATCCTCCATCATCCGAACATCACACAGACTCAAGCCTTCGGACGAAGATGATTTTGCGGTAAGGACCATGCAGGAGCTGATAAAGACATTTAGTTCAACCAGTCAGCTGCTGACCATCCTGCTGGCCGTTATTGCAAGTATTTCCCTGGTGGTCGGCGGAATAGGCATTATGAACATTATGTATGTTTCGGTGACCGAAAGAACCCGTGAAATCGGACTGAGGATGTCTCTTGGAGCCAAAGGAAGGGATATATTATTTCAATTTCTGACAGAAGCCATTTTAATAAGTATTACCGGGGGATTGCTCGGGGTAACCTTAGGAATTACTGCCACCCGGATGGTTACCTATTTCCTATCCTGGCCGACGCTGATCCTGGAATCATCGATCCTCCTATCCTTTCTGGTATGTGTGATAACGGGCATATTCTTTGGCTACTACCCCGCCCTGAAAGCCTCTAAACTCGATCCCATCGAAGCCCTGCGTTACGAATGAGAATGCCAGCACTTCCTTTGTAAATAAAGAACAAAATCCGGACAGTCAATTGACCTATCCGGCCTGCTTGATTATATGAATACAATTTAAAATATGAGAACGTTTGTGTATATCCAAGGCCCCAAAAAAAAGCGGCTGTTTTCCCTATAATTCAGCAAATATCGTTCTGTCAGGGCCGGTCACCCTCGATTTCCCCCGGGTTTGCGGCGTAGGAAAGTCAGTCTCCATCGCAGGACGGGATGGTCCATGCTGGATTGAATAGAAAGTTCAAATCAACCAGGGACCCTCGCCCCCCAATGGTAAACATGAAAAATAAGAACATGGGTGTTCATAGATGGAAATAAATTCATAATATGTTGAAAAATGTACGGGAAACCGAAATAAAAAATGAAATCGTATTTCCCATTTCTGTCCAATTACCGCAAGGCAATTTATCTGGCCCCGCTGCTTGTAATTGTAGATGTTATCTGCGAAATAGTTCAGCCGGAACTCATGTCCAAAATTGTGGATGTAGGAGTAAAACAAAAGAGCCTTCCCTATATTTTGCATATTGGCATGATCATGTTGATTCTTTCGCTGATAGCTATAGCTGCCAATGTGGGAAATGTCTATTTTTCCTCCCGGACATCGGTTGGATTTGCCGCGGAATTACGAAAAGGAATATTCACTAAAATTCAGACTTTTTCATTTTCGAACCTCGACAAGTTTGGCTCCGCATCCCTGGTTACCAGGCTTACCAATGATGTAAATATTTTGCAGGACCTGGTCATGATGATGCTACGCCTGCTGATACGGGCACCGCTCATGCTCCTGTTCGCGGTCTTCTTTGCCATCCGTATAAATGCCGGTCTGGCCATTATTATAGCCATAGCTATACCACTGCTCTCTTTAAGTATTTATTTCCTGTTGCACAGGGGCCTTCCCTACTTTGAAAAAATGCAGGCAAAACTCGATATTGTAACCCGGGTGATCCAGGAGAATCTGATCAATGTTCGGGTCGTAAAATCGTTTGTGCGGGAAAATTATGAAAACAAACAATTCGACTTGGCAAGCGGTGACCTCAGGGCCATGGCTGTAAAAGCCTCCGGTATAGTGGTTCTGATCATGCCAGTCATGCAATTGGTAATGAACATATCAATTGTGGCAATTATATGGTTTGGAGGCGTTGAAATCATATCAGGTCACTTTCAGGTGGGCCAACTGATGTCCTTCATTACCTATATAACCCAGATTCTGATGTCCCTGATGATGCTCGCTATGTCCATTATGACTTTTTCCAGGGCCGGAGCCTCCTCCAAGCGGATTCTGGAGGTTCTCAACCAGCAGCCGGACATCCTGGATTCTGATGAGGCAATCCTGAAGAACAGGCAACCCCAAAAGGGTAAAATTGAGTTTAGAAAAGTGTATTTTAAATACCAGGAACAAAGTCCGGAATTTGTTCTCAAGGATATCAGCTTTACAGCCTCTCCGGGGGAAACCATCGCCATTATAGGGTCGACCGGTTCATCCAAAAGCACCCTGGTTCAATTAATTCCAAGGCTTTATGAAGTTACCGGGGGTCAGATATTGATAGATGGGGCGGATATCAGGGAATACACGCTCGAAAACCTCCGAAACCGGGTCGCCCTGGTCCTACAAAAAAACGAGCTGTTCTCCGGTACTATTGCGCAAAATCTGCGCTGGGGAAACCCCCAGGCCACCCAGGAGCAAATCATGACAGCTGCAAAAATTGCCCAGGCCCATGAATTCATAATGTCACTGCCCGAAAAATACGAATCGGTACTGGGACAAAACGGGGTGAATGTTTCGGGGGGCCAGAAGCAAAGACTGTGCATTGCCAGGTCCCTGCTCAAGAACCCGCTAATTCTTATCCTTGATGACAGCACCAGTGCCCTGGACATTCAAACGGAAGCGAATGTAAGGGCAGCCCTTAAAAGCAACAGCAACCCACCCACCATGCTGATAATAGCACAAAGAATCAGTTCCATCCGGTCGGCAGACAGGATATTGTTGCTCGAAAATGGTGAAATAAACGGGATAGGAACCCATGAGGAACTAATACACGGAAATAAAATTTACCAGGAAATATATCATTCCCAACAATTGGTTTAAACTCCCCCAATATGGCAGAGACGATAAACAGAAAATTGACACCGGCTGGGCTTCCGGGGAGAAGGGGAAAAATTAGCTCAGAAAAGCCCGGTAATGCCCTTCGGGTCTTTGGACGTATTTTTACATACCTTGGCGATCAGAAGCTATCGATGTTTGTCATCATATTGCTGCTCCTTGTGAACACCCTGGCCACACTAAGCGGTTCTTATCTGCTGCGCCCCACTATAAATAAATACATTATTCCCCATGATATAGCTGGATTGATTAACATGATTGCGGTCCTGCTAGCGCTGTATATTATGGGTTCTGTCGCTTCCATGATTCAAAACCGAATGATGATTACGGTTGCCCAGAGGACCATACACAAAATCCGTACAGACCTTTTCTGCAGGATCCAGTCGCTTCCGCTCCAGTTTTTCGACTCACATAGTCACGGTGAACTCATGAGCCGGTTTACCAATGACCTTGATAACCTGAGCGATTCCCTCAATACCGGCATCACACAAATTCTTTCCAGTTTTCTTACCCTTACAGGGATTTTATTCATGATGTTGTATATCAGTCCCCTGCTGACCATTGTCACCCTGGTCATAGTGCCCTTTATGCTATGGGTGGCCGGCAGGATTATCAACAAAAGCAAGACCTATTTCAGCGCCCAACAGGGAGCCCTGGGAGCCCTTGATGGTTATGTGGAAGAAATGATCCGGGGTCAAAAAGTGGTGAAGGTATTCTGTTATGAAAAAAATGCACTGGATGATTTTGAGGTCCTCAACAAAGATCTGAGAGACAAAGCCACCCATGCCCAGTTGTATTCAGGGGTCATGATGCCTGTCATACAAAATTTGAATACCATAAATTTCGCCTTAACCGCCGCTGTTGGCGGAATCATTGCCATTGTGAAAGGCCTGGATATAGGCGGCCTCGCTGCCTTTTTGCAGTACTCCCGCCAATTCGGAAGGCCGGTAAATGAAATCTCCAATCAATACAACAGCCTGCAGGCAGCCCTGGCAGGCGCAGAACGGATTTTTCAGATTATGGATGAAATCCCCGAAAAGCCGGATGAGCCACAGGCTGAAAGTCTCCAAAAGATTAACGGGGATGTGGAGTTCCGCCAGGTAAGTTTTGGCTACTCACCGGCCAATCCGGTCTTAAAAAAAATTTCAGTCATGGCAAAAGCTGGTCAAAAAATCGCCATTGTCGGTTCCACCGGGGCGGGCAAGACCACCATTATGAACCTGCTGCCCAGGTTTTACGATATTTCTGAAGGTCAGATCTTTATTGACGGTATCAACATAGTCAATATAAAGCGGGATGATCTTCGAAAATCGATAGCCGTCGTCTTCCAGGACACGCATCTTTTTACCAGCACCGTAATGGAAAATATCCGGTACGGCCGGCTGGAGGCAACGGACCAGGAAGTGATATCGGCCGCCCAATTATCCGGCGCCGATTCTTTCATAAAGCGACTCCCGAAAGGCTATCTGACGATACTGGAAAGTGATGGGGGAAACCTGAGCCAGGGCCAGCGGCAGTTACTGAATATCGCCCGGGCTACAATAGCCCGGCCATCCATTCTGATTCTGGACGAGGCGACCAGTTCCATAGATACAAGAACGGAAATCATCATTCAAAAAGGGATAGACCAGCTCATGAAAAACAGGACAAGTTTTGTCATAGCCCACCGCCTTTCCACCGTCAGAAATGCAGATGAAATCATTGTCCTGGAACACGGGCAAATCATTGAAAGGGGGAACCATGAATTTCTACTGCAGCTAAAAGGAAGATATTATCAATTATATTCAGCACAGTTTGATTAAAAACCCTATGGGAACACCACCCTTTGACGGGTGTTCCATCATGACATAGCTCCTGCCCCGATGTGATAAAATACCGCTTGTCATTTTGTGAGATAAATGATCAAAATCATCCGGGAGAATAATAAGAGTCATGTAACCCCTTTCTATTTCCCAATACTTTGCCATTATACACTTCCGGCAATGGAAAATGAATCAGAAACGATACAATCGCAGGAAATTAAACTGTCATTTCCGGAAAAAGTGTTCCAGTTCTTTGGCAATCTTTACAATATATCCCGTTTTATATTAAGATTCTTTAAGGAGGCCTTTACCCCGCCTTTTGAATTTAAAGAGATAATCCGGCAATGCTACATAATAGGTTACAGATCCCTGGCCATCATAACCCTGACGGGTTTCATCACCGGGATCGTGTTTACCAAACAATCCCGACAGCCGCTCTCCGAATTTGGTGCCACATCATGGCTACCCTCCCTCATTTCACTGGCATTGATAAGGGCCCTGGCCCCGCTGATAACCGCACTGATCGCCGCAGGTAAAATAGGCTCCAATATTGGCGCTGAGCTTGGATCCATGAATGTGACTGAACAAATTGACGCGATGGAGGTTTCCGGAACCAATCCATTCAAGTTTCTGGTGGTAAGCCGGGTACTTGCCACTACCTGCATGCTGCCGGTACTGATGTGTTACGCCGGTTTTATTGGCTTACTGGGCGCCTTTCTCAATGTCAATAACAATGAACTAACCAGTTTCACCTCCTTTTTTCACGATGCATTTGTAAAAATAACCTTCCTGGATATTTTCGCCTCTGTCATAAAATCCATAGTATATGGTTTTACCATCGGCATAACCGGCTCCTTTCTGGGTTACCAGGCAAGGCAGGGTACCGTAGGTGTGGGACGGGCCGCCAACTCCGCTGTGGTTATTTCCATGTTCCTGATATTCATTGAGGAAATGATCATTGTTCAAATCGTTAATTCAATCCGGTAAAATAATTTCCCCAATGCCCGATACGCCCGAAAATATCAACAACGCTAAAAATGTCATCTCGGTCACGGGGCTTTTCAAATCGTTCAGCGGCAACGCTGTCCTCCGGGGCATAAACCTGGAAGTGCGAAAAGGGGAAAATGTAGTGGTCCTCGGTCGGTCCGGCAGCGGAAAATCAGTGCTGATAAAAATAATTGCCGGTCTGCTCAAACAGGATGCCGGAAAGGTAATTTTGCTTGACAAGCAGCTGGATCAGTTAAGCAGCAAAGAATTGCAAAGCCTGCGCTTACGGATAGGATTTTCCTTCCAAAGCAGTGCATTATACGATGGGATGACAGTCCGGGAAAACCTGGAATTTCCCCTGGTCCGAAGCCAGCGAAAACTAACCCGCAAACAGGTTGATACTGCGGTTGAACAGGTACTAAACGATGTCGGGTTAATCCAAACCATCCACCAAATGCCTGCAGAACTATCGGGGGGGCAAAAAAAGAGAATTGGAATCGCCAGAACACTGATCCTGAACCCTGAAATCATGCTCTATGATGAACCCACCGGAGGTATTGATCCCATCACCTGTGTCGAAATAAACCACCTGATCAATAAGGTCCAGAAGCAATACAATACCAGTTCTATTATCATAACCCATGACCTCACCTGTGCTAAAATGACCGGTAACCGGGTGGCCATGCTGGTGGACGGCGAAATATCCAGGCAGGGGAGCTTTGAGGATGTTTTTAACACAGAGGACATGAAAATAAGGGGATTTTATAATTACAATTTTATCACCAATCCATGAAAAACATAACCATAAACAAAGGAATAGTGGTGGGAGCATTCCTCTTTTTTGGAATAGCCATATTCGTAGCAGCCGTATTTACCATTGGAAGCCAGCGAAAGACCTTTTCCAAGACGCTTTCGGTCAAAGTTGTTTTCGATGACGTCAGTGGACTTCAACCGGGAAACAATGTCTGGCTGTCGGGAGTGAAAATAGGAACCGTGAAGAAAATGGATTTCAAGGGCAATGCCGATGTGGAAATCCAGATGAATATAGACCGTGATGCCCAACCCCATATAAACAGGGATTCCAGGGCCAAAATATCTTCCGATGGTTTTATTGGAAATCGTATTGTCATCATATTCGGCGGAAGCCCGGGTGCAGGAACTATCCGGGACGGGGATTTTCTCAGAAGTGAAAAATCCGTCAGTACCGATGAAATGATGACCACCCTGCAGGAAAATAACAAGAATCTTCTGGGAATAACAGGGAATCTTAAAGTCATCAGCCAGCGTATTAAAGACGGGGAGGGAACTGTTGGCGGGCTCATTAATGACCCCACTGTGGCAAACGGGCTCAGCTCCTCGGTGAAGCATTTTAAAGCTGCCTCACAAAATGCCGAATCGGTCATTGCAAAAATAAATGACTTTGTTACCGGCTTAAATAAAGAGGGTACTTTACCCAGCGAACTGATCCATGATACCCTGGTTTATAGTAATATTCAAAAAACAGTCGCCCAATTAAAGGATGCCTCACAGAGTATATCAGAATTTTCATCCAACATCAAACAAGCCAGCCTTGCCTTGAACAGGACCGATAACCCGGCCGGTACGATCTTACACGACCAGCAGGTGGCCAATGATCTGAGGGTATTAACCCGGAACCTGAGCACCAGCAGCGAAAAACTGGACCAGGATCTAAAGGCCCTTCAACACAATTTTTTGTTCCGGGGCTATTTCAAAAAACAGGCCAAGGAAAAACCAAACAACCTATCCCAGCCTAAATAAATGACCTCTGCTGCCAATCAATTGTAGTCCGATTCCCTTAAAAAATACCGGCCTGTCAGGGGCAGGGGTTAACAACAGCCGTTCATTACCCTGAATTAAATCCTGCCGGCTGCAACAGGCACCCTGTTAACATCAGGCATACAGGTCGTCTTTCCGGCGCTTCCATTCATCAAGCCAAGCCCAAAAACCTATCCTGCTGGCACGCCCGGCAGTTGCTATAACAACCCATTTTCAACCTCATTGGATTGATACCCATATAATCATTGCCCTTCTTTTAAGCTGATGGCGGCCTTAAATCATCAAAACTCCTGTATTATTCCTTCCCGGTATCCTCCTGGCTGAAAACCCCAATGGCTAAACCATCCCAACGGGCTGGCCCTTCCCTCCATGAGCAGACAAAAAAATGGGCAATCCCTGGCTACCAGGAATTAAACTGCCTCAGAGGAAAAGTTGGCCTGGTTCAGACAGGTATCCACCCAATAAAAAAGACCTCCATGCCTGGAGATCTTTTCAATCAATGCCGAACTTGTTAGAACTTAGGACTTATTGTAGGAATCTACCTGCTCCAATTCCCCTTCTTCTACCCTGGCTACTATAAGTTTCTTTTGGTCCTCCAGATTTACTACCCATATTTTTCTTTCGTCCTGGCTTACATATATAACATTTGTAATATTATAATTGGCGTAATTCTTTTTTATCAGATTACGTACATCATCAGGCAGATTTTGTTCCTGTCCGTACCTGATATGATAAACCAGTTGCCCCTTATTGGTGAAAAGGGCGCGGTTGTTTTGATCTCTGGAAATAAATTTAACCAGGTAATTCTTATCCATCTTGGTCCAAACGGCCTCTTTAGCTTCCGGAAAGGTATTCTTAAAGGCATTGGATACTTCCCTGTTAACTTTAGAAGCTGCCGTAATGGTGATAGTGGGCAAAGTCTTAAAACTGGTATCCTGGGCCCTGGTTGTATTAATAACTGAAAAATGAACAATTAACATTCCCAGGCCGATCTTAAATAGAGGTTTCATACGTTTACATTTTAAGTGGTGATTAGGAAATCCAATATAATAATTCATGTGAACCGATCAGGAAACCTATGTGATAAAACCGTTTTGTGTAATCAAATTTCCCGAACCAAATTCAAGAATATTATTTGATTCAAATGTATTGGACGCAAACCTCTTACTAAATGACATAAATCAAATAAAATTATGATTTACCACCATGCTACTACCGAGCTCAGGAAAGGCAGGAGCCTCCCTTTCATCAATCATAAAGACCATGAAAGGCCAAAATAGCTGGTACACAACCAAACATTATCATATCAATGGATGAGTATAATCATCAGAACCCGTATTCAATCTCCATACATTAGCCAAAATGCAATAAGGAGCCCTTACCGGGAGCATATTACAGGGGAGACCGTACAGGATAAATCATACATCCGGCTGGCTGCACTTGAGCTGCGGGCAAGAGCCGGAAAAATAGCGTATTATTTATCCCGGTAGCAAAGCAAACCCGTCAAACAGATAACAAGGAAGTAACCCAAAACCAAGCAACCATGCCAACAACAACCTGCACCATGGATGGAAAACAATACCGGATGGATTTTGAAATGACTCCCATAACCAGTGGGCTTTTATTCCACGGAACGGTCTTTCAAAACCATATTTTTGAATTTTTCTTTGTGGAATTCAAAAACGGCGAACCCACTTTATTTTCACCGCTCTCCTCCCCACCCGATAAAATCAACAGTGTGCTGAATGCCATTAAAGAATATGAAAAACTCTCTGGCAAAAAATAGTTTTCAGTTGCCGGGCTCCTGGCTATCAGGTATTTACAGGATAGCCCAGTGGCATGCCGGGCAACCAAACCAATAAATAGAATCCAGGTCAGCTTTCCTGCACAAATCACCATAATAGATTCATTGTTAAGGCTTTGTTTTAAATGACGATTGTCAGATCAGCCAATGAATTCCATCAGCCCAGGCACCGCTCCAGGTTCCTACATTTATTTATTATGAAAGTATTACTACATATAAGTTTGTTTTTAATGCCCCTGCTGGGATTATCACAACAGGGAGCCGGAAATAATTCCCATCAGGACACCCCCTCTACTTCGGATGACAGCCTTATCTGGAGTACGGCCATCAGCTTTGGAACCTATTTTAACAAATCTGATACCACTACCCTGAGTGCCCTTCTGCCGGAAGACTTCATCCTGCAATGGATGCACGAAAACTTTGTTGGAAAAAACAATTTCATCAAAACCATGCTGGATTCTGCCGTGCATGTATCCTTAAAACACAAAATAGACAGAAATGAAACCGCCATTCTGCGATATTCCGATGACCATACTGCGGCCAGTTTAAACACCAGTTTTGAGTTTACAGATCCAGCCATCGCCAATTCGGTTAGGCAAAAGCATGGATATGGGTTGTGTATCATATATCTCCAAAAAATAAAAGGTATTTGGAAAATAAAAACGGTACACCTGGATATCCATTGCTCTTTATGTAATATCTGACTATTAGCAAGCTGATTTCAACATGCACGCTTCCGGGCGCCTCTGCGGGGACCCGGAAACCAGATGAATGTAACCGGATATTGTTAAATTATGCACCGCCTTTCCTGAAAGGGCAAAATCACTTTGATTTTTCAGGCACAGAAGCTGTCAGCTGATCAATAATCCCTGTGAATTTTTTTGAACCGATAAAATATAACACCCATTCCGATCCCTGCTCAATCAAATGACTTGAAAACATCCAAGCAATTAACCAGATATATTGACTTTATAAGGGCCTATCCAAAATATCTAACCTCATTGAATAAACATACTACACAGCTATTGGCATCGCCTTTACCTATTTGACATTAAACAATGCCCCATGTGTTACTATAAAACGTTATGTATCCATATCCTGAAAAAAAGTATACCGGTGTCATTAATGCTCTTCCTGCAGCCGGCACTGAACGCACAGCCTGTCAAAGCCCTTACACTGGCAGACCTATATGCCATGGCAAAAGTCAACTATCCGCTGATCAGACAAAAAGACCTCTTATCAAAGTCCTCCGGCTACACGGTTGAGAACCTTGCCCGGGGCTATTTACCGGTGTTCAGCTTAAACGCGCAGTCCACTTACCAATCCGCAGTAACCAGTTTCCCATTCAAGATTCCCATTCCCGGCTTTACCCTGCCTAATTACAGCAAGGACCAGTACAAAATAAACGGGGAAATTGATCAATTGCTCTACGATGGAGGACTGATCAAAACAGGTAAAAAACAGGCGGCAGTCAATGATTCCATTTCCGAACAAAATGTGGAAGTCGCCATATACCCCCTGGCGGACAGAATCACCCAGTTGTTTTTTGGTGTGATCCTGCTGGATGAGCAATTGAACTCCAATAAAATTGTAAACGCTGATATTCAAAACGGCATTGACAGAACCAGTGCTTTGCTGGCCAATGGCCAGGCTTTCAAAAGCAATCTTGATATATTGAAAGCACAGCAACTGCAAACCATGCAATCCAGCCTGGAATTAGGTTCTGCCAGAAGAAGCTCCATGGAAATGATCGGTCTTTTTATAAACAGGACCCTTGAACCCGCTGCCAGGCTGGAACTTCCCGCAGAACCCATATTGAACCAGGATGTGAACCGCCCGGAATTGCTTTTGTACAATTACCAGATAAAAGCCTATGACCTGCAGGATCACTTTCTGGAGGCACAAATAAGACCCAAAGTGAGCCTGTTTGTACAGGGAGGATATGGCAGACCGGGCTTAAACATGCTCAGTAATAATTTCGATTGGTACTACCTGGGCGGTATTCGCCTGAATTGGAATCTTGGAAACCTCTATACCCTAAAGAACCAAAAGCAGATCAATGCATTAAACAGAAAAATAGTGGATGCGGAAAAACAGACATTCCTTTTCAATGTTTCCCTCTCCAATATCCAGCAAACCGAAGACATTTCAAAATCCAGGAAACTGATATTGATCGATGATTCCATCATCTCCCTTCGCAGATCGGTAAAAATGGCCGCACTTGCCCAACTTGAAAATGGCGTAATAACCGCCAGAGATTACATTACGGAGGTGAACGCAGAAGATCAGGCGAGGTCCATGTATATTCTGCATAAGATACAATTATTACTGGCTCAGTATAATTACCTGGTAAGCACGGGAAATTTAATAAAGTAATATCCCAAGACTAAAATAAATAACAATGAAACCAAGATCGTTATTATATGCGGCTATCGCCGGTTTGCTGGCTGGATGTTCCCTCGGAAATAAAGGCTCGGATGCGGAAGGGTCCTTTGAAGCAGACGAAGTCATTGTTTCCTCGGAAATCGGCGGTAAAATTACCAGCCTGAATATAGAGGAAGGAAGCATGCTTGCCAAAGACAGCATTGTTGCCACCATAGATTCAGTTCCGCTGATACTGCAGAAGCAGCAGGTG
Organism: uncultured Bacteroidota bacterium; assembly: GCA_903906365.1. Lineage (GTDB taxonomy): Bacteria > Bacteroidota > Bacteroidia > Chitinophagales > Chitinophagaceae > Puia. The sequence goes on along the minus strand of CAIVKC010000043.1, from coordinate 216,326 downwards.
GAAGCCACCATTGGTACCCTGCACCAGAAGACCCTTGACGTTAAACCCCAGGTGCATCTGCTGCAGGACCAGATAGAAGTGATCAAGGTACAATTGGCAAATGCCTTATACGAGAAAGGACGTACCGAAAGGCTCATAAAAGCAGATGCCGCCACCACCAAACAATTAGATGACCTCAATACACAAATCGAGGTATTGCAAAAACAGCTGGCAGTTACAGAGCAGCAAATTAAGGTACAGGAAGTCGCGACGGGAACCCAAAACCGGACCGTTCTAAGTGAATATATGCCATTGCGCAAATCCGTGGCGCAGATAATTGACCAGGAAAAGAGAACCAATGTGGTAAATCCCATCAGTGGAACGGTATTGACCAAATATGCGATGGCAGGCGAAGTAACTGCACCGGGCAAGGCATTGTATAAAATTGCTGACCTGTCCACCATTACCTTAAGATCCTATTTTACGGGAAACCAATTGTCGCAAATAAAACTGAATCAAATGGTTAAAGTGCTCGTGGACAACGGTCCGGAGAAATACAGGACCTATGAGGGTAAAATATATTGGATATCAGATAAAGCCGAATTCACGCCCAAAACCATACAGACCAAAGATGAGCGGGCTAACCTGGTGTATGCCGTTAAAATTCATGTGCGCAACGATGGATTCCTGAAGATTGGCATGTATGGGGAAGTTAAACTTAATTGAGTCATGGCAGAGGTAGTTGTTGAACATATTAAGAAAACTTACAAGATAAAAAAGGAAACTTTCACTGCCCTGAGTGATATTTCATTTTCAGTGGATGCAGGGGAAATATTCGGTATAATAGGCCCGGACGGCGCAGGTAAGACCTCCCTGTTCCGTATACTCACCACCCTGCTGTTGGCTGATAGCGGGAAAGCCACCGTGATGGGTCTTGATGTCGTCAAACAATATAAGGAAATCAGGAGATCCATTGGCTATATGCCCGGCAAATTCTCCCTTTACTCAGATTTAACCGTACAGGAAAACCTGGAATTCTTTGCTACGATCTTTAACACCACCATCGAGGCCAATTACGGGCTGGTCAAAGACATTTACAGCCAGATTGAGCCCTTCAAAAAAAGAAAATCAGGACAGTTGTCCGGGGGAATGAAACAAAAACTGGCACTGAGTTGTGCCCTGATTCATAAACCAACCGTATTGTTTCTTGACGAGCCAACAACGGGCGTGGATGCCGTTTCACGAAAGGAACTCTGGGAAATGCTTCATCGCCTGAAAAGGGATGGTATTACCATCCTTATTTCAACTCCTTATATGGATGAAGCAGGCCTATGCGACCGTGTGGCCCTGTTTCAAAAAGGAAGAATTCTTTCCATCAACACCCCCAAGGGAATCATTAAGAACTACGCTTACCCGCTTTGGGCCGTAAAGGCCGTGGAGATGTACCAATTAATGAATGCCATTTTAAAAGAACCCTCCGTGGAAAGCTGCTACCTATTTGGACAATATACCCATGTCGCCTTTAAAAACCGGGGAGGTGAACAGGCCATTTTGGAAGACATCATTAAACGGGGAACCTACACGCAGGTTGAATACCATCCCATTGAAGCCAATATAGAGGACTGCTTTATGTCATTAATGAAAGATTGAAGATTATGGAAAAAGAGCCGGTAATCACGGTTAGAAACCTGAGCAAACAGTTCGGGCTTTTCACCGCTGTTGATAACATCAGTTTTGATGTCAACAAAGGGGAAATATTCGGCTTCCTGGGAGCCAATGGGGCAGGTAAGACCACCGCGATGAGAATGCTTTGCGGGTTGTCCCTGCCAAGTTCAGGAACAGCCCGCGTAGCCGGATATGATGTATACAGGGAAAATGAATGGATCAAAAGGAAAATAGGATATATGAGCCAAAGGTTCTCCTTATATGAGGATTTAACGATCAGGGAAAATATCCGCTTCTATGCCGGCATTTATGGATTATCCGATATCCAGATCAGGGAAAAAACCCGGATGCTGGTTGAAAAACTTCACCTGGAAGGAAAGGAAAAGACCCTGGTGAGGGAACTGCCGCTGGGATGGAAACAAAAAATAGCTTTTTCAATAGCCATTGTTCATGATCCGGCCATTGTTTTTTTGGATGAACCGACCGCCGGGGTCGACCCCATAACACGCCGGGAATTCTGGAGCCTGATTTATGAGGCTTCGGCCAGGGGAATCACCATTTTTGTCACCACCCATTATATGGATGAAGCTGAATATTGCAACAGGGTGTCTATCATGGTGGATGGACGCATTGAAGCATTGGACACCCCTGCCGCACTCATGAAAATTCACCAGGCTGGTTCGATGGATGAGGTTTTTCTCCAATTGGCCCGCAAAGCAGTAAGGGCTGGTGATTAACCCGTTTACCAACCCTGTTATAAAGTGATGAAAAGTCTGAAAACAAAAATGATAAATCAAAAAAATGAACCAGTTCCTGGTATTTGTTAAGAAAGAATGCCTTCATATCTGGCGGGACAGAAGGACCTTATTTATCCTTATCTGGATGCCGGTCGTTCAAATAATACTATATGGATTTGCCCTTACCAATGAAGTGAAGAATGCCAATATTGCCATTTTGGATCAGTCCAAAGATCAGGCTACCCTGGCTATTTCCAATGAAATTGCAGCCAGCCGGTATTTTCACCTGATAAAGACATTATATTCCTTTAAGGATATTGCGGCTACTTTCAGGGAGGGTAAAACCAGGCTGGTGATTGCTTTCCCAGTCAATTTTCAAAATGACCTCTTACACACAAACCATGCACAAATCCAGATCATAGCCGATGCCTCCGATCCCAATACGGCCAATATGCTCACCAATTACGCTTCGGCCATCATCAATGACTATCAGCAGTCCTTATTAAAAAATGAACAATTACCCTATACCATCAAGACGGAAGTCCGTATGTTCTACAATCCGGAACTTAAAGGTGCCTATAATTTTGTGCCCGGCGTCATGGCCCTGGTGCTAATGATCGTTTGCGCCATGATGACCTCCATTGCCATCGTAAGGGAAAAGGAAATGGGGACCATGGAAGTGATATTGGTCTCTCCCCTCAAACCCTTCCGCATTATCATAGCCAAAACAATACCATATTTACTGGTCTCCGTACTCAATATTGCCTGCATCCTGCTTTTGGGTGTCTATGTCCTGGATGTCCCCATAGCCGGGAGCCTGTGGTTGTTGATTGCAGAAAGTATACTCTTTACCATTACCTCCCTTTCTTTGGGAATCCTGATCTCCAATTCGGTAAGAACCCAGCAGGCTGCGATGTTTACTTCCATGATGAGCCTGTTTTTGCCCACCCTTTTGTTTAGTGGATTCCTGTTTCCTGTTGAAAACATGCCTTATGCCCTTCAGGTGATATCCAATATTGTACCTGCCAAATGGTACTATATCATAGTGAAGGAGGTCATGATCAAGGGCCTGGGTTTTGGGGCTGTATGGAAGGAAACCTCTGTATTGCTGCTCATGACTTTCCTATTACTGGCTATTAGTATAAAACAATTTAAAATCAGGCTGTCATGAGGGTATTAATGCTATTACTTCAAAAAGAGCTAAAGCAAATTTCCCGGGACCCCTCCATTTTCAGGATCCTGTTCATAATGCCGATGGTACAATTGCTGATATTGCCCCTGGCGGCCGATTATGAGATCAAAAACATTAACCTGGGCGTTGTGGATCATGACCATTCCGAATACTCCAGAAAACTCACCAATAAACTGATCTCATCCGGATATTTTAAATTAAAGGATTACAATACCTCTTTTAAGTCGGCGTTGCATTCCGTTGAATTGGACAAGACCGATTTGATTGTGGAAATCCCTTCCCAGTTTGAAAGAAAACTGGTGACGGAAAATGAATCCACCCTTTTTGTGGCGGTAAATGCCATCAACGGGATTAAAGCGGGACTGGGCAGCGCCTATATCCAATCCATCATTTCGGATTACAACCAGGAAATCCGGTTGCAATGGCTTGGACATCCCTCCTTCAATCCCCAGCCTACCATTGAGATTAGCAGTAGTGACTGGTACAATCCCCATATGAATTATAAGGTATTTATGGTACCTGGCATCCTGGTCATGCTGGTGACCATGATAGGCTCATCCTTTGCCGCTAATAATATTGTACGGGAAAAGGAAATGGGCACCATTGAACAAATCAATGTAAGCCCCATTAAAAAGTTTCAATTTATCCTGGGGAAACTGATTCCCTTCTGGTTATTGGCCATGGTAGTTTTGACCATAGGTATGTTTATTGCCCGGATAGTATATAATATAATTCCCCTGGGTAGTTATTTTACCATCTACTTATTCGCCTCGATCTACCTGCTGGCCATCCTTGGATTGGGTCTGCTGTTATCCACCTATGCCCAAACACAGCAGCAGTCCATGCTGGTTTCTTTTTTTATAACGATGATTTTCAATTTATTAAGCGGGCTATACACCCCCATCGAAAGTATGCCCGTCTGGGCTCAAATCATTACCAAATTCAATCCGGTCTCTTATTTTATTGAAGTAATGAGGATGGTCATGCTAAAAGGGAGCGGAATCCATGATATCCGCTACCACATTTTGGCGCTTCTTGGCTTCACCACCCTATTCAATACATGGGCTATACTGAACTATCGAAAAAGGTCAGGCTAACCAAGCCACTCTCTTTTCCTGGCATAGCGTATGAATAAGTAATAAAACCAATTGCAGGGATCCTGGCCTAAAAACTACCGGTACCGTCCCAATCAGAAACGCTATATCCGAACCGACCTTGGGATATAAGCCATCCAATCAGGCTCTCCAAAGATTCCCTGACCCCTGTGGGGGAACCAGGCCCCAATGTCCTGGATAGTAGTTCAACTGATAGGATGCGGCAATCAACATTCTCATGTATACACCATCATTAGGTTCCTATTACTAGTCATACTCCTGGTGAGCGGGTTTCAAATTAAAGCTCACGGAGGCAAGTAATCCAGGCATAACTGAACTTAGAAAGCCACATGCCCCCCTCACCCATAACCATAAGAGTTGCCTCTCCTCTTCATTTACCCTATCAAATAGTATTAATGATTAATATCAATCTCCTTCCAGATATATATCAGCCAATCCCGGTTGATTATCCAATAAATTGATAAATAAGTACATGAAATATATTTAAGTACATGAAATACATTATTTACTTATTGAAATAAATGGGTGCTTAAAAAATATAATAACTTAGTATTATATGATTTCAGGCTACCAGTAGTTAAGTCAATCCCTCTATCCCGCAAATACCGATGAAATACCCGTCCAGATTCCAGACCGCTGAAAAACCACATCAAAAAATAGAACAACAAGGAACTCCATTTCCCTGCAATAGATAACGGATCATCGGATGGCCTGATAAAAAAAGAATTGCAGGGGGAGATGGATTCAACAGGCCAGACATGTAAACGATAAAAATGCCAGTGTATGAAAAAAATTCTGCTGATTGAGGATAATGAAACCATCCTTGGAAATACCGCCGAAATCCTGGAATTGGCCAATTACAAAGTATTTTCGGCAAAAAACGGAAAAGAAGGAGTGGAAGTGGCTTTGAAAGAATGTCCGGACCTTATAATATGCGATATTATGATGCCCATTCTGGATGGCTATGGCGTGTTGCACATGCTCCATAAGAACCCCTCGACAAAAAATATACCCTTCATATTTCTGACTGCAAAGACTGAACGCTCCGACTTCCGAAAAGGAATGGAATTGGGGGCCGATGATTATATAACAAAACCCTTCAGCGGCACGGAACTCTTAAACGCAGTTGAAAGCAGGCTGGCCAAAACGGCACTGATGAAAGAGGAGTTCAGCGGCGGTATGCAGGGGGTTCAGGAACTGATCATGGCCAGTAGCGGTAAGGATGTATTATCAGCGCTAACCAGTGACCGAAATATCAATAAATATAAGAGAAAACAGCTTATTTTTTCTGAAGGCAACCGGCCTACCTGTTTGTATTATATAAAAAAGGGTAAAATAAAAACCTTTAAGACAAACGAGGACGGCAAGGACCTGGTTATTGGTTTGTACAATGAAGGGGATTTTTTAGGTCATATCGCCTTATTGGAAAACAGTAATTACAAAGAAACCGCTGAAACCATGGAAGAAACGGAATTAGCGATCATCCCGCGCGAAGATTTCGAATCACTGATCAATAATAATAAGGAGGTAAGCAGAAAATTCATCCAAATGCTCGCCAGGAATATCTCCGAAAAAGAGGAGCAATTGTTGGGGCTCGCCTATAATTCTTTGAGAAAAAAAGTGGCGGATACCCTGATTTTATTGAATAAAAAATACAACACTTCCAAAATCGACAAATATACCATTGATATAAGCCGTGAAAATCTGGCCACCATCGCGGGCACCGCAACAGAATCCCTGATAAGAACCCTGAGTGATTTTAGGATGGAAAAATTGATAGAAATCAAAGAAGGCGCCATTACCATTCTAAATGCCAAGAAACTGGAGAATCTGCTCAATTGAATGGACCAAATCCTGGCCGCAAATCAAAGAAAACCTTCCCGGCCTGACCTGGAACTGTTCCAATCAGCACGTGGTAAACATTTATGCGGCCTGACGGAAAAATCTACCCATGATAAAAAAAATTCCACTGAGGTTGTCAGTGGAATTCAGCAGGCATGAATTGTACAATCACTTTACTGCGATATGCTTGCTATTGATGAGCTTTTTGGCTTCCTCCCTCTTGGGTAAATTAATCTTCAGAATTCCGTTTTCATAGCTGGCGTCGATTTTCTCTTTGTTGATTTCGTCGGGTAAGGTAAAACTCCTGCTGAAGGAGGAATAATTATACTCCTTCCGGTTGTATTTGGCGTCCTTTTCCTCTTTTTTTTCTTCCTTTTCACAGCTGATGGTCAGCATGGTCCCATTTACATCTATATTGAAATCGTCCTTATTCATACCCGGGACTGCTAAAGTAACCAAATAGTCATCCTTATTTTCAACGATATTCACGGCAGGAACATTCATCGTCTTGCCCATGATTCCCCCCTGGTCAAACCATTCGTTCCATGGGCGGAAGAAATCATCAAATAAAGCAGGAAATGTTTCACCGCTTTTTCCTAATAATTTAGTTGACATAAAAGCCTCCTTGTTTTTAAAAGGTGATTAATTACATTTTCTATTCAAAGGTAAAAACGTCCACAGGCTGAATCAAAGACTTCGGTCACTAAAAATAATGAGGGTGGTCAGCCCGGAAATTTTGTCCGACGCAGAAAAGCTAAGAACCTCTGTAAATGGATTTATATACTTCAAACCACATCACTGAGATAATGGAAACACCCAGGGTAATTCCCAAATCGTGGAAGTTGGTACCAGCCAGCTCAAATATCCGTCTGGCAGGCAGGAACAGCAGGATAACCAGCAGAAAAGTAAGGGAGATAAAAAATACGGGAAAAGCCAGGCTGTTTTGATAACGCAGGGTCTTGACCATATTTTCGGTAAAGGAACGGTTAACAAAAGTCAGGAAAATATTGCTCAGAATCAGACAGGAAAATACCAGGGTTCGGATTGAATCCAAAGAATATCCGACTTTCATAAAATGGTAATAAATGCCCAAAACGCCAAAGGCAATCAGCAAGCCCTGAATAACACTTACCAGCAATTCAGCTTTACTGAACAGCCCATGCTCTCTGTCCCGGGGCCTGGCGGACATAATTTCAGTTTCAACCGGCTCCCTTTCGAAGAATATGGAGCAGGTAGGCCCCATGATAAGCTCAAGAAATATGACATGTATGGGGCTGAAAATGTTGGGAAATTTCCAGCCAAACAAAAGGGGAAGCGAAGCCGTTAAGATGATCGGAATATGAATGGAAATGATATACCTGACCGCTTTCTTAAGATTGCTGAATATCTTTCTTCCTTCCTGTATAGAATCAAGCAACGTTTCCAGGTTATCATCCGTCAGGATCAGGTCAGCTGCCTGTCTGGCCATTTCGGTTCCCCGTTTGCCCATGGCTATGCCTACATGGGCTGCCTTTAAGGCAGGGGCATCGTTCACCCCATCTCCGGTCATGGCAACGATCTCCCCATTGTCTTTTAGGGCCTCTATGACTTTTAATTTGGCCTCCGGAAACATCCTGGCAAAAACCCTGCATTCATTCAGTGTGCTTTTCAGCTCGGAAAGGCTCATTTTTAAAACCTCTTCCCCCGTAATGCACTGATCGTTGGTTTGTAGCCCAACCTGTTGGGCTATATTGATGGCTGTTTGGGGAAAATCACCCGTTAAAAGCTTTATTTCAATATGGGCATCCTTGAGTCTCTTAAAAACTCTGATTATATTTTTCTTGGGTGGATCATACAGGGCCAGCAAGCCCACCAATGTCCAATCAAATGCATCCTGGGAGGCCGGCATCGACAAGCCTTGCCTTTGGCCGCTTGCCACCCCCAATACCCTATACCCCTTTTTGGCCATGGAATTTACGTACTGGTTCACCCGGTCCCGCTCGGGTTCTGTCAGCTTACAAACCTGAAGAATTCGCTCAGCAGCCCCTTTTGCTGCCACCAATAATTCCTGGTTGAATTCATATATATGCGTCATCATCGGTGGCTTACCCTCTAAAGGGTATTCATATACCAACCTGATATTACTATAGATATTGGTGGTTGCATTGTCCAGATAAGCCCTTCTGATGGCTTTTTCCATATTATCAAATGGCTCCAATTCACTGGCCAGGGAGGCATATTGCAAAACCATTAAATCCCGGCTGGGATGGACCATTGGAAAATCCAGGTATTTATCGGCTGTAAAATCATACACCGCTTTGAGCTCCATCTCGTTTTCAGTGATGGTCCCGGTCTTATCCAGGCAAATAACACTGACAGCACCCAGGTTCTCTATGGTTTGGGGTTGCCGGGAAATGACTCCCAACTGACTCATACGATAGGCCCCCAGGGCCATAAAGGAGGTGAATGCGACCGGTATTTCTTCCGGAATGGAAGCCATGGCAAGGGTAAGGGCAAATAGCAGGCTGACGGTCAGATTACCGGTTTCAAAATAATTAGTCAGCCAGATCAGGATAAAGGCAGCAATCCCAAAGAGTGCCAGATATTTGACAAATTTGATGATTTGCAATTGAAGGAGCGTCTTTGGCGGGGAGTAGGCACTTATCGAATTCCCCAGTTTTCCCAGTACCGTATGGCTGCCTGTACTGGTGACAATCGCGTAACATTTACCCGAACTAATTATGCTACCCTGGAATAGGCCGTTATTTTCGCCCTGCTCGCTTTTCTCCACGGCCAAACTCTCCCCGGTGATAACAGACTCATTAACGAACAAATCATTTTCCATTACTATCCGGGCATCAGCGGGGATTTTATCTCCTTCTTCCAGAACCATTAAATCCCCGGGAACGAGATCTGCGGTCGGAATCCTTTTTTGAATACCTCCCCGGATTACCAGCACTTCCGGATCCGTGAATTCCTTGAGTGCTTCCAGGGCATTGGTACTTTTTGTATCCTGGTAAAGGGAAATGGCCACCACAAAGGTCATGGCTGTGACCATCATCCATCCTTCACTGTATTTACCCAGTCCAAAATAAATAAGACTGGCGAGAACCAGTAATAGGAACATGGGCTCAACAATCGTATCAAGCAGTTTCTTAAAAAACCCCCGGGGGTTATCCAGTGTAAAATTGTTCTTCCCGTATAATTGCTGCAATCCCGGAACCTCCTGTTCAGTGAGTCCGAGCAGGTTTCCGGAATAAATGACTTTTTCAGGCATCAGGAAATAAGTTTATTGGCAGGCTCAAAACATGGCTAACACAAATGGAAGAATTACCCGTACACCGGTCCTTATAACCTTGGCAAATTATATTGCCTGCAAAGGCACCGGGCTGATCGGAAATGGCTATACTTTTACCTTTTTCCAGCGCTTGAGGTTTGGCAGGTTCTCCAGCGATTTCTCAATAATTCCCTTGGGAAGGTTCATCTGCTGAAGTTGTTTCAGAATTTCCTTCTTCATTCCCTCAAAGGTTATATCGGGTTCAGTAAATGCACCGTCTTTATAACAGTATTTACAGTAATCGCTGCTTTTGGAGCCGTCCTTTTCGGTCCCGCGGTAGGCCATATTATCTATGGGCATGGTGCAACTCTGGCAAAACAATTTAGGCTCCATATAATATGAATTTTAAATTATTTACTTTCCAAAACGCTTCCTGAGCAATTCTCCCAGTTTCTCCACCCCCTTCTTGGCGAAGGTTTGGGCCACATCTGAAAGACTATTTACAATCAATGAATTCCCCTGGTGGGTGTTTGTACCACGAAACAGGGTGGTAACGGCCTGATCAGCCATATGCCGTGGCTTTGCACTATCTTTCAGATCACGCCAGTCATATTGAATGGCCTTTTCCAATTCAGCCTGGCGCGTTTTCAACAGCTTCATCTCCTGATGCAGCTCCTGCATATTATTACATCTTTTCATCGTTATTAACCTCCTCCTCTTTGAATAATTGACGTAATAAGGCATTCCTGATTGGCCTGCGAATTAATTTGCCGCGGAGCTTCCAAAAAAAAGCACCCAACACCAAATATAGGGCGGCCACAATCAGAAAGCCCCAATATTCTTCGCCAGTAAACTTGGCTAACAATAAGGCTAATGCAATACTGGCAAATACAATAAAACACAGGAAGAAAAAAGCCCCGATCAGATTGGATAGAAAAGTGGCAATTATCCGTGAACTATATTCAGCTGCCGAAATTTTCAATTGAGCAATCCGGTTATTTATATACTCCTTCAGATGGGATATGATGTCCTCCACTTTATTAAAAGCCCTTTCCATTGGATGATCTTTAAATCAAAATAAATTGTCCACTTAGCTTAAACCAATTCTTCCATTTTATCGCCAACCCTGGAAACCTGTTTTCCCAATTCTTCCGTAAATGTTTCACACCTTTCCTTTCCTGCTCTGATTGCCTTTTTGACATTGTCAGAAATTTTCTTACCCGCATCGGCTATGTCCTTTCTTGTTTCACATCCTTTGTCTGGTGCAAAAAGGACTCCGAGCAATCCGCCCACTGCCAGTCCGGAGCCCAGCGCAATCAATATTTTTTCGTTGTTTTTCATAACCTGTATTTTTAAGGTCTAAGGCAAATAATTACAACAGTAATTTAGTCAACTGAGGAAGGGTATACCATGACTTTTGACAAAAGGCAGTATGATTATCGTCAGAATCCCATGGGCTCTTCACCGGCAAATCCTAGGAACAATCTCAGGCTGGTACAATATAAAAAATCCATTCCTCATTCATGAGTCATGAAGGGTCTGGGAATTAGCAGGAAACAAAGCGGGCTATTTAAATGATCACCAAGGGAAACCCTCATTTCCAATCACTTAACATGATTAATATATCAGCCCTTACCCTGCTTCTTTTTTCAAGCCAGGACTTTTTCATTATCGTCATGGAATCCCTTTCTATCCCGGTTAATGTATTTAGGTAAATGGGAGCGGTGAACTGTAAGGCTATAGTGCAGTCGCAATACTGGCCCAGTTTATGGGCCAGCCGCGCCATTTTTTCTACCTCTTTCCCCTGCTCTTTGCATAGGCTGCCGGGGAGTTCTCGTTTGGATCGCAATAGGTTGAAATTAAAAATCACGTCTTTGATCTGCTTACGGATCAAATGCAACTGTGACCCGGAGATATTGGCATGGTTTGCAAGGCCTTGAATTGATCCCACATGTCCTGAAACGAACCTTTCCCAGCCGGCAAGACTGAGTTTGGACGGAATGTCTACCTGCAAATCCCCCATAAAATCAAAAGAGCGGCATTTATGCAGCTGATCCATTAATTTCCTTTTCTGAACCTTAGCAAGCTTCTCAAGCATTCGCTTATATCCGCTAACCGGCTCCAGGTTTTTAGCACCTGTTCTGATCCTTCGCTTCTGCAGCTGGATATCCCTCAGCCTGCCGGCGATGGAATAAATCTTCCTTAATTTCCGTGGTAAGGGATGATGGCTGTTTGAATCCGCCTGGTTTGAAATCAACCTGAGAAAGGCGCGCAATTTCTTCACTTCAACCCGGAATTTGTGAATTGTAGCCACTTCCGGTTTGCGATGCATTTGTACAAGCAGGGATTTAATGGCCCGAAAACATGACCCTAAATGTTTTTTAATTGCTTCTTTTTTCATGACAATGGAGCCTATTGGCATCGATGGTAGGGCTCCTCCCATCTCAGAGTGGTTGATAATGTCGGGATTCCAACAATGCAAATATCATCAGAAGCGGTCTGTTTCAGCAAGGATAAAGATACTCTTTAAAAAAATCCGAACACCCTACAGGTCAGCTCAATAGTCTGCCAGCCCGGAGGGTCTGTCATTGATCAATACCCTATTGATTTACCCTTTGTCTAATCCGGTGGCAATGCACCCGGTGAATTAACCGGTCCACATCGGTACGCTTACATAATTCGGTGCCTGGATTCATGGTAGCGGCCGCTCCGCAGGCTACCGCATATTTTGCAGCCTCTTCGGCTGTTTTTCCCAGGGAAAGACTGTATACCATGCCAGCCACCATGCTGTCCCCCGCTCCAACAGTACTCCTGACCTTAAGAGCCGGTGAACTCAGGCGGATGGTCTCCTCCCTGGTCAGCAAAAGTGCTCCCCCGGCCCCCATGGAAAGCAATAAAATCTCACAATTTCCCCTTTCCAATAAACCATAGGCCATGTCTTCCACAGCCATATCATTCATCTTTTCCTCTCCCATCAGGGCGCTGATTTCAGCCATGTTCGGCTTTAACAAATAAACACCCTCATGAGCGCCCTCACGCAGGGCTTCACCGGAGGTATCCAATACCACCCTGGCGCCTTTTTCCTTTCCAATGGAAGCCAGCCTGGCAAATATGTCCTTGGGAACCCCGGGTGGCACGCTTCCGCTAAGGACCATATAATCAAGGCTGCCCATTGCCCTTACCCTACCAAGTAACTGCTTCAATTCATCGGGCTCAATGAAGGCGCCAGGCATTCCAAAGCGATACTGCAATCCCGACGACAAATCCAGGATGGAAAGATTTTCCCTGGTTTCAGAGGCTGTTTCAATTTGAGCCGTATCTATGCCCTCATCTTTTAACATACCGGTGAGGTACCTGCCCGTATTTCCACCTGCCAAATAGAGCGCCAGGGCATTTCCGCCGAGTTTTCGGATTGCCCTGGCCACATTTATACCCCCTCCGCCTGGCTCAAAGACAGGATCGGAGCACTTCATTTTTTTATCCGGTATCAGCACAGGAACCGTTGCACTCTTATCCACAGCGGGACTTAATGTAATAGTGATAATATTAGACATGGACTCCATTAGAAATTAAAAGTTACGAAAATAAAGAGAGCCGGATAGACATCCAGCTCCGTTTTAGTTGTATATCCCTTGAAAATCGAATATCAAAATAAATCCAGCCTGCGAGAAGGGTCAATGACTTTTATCACCCTAAGACATGACCTTTCTCCCCATCAGGTCATATTGCCACCAAAACACAGAACACCACCCGACTCCACTGCCGTTAATAATAGCAGCGTTCTATTGCTTGGATTTAAACTCCCTCCCATTCACAGCGTCCGACCATCTCATCTATGTGTATACAAAAGATAACGGGCTTCAATGCCGGCTTATCGGCCAAACCACCAGCCAGGTCCTTCTCATTTCCGGCCGATAGATTATTTTCACTGATTTTCAGCGCAATACCATTGCGGACAAAATCCTTCATGGCTGCCTCCCTGTTTCTTTTGCTTAGGAGTTCTTCATATTCTCCCAGAACAAGCACTGATTTCCACCGGCTAATTCCCTCGATGACATCCACCTGCAAACAAACCCGCTTGTTTTGACGCATAATCATCAGTTTTGTTCCCCACAGTGACTGACATATAATTTGTTTTCCGTTAAATATATAATTCAATGGAAATATATAAGAATTATATCCATCATTACAGCCTAACCGTCCAAAATGATTATCCTGCAAAACGGATATTACCTGATCGTTCGTTAAATAACCTATCATGGCTGTATTCCTTATTGAATCATTTTATCCTTTTCCAAATAACAGGCTTTATCCCAACCTCACTTTCACGCAAGTCAAATCATCCAGCCATTCAGCCTGGGTACAGCAGCCTGGAATATGACAACCTATGTCATTGGGAATTCCATTAACAACCCAAATCAAACAAGAATCCCCCTTTGAATCGGCAACCCAAACAACATAAACTGCCGGGTTCAATTACTCAACTTTTTCGCCCCCCTATCTAAATCAGCATACTGCCATTCAACAGGGAACAACCCTTATGTTGAACATGCATTCCCCATACCCGCAGCCTTAGGCTGCCACAGCATATTTTAGCCTAAAACAGAACTAAGCAGTGGTTAGCAATTGGGCCTCGGCCTGCTTAATATTTTCAATTCCGTTGACCACGGCATCCGGATTAAATGAAATACTGTCTATGCCATGCTGCACCAGGAATCTGGCAAATTCCGGAAAATCGCTGGGGGCCTGCCCGCATAAGCCAATCTTGGCCCCTGCCTGTTTAGCCTTACTAATGACCATGGAGATCATCATCCTGACCGCCTCGTTTTGCTCACTGAATAACCCGCTGACCATTTCGGAATCTCTGTCCACCCCAAGGGTAAGCTGGGTGAGATCATTGGAACCAATGGAAAATCCGTCAAAAATTTTGGCGAATTCATCAGCCAACAGCACATTACTGGGTATTTCAGCCATTACATACACTTCCAAAGTCGCATCTTTGTCCCTGTCCAACCCATTCATTTTCAGTGCCTCTATAACCTTTCTCCCCTCTTCCACGGTTCTACAGAAAGGTATCATCACCTTAATATTGGTGAGCCCCATCTCCTCCCTTACCCATTTAACGGCCTCACATTCTAGCCGGAAGCCTTCCTTGTACAATTCATTATAATACCGGGAAGCTCCGCGAAATCCCAGCATAGGATTTTCCTCATGGGGTTCAAATTGTTTTCCGCCAATCAGATTGGCATATTCATTGGTTTTAAAATCACTCATACGGACGATAACATCCTTGGGATAAAATGCCGCCCCGATGGTAGCAATTCCTTCAGCGAGTTTTTCAACAAAGTATTTTTCCTTATTGGCATAGTGATGGGTCAGCCGTTCAATTTTTTCTACTGCGGCGGGATCCTTGAGTTCCTTGAATTTTACCAGGGCCATGGGGTGAATCTGAATAAAATGCGTTATGATAAATTCTATCCGCATTAACCCCACCCCATCATTGGGGTAAAAGGAATGCTTAAAGGCCTTATCAGGATCTCCTACGATCAGCATGACTTCAGTGGACTCCGGTTTGTGAATATGGGAAAAATCCAATGCCGTTTCTTTGAAAGCCACTTTACCCTGGTATACAAATCCGATCTTCCCTTCACTACAACTCACGGTAATCATTTCCCCGTCCTGAATTACCGTGGTGGCATCATTGCAACCCACAACGGCCGGAACGCCGAGTTCTCTGGCCACAATGGAAGCATGACTGGTTCTTCCGCCCTTGTTGGTAATTATTCCCCCTGATTTCTTCAATATAGGATCCCAGTCCGGCGACGTCATGTCGGTAACCACTATGTCACCGACATTCACCTTATCACTCTCCTCAGGTGATTGCAGGATCCTGGCCACGCCGGTGGCAACTTTGGAACCTATTGCGTTACCCTGGGTCAAACAGACTCCCTTTTCCATTAATTTGTATTCCTTAAGCTGATAGGGGTTTTTCTGGGAATGGACCGTTTCCGGTCTTGCCTGGACAATGTATAATTTATTGGTAATACCGTCTTTGGCCCATTCTATATCCATGTGCCTTTTATAATGATCCTCAATAATAGAAAACCATTCTGCCAGTTGAATGACCTCGGGCTCCTCCAATACAAATGCCTCTCTTTTTTCCAAAGGTGTCTCCACATTAATGACTGACGCACTATTGGGGGCCTGTTCGGAGTAAATCATGGTAAGGGCCTTTTCACCAAGTTTCCGTTGAATGACCGCCTTTTTTTGGAGCCTTAAAGTCGGTTTGAAAACAAAGAATTCATCCGGGGTTACCGTTCCCTGTACAATATTCTCACCCAGGCCCCAAACCCCGGAAATGTGAATAATATCAGAAAAGCCCGATTCCGGCTCTAGGGTAAATCCCACTCCTGAACAACCTTTATCCGAACGTACCATTTTCTGAACTCCGACGGACAAGGCTATCTTTAAATGATCAAATCCATTATCCTCACGGTATTTGATCGCCCTGTTGGTAAAAAGAGAAGCATAGCAATCCTGGACACCCTTCAGGATCGCGCCATAGCCCTTGACATTTAAAAATGACTCGTGCTGACCAGCAAAACTTGCCTGCGGAAGGTCCTCCGCAGTAGCGCTGCTCCTGACGGCCACTTCCACCAAGTCTCCCTGGCATAAATCCATGTAGGCTGCCATGATTTCCTCAGATAGTACTTTGGGCATGCTGGCTTTCAAAAATAATTCACGGACGCTGCTTCCCACCTCCTTCAAATTACTGAAACTGACCCTGTCTAGCTTTTCCAATTCACCCTTGATGAGACCGCGTAATTGGTTCTCCTCGACAAACAGCCAAAACCCGTTGGCGGTAACCGCAAATCCGTTGGGCACTTCAATTCCTTTTCCTGACAGTTGGGAATACATCTCTCCCAGCGAGGCATTCTTGCCGCCTACCGTATTGACATCATTCATCCGAATATTGATAAACTTCTTGATATATTCGCTCATACTTTTTTCTTGTAATTTTCTTCATTAATCGCATTATTAAAATGACCCCTGTCATAACCAAAAATGACAGGTATCAAAATGCGGGATCTAACCATCGCTTCCCGGCTGTCAAGATTACATGTAGAACAGAACACCCATACTCTATTATGAATACCATATTTTCCCATACCCTGTCTGGGAGGGAACTTAGGTTCATCAGGTAAAAAAGGGAGGACATTTATGGTTTACCGATGCCTGCCTTAAAAATGATTATCATCACCCATTTTTTTGATGCCGGTCATATATACCTACTGCTTATAGGAATAAATTTGAAAAAAGTAGTTTATGAATAAAATATTAGTCGCTTTTGACGGAACACATTTTTCGGAAGGCGCTTTGAATTTTATCAGAAATAGGAACGAAATATCCAAGATCCTGGTTACCGGGGTTTTTTTGCCTAAACTGGATTTTGCGGATTTGCGCAGAAGCTATTCGGATGGCATGATCGGTCCGCTATTCATTCCGGTGGAGGAAAAGCCGGATTCTTCTGAGATCGAAAAGAACATACTCCGGTTTGAAGCCTTTTGCATAAAAAACCAAATAGAATTCAGGGTACACCGTGATTTTGAAAATTTCGCGATGCCGGAATTAAAAAAGGAAACCAGATTTGCCCATTTACTGGTCATTGGGAGTGAAAGCTTTTACAAGAACCTGGGTACCGAAGAACCCAATGAATATTTACAGGATGCCCTTCATTCTTCCGAATGCCCGGTGGTGGTAGTTCCGGAAAAATATGAATTTCCCCAGAGCAATATACTCACCTATGATGGAAGTGAGGCATCCGTATATGCGATAAAGCAATTCACCTATCTATTCCCGGATATGACGACCAACAATACGCTGCTGGTATATGCCAGAGACCATTCAGACAAAGAGATGCCGGATGAAATATATATTGAGGAACTTGTTTCCCGGTCTTTTCCAAATCTTACCATCATGAAGCTTAATCTGGAACCGGCCAAATATTTTGCACGGTGGCTGAGTGACAAAAAATCCGCCATGGTGATAAGCGGTTCTTATGGCCGGTCCTCCTTTTCATCGTTATTTAAGAAGAGTTTTATAACCGGCGTTATCAAAGATCACAAAATACCGGCCTTCATCAGTCACCCATAGCCCTATCCTCCATTAAACAGTGTAGGTTACCAAACCAAGATCCTTATATCCTTGCTGCCAACTGAATTTTTTATGTTAATCCGCTATTAAGCAAACTGAACTCACCATGCAAAAAATATTAGTCGCTCTGGACAGCACCAAAATAAATATGACCACCCTGGAATTCGCCTGTTATTTGGGCCGAATTGCCAGGTCCAAAATAACCGGGCTCCTGTTGGAAAACCTCGAATCAGATAAGAAACCGGTCCTGAGAACCATGTACCAAACCACCTACCTGGACTGGCAACCCGATGTCAAATCGCCTGCCTATCAGGAAAAAATGAAGGACATCGAAAACAATATTGCCAGATTCAAAGAAGCATGTACTAACCGGGGTGTGAATTGCGATGTATACAGGGACTCTGGCGTCCCCTCCGCCGAATTAATTGCTGAAAGCCGCTTTGCAGACCTCCTGGTCATTGATCCCGACACAGAATACGGAGAAACCTCCAAAGAGCATCACATGGAATTTGTCAGGGATATCCTCAAATTATCGGAGTGCCCGGTTATCATTGCACCGGAAACCTTTGATGAACTCGAAGAGCTTATTTTTTGCTACGATGGAAGCAGGTCATCCTTTTATGCTATCAAGCAATTTGAGTACCTGCTACCGGAATTCAGCAACAAAAAAGTGACCCTGCTGGAGGTCAATAAACCCGGAGATGAATCGGTGCCTTATCAGGACAGGGTGCGTGCCTGGTTCAGGCATCACTACGTAAACCTGCAGCCGGAAATTCTGTATGGTGATGCCAGAGACCAGATTTTCTCCCATTTGCTGCTAAAAAAGAAAGCCATGATTGTCATGGGTGCCTATGGGCGGGGTGCACTCTCCAGGCTCTTTAAAGAAAGTACTGCGGATAAATTGTTGAAAACCACGAACCTGCCCTTATTTATCACACACCCTTAAAATACATCCATGAAACAAATAATTGCAGGCTTAAATGCAATTGATTTTTCCCCGGAACAACTGATCCATTTTAATAATGTATCAAATCAAATCGGAGGCAACCTGGTCGTTGTATTCCTGGAAAACCTGGTATCCGATATTTTAATGATTCCCAGACCTTATCCGGACGGTGCGTATGCTTTCAATGAGGAAATCGACTGGCAGCGTCTGGAAGAGAGAAAGAAACAAATAGCCATTGGTATGAAGCTCTTTCACAGTACCTGTGAAACCCATCATTTGAACCTATTGCTTCGGGAAGAAACCGGTGACCCCGTTGCAGACCTGGTCAAAGAAAGCCGGTTTGCAGATATGTTGCTGTTGGATTCTTCCATTTCAAATAGGTCCTCCCTCCATCATGATACGGAGATTTCCGTAAAGTCGGTCCTGCACAACGCCCAGTGTCCTGTATTGATCATCCCCCCCCAATTAACGGCGATCAAAGAATTTGTCTTTACCTATAATGGCAGTTACTCAAGCATGTACGCCATCCGGCAGGCCACCCAGTTATTGGAAAAATTACAACCCGCCAAAGTAACGGTGCTATACGTAGACGAAAAAAATACCGGTAAACTAACAGAAGAAAAACTGCTTGCCGGATATTTGGGTGCTCATTTCAAGAATTGGGATTTAGCTGTTTGCAACGGCGAACCCTCTGTTGAAATCCTGGATTTTTTACAAAACAGGCCGGGCAGCCTGGTCACTTTAGGTGCCTATGGCCGCAGCAGATTATCCACTTTTTTCCACAAAAGCGAATCCGACAAAATACTCCTATCTCAACTGGAATATGTTTTTATCACTCACCCTTAATACCCGGTTATGAAAAAGATCATTGCAGCCTTTGATGGTTTAAAATTTTCCGAAAGCACCCTGGCTTATGCCTCCCAAGTCATAAACATGTCACATGCCCATTTGGTAGGGGTTTTCCTGGAAGATTTCACCTATACCAGCTATAAAATATCCGATCTGATTACCAAGGACGGGGTTTCGGAATACAAAGTAGGCCTGCTTGAGGAAAAGGACAAAAATACCAGGAGACAGTCGGTCGAATTATTTGAACATACCTGCCAGGCCGCCGGTTTTCAGTTCAACATCCATCGTGATCAGGATATAGCGATCCAGGAGCTAATCCATGAAAGCATTTATGCAGACCTGCTGATTATTGATGCAAGGGAAACCCTGACCCATTATGAAGAGCCTGCCCCCACCCGATTTATCCGTGATTTATTGAGCGAAGTGCAATGCCCGGTTTTGTTGGTCCCTTCCAGTTATAAACCGATTGAAAACATCATTATGCTTTATGATGGTGAGCCTTCTTCCGTATTCGCCATACGGATGTTTAGTTATATGTTCCCCTTTTTAAAACACCTGAACACCGAAGTACTTACGGTGAAAAACAACTACGAGTCCCTGCATGTTCCGGATAATAAACTTATCAAGGAATTTATCAAAAGACATTTTCCCAGTGCCAACTACCAGGTATTAAAGGGATTACCGGAGGAGGAAATCATCCGGTATCTAAAGGGTCAGTCAGACCATACCCTGGTAGTGTCAGGGTCCTACCGAAGAAGCAGGGTATCCAGGTGGTTCAGGACCAGTATGGCAGACATAATAATGAAGGAACTAAGATTACCGCTGTTCATTGCCCATACCTGAGAGACGCCTTCGGTATAGCAGCCCTGCCAGCGGGCACTGAATGATCATACTCATAGGCCGGTATCGCATTGGACCACTTGCGGCAATAAGATATGTTGGATGGGGGTTTTGCTGCAAGTCATTCCAGACAGATGCTCCCGGTAAACTGCTCCTGAAGATAATTGCCGGATCTTACCCATCCTATCCTTTTATTGGACGGTTCTCTTTGGGATGGTTTCTTATAAGAAGGGCCGGCAGGGCCCGCCATGTTTTCCTCAGCCTTAAAGCAGCTCCTGGTATGCGGTTGTTCCGCCAAAAAGTACCTGGCCAAAAAACAACCCGATATCTATTTTGTGCTCAGGATTTATATGTAAATTGTTTTTTAGATAAGATACAACCATAAAAAGCCTCCCAGCCGAAAGGATTGGGTTTATTTCCCAGGTTCATCAAACCGGAGTTTAACGAAAATGAAAAAAATTGGTTACGTATTGTCAGGCGGGGGAGCCAGGGGATTTGCCCACCTGGGAATATTGCACTTTCTGGACGAACTGGGTATAAAACCCCATGCTTTGTCAGGAACCAGCGCGGGCGCCATTGTAGGTTCGCTGTATGCAGCCGGGATATCCCCCGTTGACATCCTGGCACTGATGAAGAAGAACAGCCTGTTTGGATGGTCCAATCTATCCTGGAAAAAGGCAGGTTTTTTTTCCATGGATACCCTGAGACGGCTACTGGCCGAAAGGATAGGCAGGGATGATTTTGCATCCCTGGGAATGAAACTCTTTGTAACTTCTACGGATTTAACTTCCGGAAAATACGTAATCTTTTCGGAAGGGCCCCTATTTCAGGCAGTCGTAGCGTCGGCTTCCATACCGGTCATTTTCGAGCCCGTCCTGATAGGAGAAAGTTACCTGGTTGATGGCGGCTTGCTCAACAATTTTCCCACCGAACCCCTGGAACAGGAATGTGAATTCATCATCGGATCGCATGTTAACAAGATGGAAAACAATCTCAGGGCCTCCTCCGTGCTGCATCCGGTCTACATCCTGGAACGATGTTTTCACCTCGCCGTGGCACAGGCCGTTTATTCCAAGGCCGGCAAATGCCAGGTCTTCATAGAACCGCCCCTTGAATCCTATGATATGTATGATGAAAAAAAAGCCGATGAAATATTTGACATAGGATATTCAGCAGCCTTAAAGCAGAAAGCTGAGATCCTGAAATGCCTGGATCAGTAAGCGCTGCTTTCTGTGTTTATGTACCGGTCCACTTAAAAAATAGCCAACAATTCCATATGGACTCCATCACTCATATTGCGCTTGGTGCCTGTATCGGGGAAGCTTTCTTTGAAAAGGGATTTGGGAAAAAGGCCATGTTGTGGGGCGCGCTGGCCCAGAGTATTCCTGACATTGATTTTCTTGCCTCCCTGTGGACCACTCCGGCAGAAGATCTGCTGGCCCACCGGGGATTTACCCATTCAATCACTTTTGCCTGCCTGATCGTTCCGGCTTTTGCGCTGGCAGCAGACCGGATTCACCGTCCCCATAATATTCGTTTTAAAAAATGGATCCTTTTTTTCGCCATAGAAGTGTTTACCCACCTGTTCATTGACGGATTTAATAATTATGGGATCGGTTGGCTGGAACCCTTTGTCCATACGCGATTTTCCTTCAATACCCTATATGTGGCGGATCCCTTTTTCTCCATCTGGCCGGGCATTGCCATGGTTGCATTGTTTATACTGGGTCCTTACAGCAGGAAGAGGGCTTTTTGGTGGCGGCTGGGCTTATACCTGCCGGTCCTCTATCTCCTGTATTGTAGTTTCAACAAATTACAGGTTGACGGACAGATCAGGAAAATATTGGCCGCCGAACATATTCCTTCCCTCCGCTATTTCACCACTCCTGCTCCCTTGCAGAATTGGCTATGGTATGTGGTCTCCGGAGATGACAGGGGGTACTATGTGGGTTTCCATTCTGTTTTTGACGGGCAACGCCCTATCCAATGGCAGTATTTTCCCAGGAACGACTCCCTGCTGGAGCCGGTCAACCACCATGAGGACCTGCAAAAACTAATACGATTCTCCCAGCAGTTCTATACGGTCGAAAAATGGAATGATACCCTGGTTTTTAATGATTTGAGATTTGGGCAAATCATTGGATGGCAAAATCCCAGGGGGAAATTCGTATTTCATTACCTGCTTGAAAATCCCGGTAGTAATAAACTGGTCGTGCAAAGAGGACGCTTTGCGGGCTGGGACTGGGAAGTGGTCAAGCATTATTTGAAAAGGATCAGCGGACTTTAACTTCTGCGGCGATAATAGAAGGTAAACAAAAAAATGACCATCCGGATGAACTGGTAGGACAGCCATTGCAGGAATTTTCGGAAAATATTTTTAGGGGTGATTCTTCCTGAACCCCTGATCTCCTTACAATCCCTGGAAATAATTTCATCCAGGGTCATCCTGACTTCTCTGGCAAAATCCGGATTTTTAACATCCAGATTCAATTCAATACTGGCATACGCACTGATATTATTTACATTATAGGAGCCCAGGGTCATCCAGCTGTCATCGCAGACAGCGAGTTTTCCGTGCAATATATTTCTTTGATATTCAAATAATTGCACGCCCTGCCTTAGTAACCAGTCATATAGCCACCTTTCGGCGAATTTGGCCAGCATTAAATCGGAAGGTCCAGCAGCAATTACCCGTATAGCCACCCCCCGCTTTCTGGCGAGCGTCATCTGAGCGCGGATGACCTTACCTGGAAGAAAATAACTGCATAAAATAGTCACCTGGGAATGGGCATTGCGGAGCATTTCAACATAAGTGGCAGAAATCTCATTTTTGTTTCTCACCCAATCATTGCGCCGCATGCGGACTTCGCTGAGTTCGTTGGCCGGCAGCGTATAATCATCCCTGGTCGCGCCGCAGGAAGTTTCCGGGGCACCGGTGACTTTGTTTCGCCAGGCCCTCAGACATAAATCACAAAGCTGTAGGGATACCTCTCCTTCTACCATCAGGGCAAAATCAAGCCAGGCTGGTGAAGAAGGCAGGTCATTATAGCGATCGGCAATATTTACCCCGCCTACCAGTGCATACCTGGCATCAGAAACAAATACCTTATGATGCATTCGTCTCCCGAAATAAAAATACCTGTTCTTGAAAAAAGGGGCAAAATACCGAAAATGGATACCGGCCTCCCTGATGTCTTCAATGAACCGGCTAGGCAATTCCTGCGAAGCGAATCCGTCAGCCACCACATATACCATCACTCCACGGCTGGCGGCTTGTTTCAGGGCATCGATTACCAGACGTCCGGTTTCATCATCCTTAAAAATATAGGATTGTAAATGAATGGTTTTTTTGGCCAGTCCAATCAGGCGCAGTATTTCATGAAAATACTCCTGTCCACCCCGGATGAGTCGGACCCGGTTGTATTTTGAATAGACATTTGTAATCTTTGTTCTTTTTGACATACCAGTTTTACGCTTTGGCTATGCCGGTAAACGGCCAATCCTGCCCAAGAGCCATAGAGGCAATTTACCTGACCCCACTCAAATAATAGCCAAAGCTACGTGATTATCTATCTATCATAGGGCTACTGGCTGCTGAAGCTCACAGGGCTTCACAGATGGCCGAAATCGTCATTTGTTTTTTGTAGTAAATTGAACAGGTATAAAACCTGGGGACCCGGCAACCGGGCCGGCGGCATCATGGGTCATATTTCAACCGTGGTAAGGGACAAAATATCCAATAACCCCCATTTGGTAAGCCGCAGGCCGCCCGGGGCAAAACAAAACCAAACAGGGAGTCCAGGACCGCCTCCCCAGTAAACATAAATCCTAACTTCCTTAGTGATTTGGCAACATACAGACCGCGACCTGGTACACAACCACGCCCGACTTATAAACTAAGTATATAATTTCTCATAATATTCCTTTGCCATACGTTTACTGTCAAAGGCCGGAATAACATCGGTCATGGCATTTTTGATGATTTCCAGCCAGCGCCCCGGATAATCATAGTACATAGTCAGCACTTCGGATTCCAGGAGTTCATAGAGGCTGGCGGCATCCGCATCATCCTGCTGGTGATCGGCAAGGGAAATGTCACAGACGGGCACCAGAAAGGCATTGATTTTATCGCGGGCAAATTCAGGTATCCAGCCATCCGGCAAAGTCAGATTGACTGCCCCATTCATGGCAGCCGACATTCCACTGGTGCCGGAAGCTTCGTGGGTGAGGCGCGGAACATTGAGCCAGACATCTGCCCCCCGCTTTAGTAGTTTGGACAGTTTCAGTTCATACCCGGTAAGAATGGAACAATTTGAATACCTCTTACAGATATCCACAATTTTATCGAAGACCCCAATATCGGCATAATCCATGGGATAGGGCTTGCCTGCCCAAATAATCTGAATGGGGCGGTCGGGGTTGGTGACTAATTTTTCAAAGCGATCCATATCATGAAAGAAAAGATCCGGTCGCTTATACCCGGCAAACCTTTTGGCAAATACGACCGTACAGACATTCGGGTCATAGATTTCCCCGCATTCATCCGCTATCAGTTCAAATAATTCGAGCTTCCGCCTGCGTTTAATTCCGGGTATGGCCTCCGGATGATTATTCTGTAAGGACCCATACAATTCCGGGTCATGCCAATAGGGGAAGTCCTGGCCGTTGGTGATGGAAATGAGGTCGCAAATGCCTTCCCGGCCATTCCACATTTGCTGCAGGGTGTGCAAATGCATTTTGGAAACCCCATTTGCGATCCGCGAAAGCCGCAAGGCAGTTAAGGTATGGTCCAGTAGGTCCCCCTCAGTACCCGTGATGGCTTTTACCTCTGTCTGGGGAATTTCGCTGAAGAAGCTCATTTTTTCCAGCAATGCCAGATTGGTTTGCTGGTTTCCGGCGGCCTCCGGAGTATGATTGGTAAAAACAAGCCGTTTTTTTACCTCTCCAATATCTTTATACTTATTATACAAATAGAAGGCCAACGGCAGGGCATGTGATTCATTCAAATGGTATAGATCCGGTATCCAATTAATTTTCTCCATTAATTTGGCGCCGCCTTCCCCCAGCAGTATGGCTGCAGCTATTTTGGTTTCAGGGTTTGCGTCGTAGAGTTTATGGGAAATGGTTTTAGCGAGGTAATCATTTTCCGGAAGATCGGTGGTAAGAAAAAATACCGGCGCCGTATTGAATGTTTCGGGAGCCAGATACAGGGCAGTAACCCAGACTTCATGCCGGGAAACGGTAATGGTGAATTTTATGCCGGTTTCCTGTAAAAAGCCATACTTTTTCTCTTCAAATAAGACGTCCATGGTCTGGTCCTGTTTTCTAACCTGGTCATAATATCCGTATTTCCACAGAATACCGATGCCGACGACATGCTGCCGCAATTGAAAGGCGCTTCTCATATGGGAGCCCGCCAGAAAACCCAGCCCCCCCGCATACGTCTTTAAGGGCTGGTGAATGCCAAATTCCATGGAAAAATAGGCCACCTTCTTTTGAAAGGAAGGATCAATATCGGGGAAATGAGAAAAATTAAAACCCATGAATAATATTAATAAACAACTATCGTCGAATGAAAACTGCCGGATTTACTCCTTGCTTTGGGGACATGCATGGAAAGTACCCCGCCATGATATTCCGCACTGACAAATTCGGTATCCACATTTTCGGGGAGCACGATCTCCTTATCAAAGCAGGAATATTCAAATTCGTGCACTTTAAACAGGCCCGGTTCCCCAGCAGCTGTTTTTTTATGTAATACGCTAATGGACAAAATATTTTCAGAGGCCTCTGCTACCAACTCTTCCCGTTCAATGCCGGGTATGGCCAACTCGATCCGGTATGAATCGATTAATTCCACAATATTTACGGGCGGCAAAGCCGGTATTTGCAGACTGCTTTGATCGAGTTCCCTTTTGACCTCATACTCCGTGAACAGGGGTACATACCGCCCGGGGTAAATATCCGCCTTGGATTCCGGGGTTCGCAGTGTTGGCATAAAATACATTTTAATAATTACCTACATTTAAAGCTACCACGAAACCCCCTCCGATAAAAATGACCAACCGGGTAAAAATAACTGATTAAGATCATGGAGCCTGTTCACAGCACGGTGAAACCAACGGCCCCCAGCGGGGTAACGGCCGGGTTTTCCATTACTTTTACTAAGGGCCTTTCTCCTAAAATATGCTGAAGGTCCTCTTTATAAACAATCTCCTTTTGTAAGAGCAGTTCGGCAATGGCCGTTAAGGAATCCTTATACTTTTCCAAAATGGACTTGGCCAATGCATAGGCATTGGCAACAATCAGACGGGCTTCCTCATCGATCAATCTTCCGGTTTCTTCACTGTAGGGTTTCTGAAATCCATTTTCCCGGGATCCGGTAGAATCGTAAAAACTGATATTGCCAATTTTGTCACTAAACCCATAATAGGCCACCATCATGTAGGCTTCCTTGGTAACTTTTTCCAGGTCATCCAGGGCCCCTGAGGACACTTCCCCGAAAACTATTTCCTCTGCTGCCCTTCCTCCCAGCGTCGCACAAATTTCCTCCTGAAAAGCCGCCTTGCTTTTTAATTGCTTCTCCTCGGGTAAATACCAGGCTGCTCCCAGGGATTTACCGCGGGGTATAATGGATACCTTAACGAGCGGGTCTACGAGCCTGGATAACCAGCTAATGACCGCATGGCCCGCCTCATGATAGGCTATTATCCGCTTTTCTTCCTTTGAAATAATCTTACTTTTCTTTTCCAGGCCGGCAACTGTACGGTCGATGGCATTCATAAAGTCCATCCGGGTTACGCAATTACTTTTCCGCCTGGCAGCGATCAGGGCCGCCTCATTACAGATATTGGCTATATCAGCGCCTGAGAACCCGGGCGTCTGGGAAGCCAGGAAATGAATATCAATGGAATCGTCGGTTACCAGGGGTTTTAAATGAACCCTGAAAATAGCCTCCCGTTCCTTCAGGTTTGGCAATTCCAGAAAAATATGCCGGTCAAACCTGCCCGGCCGAAGCAATGCTGGATCCAGCATATCGGCCCTGTTTGTAGCGGCCAGTACAATCACTCCGCTGTTGGTACCAAATCCGTCCATTTCCGTGAGCAGCTGATTGAGGGTACTTTCCCTTTCATCGTTGGCTCCGCTTAAAAACGCACCCTTTCCCCTTGACCTGCCAATGGCATCGATTTCGTCAATAAATATGATGCAGGGAGCTTTTTCCTTGGCTTTGTTAAATAAATCACGTACCCTGCTGGCACCCACGCCCACAAACATTTCCACAAATGCGGATCCTGATATGGAAAAGAAAGGAACCTGGGCCTCTCCGGCCACAGCCTTGGCCAGCAGGGTCTTTCCGGTACCAGGGGGGCCTACCAGAATGATCCCCTTGGGTATCTTTGCCCCCAGTTTGGTAAAGGAATCGGGATTCTTTAAAAAATCAATGATTTCCTTCACTTCCTGGCCGGCCTCTTCCAAACCGGCAACATCACCAAATGTGACATTGCTTTTCTCCCTTTCCACCAGGGTAGCGTTGGATTTACCGAAATTGAATATGGAAGGCCCTCCTCCGGTGGAACCCGAACCCATTCCCATGGTTCTTCTGAAAAGAACATTAAACAGTATGAAAAGGATGACCAGGGGGAATATCCAAGTAAACAGATCCTTAAGCCAATTGGTCTTCTTGGCATAGCTTACCGCAATCCGGCTGCCCAGGGGCAGGCCTTTTTGGTCCTCATCAAGCCTTCTGTCAAAGGTTTCCACCGAACCGATTGGGAATGAATATTGAGGTTCCTGCTCCTTTTCAGGGGTCCATCCCTTTTTATAAAGGTCCTTAAACTGCGGGTCCTTAGAAAATTCAGGCTTCAGGTACACTTCGGCGGTCTCCCCGTTCAGGACAACTATTTTTTCTACTGCATTACGGGGAAGCACGTCTTTTTCAAATTGCTGCCAGGTAATCTCCTTACCCTCAGAGGAGCCGGAAAACAATCCGGGCACAAACAGCATCGCCAGAAAAAACAGGTAGAGCCACCATCCCCGAATAGCCCTGCCTCCTGGCGGTTCTTTAAACTCAGGCTTTTGCCTGCTGATTTCTGGCCTATTTTCCATATAAAAATTAAATTAAATTATTATATGGCTAAGAAAAATGACACCGATCATAATCCATTCTGATTACCATCGATTGCATGCCGTCCAGTCCTTACACCGTCCCATTAACCCGGTTTCAGCAAGGCCGGGTATAAGTGTCTATTGGCTGCAACTGCCCCCTTGGTTTCCTTCAACTCATCCCGATCAATGATACATATCATTGGATAGGGTCCATTGTCCGGATTAATTTAGCCTTAAAAGATAGGTGTGGGGGTAATAGATAGTTACCATTTTTTCATGTATGGTTCCATTACAGACCTAAAACACCGGAAGGCCGGAAGGCAGGAAATGGCAGCCAGTCTATGCTGGCCAGCGGAAAATCATTGTTACATAACAGGATCGGAACCTTGCATTGACAGGATGGATCCGGCGGATGATTTCAAAAACTGTTTGTATACACTTTCATAAACTAATTACGATGAATACCACGCTACAGCCTGAAGTACAGGCAAAAGATCCAGTTCATCAGGCCATTT
Source organism: uncultured Bacteroidota bacterium (assembly GCA_903906365.1). Taxonomy (GTDB): domain Bacteria; phylum Bacteroidota; class Bacteroidia; order Chitinophagales; family Chitinophagaceae; genus Puia. Next base: position 187,130 of record CAIVKC010000043.1, on the reverse strand, counting down.
ACAGCCGGAGGGCAGTAAGGAAATTCACAAAAAAAGAGGTTGATCCCAATGTCCTCAAAGAAATCATAGCAGCGGGAACCATGGCCCCCTCCGCCATGAACAGGCAACCCTGGAAATTCTATATCCTCCATGATCCAAAAACCATCGCGAAAGTTTCCCAGGCCATCACAAAAGTATCTTCCAGCGAGTTTTCCCCCAAAAAACCCAATAAATTTCTACAGGCTGCCCTTAGCCTGTTTCAATTTTCCCGTGACCTGGGTCTGTTCCAAGGCGCGGATCCGATTTTCCATCACGCGCCCGTTGTGATCCTGATAGCGGCACCCATTGACAACGAATGGGCCGCCCTGGACATCGGTATGTGCGCTCAAAACATTATGCTGGCCGCCCAATCTTATGGCCTGGCGAGTTGTCCCATCGGATTGGCTAAATTCGTATCTCATACCAGCCTGTATCCACATCTCAACATCCCCCAAACAGAACAAATACAGCTGGGAATTATATTGGGTTATGGAGATGAACATCCCGCAGCGCATAAAAGGGAAACAGGTAATATTCATTACATAAACCTGGAAGAAAAATTACTTTGATCTAGTGACCCCCTGCATCAATCCCCCCAGGTAGGCGGGGCGGAACAAGGAGTAGATCTGGTTTTCATTCAATCCCCCTTTATTGGGGAAAGCTGACCACAAAGGTAGTTCCTGCATCCAGCTTGCTGGTATAGGCAATGGTCCCCCCCATTACTTCGAGGTACCGCTTTACAATATGCAGCCCCATCCCCGTACCCTGAATATCGTTGGTATTGTTGGCCCTGAAAAAGGTTTGAAACAGGTGCGGCTGGTCATCCTCCGGTATACCGATACCTTCATCCCTGATGGTAATTTCAACTGCCTTATTGGTCACAGAGGAACTGACCCATATCCGTTTTCCCTCCCCGGAATATTTTATGGCATTGGAAATCAGATTAACCAAAATATGACTCAAATGCTGTTTGTCCAATTTAACGGCCGCATTTCTGCCCGTATGTTCAAAGACAATAGTCTGATTTTTTTTGAGATTATTTATAAAATCCTCGGTGATTTTATTGCAAAATTCCTTGATATCAAAAGTCGTCACATTGTTTTCCAGCTTGCCTTCTTCAATTTTACCAATGGAAAGAAAATCGTTCAGAATATCGGTGAGTGAACTCACCGCGGAGGTGATACGTTCGGTATGCTTTTGGACCCGCTCCTCCTCATGCAACCTGCTGTACTTGGCAATCAGGTAAGCCGAAGAAAGGATTCCGCTCAGCGGGGTTCGAAACTCATGGGAGGCTATGGATACAAATTTTGATTTCAGTTCATTTAACTCCCGCTGTTTATTAAGGGCAGCCCATATTTCATTTTCAGATTTTCTTCTCTCCGTGATATTATGGAGAACCACCAAAATATTTTCCACGGCGTTGGTAGGGCCAAATAGTGGGACTGCGTGTATGGAATAGGTGCTTCCTCTGATGGACTCCTCAAAAACCGTACCCTCGCCCTCAAAAGTCTTTTTCAGATGGGGTTCGGCATCCCGGTTGCCCCCTTCGGAAATAGAATCAAACAAATGTTCGCCTATCAGGCTTTCCCGCTTCAGGCCGAGTTTATTCAATTCAGCTCCGCCAACATATACATAGTTAAATTCCTTGTCCAAGACCCCGATGATGCCTCCCGGAAAATTCATGGCAATCGCATCAAACAACTGCTGCTGCTGTTCCAAGGACTCCTTTAGTTTTTGTTCCTCCCTGGCTTTCAGCACTTCGGTAATATCAGTACCCAGACCGATGAAATTAATCAGCTCATTGTCCTTAAAAACAGGGGCAATATCCATATTGATCCAAAAAACCGATCCATCCTTCCGGTAATTCAGCAGCACGGTTGAAACGGGCTTATGCTTGCTGAGTTGGGCCGTCATCTCATTGATCGCTCCTTTATCCGTTTGTTCACCCTGCAAGAAGGTGCCGGGCTTTTTGCCGATGACCTCCTGCAAATTCCAACCGGTCATTTTTTCAAAACTCTCATTTACCCACTGAATCTTTCCTTTGGAATCGGTAATGATTACGGCATTGTTCGTCTTTCTGGCCACATAGGACAATCGTTTCAGTTGCAGTTCGGATTCTTTGCTCCTGGTGATATCCTGCACAGTACCAACTAGGCTGGTGACGCGGCTGGCCGTTTTACGGGCTGTAGCGGTTACCCTGACCCATTTCCTGTCACCTTCAGCAGTCCGTATAATAATCTCCTTATCAAAATGAATACCCCTTTGTTCAGCCTCCATTATCGCAGCCCTCAGTACCGGCCGGTACTTCGGGTCGGCCCATGTAATAAACCGGTTCAGCGTTGGCCTTTGCTTATCTTTGGCTTTTACCCCATAGACACGGTACAATTCCTCGGTACATATCATCCTTTTCAATTTCACATCATATTCAAAACCGCCCATCTGAACAGCTTTTTCTGCCTCCTCCAGGAGATTTTTTAGCTGGCTCTCCGCGGAAATGTCCCGCAGGGTTTTAACCAGAAAACGGTTTCCCTGATCATCTATAAATGCGTTGTTGGTTACATAGGTATCAATGACCTGCCCGTTCCTGCGTATTATCCTTCTTTGATCACTTCGCTTTTCACCCGCCAGCAACTTCTGGTGCAGGACCCTGGCCTGCCTTTTTTGATCGGCAGCGACCAAATCCAAATATTTCATACCAGTGATTTCGTGCTGCCGGTATCCAAGCAATTTACAGAGCCCGTCATTGACTTTCACCAGCAATCCTTTACTGTCGACGATGGCTATCCCAATATCGGCCGAATGAAAGACGGAATCCATCAATATCTCGGACTTGTGCAATTCCCTTTTGATTTCCTTCAGTTCACTGATATCCAAAATGCTCAGTGATATGCATTCCGGCGTAGTATCTGCCCGTACTACCGGAGAAAAATTAAATAACAGGTAAAACTGCTCTCCCTGCTTATTTTTAAAATATTTTTCGCCTGACACAAATTTCCCCCGGCAAGCATCTCTGTAACCATTGGCAAACAACTCCAAACCTTCCTTTGAAATAATGCTCTTAAAACTTGCGCCGGCTGAAATATCCGTATTAAATACACGTTTCAGGATTTGGGTGGTAACCTGGTTGAATGTAATAATCCTGAAATTCTTATCAATTAAGATGAATGCCTGCATGGTATTGGCCATCATGGCATTAATATTAGCCTGGGACTGATTGAGGAGTTCTTCCTGGCTTTCCAGTTTTTCATAGGCCGCCCTCAGTTCTGTATAAGCGATGTTTATTTCCTCATTGGTTGACTGAAGCTCTTCATTGGTCGTTTCCAGTTCTTCATTGGATATTTTAAGCTCTTCAATGGTTGATTGCATTTCCTCATTGAGTGACTGCAATTCTGCATTGGTATTTTCCAGTCGTTCCACAAACAAATGAAGATCCTCCTTGGTGGCTTCGAGTTCAGCCTCCAACTCCTGGATTCGCTGGCTGGCAGACTCCTCCACAACAGGCGCCGTATTCTTTTTATAGCGAACCTGCTGACTGGACTGTTCAAAAATCACTATGTAAAATTCATTGGGACTATCAGCGTGCAATAAGGGTCTGACAATGATTTTCAGCCATTGTTCCCCATCGGCGGCTCTCACTTTTTGCAATTCCCCTGCTACTTCGTGATTTTCACGGCTGCATTTATTCACCAATTTCCTAAGCTCGATTTTAAGGTCCTTATTGGCCATTTTCAGGAGGTTGGCATTCATTTTACCCTGTTTCAAACCAAGGTAGCGGCCTACCTCACCACCGATCTCCTGAATGTCCATCGCATTATTGATGACTACGTAGGGATGCCTGAATAAACTGAAAACGGTATCCTTCACCATCTCGGAAATGGATAACTCATTTTTATCGGACGCAGGTGAGGTGTTTTCAATTGCCTTCACCGGGGTAAACCGTATCCCCTGCAGGGCATTGCCCGCCTTGCGCTGGTAAATTTTTAGCTGGTTGTTTGCGGTTGAAAAAAGGTTACTAAACTGACCAATGGTCTCAGATTTTCCCAATATGAGATAACCGTTTGGCTTCAGTGCGGAATAAAAAACGGGGAAGATATATTCCTGCAGCCTGTTATTAAAATAAATCAGTAAATTCCGGCAGACAATCAGGTCCAGTTTCAGGAAGGGAGGGTTATGGGTGAGGTCATGCCTGGAAAATAAGATCATTGACCTGACATTCTTGCTGATCTCCAGGTATCCATTGTGGCGGATGAAATAATTTTCCAGCAGTCCCGCAGGAATACCTGCCAGGTTCTTAGAGTGGTAGATGCCCTTTCTGGCCACTTGAAGGGATCGTTCATTGATATCGGTGGCAAAAATCTGGACGGGTATATTGCGTTGTTTCTTACTCAGTATAGAGGCTATGACCATACCGACTGAATAGGGTTCCTCTCCCGTTGAACATCCGGGAATCCAGATACGCAATCCTTCATTATCCTGCTTTCGGTCCACCAATTCAGCCATTTTCTTTTCCAGGAAACGAAAGACCTGGGGATCCCTGAAAAATGAGGTTACACCAATAAGCACATTACTGTATAACTCTTCTATTTCAGCAGGGTACTTTTCTAAAAAGGACAGGTACCCCTCAGGGCCTTCCTGCTTTAGTTCCAAAATCCGCTTGGAAATCCGCCTATAAATGGTATTTTTCTTATAATTATTAAAGGAAGTACCGGTATGTCTCTCCAGCATTTCAATAATTGCCTGGTATCGCTTTGCCCTTATTTCGTTATCCGTCACGGGTTATGTCTTTGTGCCCTTACCCAAACAGTGCAACCTTAATGTTTCACCGATTTTTTCCGGATTGAGCACATAATCAATTACTCCCGTTTTAATGGAAGCCAGGGGCATGCTGTTATAAGTTGCCGACGATGGTTCCTGGACAATGGTGCAGCCTCCGGCAAACTTGATTTCTTTTAGGCCCTGTGCTCCGTCAGATCCCGTACCGGAGAGTATTATGCCGATGGCCTTATCTTTCTGATCGGCAGCCAGTGAATGCATGAATGAATTGATGGAGGGATGCGGGGAATTGAGCTGCCCCGATTTGAGGAGCCTGATTTTTCCGTTTTGCGTGGAAATTTCACAATCGGCAGGGGTGACATAAATAAAACCTCCCTTCATCAATAGGGAATTCTTAGCCCCTACCACCTGCAGCCTTGTATGGGCCGTCAGGGATTGAATGAGAAAACTCTTAAAATCCGGACTAAGGTGCTGCACGATGACAATGGCGAGATTGTCTATATCCGTTGGTAGATAGGCAAGCAGTTTATGCAAGGCTTCCAGTCCACCAGCGGAGGCTCCAATGGCTGCCACATACAATGGGTTTTGCGACTTAGCGGCAGAATGCATGTAAAAAAAATAGTAATTAATTAAAGAATATAAAATTACAACTGCACAAACCAATCATATACCAACCATTATCTTTACCCCTGCCTGACCATCCAATCATACGGGTACTCGCCAAAGGTCCCGCTTTCATCAGATTCCGGTCATCACCATTGCCCCTTAGGTTAAAACGCAGCAAATCTCAGGTCCCTGCCGCTACAAAACAGGTCATATGAGTCAGTTTCCTTATTGATTTTGGTCATCCAGAATAAACCAGGAACGCACTGAGTTCAACCAGCCCGTATAAAGTTCACTGTAAATACCTGAATATGGAAAATATATTTGTCATAAGAAGCTGCCTGTTCCAGCAGGGAGCTCTTGCATCCACCGGGCAGCAGCAAGTGCCCATGCCAGGCCGGATGCAACAGGGGGCTTTTTCAACTCAAAGCAGGACCTTAATCCGGGAATTGGTTCCAGACTAAGTGCAATTTCCAGGAAGGTGTAAGTATAAAATACGAAGACCCTGTCGCTTGGGATATTCCACCAATAAGGAAAACCTGCCTGTATACTTCAGCCAATGGGAATGGGTCTTCACCATACTGTTGCCCGGTTCAGCAGCATCCATGCTGTTTTTCCGGGAAGTAGGTAAGGCAGCCTACCAGGCTACCCCCAGGGAACTCGGTTCCCACAGTTGAAGCGGCCCAAAAAGCTATCAGGTTCCGTTCAGGGGCTTACTCCCTGCCAGGTATTATCCCAGTACCCCTGGAAAAAGGAGTGGCATACCTTGTAAAGGCATATTTTATTTTCATTTAAAATGGGTATCCTGGAATGATCTCCGGATGAATGGCAATAGGAAGCCTGCTAGATAAATGCGGCATTTTCCGGGCTCTGGCCCCTTTGCCACCCAGGCAAGCATTAGCCCAACCCGGAATTTGCAAAAGGCCCCTGTGGAGTGTTTGCAGACCATGCCAGCCACCGCCGATTTGGCTGACCCTTCCTGGATTGTGGTAAAACCGATGTCTTGGCAAAACTGCCCCCTCCGATGAATTGGCACTAAGGGCCGACTAATAGGGTTATCTTCACGCGACGCCCATTTACATTAAAGGGGAAACTTAACCAATTTGCTTTGCAGGAATTATACAATACACTAATTGACAGCTATTTAGAAGACAATATTGGTATTGCAAGCAGTGTAGTCAGTGAGTCGCTGGCCACGGGCCTGAAAGAGAACTTACTTCTTTTGTTCGACCTGCATAAATTGGAACAGGCCGGAACGGGCAATGATCAGCGGAATCATGTGGACAAGACCGTCCGGGGAGACGAGATCAGCTGGCTGGATCGCCATAAAGGGAATATCCACGAAAACAGGTTCTTTGAACTGGTCGACGGGTTTATACTTTTTTTGAATACGACCTGTTATACGGGTATCAACGATTTTGAATTTCATTATGCCAGGTACGAAAAAGGAAGTTTCTATTCAAAGCACAAAGACCAGTTCCAAAATAACAACAGCAGGCAGTTTTCCATGATCTTATACCTCAATCCGGACTGGGACGAAAAAGACGGGGGAGAACTGAGCATTCAAACCAGCCAGGGCATCCGGCGTATTTCCCCCTCGCATGGAAAGATCGTATTTTTCAAAAGTGCCGAAATGGTCCATGAGGTACTTCCCACCAACAAGGCCCGTTTGAGCATTACAGGCTGGTTAAAAACAAATCCATATTAAATTCCCGGCTCCTTTCGACCTTTTTTTCATGTCGTTCATGATGAACCATGCTAAGGATCGGCAGGAAATCTGTCCGGACTGTCACCGTAAAGAGGCCAGGTGGTTCCCTTTAAATCCCGGCATGTGCGAGCCCTCAGCTTACCCCCAAAGGGGCCGTGCCTCATTTACAAGGCCCATTTGAGTATGGCGAAAGTTACAGCCACAGCCGAGATCCATTACATGATGACATTCACTTTTATGAATTAGCATAATGCGTTAACTTACCGTTATTTATTTTCATTCTTCCTTTTACAATGCCCAAACAAAGTACCGGCATACTCATTTACAGAATCCGCTCAGGGTCTGCCGAAGTATTGCTCGCGCACCCGGGAGGCCCTTTTTGGACCAGCCGGGACAGGGGCGCGTGGTCCATACCCAAGGGAGAGGTCGGGGATCATGAAAAAGCCATCGAGGCGGCTATCCGGGAAGTATGGGAGGAAACAGGCCTGCAGGTAGCAGGGCCCATGACCGAACTGCGCCCCATACAACAAAAAAGCGGTAAACGGGTCCTGGCCTGGGCCTGGAAGGGGGATTTTAACCCCGAAGCGCTCCGAAGTAACACTTTCCGCATGGAATGGCCGCCCGGGTCCGGTCATCTCCGGGACTTCCCGGAAATTGACCGGGTTGGCTGGTTTAGTCTACAGGAGGCGAAAAGGAAAATCATTCCCGGGCAGATACCCCTGCTAAATGAACTTGCAGCGCTTCTGATGGCTACATAAGGCCACCGTTAATGCAAGCTCCTTTCCCGACGGGCGGATATCCTTCTGCCGGCTACTTTATTTTTAAGTCAGGGGGGAGCATCCTTCCCCGGGCAATTGCATTATTTCTGTCACCTGCGCGGATGATTGCCGTCAACTGACTGCCAGATTCAACCAATAACTTTGGACATGCAGGGTGGTGAATATGGCTGATTTGGAAAAATGGGAATGGGCCAGAGGCTTGGGCCAAAGAACCTGTATGATTCATCAAAAAAATGGTCACTGCGGTCAATATTCCCCTAAAACAGAAATATTGCATACATTGTAAAAAACTATTTTGAATCAGGCTTTAGTACCTAAGTAACTTTCGCATTAAGGCTTCATTCTCATGTTCCATAAAGAGAACACCCGAAATCTTATTATTCATTAATTAGGACTCAGTTAACATGTCACAATCCGTAATAACCGGAACAGGCTGTTGTATACCTGCCACAATCAAGCAGAATATGGATTTTCAGGAGCAGGTATTCTACGATGAAAAGAAGGTGAAAATCGACAGGCCGTTTCAGGAAATCGCAGGAAAGCTGCGCCAAATTACCGGTATAGCCGAAAGAAGGTATGCACCTGAAAATACAACAGCAGCCGACTTAGGGACAGAGGCTTCGCGGCTGGCCATTGAAGACAGCGGCATCGACAGGGAAGAAATTGATCAAATCATCCTGGCCCATAATTTTGGAAACGTACATGCCGGTTGTCATCAGTCAGATACGGTTCCTGCCCTGGCTTCCCGGGTAAAACACAACCTGGGGATCACCAATCCCGCCTGCATACCCTACGACCTGATATTTGGATGCCCTGGCTGGCTTCAGGGAATCATCCAAGCGGATTCCTTCCTTACGTCTGGCCTTGCAAAAACATGCCTGATCATCGGTACAGAAACCCTTTCCAGGGTCATTGATCCCTTTGACCGCGACAGTATGATTTTTGCTGACGGGGCAGGCGCCTGCATCTTAAAAAAAGGACTAAACAGCCAGGACCCATCCGGAATACTTTCCTATAGCATGCGCTCCGACAGCATCCAGGAAGTGAATTATATCAATTTTGGCGATTCATACAATCCCCATGCCACCGAAGCCCTCCATTACATCAAGATGAAAGGAAGGAAAGTATATGAATATGCCCTCAAACATGTTCCCCTGGCTATGAAGGAATGCCTGGATAAAAGTGGGATCGCCATAAATGAACTCAAGAAAATATTTATACATCAGGCCAATGAAAAAATGGATGAGGCCATCATTAAGGAGTTTTACAAATTGTATGGAATCAGTCTGATCCCCCAAAACATAGCTCCCATGAGTATTCACTGGCTGGGCAACAGTTCTGTAGCCACCATTCCGACCCTGTTTGATTTGGTAAGAAAAGGCCGGGTGGAAGGACATAAACTGCAATCAGGGGATATTATACTTTTCGCTTCTGTTGGGGCAGGCATGAATATCAATGCGGTGTGTTACAGATACTAATTTCCTGGCAGCAGCAACCCCTTTTTATTTCATAAGGTCCTTCCTGCCCTTAGCGTGTATCGCCCTGATCTGGAGGAACAGCTGATTCTATCTATTTGTCAAAAAAAAGCCCCGGTCACTGCTGCCGGGGCCTTGGAAATTACTAAAAAAACCACTCAAAACGCATACTCAGGTTCTTCGATTTCAATTTTACTTTCCACGCTGGTTACACCGGGAGCTGACCAGGCTGCATTTTCAGCATCTTCTTTTTCCGCAAATGACCTGACACTGCCGCGCAATACCACCTTACTCCCAGTTACCTCGGCCGTTATTTTCCCGGAATCAATGGTAGCACTCCGCAGGAGGCTGGAGTTAATCTTCTGTTTGATCTCCAAAGGTGATAACTTTGGTTTGACAGTAATGAGATTGGTGACCAATTTTACGCCTGAAAGAAATTCCACGCAGGCCCTCGCCTGAGTACTCTGGTACTCCCACTCTACTTCTCCTTCCAGTTTTACAATTCCATTTTCGACACTTACCCTTATCCTGTCCTCCGGAATCATGGTATGCCATTTCAGCGCATTCACCACGGCTTCGGCTATTTCCGCATCTGTTTTATGAAAAGCCGGGGAAATTCCAACCTGAATGTTTTCGGCAATGGCCTTAACGCCTGAAACCTTTTTGGCGGCTCTTTCGGCCAGTAATTTCTTAGAATAGGAGTCTACGATTCCCGATAAGGTAACGATGCCTTTGTTTACTGCCACACCGATTTGGGAAGCATTCAGAAATGGCTCGTACTTCAGTTGTTCCATCACGTCTTTTTGGATTTCAATATCTGTTTTCATAACCAACTGTTTTATGGTGATCAATAAAACTTTTCTTACCAAAGGGAAATAAAATGAACCTGTCGGCCGATGAACTACATCACTCTTTTGATTGACCATTGTCAGTCGTCAGTCAGCCATCGCGCCTGCCAGGGATTGAATCTGTAAAATAGGAGTCCTCAGGCCCTTTTCTTAAGATTCTTCAATTTCTGGAGTAAATAAATCACTTCCTCATCACTGACCTGTGTAAAGTCCTCATAAAAAGCGCCGACCCCATGGAAGCTTTCAGGGATCAAGACCGCTATGACTTCATCCACTTCCCGGGAAAGCTTTTGAAAGGCACTCCTGGAAGCCACTGGAACGGCAATTATTATTTTTCGGGGCTTTCCATGTCTCAAAATCTCTACGGTTCCCAGCAGTGTATTTCCGGTGGCAATGCCATCGTCAATAACAATAACGGTCTTTCCTTCCAGGCTGACCGGCTCATGGTCGCCCGAAAAGGCCTTATGCATCCTCTTTAACCGCTCCCGAATGCCCGCCAGTTCCTCCTTGATATATTCCTGGGATACGTCCTCATGCGGCACTACAAAATAATCTGTCAGGCTGGCGGCACCGATGGTATATTCCTTGTTGGCAGGGTGGCCAATTTTTTTTGTCAGAACCAGGTCAACGGGAAAACCCAGTTCCCTGGCCACAGCGTAGGCCACCGGAACACCTCCCCTTGGAACTGCCAGGACAATGGAATCGTCCTTCTCGAATTTTTTTAACCTGGAAGCCAGCCTTATTCCGGCTTCGATTCTATCGCGAAACATAATACAGTAAGTTTACAGAATATAGACCTCAACAAAAAGCCTGCATGTACTACCAGTGCCAAAATCCAACCCGGGCCGCTGTCCGAATAAGCTCATAATAATCTAAAAAAAACGGCTTTTCCAACAGCTGCGTCAGCTTGCCTGGGGTACTTCGGAATTCCGGACGGATTTCAAATATTTATTAAACCACGAAGTAGCCAGTGAAGCGACCTGGGAGAGTTTGCCCGGTTCCTCAAATAGATGACCGGCCCCTTCCACGATCTCCAGTCTTTTTTCGGCTCGTAATGCAGAAAAAGCCTTCCGGTTTAATTCAAGAACCTCCTCATCCAGGCTGCCTACTATCAATAAAACAGGAGACTTCACCTCTGGAAGGAAATCCATGGCCAGGTCCGGCCTGCCTCCCCTGGAAACAATGGCCGCTATGGATTGATGATAGGAAGCGGCCTGCAGGGCGGATGCTGCCCCGGTGCTCGCCCCGAAATATCCAAAGCTGCAATTTCCGGCAGCCGGATACCTTTCAAGCCAATCGGTTGCCCCCGACAGCCTGGCAGCGAGCAGGTCGATATTAAACCGGTTGAAATAGTGACGGTCCTCTTCCCTGGTCAATAAATCAAAGAGAAAGGTTCCAAAATGATGCATCTGAAGGTATCTGGCCACCTCCTGATTCCGCTTGCTTTTCCGGCTGCTCCCACTGCCGTGGGAAAAAATAACAATAGCGCCTGCCCCTTCGGGTATCACCAACTCCCCGGGAAGAATGACATCATCCACGGGGATCTGAACTTCTTTGTAATAATTACCAGCCATTGGGAATAATTTTCAAGCTTCAAGTATTGGGGCCTTGGCCCTGGCATTGATTTCAAAAATGGCCAGTTGTGAAAGCCTGTCATCGATTTGCTTTTCATTGACCTCCGCCAGACGAAATTCGGCGGCTATATTTTCCAACCCTACGGAAGTGGCAAAGGCAGCTGCCGTGCCATATGCGCTGATTTTAAAATGATTGATGGTTTGGATCGATGCCAGCAGACAGGCATCCTTAATTGCCTGGTCAGCACAGCATGCCCATTTCTGCTCGGCCTCTCCCAAAATAACCTCCATCATCCTGTTTGAAACGGCCGGACCGGTGAATTCCTTGTTTTCAAAAAAATCCTCCATCTTCCTGATATGCTCGTTGATAAAATCCCTGTATTTATAAAGGACCTGCTTAAACTTATCAGCACCTGCCATATCGATCCAATGGCTGATAGAAGAACCTAATTGCCTTTCAATAACTATAAAACGCGCGACGTCAAATTCCAGTAATTGCCGAAGTGTGGTTATCTGCAATAAATTATCTGACATGACGGTATATTTTAAATAAAGCCAAAAATATAGGCAAGGTCAAGACCTAAAAATGATCTCGGTCAGCAAAATATCCAATGTATCTCATAGGCAGCGGGCAGTAAATTTTGTCTCTTTCCCTAAAGAAGATACTTCCAAAAGCGAGGCAAAAATGAGCGTTAAGCCGGGTTGGAGGCCTACATAAAAGAGCCGGGTAAAGGGAAATGAAATAATTTTTAATGGCAGGATAAATCCATTTAAAATGAGACACTATTTTACCAAAGAGACACCCCTGCAGGAATCCGAATTGATAAGTGCCGTCAAACAATGGGGGTATACACTGAACAGCAAGGCGGATTTGGATCCGCTCTTTAAACAAATCGGAGATGCCAGGATTGTGATGCTGGGGGAAGCCAGCCATGGCACGCATGAGTATTACACATGGAGGACTCATATTTCAAAATACCTGATTGAAAATAAAGGCTTCAACTGCATTGCAGTGGAAGGAGACTGGCCGGATTGTTACAGACTGAACCGGTTCATCAAGGGTTATGACCAGGATAACAAGAGCGCACTTAAGGTGCTCCAGGGATTTAAACGCTGGCCAACCTGGATGTGGGCAAACTGGGAGACTGTCGCGCTGGCCGATTGGATGAAAACTTACAACACCGGCCTTCCCGTCAACAAAAAAGTCGGGTTCTATGGCCTGGATGTTTACAGCCTGTATGAGAGCATGGAAAGCATTATGGAATACCTTCGAAAAACAGACCCGCTGTCGCTGAAAATAGCCCAGGAAGCCTACCAGTGTTTCGAACCTTTCAGAAAAGATGAAGGGCAGTCATATGCCTCCGCCTCCCAGTTTGTACCAGAATTATGCCAGCAGGAGGTTATTGAATTACTCAGGCAGATACAACAAAAAATACCCACCTATAATTCTGATCATGAAAATGTATTCAGCACCGGGCAAAATGCACGCATCGCGGTGCAGGCCGAACAGTATTACAGGGCCATGATTGGAGGAGGCCCCCATTCCTGGAATATCCGGGATCGTCATATGGCTGATACCATGGAAAGGCTGCTTGCGTTTCATGGAGAAAACAGTAAGATAATTGTTTGGGCGCATAATACCCATGTCGGGGATGCCCGGGCTACGGATATGTCTGAGGAGGGAATGTATAATATTGGGGAACTGGCCAGGATACATCATAATGAAAAAGGCGTATTCCTGGTAGGTTTTGGTTCATACAGCGGAAAGGTCATTGCCGGCCGAAAATGGGGAGCCCCCATGCAAACCATGGAACTGCCGGAGGCCAGAAACGGAAGCTGGGAATATATCCTGCACCATGCGGGCAAAGAAAACAAACTGCTGATTATGGAAGATTATACCAACATGGATGCCTTCATGGAAAGACATATAGGACACCGCGCCGTAGGCGTTGTTTACAACGCCCAATATGAACAATATGGCAATTATGTACCATCCATATTGCCCTTACGGTATGACGCGTTCGTGTTTCTGGATAAAACCAGGGATCTGTACCCCCTTCATATGGAGGCGGTGGGACACCTGGTGCCGGAAACCTATCCATTTGGAGTATAGTGTCCATTCGCTTTGGGAAAGTAGCAGGAAAAATCCGGCGGGTAAGGGAGGACATCCCCTTTTCAACCGGTCAATTCAATGAATTCAAACATGTAAGAAAATAAAGCCCATGAGTCCAGATACAAACCCTTCCAGGCCCTCGGAGGTACCCTCACCAAAGACCCGCCCGGAAATTAGCCCAGTCATCAGACCGGAAAATCCATCCGGTCCCTCAGAGGAACCTGAAACGATTCCCCAACCACCGCCCGTTGAAAAGCCTCCAGTGGAAATTCCTCCGGAGGAAGTTCCCGAAACCGGGCTCGCAAAATATGATTAATATGAATCATCTAAACAAAGAAGTGCATTATAAAATACTCAAGGTCAGTAGTGCGGCCTTCCGGGACCAGCAACCTATTCCTTCCAGGTACACCTGCGACGGCATAAACATCAGCCCGCCCCTGCTCATAGAGAACATCGCGGCCGATGCCATCAGCCTTGCCATCATCGTCGACGACCCGGATGCACCGGCAGGCACCTGGGTCCACTGGATCATGTGGAACATACCCGTAACCCATCATATAAAAGAAGCCTCCGTACCGGGATTGGAAGGAAAAAATGATTTTAAGGTACGTTCTTACCGGGGGCCCTGTCCACCCCCGGGGGGCGTACACCACTATTTTTTTAAGGTATATGCCCTGGATTGCCTGCTGCATTTGCCCGCCGATACAACCAAACATCAGTTGGAAAAGGCCATGGGTGGCCATATCCTGGCATTTGGCGAATTGATTGGCCTTTATTCCAGGACCAAACAGAAAGCCCCCATGGGCTGAGAGATCCTTATAACGGAACACTTGACGATATGAAACTCATTTTAAAGTTATTGACAGGAGGTATGGCGGTTGCGGCCCTTGTAACCGGCATCCTGATGGTGGTGTATCCGGCAGGCAACGTTTTGGGAATTACCCCTGCCCTGCTGACAGGCAGCGGGTTGAGCAACTATACCATCCCTGGGTTGCTGCTGATTTTTGTGATCGGCTCCTGTAACCTGCTGGCCTGGGTGCATTTGGTTAGAAGCGGTGCCCGTGCTTTTACTTATTCCATGGTCTCCGGCGTATTGGTCATTGTCTGTATCCTAGTGCAAATGCTGATTTCTCAGGCATTCCACTGGATGCAGGGATTTTTTCTGGGCGCCGCCCTGATGATCCTGCTGATTTCCTTGCAATTGAAGGGCAGGTCACTCATTTGAAGGGCCGGGCGCCATGATCATCCCTTAGATTGACAATAATCATAGCTACGGATCCTATTTAAACTTATGTTTACCGCATCAACAGGGTTTCATTTTAAAAAGTAATATTAAATTAGGCCTGTATGTTTGGTTATGTAAATAAGACAATGACCGGTGTGTACGGATCGGTTTTTACCTGGGGGGTCACCCTGCTATTTTTCTTATTTCTTTTTCCTTACATAAAGGATATATTCCTTTTTATATTGATGAAACTCTATGAACAATTCATTCAGACAAAATCATTTTTAAAATGATCATTGAAATTGATCCCACCAAAACCATCGATTCACTTCGGATTGAATTTGCCAAATATTATCCGTTTCTTAAGCTGGAACTCTTCGACAAGGCTCATTCCTGGCAGGAAGCCTCCCCCCTGGATCATATTTTGAATCCCGGTCTGCTACTGGGAGAAATAAGAAAGATACATCCGGGTGCCATAGAAATACAAGGTTGGCAGAAGACCGGTTCCGTCGAGCAGGCATTCAAAAAACAATTCGGCCTGAACGTCCAGATTTTCCGTCGCCATGGAGAAAACTGGGTACAAACAGTGGGCACAGATGAACTAAGCCTTTCTGCACAAAATGAAATCGGGCAACACGCTACCGAAGACCAACTGCATGGGACCGACAGGAAAACAGAATTGGAAAAATTGTTATGAGATGAATAATAACTTTGAAGGCCATATTCAGGGTGACACACCGGTGGTGGTGGATTTTTTTGCCGAATGGTGCGGACCCTGCAAAATGATGCCACCCATTCTCCAGGAAGTAAAGCATGCGGTTGGCGACAGGGCTACCATTCTTAAGATGGACGTGGACAGGAATGCCCATTATGCGGAAAAGTATGGGATACAATCCATACCCACCCTGATTATTTTCAAAAACGGGCGGATCATCTGGCGCAAAAGCGGCGTCGCTTCTTCCAAGGAAATACTGGCCCATCTGGCCCAGTATATAACTTAATTATGAACGGGCAGACCCTGATTGGCGATCAATAGGAACCCGGATCTGTCAATGGAACCAGGCGGGTATCCCTATCCCTGAACCCCGGTTTGATCCCCTTCCCCCAGAAGCAATACCAACCCATTTTTGTCCGAATATTTCTTTATAGGCCCCCATCATGGCAACCTCCACCGAAAATAGCCCCTCCTTTTACAGTCATAATGAAATGCTGGCCAGATTATTTCACCAGATGGCCCTATGTTACCGGTACCTCGGCGAGGAGGAGCGGTTTCGGGCGCAGGCTTATGAAAAGGCTTCCCGGACCCTGTCCGGCCTGAAAGAAGACATCTCAGGTTATGCAAAGGATATTTCCACCCTGGATCAATTAAGCGGTATAGGGGAAAGTATTGCTGAAAAAATCCTCGAATTCCTGCAAACCGGCAAGATCAGGACCTTTGAGAAACTCAAAAAGAAGGTTCCCGAGGAACTGCTTCCCTTACTGGAAGTCAATGGCATTGGCCCTGCCACCCTGAGGTATTTTCATGAAAAAATGGGAATTTCAAACCGGGACCAAATGGAAGAAGCGCTCAGGAGCGGCCAGTTTGACCATACCAAAGGATTTGGCTCCAAGAAACTGGAAAATATAAAAAGGGCGCTGAAAATGCATAAGGAAACCCAGTCCCGCATGAACCTCTGGGAGGCCCTCAAAGCCGGAGAGCGGGTGCTGGAAGAACTGCAGAAAATGAAAGGTATCAAACAGGCCGTTCTTTGCGGCAGCCTGCGCAGGAGAAAAGAAACCATCGGGGACATTGATGCAGTGGTAACCGCCGCCAAAAAGGACTGGAAACCCATCATCCAATTCTTTGTAAATATGCGGGACGTCGGAAAAATACTGGCAAGCGGTGACACCAAGGCGAGCATCCTGCTTGCCCAGTCCGATATCCAGGTGGACCTGAGGGTTGTACTGGAGGAGGAATATGGCGCTGCCCTTCTTTATTTTACCGGGTCAAAGGAGCACAATATACAGTTGCGTACCCTGGCCAGGGACAAGGGCTGGAAATTAAATGAGTATGGAATATTTGATCTGAAATCAAATCATAGAATAGCAGGAAACACGGAAGCTGATATGTACAAAGCCCTGGGGATGGATTATATACCCCCCGAGCTCAGGGAGTGCAGGGGTGAACTGGAACTTGCCAGGAACCATTCCCTGCCAAAGCTTATCGAACAAAAAGAAATGAAAGGTGACATGCACCTGCACTCTACCTGGAGTGATGGCGCAGCCGATATTGGAGACATTGCAGCCCACATACAATCTGTGTATCCCAATTATGAGTACATTGTTGTAAGCGATCATTCTCCCAGTGAAAAAATAGCCCGGGGACTCCAACCCGATGAATTCCTGCGCCAGTTTGAGGAAATTGATAAAATAAACCGGGAACTGGGATCTCCCCTGCTTAAAAAAGGCATTGAAGTGGATATTTTAGCCGACGGCCACCTCGATGTCGGAGAAGATCTCCTGGCCCAATTTGACTGGGTAACCGCCTCCATTCACTCGGGTTTTACCAGGGATAATACCAAAAGGCTCCGGAAAGCCTGCGAAAACAGATTTGTACACTGCATCGGACACCCAGGTGGCAGATTAATAGGCAAAAGAGCGGGATATCCTGTGAACTGGGCCGAACTATTTAAGATTGCCCTGGACACCGGCACAGCCCTTGAAATCAATTCCCAGCCTTTGCGCCTGGATCTTACCGATGAACTGGTGAAAGCAGCCATTGAAGCGGGTGTGACCCTTACGATCAGCACTGATTCGCACGCACTAAGCCAGTTTTCCTATATGCAGCTTGGGATTGCTGTTGCCAGAAGGGGGTTTGCTGAAAAAAGCAATGTGCTCAATACCCTGTCCTGGAAACAGATCGAGTCCTTCAAGAAAAAGAAACTGAAAAAACTGGGCCTTCCATAAGCAAAACCATGAAAGGGCGGAATGCCCCTATTGGGTATATTGGCGCATCTGGGCAATATAGGAACTCATCAGCCGGATATACCTGGCTGTATCCTGCAAAGCCCTGTTTTTGTCTGGTGGCCTGGAGGTATTACGGGACTTAATGCTGTTTACCTTGGCCCGGATATTAGCCCGGTAGGCCTTATAATAAATAAATAAGAGCTGGTCTTCAAATCCGTTCAACACCGGAAAACGGGAATTATATGCGCTGAGAAAAACCTCTGACAAATCCTTTCTTCCCATGACCTCCAGGTCCATACATAAAAAAGCAATATCATTGGCCACATCAATTTGCCGTAAACCATCGTTGAACTCAATGCAGTCAAATGGCTGGGGGCTGGGAAGCAAAAATATATTTTTGGTGTGCAGGTCGCCGTGACAGTCCCGGAAAAAACCCTGTTCCATCCGCAGCTTCAGC
Organism: uncultured Bacteroidota bacterium; assembly: GCA_903906365.1. Lineage (GTDB taxonomy): Bacteria > Bacteroidota > Bacteroidia > Chitinophagales > Chitinophagaceae > Puia. Next base: position 168,611 of record CAIVKC010000043.1, on the reverse strand, counting down.
AGATGGAACCTTTCATGAATAAAACGGTCGGAAAACTCAATGGCATCCCTGATAGGCAGGGCACAATCCGAATGGGTGGCTTCTGACAAATAGCCCATCTCCTGCTCCAGTTCCCGGAACTGGGCCGGCAACTCTTGAAAGGAATCGGAATGGACCACCTGGGCCAAACGATGAAAATCCGCGATTTTTTTTGCCAGGTCTTCCACCTCCCGGGTGGTGATAAGACCGGTGGACACCAGAAAATCCATTTGTTTTTGAGGATCCATTTTTCGCATGCGAACGGCAAAATCGACTGTTACACCTTTTTGCGAACCAATGGACCAATGCCCATGATCTTCCTTAACTGCCACCACCCCCAGATAGATTCCATCTGAAAACCTGCTATTCAATGCAACCTCCCGCTCGCAATAATACCTTCGGTTTTGTAGGGTGGAAAAATCCAGGAATGGAAAACTAACGGGTTTTTTAATTTTATATACGAAGGCATCACAGATAATTACCCAGGAAATATGGGTTTCCACCAGGTCCCTGCGCACCGTGAATTCCGGAAACCCGCCCTGGTTTATCAGTATATGAACCTGTTCATCTAACATCTTCAAGCAGATAGGCCATAGTTTTTTTGATCATATCCTCCAGATTGTCATTTCCCGAAACCAGCACCAGGTGTTTCCCTTTCATGGGTTCCCAGGCTCGTTTTATCTGTTGGTAAACCTCAAAGTCCGCATCGCTGTAGGGTCTTTTGATTTGAAGCCTGCTACGCAGCTCTTCGGTGGGGCATATAACTTCAATATACTTAATGCGGAACCGGGCTCCCAGTTCCCGCTTTACCAATTTCCTGAATTTACTTTTATAAAAAGTGCCGTCAGCAATGACCAATTCCTCCTTAGCCGGCAGCCTGCCAATGTCACCGATTAATTTATTATAAATACGGCTCTTTTCCCTGTCTGAATAGCCTGGAAGGGGCGACATGGTCTTGCGGATGATATCAGTATTAAAATAGGTTGCACGCAGGGCCTTTGCGAGTTCAGCCGCAAAATAGCTTTTGCCGGAGCCCGGCAAACCATATACAACCAGGAGCAGTCCGGAGTCCTTTGACATATATTCAAGGGTTGCTTAGTTGACCAAAAAATAATAAGCTAAAATTAACCCTGTCCGGTATGCCAGGTTATGAGCCCTATCATGGGCCATCATGACCGGTCCCAGCAACGCAACAACTGGCTGCAATCCAAAAGAGCCGGCCTGCGCCTATTACCCTTGCCGGAAACCACCCGGTAAATAGGACCCGCGGACCCATTTATTATACTCCCTCAAAACGGCCGTTGGGGATACAGGGGTGCGCCGTTTCGGGCAGGTCCAGCCATAGATGTCAGCAAGGGTCCTCCTGCCAGGGTAGCCACTTATACAAACTGAGAAGATTACATTAAAATCGGAAGCAGGAAGCCTCCATATCATGGGCATAGTTGATCCTGGTCATATGTGCAGGAAGGTCATTATATTAAATTTATAAGAAGCCAAATAAGAAATTCATGAAAGGCAATATCAATAAAAAAGCCGGTGAAATGCTGCTGGAATTACAGGTGAACTGGCTCAGCGGCGGCAGGGGTATCCTGAGTGCATGGAATGTGGGGGAAAATCTCCGGGTCTCCCTCACAAAAGAAAATAAGCTGGAAACAGACCAATGCTGGAGTCCAGAATATCTGTTTTTGGCCTCCGTTTCCTCGGGATTTGTAAAAACATATATATCCATGCTTTCCGAATTCAATGCTACCGTGACCCATCTGGAGTGTAATGCCATTGGATGTATAAAAAATGTGGAAGGGCTCTGTTATTTTGAAACCATTGATCTGTATCCGGACATTTATATCAGGGAAGAGGCTGACCGGGAAAAAGCCATCCTTGCTTTCAAAAAAACCCAGACTGTTGGTCTTATTTCCAATTCGATAAAAACTGCGATCAGGTATCATCCGGAAGTCAGCCTGGAATCCCAAAGAAATGCCCACCCCGGGGGACCTTTACCCAAAGTGGAAAAAGAAAGGCTATTTGTTACCCCCGGCAAGGAATACTAATGCCTGAAGAGTAGGCATACCAAATATTTCAAATAATCTTAATAAACATTACATGAAAAAAATTATCGCTGCATTCGACGGCCTGCGTCCATCAGAAAGTACGATGGACTATGCAGTATATCTTTCAAAAACCTATCATGCACACCTTACCGGCGTATTTCTGCGGGAATCAACCAGGCTTGGCTATGCCGTTTATGCGACGATTGCCGAACAGTCGGAGGCGGGAAGGGAGATTTTCCAGCAAATAGAAAGAAATGATACCGCTGCCCTCAATGAGGCCGTGGCCGATTTTGAATTGAGATGCAGGGAGGCTAAGCTGAATTTCACCATCCACCGCGATAAAAAAAACGCGGTGGACGAATTAATCCATGAAACCATTTTTGCCGACCTGCTGATTGTTGATGGGAGTGAGTCATTTTCCTATATGGAAGGGCATATGCCCGGCTGGTTCATCAAAAGTGTGCTTCATGAAACAAAATGCCCGGCCATCATTGTTCCAAAGAAATTTCATCCCATCGACAAACTGATCCTTCTCTATGACGGCAAACCCGCCTCTTTTTATGCCATTAAAATGCTGAACTACATTTTACCTGAAATGGGGAGCATGGAGATTGTCCTGCTTTGTGCCAAACACGATACCCTATCGATGCACCTGCCGGACAACAAATTACTCAAGGAATGGATGAAAAGGCATTACCCGCGGGCAAGCTATAAGGTTCTGAAGGCCTATGAAAAAGAAATCGCAGGCATGCTGGAAACGGAGGATCCCGGAACCCTGATCATTGCTGGGGCTTATAGCCGAAGCAATATATCCATGATGTTCCACCACAGTTTTGCCGACAGGCTTATTAATGCAGTCAAATCGCCCGTGTTCATAGCGCATTCTTAAAAACCGAAGGAACCCATGCCAAAGCCCGGGCAAAACCCTGTCCCTGAGACCAATCAATGGAAGCACTGATATCCATCATGGGTAACATGAAGGGGTTAAAAATACATTTGGTATAAATTGACGTGCCATGAACTTGAATCTGAGCGATGAAGAAAAACAGGTCATAGGTGGCCTAACATATGCTCCGGCGGTTTCCATCACGATGCCATTTGAAACCATCATGTCCTTAAAAAGTGACCTGGAGCACAAACTGAAGCTGGTGGGCGAAAAGGTTAAAAAAGAACTCCTTTCCATCTATCCGGAAGACAAGGCCATGCCGGTAATATATAAACTGCAGCATCTCATCGGCGGAATTAATTACAATACCCGCAAGAAAAGCCTGGCGATATTTGTATCCCCTGTAGTTGAAAAGATGTTTTACCTGGATATTCCCCTGCACGAAAGGATAATCATAGATGAGTCCTTTGAGATACGGGATCTGGTATATTCCAAAAAACAGACGATGGAGTACCTGCTTTTGTTGCTGAGCGCCGAATCTTCCAAAATGTACCTGGGCAATTGCACCAGATTTATGCTTATAAAGTACAATGTTCCGGCCAATATCCAGGCATACGAGCGCGACATGCCGGAAAAAGTGGCCAATTTTTCAGAACCGGCCAAGCACCAGGAGTTGCTCCTGGATCAGTTCCTGCACCATATGGACCAGGGCCTTTCCCTGATCCTGAAAGCCTATCCCCTGCCCGTCTTTGTGCTGGGCGCCGAAAAAGTGCTGGGGCATTTTAAAAAGATAACCCATAATGAGAAATGCATCGTGGAATATGTACATGGCAATTATGTGAACGCCACTGAGGCACGGATCCGGGAAATTATGCAACCCTATATTGCAGACTGGAAAAAAGTCAAGGGCCATGATATATTAAACCAAATAGAACAGGCCGGCCATGATCACAAACTGGTTTATGGCATGAAAGATGTTTGGGCGTCCGCCTACCATAAGAACGGCCGGCTGCTGGTGGTGGAAAAGGATTTTGTATATCCGGCACACCTGGGTGGCCATCCGGAAACCATTTACAGGGAAAGCCAGCCGGATCAGCATCCGTTTTATATAAAAGACGCAGTGGATGATGCCATGGAAAAAGTACTTGAAAATGGCGGTGACGTTGAATTTGTGGAAAATGGCCTCCTCAAAGATTATCAGCACATTGTCCTGATTCAATTTTTCAATCAGTACGTATAAGCGGTTGCCCAGATTGGGCAGATTAGCATTTCAACATGATAAATAGCAGCCTAAACTTTTCACATTGAAACTTATTATACAAAAAGGGGAGAAAGTATCCTCCCTGCAACAGGCATTCCAGGAGCAATACCCATACCTAAAGCTGGCCTTCCAGGCGGTGCGCAATCCCACGGCCGTGCAGGCACACCTGGATGTCCAATACCCCGGCAAACAAGAGCCCGGCCCCAATTTCAACTTTGCCAGAAAGGGGCAAATTGATATTTCGCCTTCCCGCAAAGTGGCAGACCTCCAAAGGGACCTCTATAAAAAATTCGGGCTGCATGCGCATTTATACCGTAAATCAGGCAAGCTTTGGATTGAAACCTCCCTTACTACAGACTGGTCGCTGGAAAGGCAAAATAAGGAAGGAGAAATCTACAGTCTGCCGCCCGTGGAAAAATCACTGGAGGAAAGAATGGAAGACACCCGCCTGGACGCAGAATAGCGGCCTGGGGTGTCTAAAGCAGTACGCATGAAAATTACAGGTCTTTTCTGGTTGATGATCCCCGCTTTCCTGCAAAGTCATGTCCCGTTGTTACATACACCGGGTCCCCTTTCCTCCGTCTGTTTTAAGGGCCCGGCCATGGATTTGGCTCATGCACCGGATACCAGCCTCGTGAATGCGTTTTACCGTCAGCGAAAAGGCAGGTTATTTTGGTTTGACTCCCTGCCCTATGCCGCAGCCAAACGCCGGGTCCTCCGGGAGGCACTGGACAGTTGCGCCTGGTTTGGTTTGGACAGGACCCGCTATCCGCCCCTGGAACAGGCTGGCGGACTATTTACCATACCCGGATCCGGGCCATGGATGGACCTGGCCGCCAGGGACAGCCTGCTCACCGGCCTGGCACTCGGGTTTTGCCGGGATCTTTTCCAGGGATCCGATATTTACCAATGGCTTAGTTATGACGGTCTGGAGAGATTGCACCAACAGGGCGATGACCGGTATATCGTCGATAAACTCGCGGAAGCAGATTCAGATTCAGCCCTTTTGTCCCTGTTTCAATCCTTGGAGCCCCGGGATAAGTCCTACCGGCTGCTGAAATCATCCCTTAAACAGGCCATACATAACCAATATATCCTGCAGATAAAGCAATTGGGAATCACCCTTAACCTGCTGAGATGGGTCAATCACTTTCACTATGACAGGTACATCCTGGTAAATATCCCGTCGGCCAGCCTGAAATATGTCCGGCAGGACAGCGTGGAACTGGAAATGAAAGCAGTAGTGGGAAAGCCAGACTGGAAGACGCCGCGCTTCGGCGCCTATTGCAATGAGATCATATTGTATCCTTATTGGAATGTTCCCCGGAAAATTGCGCTTCGGGAGTTGCTGCCCCAGTTCAAAAAGTCTCCTTCCCTGATAGATTCTATGAACATGCAGGTGATTGATGCCGCTGGCCGGATCATCAACCACCACCTGCTGGACTGGTCAACCTACAATAGAGATAATTTCCCTTACCACTTCCGGGAAAGCACGGGCTGTGATAATTCCCTGGGCGTAATAAAATTCAATCTGACGGATCCTTTTGATGTATATATGCACGACACCAACCTGAAAAGGGCATTCCTTTCCTCATACCGCTTCCGCAGCCACGGGTGCATCCGGCTTGAAAAGCCCTATGAACTGGCTTTTTTTCTGCTCAATGGCCATATAGACCAGGACCTCATTGCATCCTGCCTGAAGGGGCAGGCTCCGGTCCCTCTGCCGCTTGAAAAACCGGTTCCTGTATTCGTCCTTTATTTGCCGGCAGAGACCGTGGCCGGTGACAGCGTTCGCATCTACAGGGATATATACCGGCTGGTAAAGTAGACTTGGTGGGTTGGATTGAAAAACTGTTGGGTATTATTTCCCGGAGTAATAATTAAGACCTGCAATGGAGACAATACAAAGCAGCATAAAAAAGGCAATCCTGAAATCAATTTTGGCCTTATAAATAATAATATCCAGTAAAATAGTCCCAGTGATGGCAACCCCTGACCACACCACCATGGCTATCCCGAGCTGTATGCCGTCAATTCCTTTTTTAAATCCAAATACACTGCCGCTCAGAAATACAATTACAAAAAAAAGGTTGCCATAATCCTGAAAGCTGTGGGTCCTTTTCAGAAAGACATTATAACAGGAGTCGCAGAGGGCTGAAAAAATCAGGAATAACCAGGCCATAAAATATCAATAAATAACTGCAATCTAATATTTAAAGTAATTGGGCAGCCCATCCTTTTATCCATGATGGCCCGGGTGTTTGGGGGCGTCAGTCTTTTCCAGGGCGGATGATGAGCCGCAGGGTCGGATTGTCGGTGATGAAACTCCAAAACCAGTTAAAGGCCAGCTTGGCCTTGTTCCGGTATCCGGCAATAGGAATGATATGGATAAACAACCATACAAACCAGGCCGGGAAACCCTTGAAAAAGAACCCTGGCAAATCAACCACTGCCTTGTATTTGGAAATGATGGCCATGGTTCCTTTATTGCTGTAGCGGAAAGGTTTGGCGCTCTTGCCGGAAGCCTGCCGTTTCAGGTTTGCTGCCAGCAGGGCCGCCTGCTGAATAGCCACCTGCGCCAGTTGGGGATGCCCGTCCGGATAAGCTGCATCACCGCTAAGCAGGCACTGATCGCCTATGACATATATGTTTTCGCTCCCAGGGGTCTTGTTAAAAGCATCCACCATAATTCTTCTGCCCCTTCCTGTGCTCTTCTCAGGAAGTCCGGGGACCTCCCGGGCAATGACTCCGGAAGCCCAGATCAGGGTATGGGAATCAATGGATTCTCCGTTGGAAAATACCACTTTGTTGTCGGCATAATCCTTAACTGCCGTATGGGACTTGACCTGGACACCCAATTCGGTCAGTACCTTGAGCGCTTCTTCCTGGGATTGCTTGCTCATGGGTCCCAGCAGGGCGGGTCCTGCATCCACCAGGTATATATTGCCTTTGACCCCGGCTATTTCCGGATAATCCCTTAACAGAATATGCCGGCCCATTTCAGCAATCATCCCGGAAATCTCCACCCCGGTAGCCCCTCCGCCTGCGATCACTATATTGAGCCTTTTGGCCTTTTCCACCGGGTCGGTTGTCCTGGCCGCCTCTTCCACATTCAGCAGCAGGTGATTGCGCAGATTCAGCGCGTCATCAATGGTTTTCATGGGAAGGGCCCGCTGCCGGAGATTTTCCATGCCAAAATAATTGGTCTCCGTCCCCATGGCAAGTACCAGGATGTCATAGCCCAGTGAACCGTGGTCGGTATGAACCTGGTTGGTAGCAGGGTCAATGCCAAGCAGTGCACCCATGAAAAAATGGACATGGCCCCTGTCCTGGAACATTCTGCGGAATGGATAACTGATGTTTGAAGGTTCTATGAAAGAGGTGGACACCTGGTAGAGCAGGGGCGGAAAAAAATGGTAATTATTCCGGTCCACCAGCGTAATATCAAAACGGGCGTCTTTCTGCAGATGCTTTATCAGGTTAATGCCACCAAAGCCACCGCCTACTATCACCAACTTTTTCTTTTGATTGATTTCCATGGATGAAAGATTTAAGGCCCCCGTTTCTGTGCCTACAGGGGTTGCGCTCACAAAAGTAAGCAGTAAATCCAGGGTCTTAAGAAAAGGCCAGGCAAATTTTACCTAAGTGGCTGTCCGGCCCGGGTGTCCCGCCACAGGCAGCAAACCGGTTTTCGGGGGCATGGTAAGGGGTACACAAAGGGTGGTTTTAACCCTTTTCCTTAAGCGGGGTTCCGGGGGCAGTAACCAGCAGCCTTTGGCCATTGGTGGCCTGATTGGGCCCTGCCTAGGGCTTCAGTGAAATGGCAAGCAGGTACCAGCTGGCATGCGGAAGCCACTGTTCGGCCCACCGCCAGTCATAGTCTTTACCACTAACCTTAAAGGGGATATTGAAATCTATGTCCTGTTCATCGAGCAGTCCGGAAGTTATTCCGTTTACAATCCCGCCGGGTGCATTGGCATATTCAAAAGTCCCAAAAAAACCATAGACGGGATTATTGTATCCCCGGCCCTGCAGCATACAGGCATCAAACGGATTGAGGCCACAAATCCAGTTGAGCTGGTCTGTGGCAAAATGCTCCAGGCTGTCCCGGAACGCGTCTTGGGTTGCAAACAGCCTGCAGGCAAGCCTGGCAGCCGCAGCCATGGAGGAAAGCCTGGCGTTTTCACCCTGCCACCAGGGAGAGGCTTCACTGCCATGCGGGAAAAAAAAGCGCTGTGTCTCAGACCGGCCGTATCCTGAACCAGCTGGCGGCTGTATCCGAATGGATTGTTCACTTCCCGGGTGAGTGCCAGCTCAAAATCCAGGGATCTTTTGAGGACCGCTTTGATCTGCTGCTGAAACCCGGGGCTGGCCAGGGGATAATAATACAATAAACTGATGACGGGCAGCCCCGCATCAGAGGGATGGAAAAATGGCCTGTCCTTTCCATCGGCACGCCAATAATCCTGGTAATGCTCCCAGGAGCAAAGCCTTCCCACCAGGTTAGAGGCTCTTTTGTCAGCCGCCTTCTTGTACTTTTCATGGCCTGTGGCCCGGTACAGTTCAGTAGCCGCAGAAAGGGCACAATAATCATCAAGTATGTTTTCCTTGCCGTCATTGGTCATCGACTCATTGTTGCTGTCTAAAAATTCAAAGGCGTTTTCAGCTGCCTTCAGGTAATCCCCCGGGCTAAAATCCCCCGAAGTATCATAGGTGGAAGCCATGGCAAGGGCGGCTATCGCCATTCCGGCGCCTGAACGAAAACTCGACTGGTAACTCCTCCAGTTATTTTCAGCGCTGCCGCTGGAAAGGGACTGGTCAGCGCTTTGACGGATACGATACCCCTTATCCTCGGGCCTGATGACGCGGTCCTTAGCCAGTTTACCCGGGCCTGGGGCGGATACAGAACGGTAAAAAGAACCACCCCTGGCCTGGATACGCACCAGGTAGTCCGCCCCGTACATGGCTTCATCGAGCATCCTGCGCTTAATTTGACGAAACCCCTTCTCCGGCTTGTCCTTTAGCAATGCGTAGCTTTTAAACAGGCTCCAGACGGTGAGTGAAATCTGTTGCGGATTGAAAAAAGAGGAAAAAGAAAGGTGGGATAAATGTTTCCCGTAGTCCCCGGTCGCATCATACCAGCCGCCATGAACATCCAGGGGAGGGCCCGGTTGTCCGTTGGGCATAAGCCGGTGGTCTGCTTGATCGAAAAGCCCGGAACAGCGCTGCCCTTTCAAATAATACAGCACATCAGAGAGGGTGAACTGTTCCAGTACATCCTCTTCGATGATAAAGGGATGGGAACAAATATCCGATCCATGTACCCGGGCCCTCAGACAATAGCTGCCCGCCCCGCGGAAACCGGAAAAATCAATGGTATAAAACACCCCTTTTTTCCAGCGCTGGACCGGGCCGCTGTATACAGCAGCTGTATGAAAAACCGGCTTGCCTGTGCCCAGGTTGACGAGTTCTATGTCGGCCACCGGCACCGGGCCTGGAGCGACGATGACTGCCCGCTTGGATTTGAGGGTTTCATACCCAACCTGGTTGGTGAGGATTTTCATGTCCTGCTGGGCAGGCAGGGCCATAGGACCAGCCGGCAACAACAGCAACAGCAGGTACTTGCCAATGGAAGGTGAATTCATCCCTGAAATTAAACATTCTATTGTTTGCGACCACTGCCTGCTTCCATCAGGGGGGCTGCTGCCCAAAAGCAGCCGACCCCGGCAGTGGATACCACTGAATAGCAAAATAGATTGTATATTGGTAAAAAAAAATCATGTCAACCCTGCCTGTCGCATTTTCCGATACCTTCTACAAGGAATTATGCATTAAAATGACCATTGGCGCCTGGGAAGCGCAGAATAAAAGGCTGGATACCCTGCTTTCAAAACTCAGTGATGAACAGCTGGCCCGGGAAGTTGCGCCGGGAAGAAACAGCGGCGTTTACCTGCTGGGGCATCTCGCGGCCGTGAATGATGGTATTATTGTACTGCTTGGTTTCGGGGAAAAACTGTTTCCCTGGCTGGATCCCATTTTCCTGACCGGCCCGGACAAATCGGGACTTCCCAAACCCGCCGTTGCGGAATTGAAAAAATGCTGGCTGGATGTAAATGCAGCGCTGTCCGGGCATATGGCCAACATGGAAGCCGATCAATGGTTCACCCGGCATACCGCAGTCTCTGAGGCTGATTTTGAAAAGGAACCCCACCGAAACAAGCTCAGTATCCTGATCAGCCGGACCAGCCATCAGAGTTACCATCTGGGACAAATGGCTTTCCTTTGAAAGCCTTCGGGCATCCAAAAGTCTTTCTGTTTTAACGGGCTCCGCCGCTTGCAGGAGGGCCGTGCGTAAAACCATGCCATTAAAATGAAAATCAATGATGATGCGTAAACTATTGCTATTTCTGCTATTCACAGGCCATATTTCCGCCCAGGGTCAGGACGCTGATTTTACGGACCTGCGTAACACGCGTGAAAGTTTTACCCGTATATATGATAAGGATATTCGCAGGGATCTGGCATCCTTTACCTTATCGGGTATAGGGGAAAGCATTAATTCCCAGCCCCTCAAAAAGCTGCCCATTACCAAATTCGGCGATAACTACATACGCTTTGACAGCGCGGGAATCCAGGTCATCATCCAGTCCGGTGTTTTTTTTGCCGGAAAACATAAAATGGGATATGAAGGAAAACGGCTGGTTAAAATTGATAATAAGCCATATTATGGTAACTACACCAAAGTGCCGCAGGTAACCATTTCTGCAGTAACCGTCATCACCGGTAAGGACACCATTGCCATTCCCCCTGCCGCTTATGGCGATCTGTATAACCCGCGCTTTACCTATTTGGAGGGTGGTGTCATCAAATCGCAGGATGCGGTGTATTTATCGGCAGATAAAAGAAATATTTATATTTATATGCTCAGCCGGGATGATACCGGCAGCTATGAAGTAACCTGGGTGATTCAGGACAAAAAATACCTCCGCCGGGTCGTGGATTTCGGCTTTACCCATTAACGGCCGGCCGGGAACTGCTTTACCAAGGGTCCGCACCCTTCATCGGCCGCATGAAAAACGGACCGACCTTTTACGCCCCTTGGATCCTGCATGCATTTGCCCCCCGGTTGATTTAGTGGGCCCCGCCTGCCAGGGTGGGTTATTTTCCTTTGTTACCCTTTACCAGGAGCACAAAGGGAACACAGATCAGGAACAGGATGCCCAGATAAAGAAAAACATCCATATAGGACAGCACCGCTGCCTGCTTGGAAATCGCATAATCCATGGACTGATAAGCGCTTTGAAGGGCCGTATTGGAAGCAAGCCCCTTGGCCATGAAACTTTGCTGTATACCCGCCACATGCTGCTGAACTGCCGGGTTGTAAATATCCAGTTTGGTGACCAGGTCACTGCGGTGGGTCATGTTACGCCTGGCCATGAAGGTGGTTACCAGCGCCACCCCGAATGACCCCCCTAATTGACGCATCATACCCGTAAAAGAAGCCCCCTGACCAATCTGCTGCCCTTTGAGGGTAGAAAGGGACAGGGTGGTGATGGGTATAAACAACATGCCCAGGCCGACACCGCGTACAATCAGCATCCAGAAAAAATTGGGTGCCCCCGTATCGGGCGTTAATATCTTGTAGCCCCATAATGAGTATACAAAGAAAAGCAACATACCCAGGGCTACCAGGTATTGCTGGGGTACCCCCTTTTGCAATAACTGGCCAATAATGGGCATCATGAATGCGGTGGTCACTGCGGCGGGGATCATCAGCATCCCGGCCTGCTGTGCAGTCCATCCCAGGGTGGACTGGGTATAAAGCGGTATGATAAAGGTGGAACCATAGAGTCCAAACCCCATAATAAAGGAAAGCATGGTGCCGACCCGCAGGTTTCCATTTTTTAACACCCGCAGTTCCACAATGGGTTTATGGTAGGTCAGTTCCCGCCAGATGAAGAAGAAAAACCCAAAGACTGCTACAACGGATAAAAGGACAATCGCCCGGTCATTGAACCAGTCATCATCCTGTCCTTTTTCCAGTACGTACTGCAGGGAGCCCACACAGGCCGCAAGCAGTCCGATGCCGAGCCAGTCAACGTCCCGGACGGAGCTTTTTTCACCATATTTCGGGCTGCGGACAAACTGCAGGGTAAGCAGCGTGGCAATGACGCCTATTGGGATATTGATATAGAAGATATATGGCCAGGAATGGTGATCAATGATGTAGCCCCCCAGGGGCGGCCCCAGTGTCGGGCCAATGATAACGCCCAGCCCGTAGATGGCCTGGGCCATCCCTCTTTTTTCCGGCGGATAGCTCTCCGTAATGATCGTCTGGGAGGTCACCAGCAGGGCTCCCCCGCCTGCTCCCTGCAGAAAGCGGAATAACACCAGTTCCCAGATGCCATTGGCATTGCCACATAAAAATGAGCAAAGGGTAAACAGCATGATGGAGGCAGCAAAATAATTCCGCCTGCCAAACTGCTGGGAAAGCCAGCTGGTCATGGGGATGATAATGACATTGCCAATGGCATAGGAAGTCACCACCCATCCCACTTCCGAGGTGCTGGCCCCCAGGTTTCCCTTCATGTCATTGAGGGCAACATTGACAATAGTTGTATCAACTATTTCAAGCAGCGCACACATAATGGCGGTCAGGGTGATAATAACCCTGGCTGCCCCGTAAGTAACTAATGAATTCTGTTGTTCCATAAGATAATCTATCTGAGGGCCCCAGAAGCCGGGGGCCGAATATTAATCAAGGTGCACGTCAACGGTAACATTCATGCCTGCCCGCAGCAGCCTGACCAGGGAGTCAGCCCGTTGAGTGAATTCAATCTTTACGGGTAGGCGCTGGACTACTTTTACGAAATTGCCGCTTGAGTTATCAGGGGGCAACAGGGCGAATCTTGCTCCGGTGGCTGCGGCAAAGGAAGAAACCGTCGCCTCGAATGCATGACCTGGAAAAGCGTCTGCCTTAATAATGGCACGCTGACCCGCTTTCATCCTGTCCAACTGCGTTTCTTTGAAATTGGCAACCACCCATATTTGCTGGTCCAGGACCACACTGAACAGGGACTGGCCTGCTGTAATAAACTGCCCTTCCTGGACATTCACTTTTGAAACCAGCCCGTCCTCAGGTGCTGTAATGACAGCGTAGGAAAGATTCAGTCGGGCATCATCCACATCCACCTGACGCTGCTTCACACCGGAACCGGCTACGGTGATCTGCCGGGAGGTGGCATGGGACTGGGATGCTACCGCATTAGTCTGTCTCAGTGCCTGGTTTTTCTGTTCCACCAGGACCTGCAGCTGTTTTTCAGCGGTTTGTTTGGCAGCCAGTACCTGTTCAAATTGCTGCTGGGTGATGGAATGGTCTTTTATCAGGTTGGCATATCTGTCATAATCCTGTGAGGTGCGCCATACATTTATTTTTGCGGCTTCTATCTGGGCATCAGCGGTGGTGATACCTGCCTGTGAGGTGGCAATATTGGCATCCGCTGCAGAAGTGGTAGCCCGGGCTGCCTCCATATTATCCCTTGCCGTGGCAAGGGCTGCTTCTGCCTGATCGAGCCTGATTTTCAGTTCGCGGTCATCGAGTACCAGCAGGGTATCGCCTTTTTTGACTTTTTGGTTATCCTGCACCCGGATTTGGGTAACGTACCCCGATATCCGTGGTATCACCGGGCTGATATTGGCTTCTACCTGGGCATCCTCGGTTTCCTCGTGATGTAGGCCATGGATATAATTGGAGATGGCAAACCAGCCCCCCGCAATGACCAGCAGTATCAGCACGATGAGGAAGGTTCTATTGGTTTTCTTGGGAGTGGCGGGTTGTTTGGTTTCGTTTGAATTAGTTTGCATATAAATTAGATTCTTAATTGTTTGGCTTGGAAAATGAATTGTCTGAAACGCCCCCTGTCAGCAGTCCCGCTGCCTGCAGCAGCCGGTTATAGGCCGCTGTGGACTCGGCCTGGGCAAAGGCATGATTTAGTGTTGCCTGCAACTGGGCCAGGTCAGCCTCCAGCAGGTCAGTGGTGGTGGCCAGGGAATTATCATACTTGTTTTTGGTGATCTTGTAGTTCTCCTTCGCCTGTTCAATGGCCTTGGAGTATACTTCTATTTTCTTCCGGCTTAACTCGAAAGCCTGGTACGCTTCATTGACCTGGTATTTTATGTTGTCATCCATATATTCTGCCTCGGCAAGAACCTGGCGTTCCTTGGCCCTGGCCTCCTGAATTTTTGCGTTGGTCTTCCACAGGGAGGAAAGGTTGTATTGTAAACCCACTCCGATATTCACTGCATTGGTAACTGAAAAGAAACCTGGAATATCCGCAGCGATATATCCACCCGTCAGGGCCAGACTCGGATAGTATTCTCCTTTGGCTGCACGGATACCCGCCCCGGCAGCCTGGCGTCGCATCTCCAGTGCCCGTGCATCCGCGCGGCTCCTGGCGGCCAGGGCCTCATATTCTGCTACTCCCTTGATTTGGGCCGGCGGGTGGAGGCTGTTAGAGTCCAGGTTCAGCTCGGATTTTTCAGGCAGGCCCAGCAGGAGGTTCAAAGCCAGGGTGGCGAGTTTAAGGTTGTTTTCAGCGTCCAGCAGGGATAGCTCAATATTGGAGGTCTGCAACTGGGCCTTGAGCAGGTCATTTCTTGCAAGTACCCCGTTTCTTTCCAGGCTGGCAAAATCCGTATCCCGCTGCCTGGACTGCTCCAGGTTTTCCTTTACCAGCAGGACAGCAGCCTTGGCCTTGAACAAATTGATATAGGTATTGATGGTATTGAGCATGACCGAGCCACGGTCATGGTCTGCATCCAGCCTGGCAGCCATTTCCAGGAATTTTGCAGCAGCAATTCCGTTTTGTATCCGAAGTCCCGAATAAATCGGATAGGATATACTGGCGATCCCGTAAAATGCCTGGGAAACATTGATGTTGTTGCCGGTTGACCCGCCCGAACCATTGGATTTCACCTTCAGGTCAATATTTGGATTGTCCAGCCTGAGGTAGGATCCGCTGACCTTAAAATCAGGCAGCCGTTGGTCTTTAGCCTGTTGCAGGACGGCTGCGGCCGCCTCCATTTTGGCCAGGCTTCCCTTGAGCTGCTTGCTGTTTTTCAGACCCAGGGCGATGGCCGACTCCATGGTAAGGTTTACCGTGGTATCCTGGGCCATTAGTTCCCCCCGCAGGCATAATAACACGACCAGCCAGGTTAGGAAAGGTTTCTTTCTGATAAGATGATTCATGCTGTCCATATTTTTTTTAAAATTCAAATTCAATTTATATCCCATTTCTCATGGAGGGCCATCACGGGGATCAGGTTGAGCCTAGCCAGTTCCTTGGAATAACTCTTGTGGAACAAATTATACCAGACGCCGTGTTTTCTTGGCCTGACCAGCAGGAGGTCTATGTGTTGTTCGGCCACAAAATGGCCGATGGCTTCCACCACATGTTTTTCAGCTAACTTATGGTAGAAGGCAGGAGGTTCCGGGAGCCGGTTTCTCAGGATCGCTTCACCCTGCCTGCCTGCTTCTCCGGGTTCTTCAGGAGGTACGACTTCAACCACGTGGAGCCTGGCACCCGTAAAGTCTACCAGTTTTTGGATGGCTTCAACCGGCGTGCGGCTGCTGATGTTTTCCATAATGCAGGCAAAGGCGATATGCGCAATCTTCCTATAACTCACCCCGGCCGGGATGGTGAGGACAGGAACCGGGAGACTGGTCAGGGCATTCAATATGTCAGGGCCCCATAACCTGAGATCACCATAATTGTCCGGGGTGCCCATGATCACCAACGGCGACTGCTGTTCGTCTACCTCCTGCTGCAGCCTTTCCACAAAATCGCCGATCAGTTCTTTATAATTGATTTTTACCCCTGGAAACTCCCGGGAGATCCAGTCAAATTCATCCCGAAGCTGGTTTTCATTTTCCCCGATGGCTTCGCCGACCGCGGCCAGGGAGACCCCTTCCCCCGAATAGGAAGGAGGTACGGCAAATATATTGAGCAACAGCAGCTCCACTCCGCCGCGCTGGCCGACAAAGGAGCAGGCATATCTGAGCGCATTTTCGGCGGAGGCGGAAAAATCAGTGACGACGATGATGGTAGCCATAATTAAAAATTTTCTGATCCCGTTCAAATTAACGCTTCAATCCATCCCAGCAGAGGGTAAACGCCTGTTGAATAATGTCATCGGTTAGCTTTCGTTGGTGGTACTTTATATATTTGATCACGTCATTGGTGCTGCCGACCATAAACATCAGCAACAGTACGGTATCCAGTTCCTTTACCACCTTGGCTTCCTTTCCCCTTTCCATCAGTTTGAACAGGGGCCTCAGCAGGTCACGGCTCATTTCCTTGGAGGATTCGGAAATAAAAGGGGAATGATAGGATTGTTCCATAAATACCGCTGCATCGAAATTTTCGATCCGGAAGTGCAGGATATTTATCCAGATTATCCTGAAACCTTCCTTAAAAGGAAGGTCCGGGTCATAGCCTTTAAAATAAGCATTGATGGAGGCGTTGCGGCAATCTTCATATAGCTGGTGAATGAGGTCGTCCTTGTCGCGGAAATAGATATAAAGTGTACCGGTTGCCAACCTGGCCTTTTTAGCAATCTGCCGCATGGTGATGCCCGCTATGCCCATTTCAACCACCAGCTGCAGGGTGGCAGCAAAAATTTGTCCTATTTTCGTTTCATCCCTCGCTTTCACCCCGCAAAACTAAATGAACTTTTGTTCATTTATCGAAAATTTATCACTTACGGCCTGCAGCCTATCGTATTTTTAAAATAATAATAGATAAGATATATGTCAATCAGCGGTATCCCTTTGCCTGCAATTGAAACAATTCTGCATAGCGGCCTTTTTGTTCCAGCAATTCGGCATGACTTCCCAATTCAATCTGTTGCCCATTTTCCAAAACCAGGATACGGTCAGCCATGCGGACGGTAGAAAAACGGTGGGAAATCAGGACGGCCGACTTACCCAGGGTCAATTCAGCGAAGCGCTGAAACACTTCATATTCAGCCCTGGCGTCCAGGGCTGCTGTGGGTTCATCCAGAATGAGTAACTGGGCGTCTTTCATATAGGCCCTGGCAAGGGCAATTTTTTGCCATTCCCCGCCGGACAGATCTATGCCTTCGTTGAAACGGCGGCCAAGGGCCTGATCGTATTTATTGGGCAGTTTTTCGGCCAGTCCATCCGCCAGGCTTTGTCTGGCGGAGGCCACTATAAGATCCCTGTTGTCTTTTTGGCTGATATTGCCGACTGCAATATTTTGGGCAAAACTCATCTGGTAACGGAGGAAGTCCTGAAATATGATCCCTGTTTGCAGCCGGAGCTGCCTGAGATCATATTCGCGCAGGTCAAACCCATCCAGCAATATCCGGCCCTCGGTCGGATCATACAGTCTTGCCAGCAATTTAACCAGGGTGGTCTTTCCGGCTCCGTTTTCCCCTACCAGGGCCAGCTTTTCTCCTGCCTGTAAGGTAAAATGCAGGCCGCGGATGGCCCATTTATCGGAATGGAGATATCTGAAACCAACCTGCTCAAATACAAAACCCTCCCTGATCGGATTTGGAAAAGGCCTTGGCTGGGGGCGAACCGCAATCCTTGGTTTAATTTCAAAGAATTCAAAAAAATCCCGCAGGTAAATGGCCCCCTGGGAGACACTGGTAAACCGTCCGAGTATTGCTTCCAGCAGGCTTCTTAGCTGCCGGAAAGAACCCGCCAGGAAGGTCAGGCTTCCAATGGAGAGGTTCCCATTCACTGTTTTCAGGATAATGAATACATAGGCGCCATAATACCCTGCGCTCCCCAGTAGGGCAAAAAAGGTTCCCCAGGCTGCGCGCCGGGTGGCCAGATGACGGTTGGCCCGGTAGAATCGTCCGGAGAGCTGGAGGAAACGGTCGATCAGAAAACCGGAAAGGTCAAATATCTTCACTTCCTTGGCTGTTTCATCACTGGCGCCGATATAACGTATGTAATCCAGCTCGCGCCGTTCAGGAGTCTGGCCACGGGTAAGGGCGTATCCCCTGTCATTGAAATAGGACTCTCCCAAAAAAGCCGGTACCACCGCCACCAGCAGCAGTAAAATGAGCCAGGGATTGAAAGCCATCAGTCCGGCTGCCAGAAAACCCATGGTGATGAGGTCTTGAACCTGGCTCATCACCTGTGACAATAAAACAGTCCTGCCCATCGTCTGTTGCCTTGCCCGTTCCAGTTTATCGTAGAAGACCGAGTCCTCAAACTGGTCCAGGTCCAGGGTGGCGGCGTGTTGCATAATCTGCACCGAAGTATGGTTGGAAAACAGGTCGCCCAGCAAACTATCCACCAGGCTGATCCCGCGGCTTAGCATATCGTTCAGGAGGGCCAGCGCAAATTCAAGGGCCACCAGTTTCCACAAAAAGGCGTGGGAATGGTTGGAGGGGGACTTACCCAGCAGCACGACCTGGTCTATAATCAGTTTGCCCGTATAGAGCACGGCCAGGGGGATCACACTCCTGCCCAGGCGCAGCAGGGCATTGAGCAGGGTAAAGCCGGGGCTGGTATTCCAAACCAGGCGAAAAAATCGGGGGATATTCTCCAGTGCCGCTATACGCTCACCGAAAGAGGCGGCCGGCTGGCCGTTGGCAGGGGGCGTTTTCTTTTTTCTGGAGAAGGTCCGCAGATTCATTGCCGCAATTTAGTCAAATACCCTTTACCGAAAACCCAAACCGATTCAGACCGGATCGCATTCAGCCGCCCGGTCCTCCGGAAAGGGCTAAAAAAATTCCTTTCCAGCCGGCAGTTTATCGGGCCGGCCGGGACCTTGATCGGGGATCCCGGATCCGGAATAAAACCGGCCCGGTTTGCGAACAGTCCGAAATAGAAATACAATCATCTGGTGATGAAACGCAGGGAAGTACAGGTAATTTTTTGGGGGGGACTTGCATCTTTCAAATAAAATACCAATCTTTATGACAGCAAGCCATCCGGCCGCTTACCCCAATTCCCCTAATGACCTTTATTTCCAAGATTCCTCCTTTCCACACCTAAGAAAAAATTTACAGCCCCATCAACGATAGGATACTTCCACATATCCTGAAGGACCCGTATGTATAGCCCAATTACTATGGAGAGGCCATGACCACGCATGCCCGCAGTGGATACACCGGTCATTGAGATAGCTTATTTTTTTCATCATAGCCCTCTATTTTTCAATCAAAAAAACACAAAAATGAAAACAGTAATTACCCTGGCTACCGCAATCCTCATCGTATTGAGCGGTGCATTTAGCTTCTCTTTTTATCTAAAAGACAATTACACGGTTTCAGGCATGCTGACGGCTACCTGTATCATTTGCATCTCGCTTTGCATCAATACCCTCAGGACCGGGGATATGGAAAAGGCGGAGAACCAGGAACAGGGAAATTGAAAAACAGGTCCCCACTGGATATAAGGCCCCCCAATTCTTCTCATACGAGTTGAACCGAAGTGATTTGTCAACGCTTAAATTTAAGTAAACATGATACAACATATACTTATCTGTACCTCCTTTATAGGTATGCTGCTTGCCTATACCGAAATTATCCAGAAAAAGGGCCAGGAACATGAAACCCAACAGGAAATATAGAATTGTCCTGCTTTTGCTCATTTCCGTTTACTGGCTAATCTGGCTGTTGTCTGTTAGGGCAACTACTTAAGGATTTCCGTTGCACCCTGCTGGAGGGACAACCTATAACCCAATACTATCTGTTATTTTGAATGCGTATGTCAACACAGGACATGCGCATTTTTTTACCCCTGTCCGGTGCAGTTTTGGGCTAAACAATTGTTTTTTCTATTTGCAAATACCTTTATTTTTATAAAAAAGCACTTTGTATGGACAGGAGGAAATTCCTACGCAATGGTTCTCTCATGGGTTTTGGTCTAACGGCTGCCAGCCTGCGGCCCTTATCCGGTCAGTCAGATTCAGTCGAGTCAGCCACCTCCGGAAATGGATGGGCCGGTGGTGCATTTGCCCTGGATGAACTGACCATAAAAGATTTACAGCAAAAAATGAAGCAGGGGATATTGAGTTCTGTTGACATCACCCGGCTTTATCTTAAGCGCATTGAAAGCATCGACAAAAACGGACCCCGCCTCAATGCGGTGATTGAGCTGAACCCGGATGCCCTTCAGATTGCAGCTGCCATGGACACTGAAAGAAAGTCCGGCAAACTGCGCGGGCCCTTGCATGGTATTCCTGTCCTCATCAAGGACAATATCAATACAGCCGATAAAATGATGACAACGGCAGGGGTTTTGGCCCTCCAGGGCCATATAGCAGCCAAAGACGCCTTTATTGTCCAGCGGCTCAGGGAATCCGGGGCTGTCCTGCTGGGCAAGACCAACCTCAGCGAATGGGCCAATTTCAGATCCTCCAGATCCACCAGCGGATGGAGCAGCCGCGGAGGCCAGACCAAATGCCCCTATATCCTGGACAGGAATCCCTCCGGTTCCAGTGCGGGTTCGGGTTCTGCCACGGCGGCCAACCTCTGTGCTGTTTCCATTGGAACCGAAACAGATGGGTCCATCGTTTCCCCCTCTTCGGTAAATGGCCTGGTAGGCATTAAGCCAACCGTAGGACTGTGGAGCCGGTCGGGTATTATTCCCATATCGGCCACCCAGGATACAGCCGGTCCGATGGCAAGGACCCTCACAGATGCCGTCCTGCTGCTGGGCGCGCTGACGGGCGTGGATGCAAAAGATCCCGTTACCGCCGAGAGCCGGGGCCGGTCATTGACAGATTATACCCCTTTTTTGAAAAAAGACGGTTTAAAGGGCAAAAGGATCGGTTTGGAGAAATCGCATCTCAAAGGTCATGAAGGAGTGGTTGGTTTATATCAACAGGCCATAACAGCCCTCAAGGATGCAGGGGCTGAAGTGGTGGAAATTGACCTGATGAAGCCAATCGGAGAAATCGGAAATGCTGAATTCCAGGTACTATGCTATGAATTTAAAGACGGCGTCAACCGCTACCTGGCAGAAGCTAATACCCGGATGAAAACGCTCGAAGATGTCATAGCCTTTAACAAAGCGCACGAAGAGGCTGCCATGCCTTATTTCAAACAGGAAACGCTTCTGACCTGCCAGCAAAAAGGTAACCTCGAAACAAAAGAATATACAGATGCACTCACAAAAACATTGTCTTCCCGCAAACTCATTGCAGAGCTGATTGCTCAAAACAGGCTGGACTGTATCTGCGGCGTGACCAACGGGCTGGCCTGTTGTATAGACCTGGTGAACGGGGATTATGATACGGGATTTTCATTTTCAACGCCCGCGGCCATCTCCGGATTCCCGCATATAACAGTTCCCATGGGATTTGTCCATGACCTTCCCATCGGGCTGTCCTTTATGGGAACAGCCTATACTGAACCCCAGCTGATTGAAATGGCTTACAGTTATGAACAGCGGAGTAAAAACAGAAGGCCCCCTTCTTTCCGGCCGAGTCTCGGCGCTTAGCAGGGTGGGATGGGTCCCCGGCTGGTCAATTGAAATTTTCCGTGACCATGCAGGCATAGGGGTCGATGGAATAGTAATCTTCCTTTTTAACCGGGCGGTCCCCCATTTCCAATTCAATAAATGACCTTCCTTCCCTGATATTCCACAGGTAAATAGGCTTTCCATCCTGGCTGCCATAAAAGATTTCGGGAAGCAATTCCCGGAACAGCCCGTTCCAGCAGGCTTCCTCCAGCAGCTCTTTTTCCGTGAGGGGTCTGCTTTCCCTGTTATCAGGGGATTTTGACCATTCCTGGCGGGAAAAGGTGGTTCCTGTCATCAGTAAAATCTCCTGTTGGGTGATATGGGCTTCCATGTGCTGAGATATTTAGGCTCTCATAACTAAGACGTCCTTTCCGGGACAAAGGAACAGGGAGGCTCCAGAAAAATATGTTAAACCGGTGGTCCCCACCCGTTCACAGGAGGGAATTCATTTTATCACCGATCAGCTTTTTTTCTGCCTGTGAAGGGGTAAGGTCCCTGGCTTTCCCCAGGTAATGAAGGGCTTTTTCGCGATCCTCCCCTTTCATATACAAATCGCCCAGTACGGCATTGTATATATACTGTGTGGCAAGCAGTTTTTCGATGTGGTCAATGGCCAGGATCTCCCCGATGGCCTGGTAAACAAGCCCCCTCTGAGCGCGTATAACTGCCCGGTTGAGCCATACCACGGGAGAGGGCTTTTTTTGGGCAAGCAAATCATAGAGTTCTGATAACCTTTCCCAGTTGGTGTTTTCAAAATCTGCGGCCAGGCAATATTCAGCCCCAATGGCCGCCTCGATGTGATAGGCGGACAGATACTTCCCTTTGGAGGAAAGATTCATGTAATAGTAGCCCCTTTCCATGAGCGCACGGTCCCATTTACTCCTGTCCTGGTGCTGCAGCAGGACGATGTCTTTGTTTTCATCGATCCGGCTGTCAAACCGGGAGGCATGAAAGCACATTAGGGACAGCAGGGCAAAACCCGCCGGTTCACCCACCACCTGGTGTTCGCAAAGCAGGATACAGAGACGCATGGCCTCCGCGCAAACATCCTTACGTATCAGTTCATCTGATTTGAGTGAATTGTATCCCTCATTGAAAATCAGGTATAAGACCCGATAGACTGTTTCCAGACGCTGCCTTAACTGGTTACCGGAAGGAATGGTAAAACTGATCTGGTTGGACCGGATGAATTCCCTGGCCCGGTATAGTCTTTTTTCAATCACGGCCTCACTGGTAAGGAGGGCTTTTGCGATTTCTGCAATGCCGAATCCCGATGCAGTCTTGAGGGTCAGAGCAACCTGGTCTTCCTGTTTTAGCGCAGGATGGCAGCAGGCAAAAATCATGCGCAGCTGGCTGTCTGCAATTTCGGAGTCCAGGAAAAAATGCTCCAGGGTGGTTAGGGGCTGGTCGCGAAACCGGGATTGGAGGGTAGCAGATAAGCGGTCATAATGCGTCTTACGCCGCAGGATATCGAGCGCTTTGTTTTTTGCGACCAGCATCAGCCAGGCCGATGGATTTTCCGGAATGGCATGATATCCCCAGGACTGGGATGCTTTCAGGAAGGCTTCCTGCACGACATCTTCCGCCATTTGCAGGTTATGAACCCCAAATATCCTGGTAAGCACAGCAACCATCTTTCCCGCTTCGTGCCGGAAAAGATGGTCAACCAGGGGATGGGGGCCTGCAGGTCTGGAGGCTGCCATTACATTGATTGGACTTCCCTGATTTCCACACTTCCCCCCAGTTCATAATCGGGGAAACCACCGGATATCTTCACGGCCCCTTCCATATCGGCAGCCTTGACAATGAAATACCCGGCCACCAGTTCCTTGCTTTCGGCAAAGGGTCCGTCGGTAACGACCTGGTTTTTCCCGGAAATCAGTTTACCCTTTGGAATCAGCGGCCGTCCTTCCACGTAGATCTCTTCCTTTTTTAGCAGGTTTACCCAATCAAACCATTTTTGCATCTGGGCCTGGGCCCCTTCGGGGCTCAGCCCGCTGCCCCCAACGGGGCTCTTGAATAATAGCATAAACTCTTTCATGATGGATTGTTTTATGATGATGGAAATATTGCAAGTTGACTCTAGGAAAGGAGGCCCCCGCCACCCTGTCGGGTTCTTCCATTCCTAACCGGCAGGGCTACCCGTTTTTTTCTTTGCAGCCTTGGCGGCCGACAGGTACTTTTTCCAAGGCTTCCAGTAATAGGTATGCCAGCCTTCCTTGATCCCTTCATATTCCCCGTCCGGAACATGGGCATGGCACAAATGCAGCAGGGTGTCTTGTCCTTTTTGTTCCAGCAGCAGGATAAATGTGGAATCCACGGCATCCGCAGGCCAGTCCGAGGCATGCCAGCTCTGAACGATCAGCCGGCCCCTGATCAGCTGCAGATTCCTGCCTTTCATATATCCGCCATGGGCTGAATAATTTCCCCCGGTCCTCCCCGAAATCAGGGCCGGGGCCCCGGTAACTGCCGCATGCATGCTGGAATCCATGTACAGTTCATAGAGGACCATGGGCCGGGTATTTTTGAAAAGCACTTTCTGGAGAATCGTTTTTGGCATAGCCGGAATTTTAATATAGACGATTGAGCGCCCCTAACCCGGACAAGTAAGTTAAGCATATTCTAAAAATATCCGGATTGGCTGTCCCTGATGGATATAATTCATTGTTTGCCAATCCCGTTCAGGGGGTTTCCTTATTTTTGCTGTAAAACCAAGATAAAGATGTCTAAAACAAAAATTACGGTCAATAACAACGGTTCCCTGAAGATTGAAGGTGATTTTGAAGTATCAGACCGCAGCGGAAACCTCTACGGCCTGGGGGGCAGGGAAATCGTGTCCTTTTGCCGCTGCGGGTTATCCAAGAATAAACCCTTCTGTGATGGTTCCCACAACGGTCATTTTGAGCATGAAGCCGTTGCCTTCGACCTGCCTCCCAAAAAGACCATCTGATTACCCCGATGCTTCCCTCTGCCCGTTTTTAACGGTGACCTTGGCTGTTTATGATGCAAGGCGGGTGGGTCAGGTAGGAAATACTGACCAGCGGCTTTTAGCTGAACTCCCTGAAGGTGGTTCCTCTAAGCGCTCCTGGCTGGAAGGGAGGCTGTTCAAAGTCCCTGCGGGGGCCTGGAAGCATCCGGATATCCGGCTGCCTGGACAGTTTCATGCTGTATCCCAGCCGGTCTTCGGAGCTTATGCAGACCTGGTCACCCTCCCCGTCATCGGGCGGTATAAAAATCATCAGCTTTTTGGGCACATATACACCACCGATTCCGGGCGCCCCTGGCTGAATGGATAACCATCCTATGACCTGGGCCGGCCATTGCCTTTCCAAGGGGTACTGCAGATAATTGACCAAAAGGCAGAACCGCTCAAAAGCCATGTCATAAGGGAAGGTCAGACAGTAATCCTTTTCTGAGACCAGCGTCACCCGGGTGATTACCTGGTACTCATCCCTATTATACAGATCGCAGAACTCCTGGATTACCTGGTGCAATTCCGACCGGGAAACGCCCCGGATGATGATCATTTTATCATTTTCCCTGGTCTTTGCCGGGAAGGCATCCAAAGGGGGCCTGACTCCTGCCCGGTAAGTACTCAAGGACCCTCCTGAAAGTTTCCTGCGCAGTGCATGGATAAGCAACAGGGCCAGACTCAGCGTAACCAGGATGAATGTAATAATGCTCATAACCGAAAATAGTACCCTTTGTGCAGGTAAGGCGGCCGGTCAAACTAAAAAATATCCGTTATGACCAGGTCCATGGCCTGAAAAACGAAGCGATGCCCGCTTTCCTTTTCCATCAAAGACCTGGCCAGCGGGGCCTGGGGGGAAAGCATGAAAACCATCTTTTCGCCGATCCTTACCCGGCCAAGCCCGCAACCAATAAAAAAACAGGCGGACGGAGTCTCCAGATAAGACCCTTGCTGGCAACGGGTGTACAGGGTCCCTGTTTCCACACTGTGCAGACGGGCCAGTTCTTTTAGGTTTTCAGCCAGTTGCCTGGCATTCATGTCTTTTTCCAGGTGGGCCATAGCCCTGGACGTTTCATATTTGTCTCCCGCCGAGCTTTTCTGTTCCCCGTTGGCAGCCTGTTGAACCTCCTTCATGAGTTCCTTTGCCTTTTCAATCCGCTCGGAAATCAGGGAAATACAGGTCTTTTTGAGACTGTCCTTAAAGGCAATTTTCTGTTCGTCAGTCATCGGGGAGTTATGGATGCTACAGGTATAACCCACAGGTTCTCCGGGGTCTTTACCGGCGGTGGCGCGGTTCAGGCATTGTGATATACTTTCAATACGGTTTCCCGCAGGGCCGAACCCTGCTCTGAGGTGATGAACTCCATGGCGGCGGCAACCTGTTCGGGCCTTACCCAGTTGGATGGATCTGCCCCGGGCATGGCTGACCGGTTGGCCGGCGTATCGATGGTACTGGGCACCACCACGGAAGCCATGATGTTTTTACCCTTCATGGTTTCATTGATGAAGTCAGCCAGTTTGAACAACAGGGATTTTGAGAGGGAGTAGGCGAGTAGATCCTTACCCTGCTCGGCTTTCAGGGCGGGCCTGGCTCCCGTAAAGATGATCCGGCCGTATCCGTTGTTGACCATGTGCTCCAAGAGCGGCCGGGTGACAAAATAGGCCGTTTTGAAGTTTAGTGAAATCATTTTGTCCAGATCGGCCCCTGAGGTAGCGCTGATATCCCCCGCTGCAAATCCGCCTACCAGCAGAACAGCCGCGTCAATCCTTTTATATTTTTCAATCAATTCCTGTATAAAGGCATCTGTCAGGCTTTCATCGGAAAGGTCTGTATTATGCAAATTAAAAAGCGGGTTTTCCCGGGCAAATGACAAATGCCCGCTATCCGACCCGACCGCGATGACACGGCAGCCCGATTCCAGGAACTTCTTTACGCTGGCAACACCCAGGTTGCCGCTGGCTCCAGTAATGAGTATGGTTTTCATTTTCCTTATTTTTAAACTGCCTGTAAAACCCCGGCTGCAGCATTCCTTAGGCCATCGGACCCGCCTGCTTAGCCCCTACTTATTTTCCTCTTTCAGTTTCAGGTCCGGTAACACGGCGGCCACCACCATAATGACCGTTGCCACCAGGATCAGAAAAATACCGGCCTTTTTTTCCGGGCAGATGCCTTTATAGCATGCCGTGAATAACATATACGTCTTTACCGAAAACGAGAAGGCCAGTACGGTAAACAGTATATTGAATCGTTTGGCCCAAATCCGGGGTACTAAAAAAAGGATGATGGCCACGAGGGCGAAAAACACCAATAATTTCCCGGGTTTTCCATAATAGTTGTCCTGGGAAAAAAAACCGGTGAATGACAAATGAAGGTCCGGATAATAGGCCCAGGGAAGAAAACACGCTATAACCAGCAGCAGGGCAGCGGTTATTCCTATGGAAGTCGAATATTTCATAATAATTTAATGATTAACTGTTCACTCCCGGAACCCTCATACCCGTATATGTTCCGGTCAGGGGCCTTCCGCCTGTTGACTCTCCATAAACCTGTAAAAGGTCTTTGTTTGAGGGACTCATGGGATTTTATTCCACCGGTACCGGTTCTTTTTTTCCTGCCCCGCCGGCCATCAGACCTTTTGAACCAGCCCAAGGGCGGATTTCATGCGCCATCCGGTCAAAAATACCTAAAACTTCGATACCGGGTACTTAAAAAGTGTGCTGCTGCAAAATCCCGCCACTGCTTTATTTAAAAGTAATAACCCATTGGTTCAGGACTGCCTTTCAGTCTGCAAGCCTACTCCTGGAGCCGGCCAGCTTCCCCACCCCCATGGTTCGGGTCCTTCGCCGAGGAACGGCTGCGGGGCAGACCCGGAACCCTGTACAATATCATGCAAACGTTTGTCAGGAGCACGCAAACGTTTGTCTGAAAAGTCAGCTGAGCTGCTAATCGCAGACCAACAAGGAAAACATGGTTTTGTTCATTACCTTCAACGGGCAGATAAAAATAATATGAAAAAAACGACAACCATTTTTGTTACGACGGCCTTGTTATTTTCTCTCATTTACAATGGCCAAATTTTTGCCCAGGCACGCTTTCAGGCCAATTGGGAATCCCTGTCAAAATACAAAACCCCAGAATGGTTCCGGGATGTTAAATTCGGGATATTCATCCATTGGGGCGTATACTCCGTTCCTGCTTTTGGCAACGAATGGTATCCCCATAGTATGTACGATTCCACCACCCCGGAATACAAACATCACCGTGCCACTTACGGTTCTCAGGACAAATTCGGCTATAAGGATTTCATACCCATGTTCAAGGCGGAAAAATTTGACCCTGCCGCCTGGGTAACCCTGTTTAAAAAGGCTGGTGCCCGCTATGTGGTCCCCGTGGCCGAACATCATGACGGCTTCGCCATGTATAAAACGGCCATGACACGCTGGAATGCCTTTGAAATGGGACCCAAAAGAGATATATTGGGAGAACTGGCCACTGAAATCCGCAGACAGGGGCTTATTTTCGGGCTCTCCTCCCACCGGATAGAACACTGGTTTTTCTTTAACCCGGGCCGTCAGTTCATATCCGATGTACTAGATCCAAAATACGCTGATTTCTACGGCCCTGCCAGGGGCAACGAAGAACAGGAAAGTATGTCCCAGGAGTACATGAACGACTGGCTCCTGCGTTCGACGGAACTGGTCAATAATTACCAGCCGCAGCTTTTCTGGTTCGACTGGTGGATTGAACAGCCTGCACTGGATCCTTACCGTAAATCCTTTGCCGCCTATTATTACAATAAAGGGCTGCAATGGAATAAAGAGGTCGTGATCAATTACAAATATGATAAGGCCTTTCCGGAAGGAGTGGCGGTCCTGGACCTGGAAAGGGGTAAGCTGGATTCTGTGCGGCAACTGGCCTGGCAGACCGATGATGCCATCGGCGACAGTTCCTGGGGCTATGCAAACGGAAACACTTTCAAATCCTCCAAGTACGTCATCACCAACCTGATTGATATAGTCAGCAAGAATGGCAATCTGCTGCTCAATATCGGGCCCCGCTCCGATGGTACCATTACCGAGGAGGAAACCAGGGTGCTGCTGGAGACTGGAAAATGGCTGGAGGTGAACGGGGCAGCCATTTATGGCACCCGGCCTTACCGTATATACGGCGAAGGACCGACCCGATCGGCCAGCGGGGCCTTTGCCTACCAGACCGATCCCTTCAACGCCAGGGACATCCGCTTCACCACCAAATCCGACACCTTATACGCCATAGCCCTGGGACTGCCTCGGGAAAAGACCGTCATAAAATCCCTGGGGTCCAAAACCGAAAAAAGAAGCATCGCTGCCATCTCCCTGCTGGGAAGTACCGAAAAGATAAAATGGTCCAGAAATGAAACGGCCCTTTCCATTCTGCCTTCGGCAACCTACCCTTCTGAAAATGCCGTCACCTATCAGATCACTTTCAACCAATAGTCCCGCCCATAAAATGGCCTTAAAAAATTAATGTTATGAACTCTTGCCGATTGAACCCCAAGACCCGGTTGCTGACGCTCCTGTTTTGTTCCCTGCTGACGGCACTCCAGGCCCAGAGGCAGTCAAAATCCACCCAGGAAGTGGATGCGGTCAACCCGCTGATCGGTTCACCCTTCGGCGGCTTTGCGCCGGGATTGGAAGGCGGTGGAACTACCCCCGTTGTGGGCCGTCCCTATGCCATGACCAATTTTGTGCTGCAAACGCATGAAAATAAAATGAGCAGGATGCCCTATATCTATGAAGACAGCAGCGTGATCGGTTTTATGGCTACGCACCAGCCTACGGTATGGATGGGTGATTACGGTTATGTCTCCGTCATGCCCGAAGTGGGCGCGCTGAAGATTCGTCCTAAAGACAGAGCCCTCCCCTTCAGTCATTCCGGTGAAATAGCCAAACCCTATTACTACTCCGTTTACCTGCAGGCCCCCAACAAACAGACCATCCGGGGCGAAATTGCTGCTGCAAGCCGTTGCGGGATGTTTCGGTTCACTTTTCCAAAATCGGACCAGTCCCATATTGTCATTCACGGGATCAACCTGAACCCGGAACTGGCGGATTCCAACAACAACCTCAGTCATCGTATAGCCACCCTCAAGGGCTATGTGAAAATCGATCAGCAGCAAGGTGAGATCACCGGCTACAATCCCGACCGGCAGTCAGCCCAGCTGGGACCGGAACTTTCCAATTTCAAGGGATATTTTATCATACAGTTTGACAAGGCATTTGATTCCTATGGTACCTGGAGCGGTTCGGAAATCAATCCCTCCTCCACCGAACAATTCGGCACCCTGATGGGAGCCTACGTGAATTTTAAGACCTCAAAAAATGAGCAAATCAAACTGCGCATAGCCACTTCTTTCATCAGCCTTGATCAGGCCAGGCAAAACCTCCTCCAGGAGGTGCCGGACTGGAATTTTGATCAATTGGTGGATTCCACCCGTGCTGTCTGGCAGGAAAATCTCTCCAGGATTCAGGTAAGGGGCATAACCGGGGACCAGAAAGCCGTTTTTTATACGGCCCTGTTTCATACCATGCTCTTTCCCCGCGAATTCTCCGAGAACGGCACCTATTACAGCGCCTTTGATGACAAGATACACGCTGGTAATTCCTACACGGACTATTCACTCTGGGATACCTACCGGGCGCTGCATCCCCTGCTGGTCTTTACCCAGCCTGACAGGGTCAATACCATGATCAATTCCCTGCTGCAGATGTACCAGGAAGGGGGATGGCTTCCCATGTGGCCCAATCCGGCAGAAACCAACATCATGCTGGGTACCCACGCAGATGCTGTCATCGCAGATGCCTATATCAAAGGGTTCCGCGGTTATGACAACCGGCTTGCCTATGAAGCCCTCCGCAAGGATGCCATGGTTCCTCCCGATGCCGATACCAAACACCCCTGGAAGGACCGCGACCCCTGGTATGGCAGTGAAGCCCGGGGAGGACTTAGTTATTATCATTCCCTGGGTTATGTGCCCGTAGATAAAACCTATGAGTCGGTATCCAGGACCATTGAATTTTCTTACGATGACTACGTGGTCGCACAAATGGCAAAGGCCATGGGCAAAATGGACGATTACCGGCAGTTAAGTATATGGGAAAAAAATTATAAGAATCTCTATAATCCGCAAACCGGATTTTTTGCCCCACGCACCTTCAACGGGGATTTCCTGCCTGCCGGAAATGAAAACATGGGTTTCACCGAAGGGGATAAATGGACTTATGCCTTCGGGGCCATGCATGATCCGGCTGGCATGATTGAACTGATGGGAGGCAATCAACAGTTTGCAGCCATGCTGGATTCGAATTTTTCAGGCCACCATTACCATCACGACAACGAACCGGGTCACCATTATATCTACCTGTACGATTTTTGCGGGCAGCCCTGGAAAACCCAGGAGCTCGTCCGGGAGCATACCCGGATCAACTACCGCAACCAGCCTTTGGGCATCAATGGAAATGACGATTGCGGACAAATGTCGGCCTGGTATCTTTTTGGGGTCATGGGATTCTACCCCGCGGTCCCCGGGTCGGGCATGTATGCCATCGGGGCGCCGCAATTCCCGGAAATAACCATCCGGTACAAGTCGCCCCAGGGTAACCCTGCCAGCCTGCAAATCATTGCCCAAAACCTGACGGAGGAAAACAAATATGTTCAAAGGGTGAGCCTGGATGGAAAGGCCATTGACAGGCCCTTTATCAGTCATGCCGATCTGGCCGGCGGAAAAAGGCTGGTTTTTGAGATGGGACCCACTCCGAACCGGGACTGGAAATAACCCAACCCGCCGGCTTGGTTAAGTGCCCGGCTTATCATGCGCAGGAGCAGACAGGGTCTGCCATAGCACATCAAAGACGTCAATGGCCTGCAGGGGTGATTGCAGCGGCCGCCGGCCGCTGATGAGAACCGGATGAAAGGAGGTATCGGTCCCGGTGATACCATGGGATCCTTTGATCAGGGTGGCGTCCAGTGGAATCACATCCATCACATATCGAAATCCCGCTTTTTTGCGCAGCAGCTTATAGGCGGCCCTCCATTTGGAAGACATGAACATTTCCACCGGGTCGTATCCGGGTTTTTTATGTATGTCCACACAACGGGCATAATCAGGTGCTTTTGCATCATCAAGCCAGAAATAGTAAGTGAACCAGCTGTCCCTGTCGGCCGTTACCACCAGGTCACCGGCCCTTTGGTGATCGATATGATGGGCAGCCTGCGCCTCCCTGTCCATTATCAGATCCACCCCCTTCACTTTTTCCAGCAGGGACAGAACCTCCCCGGTGCAGGATGGATCATTGATGTATACATGGGCCACCTGGTGGTCTGCCACCGCAAAAGCCCGGGATGCCCCGGCGTCCAGTAATTCCAGGCCTCTTTCCACGCGGATCTGCAAAAGGCCCTGCTCCCTAAACAGGCGGTTGAGGTGAATGGGCCGGCTCACGGGCGCAATGCCATATTCGGACAAGATGATTACTTCCGCCTTCCTGCCTTCATAGTATTGCACCAGGTCTTTTATCACCTGGTCCACGGCCTGTAATTCTGCTGATATCCTGGAGAGGTCCGGCCCGTATTTTTGCAGGCAGTAATCCAGGTGGGGCAGGTAAATGAGGGAAAGCGTAGGGTCGTACTGCTGGTCTGTCAGGATGGAGGCATCGGCGATCCAGCGGGTGGAACGGATATCTGCTCCCGGACCCCAGAAATGGAACAGGGGGAACTGCCCCAGTTTTTCCTGCAGGTAATCCCGAAGGCCGGCGGGGTGCGAATAGCAGTCGGGTATCTTGCGGCCGTCCGCCAGGTAATTGGGGCGGGGCGTTACCGAATAATCAGCCGAAGAATACATATTGTACCACCAGAACATCTGGGCACAGCTAAATGAGGGGTCTTCCCTTTTTGCCTTTTCCCAAATCTTTTCAGCAAGCACCCATTTATTGGACTGCTTCCAGAATTTGACTTCGCATTCTTCCCGGTCATACCAGCCATTACCCACTATACCATGCTCGGAAGGCCATTTGCCCGTAAGGTAGGTGGACTGCACTGCGGTGGT
This sequence comes from uncultured Bacteroidota bacterium, assembly GCA_903906365.1. GTDB lineage: Bacteria > Bacteroidota > Bacteroidia > Chitinophagales > Chitinophagaceae > Puia. Next base: position 135,837 of record CAIVKC010000043.1, on the reverse strand, counting down.
AACTGCAGGCAGCATGGGCTCTATGGTAACAAGATTTCTGGAGGAAGTATAGGCTTTGAGAAAAGGCATGTGGTCGCCAATCAGGGAAGCGGAAAGGCCTACGACATCAATGACTGCGGTCTTGTTCATGGTGCGCCATTTAATTTAGCGTTTGGAATCCGTTTTTTTCAATTCTTCGATGACCCAGTTCAGTTCCCGGGTAATAGACTCCTGCATGGGAAGTTTCAGCGGCTCCGGGAGAATTTCCCAGGTATAGGTTTCAATTTCCAGGTGGCTGGTGAATTTCCGCTGGTTCTGTAGGGCAAGTACCTCACTTATTTCAGACTGGGTGGATTGGAGAACGCCAAAATCCTCCAGGAATACAGGAACGTGGAAATGGGCCCGCCATTGCTCTATTCCTGGCTGATCAAAATCGGCTATGGCAAATGACATGTCGGGATACCGGAGCAGGCGGCCATCGCCGGTCCTGGCCACCACCTGATGCAGGTACACGGGTTCATCGTAGGCCCTAAACGCCTCCTTAACCGCCTCTTTGGCGATGGCCGTTTTGGCGGAAGCTTTTAATGCCGCACTGATCTGTATTTTGCCAATACGGATTCCCTTTTCACTGCACCGGGTGATGATCTGCTCATGGGGCTCAAAGCCAATAGCAAAATGGCAAACATCATAGCATAAACGGATGTGGTCCCGGAGTATTTGCTCGGACTGGCTTTCATCAATCGAGAGATTGCCGGCCAAAAAAGGCCTGCCCATTACCAGCAGGTCCTGTTCGAACCAGTCTATGAATTCCTGGCCTGTTTCCATCATGCCATCCGGCTCCGGTTCGATATCAAGGTGCAATACCTTGCCTGTCCGGTAGGCGATGGCGGAAAGTTCCTGCGCTACTTCAATGATATGTAGGGTCGCCTGGCGCCTGGCGGCAGCAGCCGATTCGGGTGTGTTATAGAGATGACGGTAACCAAGCGGGGAGGTGGACACCCCTCCCTCCATGCCCTGGGGCAGCAGTTGCTGCAGGATGTCAAATAGCCTAAGGGTATAGGAGCGCCTTTCCGGGGTGGTCCAGTCGGGGGCATGTACCTGTTCCTTTACGCGGGTCCTGTGAAAGCCGCCGTAAGGAAATCCGTTCATGGTGAACACATACAAGCCATTTTGGGTAAGCCATTCCCTGAATTCCTGCAGTGGAGCTTCCGCCATCAGGTATTCGGAGGCTTCGTTGGACAAACGCAGTCCCATGCCCATGGGTGTATCTGGGCTGCAGTTTCTTTTGATAACGGGAAAATTGTCCCGGATGGCCCTGAAATGATCCGGCCAGCTTTCCCCGGCGTGTATGTTGGTGCAATAGGTCAAGTGTCCTGAACTGGTCAGCATCGATATGTTTTTAGTTTTTGAGCCGCCTCCATGAGCAGACTGGGATCCATGGAATGAACTTCCAGCCCCTGTCCGATATCGGTCAGCAGCATAATGGTCAGACGTCCCCCCAGATGTTCCCTGAATTCCTGCAGGCCCGCCAACACCGGGCTGCCCGCATTTTCGGGCTGAAGAAGGGGGTGGGTAATGGCAAAACCCAGGGCAGACAGTACCCCGATAATCCTTTCTTCCTTTTCCGCCGGAAGGTAACCGCACAGGGTGGAATATACGGTGTCAAGGGCAATGCCAAGGGCAACCGCCTCTCCGTGAAGCAGGCTGAACCCCGTGAGCTGTTCAAGCTTATGGGCGCTCCAGTGGCCAAAATCCAATGGACGCGATGAACCCAGTTCAAAAGGATCACCGCCGGAGATATGCTGTAGATGAAGGATGGCACAGCGTCGGATAAGCTCGTTCATGACGACCGGATCCCTCCCGCAGAGTGCGCCTGTATGCTTTTCGATCCACTCAAAAAAAGCACCGTCCTTGATCAGGGCCACTTTGATGGCTTCGGCTATGCCGCTGCGCCAGTTGCGCTGGTCAAGGGTGGTAAGGAAATGATCGTCATTAAATACCGCTGCCGGCGGGGCGAAGGTTCCAAGAAAATTCTTCTTCCCCCCGTGGTTGATCCCGTTTTTAACCCCGATGCCCGAATCATTTTGTGACAATACGGTGGTAGGTATCCTGATATGCCTGATTCCACGGTGTGATACAGCCGAAGCATACCCGGCCACATCCAGGACCGCGCCGCCCCCAATGGCTGCAATATAGGAGTGCCGGTCTATTCCATAGCGGTGAACGGCTTCCACTATCTGGTCAAAAAAGGCCGGATCATTCTTGGCTGCTTCCCCTCCGGGGATTACCACAAATGCGGCGGCAAGCTTCACCAGGGGGAAATTGTCAAAATAGGTAATGATGTCCTGCTGCAAGCCGGGGTGGGCTTCCAGCACGCCGCGGTCAATGACAAAAAGAATCTTCTGTTCAGTCTGATCGCCCCTTTTTTCTTCCAAAAACCGCCGAAGCAGGATATTGGAGACATCAAAAAGACCTGAAGTGAAGTAAACTTTATATTCAAACGCTACACGAAAAGACTGTACCAAATGATCCATACAATAAAAATAATATTAGGTTACGGCAAAGAGGCCGGCTAACCATAAAGAAATTGGCAATAGCAGGATGATGCCCACAGCAGCAGGTACCGAACCCACGGCCGCAGCCCAGGAAGCATCCATAATAATTAACGCAATCACCCCGCCCCTGACTGCCTTTCCGATATTTCTGCCTGCCGGCTCCCGGATGGCTTTGGCCAGGGGTTGGAAGATCATCCAGGCAAAGAACAGCAGAAAAAGCAGGGTGAAGGGAATGGTTCCCCTTGCCGCTGCAAAATATAAAATGCTGCCAATCACCAGACCATAAAGCAGCGCTGCCAGGTACAAGGGTTCCTTTTTTCCGCCATGCACTTCTCCCCGGCTGATGGTAGTGATGGCGCCAATGTAAATGACAGGAATAAGGGCCATCAGCCACCCGGTTCCGGGGGCATGGGCTGTAATTTCCATGCCCAGCAGCAGGTTCAGGCCCCGGCAGAGCCCCATATTGAGCGGACCCAGCAGGCTGTGGTGTTTGCCCCATTTGTCGTACACAAGGGCCGCCAGGGAAATCCCAATGGAAATGAAGCCGGTCAGGGGGTTGACGATCCAGGCCGCAGCCATGCCGGCAAGCAGCAGGAGGCTGCCCAGCAGGGCAGCTTCCCCAATACTTACCAGGCCGGAGGGAATGGGCCTTTCCGGCCTTTCCACCCCATCAAGCCGGGCATCAAAAACATCGTTGAAGACCACACCGCCCCCATATAAACCAATGGTGGATATCATCAGGGCCAGTACCGGCTGGAGGGGCACCCTGTTCCCTTCGGAGAGTTGCTGGAAAAAGCCGGAAAGGGTTATTCCGGCCGCCACATCAGCCACGGAGGTAATGATATTTGCAGGCCGCATCAGCCTTAAATAACCCTTGATTTTGCTGGGGGACTTTTGTTTCATTTATCCGATGATGATGGAAGATTTATCTATCCGGGGTTGCTGCCCGCCCCTTAATACCGTATTGCCTTCGAATTTAAGGCTCTGGTCTACCGGAGCCGCTGCCATCGCCACCAGATCGGATGCTGCCAACTGGCCGCTTTGTCCAAATGCGCGAATCGCATTGAGGTAGGTAACCTCCTCAATGGCCTCCTGGGCAATTCCCCGTATCTGCATCAGGGCAGCCGTCTTGGGAACGGCCAGTGGATCGCTGATGCCCCAGTCGGCCGCTGAATTGACCATGATACGGGCCGAGCCATAGGAACGGACAATTTCTACCATGCGTTCATTGCCCATTTTGGTAAACGGATAAATGGTAAACGCCGCCCAAAACCCCCTATCCAGCACTTCTTTCACCGTCTCTTCATTGTTGTGGTCTATGATGACCATGGAGGGAGGCAGTCCGTGTTCAATGGCAATATCCATACTCCGGCGGGTTCCCTTCTTTTTGTCGCGGTGGGGGGTATGAACCTGGACCGGCAACTGGGCCTCTTTGGCAAGTTCCAGTTGCAGGCGGTAATATTTCTCCTCGGCAGGGGTCTGGTCATCAAATCCGATTTCTCCAATCCCCACCACCCCTTCTTTGAATATGAACAGGGGAAGCATCTCCATGACGGAGGCAGCCAGTTTTTCGTTGTTGGCTTCCCTGGAATTGAGGCCGATGGTGCAATAATGCTTGATACCAAACTGGGAAGAGCGGAATCTTTCCCACCCGACCAAACTGCTGTAATAATCCCTAAAACTATCGGGCCCTGTACGGGGCTGGCCCAGCCAGAATGCAGGTTCGATCAGGCCAACAATACCGGCATCTGCCATGGCCTGATAATCATCGGTTGTCCGGGAACTCATGTGGACATGCGGATCAAAAAAAAGCCTTCCTTTATTGAGGGCTAAATCGGCGATATCCGGTTTCCCGCTTGGAATCATGTCTTGTTCGGAGGAATGACTGCAACACATATTCGAATGTTTTTTCTGGTTTATACATTGACAGGAGCCTGCTCAGCATCTGGCAGCAGGTTATCCCAGGTAATTTCACCCCGGTCAATACGCGCTTTGATGGCAGGGTAAGCATCCAGCAGTTCAAGGGCCGGACCGTAAGGGCTCAGTGAACAGGCCAGCAACGCCGCATTCCTGTCTGCCGGGGTCCCCCTGTTGATTAATCTTTGAATATCAGGAAAATTAACCGCATCCAGGAAGGGCGCTGTCAGCCGCCATATTTGGGGAGGGAGGGACCGGCCGGCGGCCCATCGCTCGTGGGCAAAATCAAAGAGAACCTCAGCGAGTGCCCGGTTGGCCCGCTGGTCAATACCGGTTATCCGGCCTATGTTTTTTTCCGTAAAAATGGCTTTTAGCACCATTTGGTTCCAGGCCGGCAGCTCCAGGTATTGGAAAGGAAATTCGTTCTCATACATAATGGCTTCCAGCACGCCGCCTATATTACTGCGGATGCCTTCCGCGCAGCGAAGCTTCCAATCCTGGGGATAGGCCAGCACGGGAAGGGCGCTGTACAGGGCAATCAGCTCATTCATGGTTGCGCCGGCAAAAAGATCCTCTATGATCCTGACATAGGCCTGCCGGTCAGCGGAATCCAGCTGCATCAGCAGCCAGACCCGGCATAGCCTGTCGATGGACCAGTCGTTGAAGGTCAACCCCTCTGTGGACCGATGCCCGGTGGAATGGACGGTTTCGCTACCGGTCTTTCGGGGAATAAAGGCAAAGGTTTTATACAGGGTGGCAGGCCCTTTTTCCTGCCTTACCTTAGCGGCCGCGCCGGAGAGGTAGTTCCAGGTATCTTCCTGCACCTGCCCCCGGATGATCTGTTCAATAGAAATTTCTTTATTCATACCCAGTGTATTTGTCATCCCACCGCCACAAAATAATTCATGCCCAGGGCAGCACTGATGATGAGCAGTCCGAAAAACTCCCTGGTTTTTTCAATATACGGCTTGGTGGCCTGCATGCTTTCCACGATACTGGGTCTTTTGTACTTAATTATCCAGTCACGCACTCCATCCTTGCTAAAAAAAAGCTGAATGGCATAAATCAGGTAAAAAATGATGGCAACCAGGTAGACAGTCGGAAAATACATTTTAAATGCCGCGAGTCCACAGCCTGCGGAAGCTACCAAATAAATGGTGACCCATAACCAGGCGTCGGGGTCATTGAGGTTGACATAGGCGAAAAGCAGGAATGCCACACAAAAAAATCCATTCAGGATAACCAGTGCCATAACATATTAATTTTTGTTTGTTCAAACTCTAAGTTACACCCAATTCCATATTGAGGGCGGGTGAATTTCCCTTCCAGTGATCTTTCCTGTGCCCCAGACAAAGCTGACCCTGGCGGCCCGGTTTTCCAACAGGGTAATTATTCTGCCAGGAACCACTCCCCCCCTTGGCTGCGCTTAGCGCGCTGTCACTATAAAAATGCCCCTCATTACCAGGTAATGACCCGGGTAGGTGCATATAAATACAAAGGAACCGGGTTTTTCCGGTGCTGTAAAATAGATCGTATCAGATTCCTTGGGATGCAGCAGTATGGTGTGGTATAGCACTTCCTTCATCACGGGGACAAAATACTGTTTCTCCCCGTTAAGACCGAGTTTCAAAGCCGCTTCACCCACCTTGTCTGCCGTGCCTGGCATGGCGATGACAAAATTATGCAGCATATCATCGTTATTGTGAAAGGTAAGCTTAACCCGGTCACCCGCTTTCACCGTGATGGTTTCCTGATCAAATTTAAGACCCGGCTTGGTTCCAATCGTTATGACGCGGTCAGGGCCCTTGGTCCAGTCCGCAGGCTGTTTGTTGGGATGCCTGGAGACCGGCGCTTTTTTCTCCATGTCCATCATGTGGTGATGTTCCGGCACACTGGATTGGACCCTGTTTTCGGCCGTGATGGCCATTTTGGCCCCGTCTGGAAAACGGTTAAGGGTATAATATCCGTAATTATGCAACAAGGTAAACTGCTCGGCGGATCTCAACCCTTCGGCCCTGATCTCATGGAGATAGCCCAGCTTCATGCTGTCCACCACCAGGCGTATTTTCATGTGATCCGCAGAAACGGCTATGGCCCTGATCGGGCATCCGCCCTGGTTGATGACCGGGCTGCCGTATTCATGGTGATACATATAGGTAAAGCTGGAGATCTTCCAGGATGAGATATCCCTTGCCGTTTTTTCATCAACCGGCTGGGTAAATTCAATTTCAAATCCATCTGGCCTCGCCTGTACGGTTCTCATTTCAAAAGGTGTTTTTCCATTCCATACCAGGCGTTGCAAACCATAAAGGGCAGGGCCGGTGGATGACCATCCGCGCGAGGTCATCCCTACAAACATGCTTCCGTCCGAACCCCAGTTCATCCGAAGGATGCCGGAGTTAAACCCTTCACGGAAGGGAAATACCATCCCCTGGTAAACACCTTTTACCTTTTCCAGGTAGACCCGCATGATCTTACTTTGACCCTGGTCCCCAACAAAGAGCTGTCCCTCAAAAGGTCCCATTTTTCCCATGGACCCATAATTTAAAATACCGGAGGTCGATACCCCCAAAATAGTATGAGGAAACCAGACTGAAGGGGTCTTGAGACCGGGTACCCTCTTGGCTACTTCATATTTGGGTTCACCGGAATCAGGAATATCTTTTTTACGCAACTTGACCGTAGAACCCGGTTCCCCTGCCCAGATCAGTCCGGCCGGGTTTCCCATGAAATCCCCCTCCTCCACATGCGTGATACTGCCGGATCCCACCCAGTCACCCTGGTTTTCGGCATAAAATATGTCCCCCTGGTCATTGAGTCCAAAACCAGCCGGGGAGCGAAGACCCGTTGCAAAGGGTTTCATTTTTCCGTCCATGGTAATTTTGAGCATCCATCCATGCCATTTCGATAAACTTTCCCCGTACCCTATCCAGCCCAGATTGAGGTTAACAATCATGTTGCTGTCCCGGTCCAGCACGGGCCCATAGGCGTATTCATGGTAATTACCCGACAGGGGCCATGAATAAATGGTCTTATATTCATCGGCGACTCCGTCGCCGTCCAGGTCCCGCAACCGGGTCAGTTCGGAGCGCTGCGTGCAATACAGGTCCCCCTTGATATAATTAAGGCCTAAAGCTTCATGTAACCCTTGCGCAAAGAGCCGGTAGGACGGCGGCAGGCCGTTTTTCATATAGGGATTGGATATGATCCACACCTCCCCGTGCCGGGTACAGACAGCCAGCTGGTCATTGGGCAGAAAGGTCATCCCCCCCACTTCCAGGGCCACGTCTTCGCGGATGGGAAGGGTCATTATCTGATAAAAGTCCTCTTCCTTTTGGGAATGACCCGCCGTATCCTGTCTGGCCTGGGCCATTGCTGTCTGTGGCTGAACCAAGGTCCAGTAAAGCATGCCGATGCTTATGAATCGAAGCAGTATATATTTTGTACGAATATGCATGATGAGCGTTTGTATTACCAGGTTATGGAATAAGTTATCTGGGAAGACGATTTGGTCAGGGGAACCAGGATTTCCTGTCCTGAGTGCGTTTGCCGGATCAGGGGCTTGTATTTGGCATCCAGCTGGAGATAATAGGACTTATCCCCGACCGCATACCATCCGTTTCCCAGCGATTCAATGCGGGCCGCAAGGGCAATCCGGCCATATAGTCCGGGCGGTGGGCTGGTGATGGAAATGACGCGGGTCAGCGAACCTGGCTGAGCGGCGGATATTTTGTCTTTGGCTTCGATGCCCCCGTAGCTGTATTCAAAAGTGGGGAACCTGTTTTCATCCAGCACATACCCTTTGTTGTTAAAATCATCAAAAGCCACCGAGTCGGGCCATGGCGCAGCCGGTGAAGGCAGCACCGCCACGGAAGGACCATCTGAAAGGACAATCACGCTGCCAAGCGGTTTAGCCAGCTGAGGTTCCCCCCTTTCATGCCACATATCGGTTACATCCAGGAATTTACCCCGCCAGATTTGGAACAGGGCGCCCTCTTTGAGATCATAGGAAAAATTCGACTGATTTGGATAACCGGCCGATATGACGTGGGTGAGTTTTTTTTCTCCGTAATTAAGAAAGCTTCTGAGCAAATAGGGCTTTCCCTGGGGATTGACCAAAATAGGGTCATCGGTGCTAATTTCCACCGAAGCGGTATCCAGGGGAGCATACCGGATATTGCGGAAAGCCACGTTGCCATGATCACCCTGCAGGACCAGGGGGCCCAGGGGTTTTTCATCGCCGTAATAGGATGAACGGGTCGGGCCCGTCACGGCCGCTTCCAGTTGTACCAGTACGCCGTTGAGGTAAACTCTTTTGAAGCGGGCATTTTCAATCTTGTGTCCCTTGTCATCAAATCTTGGGGCCTGGAATGAAACCTTTAAATGCTGCCACAGTCCGGGTGCCCTGGCCACATTCATCAGCGGGGCTACCCCCTCATAGCCTTCCCTTTGCTCACCCCGGGATTCATCCCATCGCTGGTAAATTCCGCCACAGTCCGAAAAAGCCGGATCAAGCCTGGTCCAGCTGTCCAGTAACTGGACTTCATAGCGGCCCTGCAGGTATACCCCTGAATTGGCGTTTTTAGACATCATAAAGTCCAGTTCCAGGTCCATATCCCCAAATTCCTTTTGGGTGACCAGGTGGGTATTGCCGGCGGGATGCATATTATTTACCACCACCCCGGTACCAGGAACCGGGCGCAAAAAATTATCTTTGGAAAGATCTGCGACCGCATCCGAAGACAGGACCCAGTTGGGACCCGGTTCCCGAAATGCTCCGAGTCCGCTCAGGGCAATGACGCCTCTTTGGTCGGAGGGCTGTGCCTGGCCTGTTTCAGGGGTGCCTATCAGCCACGGCAGGCAAATAAGGACAAATCTGGCTAATCGAGCCATTTTACTCAGTTGGTTCATTTTCTTTAAAATTGAATTAGGTCCATTAAAAAAATCCACCCTCTTCCCCCAACAGGAAGCTGTGGCCGTTTTCTAAAATAAGGTTTGACTTTCAGGGGTTATCCTCGTCTCCGGTCTGACATCCAATGCCCCCTTCCCGGCGGCCGGGGAATGGAGAGATTAAAGGGAAAAGCAAAGCATGCATGTCCGGCAATGAATGTACACAAAGATTAAGAAATAATCAGGACCACTTTTATATGCATTGGTTTTGATTAAGGTCAATCATGTTCCCGGTGACCAACCCACCATCCGGCCGGCCGCGAAAAAAAGAGGGTCTGCCCAAAGGGCCCTGGCATTATTTGATTCCGTTTAACTTTTTTATCAGGTTCACTTCATCCTGTCGGTATGGCGTTCCGTCCGCCCGGAAGATATCATGGAACCACTCGGCCGGTTCACTTCCGTCTGGCAGGGGAGTGTCCCAGGCATAAATGGTGTTTGTCTTTCCTGAAACAAAGCCCCAGTTGATGGCGCCCACATGCTCGGCCTTTAACAAGGGAAGGATATTGGAAAATCGGCTGTTCCTGGGCCTGGCCATGTATTCGGTGCAGATCAGGGGCCTTCCATAGGCTTTCAGCAGCTGAATAACCAGTTTATGCCATTCCGGGCTCTCATAATCATGGTAGGTAATGATATCGGAATTATTCAGTTGAAAGGTATTGAGGGCCTCCATATCCCAGTTGTTTATGCCCGCCGTTAAAGGCTGGTCGGGGTTAATATCCCGCGCCCATTGAAAAACCCTGCGGACCAAAGGAAGGCTGAGGCTGCCATCAGGACCTTTTCCCGGCTCATTGTACAAATCCCAGAGTAAAATACGCTTATCGTGCGCAAAATAAGTGAGCACATCCTTGACATATTTTTCCAGTTCGGCCCATACGGCTAAATCCCCGGTGTCCTTGTAAAGCCTGATACCAGGATCCTGCAGCCATCCGGAATTATGTTTGCCGGCTTTGGGTTCTGGCTGTTTTCCAGGCGCGGCGCTCTCATTCCAGCAATCATCGAAAAATACCAGTAATGGCTGGATATGGTGTCGGTCTGCTATGGCCAAAAACTGGTCCATGCGTTTTTTGAATCCTTCCGGGTCCTGTTTCCAGGCCAAACTGTGCAGGAAAACACGCAATGTATTGAATCCAATATCCTGGGCCCAGCCCAGTTCCCGGTCAATGGTCTGGGGATCAAAGGTGGTAGCCTGCCACATTTCCAGCTGGTTGATGGCCGTATGGGGAATATAATCAGCCCCGGTCAGCCAGGGGTGTTCTCCATACCAGGTATTGGCTTTTTCCCGGGTCCATACGGTTGCCTTTGTTTCAGGCAACGCAGGAGGCTGTTTTTTCTTTTGTGCCATGACGGCTGGCAAAGCCAGGACCAGCAGGCAAAAAGCAATAAGGCCGTATTTGCTCATAATAGTAGGAATGTTTTTGCAATGACTCAATTTACATATAGGCTGATTATGATGCCCAGTCAAACGTTTGCATCAAATTGCCCTGACTCCCGGCTTCTTCCATGCATGGGAATTATCCGGTCTGCCTTTGGCCGCTCCGGACCCTTGGTTCAGCCATTTCCCCCAGGGGGTGAAAGCCTCGTATTACTATCCTTTCTTTTTGAGCGTACTGAGATATTCCACCAGGTCCACCAGCTTTTGCTGACCCATGGCCTGCGGCAGGCCTTCGGTCATTAGGGACTTGCCATATTCCTTTTTTTGAGCGATTTGGGTCACAGGGATTTTCCGGGTCTGTCCGCCCATCATTTTGACGGTTATTTCCCCACCGCTCTGGCTGGCTACATAACCAATGAGCTGGGATCCGTCCTTGAGCTTGAAAATATATCCTTCAAAGCCAAAACTGATACCTTCACTGGGATGCAGGATGGCGGTGTATATGGCTTCCCTGGACAGCTTGGTCCCGATTTCAGATAGATTGGGGCCAAAATTGATCCCCATACTGCCGACCTGGTGACAACTGCTGCAATAGGCCTGGTAAACGCTGCTGCCCATATGGGCATTTCCTGAAAGTTTAACCAGTTGCTCCAGCGGTGCAATGGATTGCGTGCTGGCCACAGAGGCTGTTTTCAGGTACCTGCCAGCCTCATTTCGAATACTGTCCCTTCCGGCGGCTGCCAGGATAGCGGCTGTGGAATCCATCAGGTCCGCAGGCAGTTTCCTGGATCTGGCCATCATCAGCAGGCGGTCCTCTCCCGTCCAGTCCCTGCCCATGGCTTTGGTGGCCTCGTTTCTGATGGAAACACCCATATGGGGATTGAGCATGACCCATTCCAGTATGGCTTTGTTTTTTTTATCCTCTGCAAGGCCCAGGGTCTGAATGATTTTAAAGGCTGTTTCGGTTTGGGGCAGTAGCGCCTGCTGAACCAGGCCGCTGCCACCGGTTGCGATCAGCAGCTGGAGGGCGCCCGAGCGGGTATCTTCGTCCTTTCCCTGTTCAGCCAGCGTCAACAGTTCGGAACCCTTTGTAGTAAGATGGTACCTGCCCACCAGATCGGAATAGGCCGCCGTGCCTTTTACGGCCAGCAATCCCTTTTCCAGTGATTCCTTAAAGGCTGGTGAGGAGGGCAGTTTGCCCGCATCCAGCAACATGAGCACGATGGCGTCTATCCTGTCCTGGGCCGGATGATTGCCCTGTAACAGGGATAGTAAAACGGCCTGTTTGGCAGGCTCCCGGTGAAAATCAAATGCCCGGAAGAATTTTAGCGTGGTGCCTGGGTCAGCGGCAGGGTCGGATACTATTTTTGCCAGCAGGGGAAGGGCGGATTCGGACCTGCTTCTCCAGACGATGTCACGTCCGGCCGGTGTATTCCAGTTGTCATGGACCCGTTGCATCCAGGCTGAAAAAAACGATTCCCACTGCCTGTCGGCTGCAATGCCCAGCGCTTCCAGGAACCACCGGTCTTTTCCATCGTACTGAAGGGCAAAGCCGGCCCAGAGGCCGGGAGCTTCGGGGGAAGTATTATGCCTGAGGGAAATAAGGGCTTCCCGCCTGACGGCCGCAGAGCTGTCCTGCATTACAGCGCGGACGACTGTCAGTGTATCGGCATGAATTTCCATGGCCGCACGTATGGCGGTTATACGTATGTTCTCATCTTTGTCTTTGAGGGCATCCTTTATATACTCATATCCCCTGGAGGGAATCTTGCTTAACAGCCAGAGGGCACGTGCCCGGAAGCGGGAATTATCCCCATGGTACATATGCTCCAGAACGGGTATCGCCTGTTCACCCATGGCGTGGAGTTTCTCCCAGGCCAGGTAACGGGTGGACAGATTGGGGCTCTGCAGGGCCCTGGCTGCGCCATCGGCACTGCTCAGGTCAATAGCGGGCACGATGTATTTTTCATGACCTTCGGTGGTAACCCTGAATATCCTGCCACGCGTAAGGTCTCCGACCTGGTGACCTCCAACCCCTGGGTCATACCAGTCCGCGATGAACAGGGAACCGTCGGGAGCGACGCAAACATCCGAGGGTCGGAACCAGTTGTCATGTTTGCCTTCCACTATATTGTTGATGGTAGCCGTATAACCGGCCCCCGAAGGACTTACCGCATAGGACCGCACTACGTTGGGGCCCGCGTCGGAATGTATGATCTGGCCGCGGAACCTTTGGGGCAGGAGGTCCCCTTCATATACGAGAATACCGGTAGGGCTGCCCGCCCCCGTCTGCAGGAGGTTGGGGACAACGCCGGGATCGTTGAGATGCCAGTGGCGGTAGGGTATAGAGTCTTCCATGTTAACCCTTCTTTCAGGCCAGGAGGCACCCGTCATCTCATCGGTATACCCATAATTTCCATAGGGCATGACATAGTTGATCCTAACTCCGCGGTTTCCATCATCATCATTGTCCGACTGCCACATGGTCCCGTAGGAATCCTCGCTGACTTCATAATTGTTGCGGAAATTATTTCCCAGGACCTCAAATTCACTTCCATCCACGTTGCACCTGAAAACCATACCCTGGCGATAGGGATGACCGCTGTTATTTACCACATTTCCCGCCAGGTCTACAATCTCCCTGCCCTGTTTATCCCGAATGCTGTGGCCTTCATTGCCAAAATTGAAATACAACTTGCCGTCCGGACCGAAATTAAAAGAGTGAATGGCATGATCATGCTGTACCCCCCCGATGCTGGTAAAAAGGGTGTCCTTCCTGTCAGCCTTTCCGTCCCCGTCCGTATCGGTAAACACCACCACATTGGGGCTCCTGGAAACCACTACTTTGTTACCCAGTACGGCAATGCCCAGTGCCGCATCGATATCGGTTCCCTGGTAAAAGACAGTCTGCTTATCTGCTATTCCGTCCCCGTCGGTATCCTCCAGGATGAGGATGCGGTCACCCTCCTTACGGTAGGGGTTTTGGGGGTTGACCTGGTTGCGGTAGTTAAATCCCTCGCAGACCCAGACCCGCCCTTTCTGGTCAATATCCATATTGGTGGGATTGTCTAGCATGGGTTCATGGGCAAAGAGTCCAACTTTGAGGTCCTCTGCCGCAACCAGACCCTTGAGCGCATTTTCAGGAAGATGACGGAGAGAATCAGGCAGTTCTGCCGTATGGTCCCCTTCCTTTTTTTCCAGATTCGACTGACAACCTGTAGCCAGCCAGCAAAAGCATATCAGGAGCAGGCAGGCAGGCAGAACGTATGTACGTATCATATAAACTTACTTAATGAATTGAATAGATCCGTGTTGACAAAGCATGTAAAAAATACCAGACTAAATTTTGAAAAAAATCTTCTTCCGGTACAGGAAATACAATATTCCGGCTTCCAGGCCGAATACCACCAGGGAACCGATGATACCGGCAGCCACCACCGGGAAGTGAATATAACCAAAAAGCGAATTGGTAATGGTGAAAACATATTCAGTGAACCACCGGTCTCCGACAATTTCAAAAAAAAGATAGATAAAGATGGAGTTCATGCCGAAGATCAGGAAAGGCAGCAGATGCTTCTGGTGTTTGCGAATGTCCACCCACCAGTAACAGAATGCCAAAAAAAGCAGGGCCCACCCGCCGGAAGCCATTACAAACGTGCTGGTGGCAATTTTTTTGATGATTGGGGTAACACCAGCCCAGTCAAGACCAAAACCTAGTGCCAGCAATAATATCCCGCTGCCCACCAGGTATTTGACTTTTTGGGGACCTGTCTTTTCGCTGAGCAGCAGCCGGCCGGCCAAAGCGCCCCAAATGGTATGGGCACTGGTGGAAATGCAGTTGATGGCCACCCAGCCACCTGTGTTCACCATTCCCATGAGGACCATATCCATGTAATTGCCGAAATTATGCTGGTCGGTAAAAGGCTGGTCATATCCGGGTATATGGGTGAACCGGTAGAGGAACTCGGGCAACAGCAGACAAAGAAAGCTCACGGCGACCTGCCATTTAACTGACCAGTTTATGATCAGGAAGGTAACCAGGGTGGTAAAAGACAGCTGGGTCAGGATATCCCATAATTTGAAGGAGAGTCCGTCTTTGCTGACGGCATAATCCAGCACACCCCAGAAAAAAAGCCAGAAGCATCTTTTGAGTGTCTTTCTAAAAGACTGTCCCCAGGTCATCGTCAGGCGTTGTTTACGGTAGGAAAATGCCATGGCAGTTCCCGCAACAAACATAAACACCGGCTGAACCAGGTCCCAAAGATGGAGCCCATGCCACTCATGGTGAAAAAATTCGTTGAGAATGTGAATGCCTGCCGTACCGGTAAGGGCTGGCTGCAGTTTACTGTAAAGCTGGGCACTCTCCAGTGTGAGCAGGACCATGGTCAGGCCACGCATAAAATCCAGGGATAATAACCGCTGACCGGCCTGTGCCAGTTTGCCTGGTTCGGCCGGGTGAGGCGGGCTAAGGGGACTGTTTTCTTTGTTGCTCATATGTATGGGTATTTTATCTGTTACAGTGGATATTGTGTTTCAAACCTTAAACGGCTGCCCCGGCATCTCCTATCGTTCATTCATCATTTTCCAGCTGACAGTTCCGTATTGCCCCATATTTTTCTGCCCTTCGGGCAACAGGGTCTGCCCCTTCCATTTTCCACCCTTATCCCGGGTAACCTGCAGCTGATACCAGTTGTATTCACCCTTTACATAATTAAACGTTTCCCCGTCATCATCATAGAGGGAAAAGCGGCCGGCGGTATCACCGTAAAACCGGATCTCCAGGGGTAACACCTCCCCTTTTCGAGGGGCATGCAAAACGGCAGGGATCATGGGAATGATTCCTCCGTCACGCACAAACAGCGGTATCCGTTCCGCGGCCGGTACAATTTCAATGACTTCACCTTCGCCGGCCAGCCGGCCGGTATAGAAGTCATACCATTTGCCCCGTGGCAACACGACCCTGCGTTTGGTTTCACCGGCAAACATAGGTGCGACCAGGAGATTATCCCCCAGCATAAACTGGTCTTTGATATCCTCTTTCAGGGCCAGGGAGTAGGGATTGCCGGTGGAATGGAGGGCTCCCGCTGTTGAAGCCGGGTTATAGGAAAAGCCATCTACCAGGTTCATAGCCCGGACCGGGGGAATGCCTTCAAAATAATATTGTGCAAAAGTGGTATAGAGGTAAGGGAATAACTGCATCCGCAGGGAGGCCACTTCCCGGACGGCACCGGCCACTTCCGGATAACTCCATGGCTTGGTTCCGTCTGCCCAGGCATTGATCATGGCCATCGGGGAAAAACAGACCGATTGCATGCGGCGAAGCCATTCCTGCGCTGATGCAGAGGCACGAACTTCAGGGGTCCAGAGCACCCCGATAAAACTGCTGGTGCACATGGCCGTTATGAAATCCCGGTGATCATAATAATCGTCGTATATCACATAGGGCAGCGAGGCTCCGCCGGCATTGGAAGCGCGGGCAAGACCGTAGGTCCTCCTGTTGTATTTCCTGAACCAGTCAAGCGTGAGTCTTTGTATCTTAAGTCCAAAGACCTGTCTCATCTGCTCCCCGCTTATCCCGGATGGAAAGCTTGCCACATCAGGCCAAAGCCAGTTATCAAAACCATCGATCTCATCGATCTTATATCCGGAAATGCCTATTCCAATATGTTCCTTTTCGAAGATTTCCTGGTAGATTTTCCCGGCGGCAGGGATATTAAAATCCGGTACCAGCCCGTTCCACACCGTATGGCTGCCGGAGAGCGGTTTCATTTGCTTATAACTGGGCGATGAAGGGGAAAGGTACGGATTGAGCCAAAGATTCAGACGGATTCCTTTATCCAGCATCCGCTTGACGAAAGCGGCCGGGTCAGGAAAGCGGGCATGGTCCCATTGAAAGGTACAGGGATAGGCCTTGCTTTGCCATCCAGGCTCAAGTCCTATAAAATCCAGCGGGAAATTATGGTCGGAAAAAGCATCCGCTTCCTTGATTACATCCGCTTCCGTGGACAGGGCCGGCACCCGCTGGGTGAAACCCAAACCCCATTTAGGGGGCAGCACCCCCCCACCGCAGAACAGGTTGAAACGCTGTACCACTTCCATGGCGTTTTTCCCCGCAAAAACGTACACTTCCGTACCATTACCGGGTACCAGGGTTTCCACCGCATCTGAATAGGGCTGTGCCTCCCAGGCAGTTTCCGTATTGCGGTCGTAGACCCGGGGTGGATCCGGGCTGTCGACCCGGTTGGCGGTGCCTGCATAGACCGTAACATAACGGGCTGAGTTGATCAATACGCCATATCCCCTGTCGGAGACATAAAAAGGAACCGGCGCGTGGGTCCTCCCGTTATCGGATCCGTCATAATGGTCGGTATGCAAATGCAGGATCCTTCCCCTTTGCTGGACGGTCTTGAAATTCAGTCCCAGCCCGAAAAGCTGTTCCTCCCTTTGCAAAGGGAGCCTTATATAGATCCCACCCGCCTGATTTTCTGCGTAACAAAGGCCTGCAGGCAGGGGAAAGGGACGTTCACCCAGTTTTTCAAGCGCTTCCAGGCGGGGAAGGGCACCCCCTGCAGATAGCAGGTCGGTCAGTTGGGGTTCGCCTATCTTAGCCCTCCACACGCCGGCAGCCACCGGTTCCCAGGACAGGCCGGCAGGCTGCGCGCTGACAAAATGTACCAGTACCAAAAAAAGCGCCGACAGGGCAAACTGTTTTTTCATGTATGAATATTTTTTTACCGGACTCTACTGCCCTCCTACTCTACGAGGCGCTTCAGGTGATGTGGCAGGATGGTTTACCTCTCAGTTCACCGGTCCCCTGTTCCCCAATTCTTATTGGGTTTGTTTCCCATTGTCAAAGACAGTACTCCCCCTGCCGCAATCTCCGAATGATTAATCCAGCATCGGTTAATGGGTTTGCCATTGAGCTTTGCTGACTGAATATACAGATTCCGGGGACTGTTGTTGGAAGCAATTATCGTAAAGGTGGACCCGCTTGCATAGTTTTTGTCCAGTCTGATGGTAATGCGGTTAAACACCGGACTGGTGATCTCATACCTTTCATCCCCGGGACAAACCGGGTGCAGTCCGCTGGCAGCCAGCACATACCAGGCTGACATCTGTCCCACATCCTCATTGCCGACCAGCCCTTCCACCGAATTATGATAGGCCCTGGTGCAAATGGCCCGGGTCCATTGCTGGGTTAACCAGGGAAATCCGATCCGGTTAAACAGGAAAGGGACATGGTGCACGGGTTCGTTGGAATGGTTATAATAATCGTTCCACATCATGTTTTGGGGGGTGTGTTCAAAAAAATCAATCAGGTCTTTTTTGACTTTTTCCCGACCGCCCATCAGGCGGACCATCCCCGGAATGTCCTGTGGAACAAACCATCCCTGCTGATAGGGATTGCTTTCCACCGTTGCGTAATCCTGCTGTAGCCGCCCTTGTGCCGGCCAGGGTTCCCAGCTGCCATCCTGCCTGCGTGGGCGGAACCAGCCCACCGAATCATCGAAAATAGTCTTGTAGTCCAGTGCCTTTTTTCCATAAATGGCTTCATCTTCTGTTTTGCCCAGGGCGGAGGCCAGCCGGGACAGGCACCAGTCGGAATAAGCATACTCCAGGGTTTTTGAAATCCCGTCCTCCCCCCAGGTATACCCAAGCTGGGAATTATCAAACTGGTGGCAGCTGTTCAGGCAATACCCATAGGCTTTGCCAACATCAAAATCCCGGATTTTCTTGGCATACGCATCGGCAATCACCGATACGGCAGGGTTTCCTATCATGCAGCCGCTATAGGCATTGAGAAATTCCCATCTTTCCAGGTAATGCCTGCCGGTTTCATCGGCAAGGTCAACCAGGGAATTTATCATGTCACTGACCACCCTGGGATTGATGATGGTTTGCAGGGGAAACTGGCTGCGAAAGATATCCCATCCGCTGAATATGGTTCGCCGCGTATATTTTCCCGACTGATGTATCCTGCCATCGCCCCCAACATATTTTCCATCCAGATCCGCAAAAGCGCGTGGGTCAATCAGGGTATGGTAAAGGGCAGTGTAAAAAACCGTTTTTTCCTCATCCGATCCGCCTTCCAGCGAAATCTTCTGCAAGGCATTGTTCCAAAGCTGGCGGGCCTGTCTGCGGATGTTTTCGAAATCCCAGTCAGGGATTTCGGTTTCCAGGTTGTGTTGGGCGCCCTCCATGTTGACAAAGGAGATACCCGACTTCAGCAATACCTGCTCGTTGGAACTGGTAGCAAACTCCGCGAAAAAGCCAATATGCTTACCCTTGCCTTCCGTCACTCCTCTTGATACGGCGGCTGTCGCCAATTTTTCCCGGTACCGGTCGGTTCCCAGATCTTCGAGTTTTGGATTCCAGTCTTCCCCAATACCCGCGCTCCAGACGCCGAAATTTGCCATGGCCTTGCTGATATGTGCATAGAAGTACACGGTATAGTCGGCATGCCCGTCCCCATTGCCCCATCCCCCGCCAAGGGGCGTGCACTTCATCCATCCCCGGATGGTATGCGCATCGATATATTGAACATATTGCAGCGTGGAACTGCCCCCTACCCGCCGGCCCAGGTCTATTTGTATGCGGGATTGCCTGGATGCAGGAAAAGTGAATCGCATCATTCCGCTGTGGGGAGCTGCCGTGAGTTCAGCCCGAATATTATAATCAGTTAAGCGCACGGCATAATAACCGGCAGAGGCTTTTTCGCTTTTTTTTGAATAAGCGGACCGGTAACCCTCCCCGGGATGATCCATCCTGCCAGCGAATGTTTTCAGGGGGCCGCCCGTTGGCATGACCAGTAAATTACCCAGGTCTCCGTACCAGCCCACGCCACTCATCTGGGTGAAGGCAAAGCCTTCTATGCTGGTATGTTCATAGCTGTATCCCGATCCGTTATCTCCGCCCGTTATCGTATTGGGACTCAGTTGCACCAGGCCAAAGGGCGTAGCTGCCCCGGGGAAGGTCTTTCCCAGTCCGTGAAAGATCCCGGCCTTGCCTGCGCTTGTGCTGGCACCGATGAAAGGATTGACATAGTCGGCCGGAGATTTGACCGCTGGCGCTAAGGGCAGCAGAGATTGCCCGGCCAGGCTCGTAACTCCCGATAAGGTTAACCAGGCAGCCCGCAACAATAAAACTTTAACAAGGGATCTCATGGTCTTTTTTTAAAAGTTCGTTAGGCTTGTAACACGCTCTCTTCGTCTCAAAAGAAATCGTCCCCTGGTAATCAAGGCATCTTTCGGCAGCACCATGACCGCCCCCCCCCCTTTAAGTCAATGCCAAAGGCCGGCATCCTGCTGTTTTCAGGGACTTTCTGTTTGCTCCCTCAGGTAACCACACGACAAGCCCTGCCACCCGTTAGCATCAGATTTTCAAACATAATGAAGAAAACCTGCATTTACCTGAGCAAACGATTGTGCATTTTTAAAATACCCTGCCCCTAAGGCAGAATAACCGGGCCCGTGGCTGGTAAACGCCCTTTAAAAACCCGGACTGCGCGGGTTGTAAAGACTGGACAAATTCCTGACGTGGAACCACAGCAGGCCGGCAGCTGTATATTTTTATAAAACTGAAAAGTGAATTTGGGTAGTTCAAAAACATGCGCTATTCTTGCTAACTCAAGAGGCAAAGAAGTGGCATCATTGTACAACTGCTGAAAGAAGATTTGGGAAACCTTCAGTCTCCATAGATTATACGATTGCGAAATTATTTTCTATTCATATCAATACTTCCAAATGTACCAACACTTCCGCCTTCCCAGCTTTTGCTGCGCGCTTTTTATTGTCCTTCAATGTTCGCTGGGATGTAATCCGGCTTCAAAAAAGGAGGACAATGCAGCTGTGTCAAAAGATCCAAAAATTGCAGCCCTGAAACTACCACCCGATTTTCATGCCGACCATCTCTACAGTCCGGGCATACATAACCAGGGTTCCTGGGTGGCCATGACCTTTGATGAAAAAGGCAGGATGATTTCTTCTGACCAGTATGGCAATTTATACAGGCTCACCATTCCCGCCATCGGTGCGGATACCACCCAGGACAAGATAAAAATAGACAGTATCGAATTACATATTCCCGGTGATACCAGCCGGGCTTCCCGCCGGATTGGTTATGCCCACGGCCTGCTTTATGCATTTCACAGTCTATATGTAATGGTCAATGATGAGGGTGATACGGCCAATTCCAGGCCCAGCGGTCTCTACCGTTTGCAGGATACCAACGGGGATGACCAGTATGACAAAATCACCCTGATCAAAAGACTGGAAGGTGATGGCGAACACGGACCTCACAGCATCGTGCTGGCCCCGGATGGAAATTCCCTCTACATTAACGCAGGCAATTTTACCAAGATTCCCAAGATGGATAATTATTCGGCCCCTCCTGTCTGGCAGATAGACAACCTGCTTCCCCTGATAAGGGATCCCAACGGACATGACAATACCGTAAATACACATGGCGGATGGATCGCACAAATCGATTCAACAGGTGGAAATTTCAACCTGGTGAGTGCAGGATTTAGAAATCCCTTTGATCTGGCCTTCAATGAGGCCGGTGATATGTTCACCTTCGATTCTGACATGGAATGGGATTTCGGCCTTCCTTGGTACCGTCCGATCCGCATTTGCCATGTACCCAGTGGCGGGGAATTCGGCTGGCGTCCCGGAACCGACAAATGGTCCGAACACTACCCTGATAATCTGCCTCCCCTGCTGAATATCGGACAGGGTTCTCCCACCAGTGTGTTCAGCGGGCAGCAATCCAGGTTCCCCGAAAAATATCGCCGTTCCATTTTCGCTTTTGACTGGAGCTTTGGCATTATATATGCCTTCCAGCCTCAGGCCGAAGGGGCTTCCTATAAGGCTGCCGCTGAAGAATTCATATCTGGCTCCCCCCTGCCCCTGACCGATGGCATGATCGGACCAGACGGTGCCCTGTATTTTCTCACCGGTGGTCGCAGGCTGGAATCTGACCTGTACCGCGTCTATTATGGGGACAATAAGGCCAATACCGAGAAACTGGCCGTGTCCGAACCCACGGAACTGCAAAAACTCAGACACAAACTGGAGTCCTATCACGGGGCCCCCAAAGCCGATGCCCTTGAGGTGGCCTGGCCAAACCTGAACAACGGGGACCGATTTATCCGGTTCGCGGCCAGGATTGCAGTAGAACACCAGCCGGTTAGCCAGTGGCAGGATAAAGCACTTCATGAAAAAGATCCCGTTGCCCTTACCCAGGCTGCATTGGCGCTGGCCCGGCAGGGGAAGGCTTCTGTGCGGGACGAACTGCTCCAAGCGCTGACCGCCATTCCCTACACCCAGCTAAACGAGTCGCAGCAGATTGATCTGCTAAGGGCCTTTGAACTGGTAGTTTCCCGTATGGGGCTTCCTGGCCCTGCAACAAAAAACAAGGTAATTCAATACCTGGACCAACAATATCCTGCCAGTTCAAACGACCTAAACAGGTCACTGAGCAAAGTACTGGTATACCTGGGAGATCCAAAGGCCGTGGAAAAGACCATTGCGCTACTGGCCGTGGCCAAAGATGATCCGGGAGCCATGAAGACCTTCACCAATTCTGCCGACCAGATTCTCCGCAATCCGGCCTATGGTATGGATATTGCCGCCATGCTATCCAATGTGCCCGCCCAGCAGCAGACTTATTACGCCACGGTACTGAGTGCGGCCAAAACAGGGTGGACACCCGAACTGAGGGAAAACTATTTCCGCTGGTTTTATAAGGCCTTTGGATACAAGGGAGGTCACAGCTTTGTCGGTTTCATCAACCAGGCTCGCAAGAATGCACTGAAGAATGTCCCCAAGGATAAACTAGCCTACTTTAATACCATATCAGGTGATTCCCTGGTGGAGCGCTCCCAGATGGGGCTGGCAAAAGGGGTTGTGCAACCCAAAGGGCCCGGCGTAGACTGGGATGTGGATTCTGCGATGGTGCTTGTCAAAAACGGGCTGCATAACCAGGATTTCAACCGGGGCAAGGCCATGTTCAGTGCCTCGATGTGTAACCTGTGCCATACCATGCGCGGCGAAGGCGGAACAATAGGACCGGATCTGACCGAACTCGGGACAAGGTTTTCCTATAAGGATATGATGATCGCCATTGTTGATCCAAGCAGGACGGTTTCCGACCAGTTTGCGGCCACGGTCTTCCACATGAAGGACGGCAGCACCATCGTGGGAAGGCTGGTCAATCAGGATGCAGACAAATATTATGTTTCCCAGAATCCCTTTGCACCACTGACCCAGCGCGAACTTTCGAAAAAGGAAGTGATCAAGACCCAGCTTTCCAAGGAATCCATCATGTTTCCCGGACTGATAAACAGGCTCAATGGCGAAGAATTGAAGGATTTGCTGGCCTACCTTAAATCAGGCGGCAATAAACAGGATACCATTTTTGCACCCAAAAAACCATAACTGATCCATGTCAGATCATCCGGTACCATCATGGAGCGGCAAACTATCCCATCCAGCCCAGCTGGGTGGGATAGAAACGGCCGTGCTGGACAACGGACCCGGACGTGGCACCCGCATTGCCTGGATCAATACCGGTTCAGGACTGCGTTACAAAGTGGTCATAGACCGGGCCATGGACATTGCCGATGCCAGTCATAATCAGTACAATCTCTCCTGGCTTAGCCTATCGGGTATAACCGCACCGCAGCCATTTTCTGACAGGGGCGCCGGCTGGCTTCGCACTTTTGGCGGGGGGCTGCTGACCACCTGCGGACTTGACCACGTCGGGGGACCAGAAGTGGATGAATATGGAGAACGCGGACTGCACGGACCCATCAGCAATACGGCCGCGGAGGTTGAATCCATTTTGCAGCCAGATCCCCGAAAAGGTCGGATGAAAATGAGTATAACAGGGCTGATCCGGCAGACGACGATATTTGGACCAAGCCTTGAATTAAGAAGGACCATCTCTTCCACCCTGGGAAAGTCATCCATTTTCATTCATGATGAAGTGACCAACTTATCCAACCAGCCCACGCCGCATATGCTGCTGTATCATTGCAATTTCGGGTGGCCCCTGGTGGATGAAGGTACCCGAATCCTGTGGAAAGGAGACTTACAGCAAAAGCCGCCGGGAAACCCCGGTAACATCTTTAGGCCGGGACATGATTACAGGAGATGTCCGGGTCCCCTGGAAGTGCATGCCGGAAAGGGAGAAGATGTCGGTTTTATTGACAGCCTTGCCGACCGGAACGGGCAGTGCAGCTGTGGATTATACAATGAGCGAATTAATCTGGCCTTTGTGCTGAGATTCCGCAAGGACCAATTGCCCTGGCTTACCAACTGGCAGCATTTTGGTTACGGAGAATATATAACCGGGCTGGAACCCGGCACAAATCCTCCCATTGGGCAGGCGGCTGCCAGGAAAGCCTCAACTCTCCGGTTTGTGGCTCCGGGCGAAAGCCTGGTTTACGACCTGGAAATGGAAGTGCTCCAGGGAACCGAGTCCTGCCATGATTTTCTGGGAGGTTTTGAAGCCTCTTAGCTCCGGCCCTTTTAGAAAGGGGCTCCTATGAACTGCCGGCAGAAA
The DNA here is from genome assembly GCA_903906365.1 of uncultured Bacteroidota bacterium. Classification (GTDB taxonomy): domain Bacteria; phylum Bacteroidota; class Bacteroidia; order Chitinophagales; family Chitinophagaceae; genus Puia. The sequence continues at coordinate 111,498 of CAIVKC010000043.1, read as the reverse complement.
AAGGCAACACATTAAAAAACGATTACTAAATTTTGCCAATGGAAAAAAGACATGCAGCAGCCAATGCCCTCCAACAAGGTAAAGGCATTTTACGTTTAGCACCCACCTGGGTCCCCCGTTCCTTTTGCGTACCGGGAAGAAGGATAAAATTACATCCCGATGATTATTATGTACTCGGCGGTCAGCGAGGGGGAATAGATGAACGCTGGTTGTCTTCGACCACCCCTGCCAAAAACGGGCCCCTGACGGGTAAAAATGAAGGATTAAGTGCGGTCGTCTATCGGGACGGAAACACGGAGCAGCAAATCCTGCTCAAAGATGCCATCGACGAGCTCAAAGGTGAGCTTATCGGAGACCGTTTATGGAATCAATATGGCTCCTGGCCGATGTACTCCAAATTTTTTGACAATATGGGTCCCCTGCCCCATCATATTCACCACAATGATGAAAAAGCAGCCCTGATTGGCCAGCTGGGAAAGCCCGAAGCTTATTATTTTCCGCCCCAGCTCAATAACCATGGCGGAGATTTTCCATACACCTTCATGGGAATTTCCCCCGGCACCACCAGGGCCCAGATCAAGGAATGCCTGATGAATTTCACCAAAGGCGATAATAAGATCACCAATTACTCGCAGGCGTTCCGTCTGCAACCGGGAACAGGATGGGATGTGCCGCCAGGGCTGTTGCATGCCCCGGGCAGTCTTTGCACCTATGAACCGCAAAAAGCCTCCGACGTATTTGCCATGTACCAGTCGCTGGTCAATGAGGCCATCATACCCGAAGAACTGCTGTGGAACGGTACCCCCAAGGAAAGCATAGGTGACTATGAGCAATTGCTCGATGTGATTGACTGGGAGCTGAATGTAGACCCCCTGCTTCACCAGAACCGTTTTATGGAACCTTTGCCTGTCCGGTCCGAATCCGAAATGTTGGCTTCAGGCTATATCGAAAAATGGGTCTGTTACAAATCGGAGGCTTTCAGTGCCAAAGAACTGACCGTACTACCTGGGTGCAAAGTAACCATTCGGGACAGTGCGGCTTATGGCATCATCATGATGCAGGGAAGGGGCAGGATGGGTGTTTGGGAAGTAGAGACCCCCTCCCTGATACGCTATGGGCAGTTGACCAATGATGAGTTTTTCGTTTCGGAAAAAGCCGCCAGGGAAGGGGTTGACATCGTCAACGCATCCACCACCGATCCCATTGTCATGCTCAAACATTTCGGACCGGCAAATCCGGACCTTTCCATATAAATCACCATTTAATCAAACGATATGCAAGCTAATAACTATCCAAAACTTCACAATGCCACCTGGCCCGGCGTGGTCGGCAAAGGTCCTGGCTCCGAACCGACCTTAGCCCTGGATACACTATTGAATTTCACCGCTGCGGCCGAGGTGAATGGCGTTAAATTCGACGGAATTGACATCGGCCTGTTCGAACCGCATTTTGACATCGACAGTTCAGATGACGGCATCAAAAAACTGGCCGATAAAGTTTCGGCACTCAACCTGCACATAGGCAGCATTGTGGCTCCCGTCTGGCCGCCCGCCGGCGGTTCGGCTATGGGTACCCGGGAAGACCGAACCCGGTTTGTAGAACAGGTCCGCAAATCCTGCCGGTTTGCCATGAAATTGCGCGAGCTGGGTGTGCGGCCGCATGGTATCGTGCGCATTGATTCAGCCACCAACCCGGAAGCCTGGTCCGCTGACCCGCAAGGCAATACCAAACTAATAGCCCAGACCTTTAGGGAAGCCTGCGACGCAGCAGCGGAATTTGGGGAAAAGCTGGCTGCAGAGGGAGAGATCTGCTGGGGTGGAATGCACAGCTGGAAGACCATGGTCGATACGCTGGAAGCCGTAGACCGTCCAAATATCGGTTTCCAGGCCGATATGGCCCATACCCTGCTGTATCTGCTGGGTGTTAACCGTCCGGAAGACCGCATCCTGCCGCCTGATTTCCAGTGGGGGGACCGCCAGGCTCTCTCCGAGGGGCTGAAGACACTTACCCGGGCGTTGAGGCCCTGGACCATTGATTTCCATGTTGCTCAAAATGACGGAACGGTACATGGTGCGGGTTCCCACGACAAAACAGGCCGGCATTGCCAGGCGACCGATCCCAACGGGAAACTGGATATACCCCATGATGCCGGATACTGGCTCAGGGACGAGGAAGGCAGACTGACCAAGGCCTTCAGGCATATTTGCTGGGATGGCTGTATGTTCCCCAATGCCGTGATGGAGCGGCAGCAAACATGGAATGACATCCTGGGCGCAATGGTCCGGGTTCGCGAAGCACACGGCTGGTATGAAGCTGAATAAATAATACAGTCCCCTGTTTTGGTATAGGGGAATGATGGAAAACCCTTCAAATACAATCAAACAATGAAAAATAAGAAAGAACTCCGAATTGGACTGATAGGATGCGGGTTCATGGGAAGGACCCATTCCAACGCCTATAAGCGGGTGGGTGATTTTTTCCCGGCCCTGGATTATCTGCCGGTTCTGAAAGCCGTATGCGCCCGCAACGGGGACAAAGTAAAGTCCTTTGCCGAACAATGGGGTTATGAATCCTTTGAAACAGACTGGAGGCGACTAATTGAAAGAAAGGATATCGACGCGGTGGATATCTGCACACCCAATGACTCCCATGCGGAGATTGCCAGGGCGGCCGCCCTGGCAGGAAAAATGGTTCTTTGCGAAAAACCCCTGGCCAGAACACTGGCAGAATCCCAGACGATGGTGGACGCAGTGGAAAAAGCCGGCGTACCCAATATGGTCTGGTATAATTACCGGCGCATCCCGGCCGTTACCCTGGCCAAGCAGATCGTGGACTCCGGTAAACTGGGCAGGATATTTCACTTCAGGGCCAATTTTCTCCAGGACTGGACCATCAACGCCAACCTGCCCCAGGGCGGGGAAGGCCTTTGGCGGATGGATGCTGCCGTTTCAGGTTCAGGCGTACTGGGGGACCTGTTGAGCCATTGCATCGATACGGCCATGTGGCTCAACGGGGGTATCCGGGACGTATCAGCCATGATGGAAACATTTATCAAGGAAAGGATGCATCAGCTTACCGGCCACGTAGAGCAGGTGAGCATTGACGATGCCTGCACCTTCCATTGTCACTTCCACAATGGTTCTTTGGGTAATTTTGAATCCACCCGCTATGCGCGCGGACACAAAGCCCTCTATACCTTTGAAATCAACGGAGCCAATGCCTCCCTCCGCTGGGACCTGCATGATTTGAACAGGCTGGAGTTTTTCGACAATGGTGATGAATCCAGGCTGAAAGGCTGGCGTTCCATCCATGTAACGGACGGAGACCATCCCTATATGGACAAATGGTGGGTGCCGGGGCTGGGTATTGGCTATGAACATTCCTTTGTTCACCAGGCAGCAGATTTTCTGGAAAGCCTCACGACGGGCAAACCATGTTCACCCACTTTTTCAGAGGCACTGGAAACGCAGAAGGTTTGCCAGGCGGTCTATGATTCAGCCCTGACGGGAACCTGGAGAGACACGTCAATAAACCAATGACCACCCAAATCCCATCATACCATCCATTTTAACACTTCAATAAATTAAAAATGAAAAAAAACACCTGGAATAAATCCCTGACTGCCTTGGCCTTCCCACTGATTTTGATCTGTCTGCTGGCCGGTTGCGGTGACAAGGGGCCCTCCGCCGCCGGCAATGCCGGTACCGACAGCAGCAGCCTGGCCGACAAAGACGGCTTTGTCCCGATATTTGATGGCAAGACATTTAGCGGTTGGGAAGGGGATAGCTCCGTCTGGAAAGTAGACAGCGGCAGTTTCATCGGGGAGGTAACCCCGCAAAAACAGATCAGTACCAATACTTTTCTGATCTGGCGCGGAGGGAAACCCGCTGATTTTGAACTCAAGGCCGAGTACAGGATCAGCGAAGGCGGCAACAGTGGCATCCAATACCGGAGTGAAGAACTCCCGGATATCCGCTATGCCCTGAAAGGCTACCAGGCCGATATAGACGGAGCCAACCAGTATACCGGTCAGAATTACGAAGAAAGGGGGCGCGGTTTCCTGGCCATGAGGGGCCAGATTGCCACGCTGGAGGCCAATCAGAAACCCGTCATTACCGGCTCGCTGGGTAATCCCGATTCATTAAAAGCATTCATAAAGAACAATGATTGGAATGAGGTATACCTGGTGGTGAAGGGTAACCACATGAAACACTACATCAACAAGGTCCTGATGAGTGAAGCGACCGACAATGATACCACCAGCCGTAAATTCAGCGGCCTGATCGGGTTGCAGGTGCATGTGCTTCCTTCCATGAAAGTAGAATACCGCAATATCCGCATTAAGAACAATTAAGGTTGTGACCTAGTCACGGCATTATTCAATAATGAGACCTTCCCCAACAGGCCGGTCCCGCGCATCCAGCCGGGCCGGCCTGTTCCTTTGTATACGTTTTATTGACAATACCCTTTGGCAGGTTCCCCCGGACTGCAAACCCTTCGGGCCAGCATCCATCAATGCTCCAACCTAACCATGATTTTCTTCAGCACCGGACTGGCTGCCGCTTTTCTGCCATCGACAAAAACCATCATCCCCCTGCCCCGGTGGTAGCGGGTTCCCAGACGATCATAGAGAATGGTCAGCATTTTTCCATGATAGGTCAGGTGGTCCAGGCAAAAATAATCCCAGGTGCCGGCAGGTATCATTGGATTGACCAGGACTGTATTTCCCTCCGAGGGCCGAAGCCCGATTAGACCTGTTATAACCAGGTCGCAGAAAGTGGAATGGTTATAATCCTTGCCTCTTTCGGGGCCTCCCTTCTCTTTGGACCAATGCCCGTTTTCCCAGGTAGAAAGGCGTGTACGGGATATCCAGTCCCCGTTAAAGGGATTGAGGTTTTCATCAATCCAGGGGACCACCCGTCCATCCTCCCTGGTTCGTTGCTGGGAGCCTGCGTACTGCAGCAGAAGCTTAAAAAAATCCTGAGCCCTCACCGGGGAGGGAGGATAATTATTGATCAGGTTGGCCATGGCGGTGAGCGTTATGGAGGTCGCCATCGGCCAGGAAGGGCCGTTCCACTGGCATTCATGGTCCTTGTAGGAAATGTCGAATCCCGGATGTCCCTGTTCGGCGGTGGTGGGCCCGTAGGGGGCATAAAAATAACGGGGATCCATTAGGAATTTCCAGGCAACCGAATAACGCGAGGATGGCAGGCTGAAAAGCCAGGGCGTATATCCGTGTAACTCCCTGGCGCTGCATAAAGGCATTCCTTTGCGGTAACCTGAATCTGCCACCGGCTTTTGCAGTACTTTGAAAAATCGCGCCGTGTCATCCCACAACAGGCGCTCTATGTTATTTTTTAAGGTGAGGGCCTTGTTGCGAAACAAATCCCCCGCCTCCCGCTGACCTGACCAGTCCGCAATGCGGGCAATGGCCATGGCATCCCCGTACTGGTATGAATTGATGGTGGCCCGGTAGGCAGGCCTGTCCCCATCGCTGCCCCCGCAGATGGACATTTCCATTCCGTCTTTGCCGTCAATCTGCCAATACAGACCATTGCTGTCCAATTGCGCTTTTTCCCGGTTTCCATATTCCCTGACCAGGTCTGCTTCCAGCGATATGGCCAGTTTTCTGTCACCCTTTACCAGGGACTGGTTCCACAGCGCATCGGCCATCCAGCAGCTGTAAGCTTCCATATCACCTCCTCCCCGGTACCAGAATTTTATGTAATCGCTGATGTATTGACTGTCGTGCAGCCATCTTCCTTCATATACATGCAATGCGGCTGCACAATTGATGGTATTGTATTTACCGGCCCAGCTGACATCGGGAAGGAATTCAAGGATCACAAAGCCCTCCGGCGTCTTTCGGATATGCTTCCGGTAGGTCCACCACCTGAAATAATAGGTCTGCTCCAGTTGTTTATCGGGACAGTCCAGCAAAGGAATATTGGCTGACAGGAATTCCCAGCTTTTTGCATTGGAAATAAATTGCGGATACAATTCATGGTCCCACAGGTTGAAACTATCCACAAAATGCTTGAAACTTTCCGGACGCAATACGGTTCCCTGGGCCGCAGCGGGCTCCGGCAGCAAGGCGGTGGCTGTCATGGCAAGCCAAAGACAGGCCAGATGAATAAGGACGCTTCGCATATGAATTCCCTGGTGACAGGGATGTTTTTGTTGGTTTTTAAAATCCCAGGTCTGGTCCCTGGTGCAGGGCAATACCGATTTGCTCCATGTTGTTTTTGCGGCCGTTGTAATATAGCAGCCATTTTTCCCCGTCCATCACCGCAAAGGGCTTATAGACGGCACTCGAATCCCACCCCATGCCCGGCCGGATGATGGGATTAGCGGCGTACCTTTCCCATTGGGTGATTCCATCCTTTGAGCGGGCCATGCCAATTTGGGCGAAGTCCGTATTTTTAAAGCCGATATAAAACATCAGGTAATCATCCCTGCGCCTGATGACCTGGCATGCGGTAACCTTTGCCTGTTCCCACTGCCGGGAACTGTCCGCCCGGAATACAGGGTTTGCAGGGTATTTATCCCAGTGGATACCGTCGGGGCTGGTCGCATAGCCGATGGCATCGGGTTCATACTGCTCCCCGCCTGAATACCACATCCGGTATAATTTCAGCTGATCATCCCAGATCACATGCGGGCACATCAGGGCTTTTTTTTCCCAAGGGCGGTCGGCAACCATCACCGGTAATGGACTGACCCGGCGGAACTGGCGTCCATCGTCACTGACGGCATAACCGATGGCGGAGGCACTGTCATTTTCGCCCGTATACCACATATGGTATTTCCCGTTTAGGAACAGGACCACAGGCCTGTTCACATCCCGCTCCCATCCGCTGCTGTCGTTAAAGGACAGGCAGACAGCGGGTTTGGACCATAATAGTCCGTCCCGGCTGGTGGATAGGGCGATACTGCGCCTTGGGCGCCAGGAGCAGTACATTTGAAAATCCCCTGGGCCTTCATGCAAAAGGCTGACATCAAAGATGGTTCCCAGATCCCCGCCGAGCACCGGATTTTTTTCATACTTGATCCATCCTCCGGCAGTCTCGGGTAAACTGCCATTTTGTTTTTTTTCCGGCCCCTGGCAGGAATAGGAAATCAGGACAGACAGTGCTGTAAAAATTAAAAAAATTAAGCTTTCTTTTTTCATATATGATCCCCCGCTTTTAATTATTTTTAAACCTTATATTTAACCAGACTGCTATACCGAAAAAAACCCATTATGAAACCTGTGTTCCGGATTCTGATCCTTTTAGTCATCTCAGCCTTCCTTATTTGCTACTTTATTCCTTCGGTCAAAAAAAAGGACCTTTATATCGGGAACAGCTTTAAGAACATATCCGCCTCCCTCTTCCAGCCGCGAAGCTGGATCAGCTGGGATCAGTCGGTGGCACAGGCATGGCAGAGGGATTCTGCTTCCTTTTCCTTTCACTCAGATACTTCCAGGCATATTAACACCTTTTCTTTTAGCGGCCGCACCATCACCATTACCCAGTTCGATTACCTGCTTTACCAGGTTGTTGAAACCGAGAAAGATCATTCTGATTCTTTCATATTGTCCTTTATTCCCAGCTTTGACAATGCCCGGATGGCAGCGCTTGAAAATTCCCAGGTACAATATGCCCGTGACTCACGTTTATTGTATAAGATACTGCCATTTCTGGAACCGGAGTCCTTTGCAGACCGGTCCGTCACCCACCTGAAGTCATACCTGGAAAACCCGGCCCTGTTTTATGGTATGTCTATTGACATCAAGCAGCCTGCTGATACCATTTTTTTGACCCAGCAGGCCACCCTGGCCCACAGGCAGGACCTCTTCGGCAAGATCCATTACCTGTTCAGCCAGCTGGACAGTTTCGCTGTAGCACATAAAACGGTACCAAGCGGCCCTAAGAATCTGTCCATTCATTACCTGCCCGGCGATTCGGTCGATGTCATGGCTGGTATCCATATCAACAAAATCATAGAAGGGGATTACCTTGTCAGATGCCGGCAAATGCCTCGCACCCAGGTACTAGCCACCGGGATCTATGAAGGGCCTTTCAGGGACAGGATGAAGGCATATGCAGCCATGGACAAATATTTCGCCGACCATACCCTGGTTAAGGGGTCCGTAGAATACGAAAAATACCTTTCTCCCCTGCCTGTTGCAGACAGTTCCATGGTGAAAATCGAATTGGTTTACCCGATAAAGCCCTTAGTATCCAAGTAATTTCACCGGGCCGTTGTTAAAGCCAACAATCATGGCCTTTTTGCCATTGGCCAGACGGATGGGTCGTAAACACCTTACTTCACCGGTTATGGTGTCCAGCGGAGCTGGCAGGGGCAGATCAGCCTGGAAATTTCCATGTCCGTCCCCATGATAAAGGCAAAGCGGAAGCGCATCATACCTCCCTTCAAAAGGTTCGGTTCCAAAGAAATTACCTCCTGCCAGCAGATCCACCCTGCCCCCGCCCGATGCATCCAGGATGGCAAAATCAAAAATAGGGGTCCATTGCATGGGTGCAGGCAGCTGGGAAGCGGTGAAATGCCCCTTGCCGTCATTGATGAGTTTCATGGAGGCCAGGGTTGAAAGCTGGTAGAGCGGAATGCTGTCGAGCTTATGACCGAAAATCTCCTCCACCGTCTTTCCTGCCATTTTGGAGTAACTTAAGTATTCCTTTTTCAGGTAGGGAAGCTGCAGTTCAAGGTCCTCCTTGTTGAGGAAAGTATAATATTTCCCGTTTTTGGCAACTGCCAGTATTTGGGTGATATGCTGGTTTCCCAGGATATCGCCTACAAACATTTTCAGGGGATAATCTGAGCTGGCCGTTAGTTTGCTGTTCAATCCCAGATTCCCCATCAGCAGGTCAGGGAATCCGTCCCCGTTGAGGTCAGTGGCTTTAAGGCTGCACCACCATCCTGACAATGCTGCATCGTTAGAGGTGAGTGAAGCCTTGACAAAATGCCCATGGTTATTTTTGAAAAGCGTCGGGGGCATCCAGTCCCCGGTTACAATCAGGTCTGGCCATCCGTCCTTGTCAATATCACACCAGGTGGCATCGGTAACCATCCCGATATGTTCCAGTTCGGGTATTAGTTCCTGGGTAACCACCCTGAAATTCCCTTTACCGTCATTTTGCAACAGGTAACTAAATGGCGGCATCCCGTAAATCCGGGAATCGGCCCTTCCGCCCACGAAAATATCCATATCGCCATCGTGGTCGAAATCTGCTACCCGGACCACGGATTTATTTTCAAAAAGATCAGGCAGGCCCGATGATTTGGTAAAATGCCCCCTGCCGTCATTGAGGTAAAGCCTGTCTTTGAGTTCGGCAGCCTTACCCTGGTATTCATTGCCGCCGCTGGCCACATACAGGTCGGCAAACCCGTCCCCATTGGCATCAAAAAAAACGGCATCAACATCTTCACAGGAGCGGTCTTTGAGAAATACGGCTGAATCTGCCGAAACCACAAACCGGGCATCCGGCTGTTGCAAAAAGAGGGTGCCCCCTTGCCCTTTACCCCCGCACACAAAGAAATCTTCCCGTCCGTCTCCGTTCACGTCGGCAACTGCGATTTTGGGTCCAGGTGTAGAAAGTTCATGGGGTATTGTCCATTGCTGGTTAAAGTCAATAAAGGATACGTCCTCCTGGTGCCGGTAGGTCATACCGGAGGCTTCCGTCATATCGGTCAGTCTGCCGGAGGCCGGCGTATGGAGCAGCTGGTCAATAAATCCGGCATAATTCCCAATGGGTGTGGCCTTTTTGGGGTCATAGTTAAGTTGCAGGCGCTGGCTGGCTGCCACCTTTGGGATTCGCTCATAGGTATTATCGGGCCAGATGACTACCAGGCTGTCCGCCATGGCTGCCTCTCCGAGTCCAAAATGCAGTACGGGCTCACTGCTGCTCATAAATCCACGCTCATTTTGCAACTCCTGGTAGTACAGTTTTCCGGCGGCAAAAACAAAGACCTTGGTGCCGATTCCGAAGGTATTGGGTCCCTTTCCCCTGATGGCCACGGTCAGATAATGAGAGCCGGGATGCATGACACGGGTATTATTACGGTAAATTCCGGCGGTCTCGTTCATATTGTTGGTCACCAGATCCAGGTCACCATCGCCATCCAGGTCGCCATAAGCAGCTCCCTGTGAAAGGGTATTTGCGTCAAAACCCCATTGGGCCGACCGGTCCTTGAAAGTTAGGTCCGGCTGCCCTTCAAATATATAATTATGCCAGGCTCCGGGAGGAAGGTGTTTGAGTATCTCCTTGTCGTGCTGCCTTTTTCCGCTGTTTTGGCTGGGCTGTGGAAGTCCGGAAATAAATTTGACATAGTCCAGGTCATTGGGCCTGTTTTTTATACCATTGGAAACGAAGATATCGTTTTGACCGTCGAGGTTATAATCAGCAATAAGCGGCGACCAGCTCCAGTCCGTGGCAGAAACCCCGCTGTAGAGCGCGATGTCAGAAAATTTTTTTCCCCGACCGGTATTGAGCTGAAGGGCGTTGCGAGCAAACTGGTAGTTATATCCGAATCCACGCTGGTACATATATAAATTCAATGGGTCATCCCCCAGGGAGGACTTGAGTACCTTTTCGTCCTCGGGAAGCATGTCAACGGTCATGATGTCCGGCCAGCCGTCGTTGTTGATATCTGCAATGTCATTTCCCATGGAAAATTTGGACTCATGGGCAAAGGCCTGATTATTCATCTCGCGGAAAGTACCATTGCCCTGGTTGACATAATAATAGTCGTTCTCATGAAAATCATTGCTTACATATATATCGTCATACCCGTCCTGGTTGAGGTCAGCAACCCCGACGCCCAGACCGTAGCCGGTAGCACTGCTGTAAATACCGGAGGACCGGGTGACGTCTGTAAAATGATCCCCGTCATTCCTGTATAATTTCCCTCCGCTCTCCGGGCTGTATTTATCGCGCAGGGAAGTGCTTCCGTAGGCATCTGTCTGGTGGGTGGAGTGCTGTAGCAGGAACATGTCCAGGTCACCATCCTTGTCGTAGTCAAAAAATACAGCCTGCGTATTATAGCCTACGATATCGAGCCCCCACTTTTTGGCGCTTTCCGTAAAAGTATTGTTCCCGTTATTGATGAACAACTGGTTGCGTGAATGCTGGAAATACGCATGCGGATCTCCGTTATGATCCCGGGGTGTGAAATTACCAACCGTACATACATATATATCCAAAAAACCATCTCCGTTCACATCAGCCATCGTGACGCCGGTGGTCCAGTCGGCCTGTCCGGCCACGCCGGCAAGTGCCGTTATGTCCTCAAATTGAAAATTCCCCTTATTCAGGTATAGTTTATTGCCGGCCGTATTGGATGCAAAATAGATATCCGGCAGGCCATCATTGTTAATATCCCCGATAGCAACCCCTGCACCATTGTAGTAATAGAGGTAGTCCATGATACTGAGCGTGTCGGTATCCACATTGGGGTTGACAAAATGGATTCCTGTCTCTGAGGAGGCCAGCGGCGTAAACAGGGAAGGCTCTTTGTCCCTGCATCCCCCCAGAAAGATCATGCCGGAACATAAAAGGCAGGCCAGGCTCTTGGAATGGATCACGGGAGGCAGCATTTAATGAATAAAATAAACAAATCAGGCCGGATCGGCAACCGGTGGTCACCATTCCGGCCTGATGTTAATATCAGCCTACAAGATAATCATTAAGCGTCTTTCTGCTTCAATTAATATCCCGCATTTTGTTTCAGATTCGGATTGGCCGTAATCTGGTTCTGGGGAATCGGGAAGATCGTCAGATGCGCATCCGGATCGGCGGGTTTGGGCGGGAAATTCTTGGCCGCACCAAATGTGCCGAATCGGATCTGGTCGGTTCTTCTGACCATTTCCCAGGCAAGTTCCCTGCCCCTTTCAGCCAGGATATTGGCCGGAGTGAGGTCAGCTGCCACCCAGTCATGGGCCGTACTTCCTGAATAGGCCCGTTCGCGGACAGCGTTGAAATCAGCCAGCGCCTGCGGAATCATTCCGAGGTTGTATTCGGCTTCCCCGCGCATCAGGTAAATATCAGCCAGGCGGAAAATAACAAATGCATTGCCCTGGTTGCCGGTAGCGTTTCCGGGCTGAGGCCAGTATTTGATATTGCGCACACCTGCATGGCGGAACGTGTCTGCCGGGTTACTGAATTCAGTCATCCGGTCATAATAAATCACCGGTGTATAGAGTCCATTGTAAAAATCGCCAATCCGTGTAGTATGGGCGGTTGAGGTATCCCCGTTATAGGTACAGCAGTAATCATTATTATCCACTACCCAGTTGATATTGGGAGGATAATTACTGACGCCGTCACCCTGAAACTGCTGGCCAATGAGCCACTGTGCAGTACGCTGGTCAGCGAAGGTCCTGAGTTTGTTGTTTACGGTACGTCCGTTTATCACCACCGAATTATAGGAATAGGTGGAATTGGTATCATACTGGCTGTAAAAATCATGCGTGGCGCTGGCGCCGTTATTGCCATAGTTACAGCAGGGAGTGCCAAAAGTCAGGGAAGAATTGAATTCAATGGTCCGCTGAACTATGCCGTTGCCCGGAATAATGCCTGTTCCTGAAGCCGGAGCGACGAAAATATTTTCAGGTGCACTGGTATTGTTCTGGCCAAAAAAGCTGTTAAAATAGACGGGATCCAGTGAATAGGCCCCGGAATTAATGACCTGATCACAGGCATCCTTACATTTCTGCCAATAGGTGTTGGAGGCGCCGTAGGTATAGCTGCCGGGCTGGGATTTGTAAACACCCGCATTGAGGTACATACGAGCCAGCAGGCTGTAGGCCATCCATTTGGTGACTTTTCCGTAAGTAGTAACATCCACGTTGGCAGCCAGATTGGGTATAGCGGCCAGCAGGTCACGCTCCAGGGAATCGAATAGCTGGGCCCTTGGGAGCGTCTGCACGGTGGCAGGATCTACCTTAAAATTGGTTACATAAGGGATATTTCCGAAGATATCCATGGCATTGTAATAAAAATAGGACCTCAGGGCGATCATTTCAGCCAGGTCAGCGGCAAGAGTTGGCGGAGGAGTGGGCAGGTTCTTCTCCGTGTAGATGATGTAATTACACTGACTGGCTCCGCCGATATTATCGTTCCAGGTACCACCGATCCAGCCATAGACGTCCACGGCTGTCTGGTTATGGTAATACAGGCTGGCCCAGGTGCCTCCGTCATACCAGTCACTTCCTCGGGTCGGGAAGACCATCTCGTCAGAAGGAATCTCCGTGGCAAGCCAGGTAGCTCCGTTGGTGTATAAGTTCTGAACTGCTGCATAGGAAGGCGCCTTGGCTGCGGCAACTTCTGCCGCTGTCTGGAAATAGGACGCGGTAGGCACGACACTATAGGTCTTAACATCGAGCTTGGTACAGGCAATCCCGCTGAGCCATAACAGCAGTACAACCATCGCCCAATTTTTCGAATTATTATGTTTTTGCATATTTGAAAGAATTTAATGCTATGATATATTTTTATTTAATAGTGATGTTAACTCCCAAAGTAAATGAGCGTGCCCTTGGATAAAATCCGCCGCCACTGTAGTTATTATCAATATAAGCCTGACCGGTGCCGCCACCGCCCAAACCACCGTAGGCGCTGGACAGGGTGCTAGCCAGGGAGCCGATACCGGCCCTGGTTCCGCCTGCGTTGGAGACGGGAGAAACTTCCGGATCAAGTCCCTTGTATTTGGTGATCACAAACAGGTTGGTACCAGTTACATATACACGCAGGTTCTGCAGGTATCCGATTTTGGGGAAAACGTAGGCAATCGTCAGATTCTGAAGTCTCAGGTAGGAAGCCTTTTCCAGCCAATAATCGGATGAATTGGGGCTTTCCTTGAGGCCGTTGGTAAATGCTTCATTTTTAACATTCAGACCCGGGAAACGGGGAAAGTTTTCCAGGTTCAGCCTAGAGTTGTCATAGATTTTCTGGCCATAATTTCCATTAAATGCGGCATACAGGGTCCAGGCCTTGTAACGGAAATTGGTATTAATACCATAGGTGAATTTGGGTGTAGGATCGATGAAATGAAGCGTGGGGCTGCCGTTCTGGGCCAGCGTCAGGCTTTTGACACCGGCTGAATCCAGCAGCTGCTGGCCATTCTGGTCGATACCGGTGAAATGAGAAATATAGAAAACAGGCACAGCATAACCCACTTTGATGTAAGTCAGGGGATTGAAACTAAGCCCCTGACCACCGGCTGAACCAATATTGATCAGATCAGTGGTGACATGATTGCCATCCCAGTTACCCGAGAGGCTTGTCACTTTTGTATGTGCCACGGTAATTTGACCGCCTATGGAAAAAGAGATATCCTTTTCACGGATGATCTCCAGGTTCAAACCAAGTTCTTCCCCCTTATTGGTAAGGGAACCGACATTGGCAAGCACCGAACCGATATAGTTGGGCGGGGTTGGTACACCATAGTTATACAGAAGGTCCTGCGTTTTGTCATTGAAGACGGCGAAACTACCCGTGATCCTGGATTTTAAGAAAGAGAATTCAAGTCCGAGATTTTCCCCCACCCTCTTTTCCCATTTCAGATCCGCGTTTGGATTTTGCACGGGTGAGTAACCAACGGGATAGGGGTTGTTGGGGTTAGTAGGATCGTAGGTGCGTACATTGGGTCCAAGCAGGGCCAGTGTATTATAGGCACCGATTGGATCGGAATTACCGGTGACACCGTAACCAACATTTAATTTCAGTTCATCAATCCAGCTTGCGTCTGCAAGGAACTTTTCCTTACTGATGCGCCAGGCACCTGATACAGAGGGGAAATTTCCATACCGGTCATTAGGGCCGAATTTGGAAGAACCATCTCTACGGAAACTACCCGTCAGGTAATACCTGTTGTCGTAGTTATAGGTAATCCTTCCCAGGAAGGATATGAGCTTATACTCATCCTTATAGGAGGAAATGGTATTAAAACTGGGTATGCCTGAAGACAGGGCATTGTTGGTAGTGATATCTACAGGGAACCCGGAGCCCCTGGCAAAGAAATTATCATCGGTGTAATAATTGTACTCATAAACTCCCGTAGCCGTGAAATTATGTTTGCCTACACTTTTGATGTAGTTAATATGCATATCTCCTTTGTCGGAATTAGTATTCAAGTTGTATTTGAATCCCTGGTTCAGGATGGCGCCTGCTCCGGGTATGACCGGCAGAAAATAATCGTACTGAATATTGAAGCGGCTGATGTTACCGCCGGCTCCGATTTTGAGGCCTTTTAAGAGTTCATAGTTGGCAACCACGTTTATCTGGTGTAGATAATCGGTGGAACGACGCACTTCATTGTTCTCCATCCACACAGGGTTCACATAGTTGTAATTGTAAATGGGATTGTCCGTTCCGTTGGCCAGTTTTTCAGGAACCGTCGGAGGGATATTATAGGCCCAGTAAAAGATATTGGCATCAATATTTTTTCGTTGTGTTTCTGAACTCAGGATATTATACTGTATGACCAGTTTGTTATTGAGGGCCTTTTGTTCCGCATTGATGCGGAGGCCAAACTGTTTGCGGGCGGTGTTGATAACGATACCCTGCTGGTCAGCATAGGTGAGGGATCCATTATAAATAAAATTATCAGTACCGCCTGAAATACCCAGGAGGTGGTTATTGGAAACGCCCGTCTGGGTGATCTGTTTTTGCCAGTCGGTGCTGCTTCTACCGTCCCAGTTATAACCCGTAGTATCAAAACCAAGGGCCAGAGAATGCTTCACAAAACTGGAGGCATTCTGCAGGTCATAATATTTGGCGTCTTTGGAAGTAGTGATTGAACCGGAATAATTGATCTGGCTGCTGCCTGCTTTACCTTTGAGGGTAGTAATGAGGATAACCCCGTTGGCGCCGCGTGAACCATAGATGGCCGAGGCCGATGCATCTTTCAGGAAGTCAAAAGATATGATGTCGGCGGGGGGAATGGAGGCCAGGATTTCATAATTGTCCAGGATGATTCCGTCTACCACCAGCAAGGGAGTCTGGCTGCCGTAGAGTGAGGTTTGTCCCCTCAGGCGGATGATCGGGTTGGAGTTGGGGTCACCATCCGGTGAAGTAACCACCAGTCCGGGTACCCTTCCCTGAACCTGGTCCATGGGGTTGGCTGCAGGTCCCTGGTTAAAATCTTTGGCTGTAATACTGGAAACCGATCCGG
This sequence comes from uncultured Bacteroidota bacterium, assembly GCA_903906365.1. Lineage (GTDB taxonomy): Bacteria > Bacteroidota > Bacteroidia > Chitinophagales > Chitinophagaceae > Puia. Next base: position 95,322 of record CAIVKC010000043.1, on the reverse strand, counting down.
TGATGTCCTTACGTTTGGCGGTACCGTAACCAACAACGACCACATCATTGAGGGTGGTTCCGGAGGCTGGCTTCAGTGAAACGGATACATTGCTTTCGGACTGTATACTTATCTGCTGGTCGATATAACCTACATAGGAAATCACGATGGTCTTGGCGCCCGCTGGAACTGACAGCGAAAAAGAGCCTGTGGCGTCGGTGGAAGTCCCCGATTTGGAGCCCTTCACAGTAACGGTGGCACCGACAGCGGGTTTTCCGCTATCATCGGTGACTTTACCGGTGATGATCTTTGTCTGTGCTGTCACCTGCAATAACATAACAAACAGGTAAAACACCAAGAACAATAGTCTTTTCTTTGAATTCTGGTTCATAAGCAATACTTTTTTAGTTCGCTGAAATTAGGGAAATCCCCTTCCCTTCAAACATTAACATATTGTTGTGTAAACAATACGTTAATTAATATGTTTAAATACCTTATCTTCTATACCATTGAAATACAATAACTTACAAAGTATTCCGGAAAGAACTGTCTGAATTAGGCAAACGTTTGTCTGAAATATTGAATTCATCATATAAATGACCAAAACCGGCCTGAAATCGAAGGTGATGGATTCGGAACCAAACAACGGGCACCCGGCAAAGGGGGGCAATACCCTGCCCGGCAATATGGAAGCGTTTAGATACGCCGGATGCCCGGCAGCGGGGTTGTAGATTTCACTGTCATTGCAGTTCAATGCTACGCAAGACCAATATGAATCAAGGTCTTTTCAAAGGGCCGCTCATTTGCACTCCGGCCAAACAAGCTGTCCCTAAACATTCATATCAGACAAACGTTTGCTTATTTTTTCGGTGGATTTATCCTTTATTTTTATCAGTAAGTAATAAAGCAGCATAAATTCATCATACAAATTTAATGTTGCGACACGGTTATTCATTGATTTTTTCATCCCAAAAACCGGTTCATGCAGAAAAAAGGATCCAAAAGACGCGATTTTCTAAAAAACTCCCTGCTGGCAGGAGTGGCCATTTCCTGGGCGGATTTTTCCAGGGCCCAGGATAAAGCAGCCCCCCTTGCTCAGGAACATTCCATCCCCGCCCCCATGCCAGGACCCATCAATATAAAGAAAATCATAGTGGGCGGGGCAGGCATTGCGGGCCTCTGCTGTGCCTACGAACTGATGAAAAGGGGGCATGATGTGACCGTCCTGGAAGCGTCGGGCCGACACGGCGGCCATGTCTATACCGCCCATGATGGGCTATCGGACGGTTTATACGGAGACTACGGGCAGGAACATATCACCCGTCCGGGTTATGATCTGTACTGGGGATATATCCGGGAGTTTGGACTGGAAGCCCTGCCCTATCCGAGGCGAAAGGATCTATCCACCCGGATTGCGGGAAAATTTTATTCCGAAAAAATGCTCGCTGATCCTTCGGTACTCAGCGGGTTTGGCTTAAATGACAAAGAGGTGGACTTCCTGACAAAACATCCATGGGCTGACCTCGAGCTGCTCTATAAAATGCCATATCTGGACAAATTCAAAGATGAATACCAGCCCTTTAATATCGGGTATGACGAATTGGATCATATATCCATGTCGGCATTGTTTAAAAAAGACGGGGCCTCCAAAGCTGCCCTGGGATTTATGGGGGGTGATGAGCCTTCGGCACTAGCCTCCCTGTGGGGAACGGCCATTCTAAAACTCAGGGGGGTCCCGCTGCGGCCTACCGAACTATTCCGGTTAAAGGGCGGCAACCAGATGCTCCCCAATGCCTTTGCCAAAAGGCTTGGCAACCGGGTAAAGCTGGATGCTAAGATTTTGTCTATCCGCCAGGGCAACCGGGGCGTAACCATTAATTACCGGCAACAAAACCAGTCAAAGGAATTGACGGCTGATTATTATGTCAATTGCATCCCCTTGCCCGCCTTCCGAAATATCCCCGTTGAACCGGCCTTACCCGCCAACAGGCAATATGTCCTGGATAATGTCACCTATGACTCCTATCAGCGCTTTGTGTTCCAGGCCAGTTCAAGGTTCTGGGAACAAGACGGCTTGACCATCAATATGGACCTTGATCATCCGGATCTATGGGCCACCTGGCAATCGGCCGAAGAAGTCGATACGCACCGGGTCATCATTCTCGGAACAGGTCCTGGAGGAATATCCCCTCAGCGCGCACTCGCAGCTTTCCGGGAAGTCTACCCCGGCAAAGGAGACACCATTGAGCAGGTCGTAAGCAAGGACTGGACAAAGGAAACCTATTCGTCCACCTGCGAGAGGATGGCTTTCCCCATTGGAACCATGGACAAATTCTGGCCGTTGATCATCCAGCCGGAGGGCCGTATCCATTTCGCTGGTGCCTACGCAGACAATCTGAACTGGGGAACCGAGGCTGCCACCCGCTCGGCCAACAGGGTGGCTAAACAAATTGATGAAGCATAGTTAATTACCTACTACCATGATGAAAAGTAGAAAATATATGGCGGGACTGGTGTTTGGTGCAGCTCTTATGTATATCCCCACAACCGCCTTTATTTTGCAGTCGAAAAGCCAGGAGAACACACCGGCGGTAATCCGGTTTGTGCAGCCTGCAGATCAGGGAAAGTTTTCCTGGAATAGCCTGATTAATTATGCCATCGCCGTTACAGACAAAGAAGATGGTTCCTCCGATTACAATGAGATCCCCGCAGGCGAGGTCCTGCTTAAAGTCCAGTACCTGGCCGATTCTTCCAAATTAAAAAACCAACTCGCTTCCCTGGCCCGCGAAAACAGGGAGGTACCGGCCCTGACTTACCTGATGCAATCAAATTGTTTTACCTGCCACGCGGTTAAAAATAAACTGATCGGCCCGGCATTCGAGCTGATATCCAAACGATACCCCCATACAGAACTTTCGGCCGGACAGCTGGTCCAAAAAGTAATCCATGGTTCGACCGGGGTATGGGGAAGCACCCCCATGCCGCCGCATCCTGACATCAGCCAAGAACAACTCAAAGAGATCGTCCTATGGATTCTTACCCGGAGCGCAGACCCGGATATCTGTTATTATCCCGGGCTTGAAGGCGCTTTCCGTACCAGAGAGTACCCGGGGAAATCAGGAAATAAAGGGGTCTATCTGTTAACGGCCAGCTACACGGACAAGGGCTTGAAAAATACCCCCCATTCCAGCAAAAGGGTATCAAAAACAATTTTATTAAAGCCTGCAGGCCTGCCCTAAAACCATCTCGACTTCCATTCACTGAACAGGCCAGGTATCCTCCGCATATCATGCGCATACCCTTTTCCGGTAGTAAAAGCCGCCTTCAGGAAAAAGGCGGCAAACTTGCCGAGAGTAGAAATTACCCAATCCATCCCCTTTGCAAGTCCTGATCATGTCTGAACCAAAGCAGATAAGTGGATGGTTTCCCTACATACCATACTCGCCCAGACCATCCATCCTACAGTCCTCCTTTGAGCATTATCTAAGGATCCCGGGCATTATTTCTTCGGTAGGCAGGACCCCCAAATACGAATTAATTCATACAGACTCCGCGTCTGCCGGGCTACACGCAATATGCCTCCTCCCGATAACTCCAGTTTTTGATACCGTTCAAAATAAAAATCACGAAAACGGTTTCGTAAATAAATGCGAGAGGTTAGCTTAAAAATGGTGATATTACTTATTACTTTAGATTAGAAAAAAGCCAAACTAACCTTTAGCCATATGCAGGAATTATTCCAGACAGTGGGTAGTTATTTTTTACCCATTCGGGATTGCAGGCTGTTTCCATCAAACAGACTTCAATTCTACAGCAACCTGCTCCATTTTCATCGGCATCAACTTCCACTGTTCGAGGTTTCGCTAAAATCCAATTCTCTACCATATGAATATTCATGCTGCTGCCCCCCTTTGCTGGTGGTGTTTACCTCGATTCCCATGCAGATGGCAAAAAGCCCGCTGGGTGGATGCACATCAGGAAGCCCAAAAAGGCATCCATCCGGTAAACAGGCTCAGATGAAAAAAATAACCGATCCTATGAAATACTGGTTAGTCTGATGAAAGGAAGCGGACCGGTACGCCGGGATTACGCGGATCATTTTCAGTATGGATTTTTAAAATGCACTTAAGGCAAGGCATACTATAATAAAATTGATATCGGAAAAAAGGTTACTTAATAAGTTTTCAAATTCCCATTATGAGCAACCTACCCACAATCACAGAAATCGCAAAAAAACTAAATATCTCCCCTTCCACCGTATCAAGGGCGCTTCATGACCACCAGAGTATTGGGCTGAGGACGAAAATGAGGGTCAGGCAGCTGGCCAGTGAACTGAATTATGAACCCAACCAGAATGCCATTTTCTTCCAGCAGAGGAAGACCTTCACCATCGGGGTAATCCTCCCGGAATTATCAGAGGCTTTTTTCTCCGCTGCATTTAGTGCCATTGAAGACACTTCCTACAAATGCAAGTATTCTGTCCTGGTCGGACAGTCACATGACAGCGAGGAAAGGGAAAAAAAGATCATAGAAAATATGAAATTAAACCGGGTTGACGGATTAATCGTTTCTATAGCCAAACACACTACCAGTTATGAGCACTTTGAACGCCTGAAAAAATATGATATTCCGGTTGTTTTCTTCGACCGTATCCCCAATATTCCGAATATTCATTACGTGGCCTGTAATATGGAAACAGGGACTATGAAAGCAATGAAATTCCTTTTAAAAAGCGGCCACCGGGTAATCGGCATGATCAACGGACCCGAAAAACTTTATGCGAGCCAGCAGCGGGTGGAGGGTTACATCAAGGCCCTCAGAAGTCATCCTTTGAAATATGACCCCAACCTGATTGTTTCCTCTGACCTTACCCGGGAAGGCACCGAGCGTGCAATGGAACAGCTCTTATCCCTTAAAAGGAAGCCAACTGCCTTGGTAGTATTCAATGACTATGTTGCCCTCGATGCGATTCAATATGCAAGAAGTAAAAAACTGAAAATCAACGAGGATATCACTTTTGTTAGTTATTCAAACCTCCCCATGAGTAACTATACGGCCTTTCCACCAGTAGCTTCCGTAGAGCAGTTTCCTTACCAGCAGGGTCAGAAGGCCACCGAGATCCTGGTGGAATTACTCAGCAACCGGACCGGGAATGCAGAGACTCCCACATACAATAATTTTACCGTTGAGTCTCAACTGGCCATTCACGATTGCAGGTAATTGATATCGTTTAAATTAAACGCAATCGTTTGCCTGTCCGCCGGAACGCTTTGTTGATTAAGTTTGACTTGCAGTCCCATTTTATAGCCATGGCAGTTTGGTTTAACGGAGTATCTGCAGCATGCAGGGGCCTTTGAAACCCGAATGGGTCTTTCTCCGGGAATGTTCCCGGAAAATCCTATGAAACCCGGATCCTTTAAATCTTATCCAACCGGCGTTTGGACCCTACAATGGCAACCCCTGTTTAAATGATTTCCCGGATTAACTCACAATGAGCCGTTTATTTTTTAATTTTAATACAAACCTGCAAAATTATGAAATCTACCAGAAGAAGATTTGTCCAGGAAATTTCAATAGCAGGGGCCGCCCTTGCCATGCTTGATCCACAGCAGTTATTTGCCGCAAAGAAAGGTTCCAAAAAAGTCAGGATCGGCTTTATCGGAGTCGGAGGCAGAGGCCAGGGGCACCTTCATCAGGCATTATTGAGGGATGATGTAGATGTGGTGGCTATTTGTGACGTCGATCCGCCGATGTTACAGAGGAGTAATGAAATACTTAAGAAATCCGGCAAGCCCATGCCAAAAGTGTTTACCGGTGATAACTATGCCTACCGGAAATTACTCGAACTAAAAGATCTGGATGGAATCATCATCGCCACTCCCTGGGAGTGGCATACGCCCATGATACTGGACGCCCTGGCAGCCGGCATCAAATATGTGGCCACTGAAGTGGTGCTGGGCCTTACTTTGGAAGAACACTGGGACGTGGTTCGCGCTGGCGAGGCCAATAAGGCGCAGGTAATGATGCTGGAAAACGTTTGTTACCGCAGGGATGTGATGGCCGCCATGAACATGGTCAGACAGGGACTTTTTGGAGAGATCATCCACTTGCAGGGGGGGTACCAGCATAACCTGCGCGGCGTAAAATTTAATAACGGGGATAACCCGGCCAATTCGGATCTGGAATTCGGACCGAAAGCCGAATCTGAGGCAAGATGGCGCACCTTTCACTCCGTTCACCGCAATGGCGACCTGTACCCAACACATGGTGTGGGACCCCTGGCGATGATGGCAGATATCAACCGGGGCAACCGGTTCATGAGCATGTGCTCCTTTAGTTCAAAAGCCAGGGGGTTGCATGATTATATCGTGGAAAAGGGCGGGGCCAACCATCCCAATGCAAAAGTTGAGTTTAAGCTGGGTGATGTAGTCACCACGCAAATCAAATGCGCCAATGGGGAAACCATCCTTTTGCAACACGATACAGACCTGCCCCGCCCCTACTCACTGGGTTTTAGGGTTCAGGGAACCAAGGGCTTGTGGATGGACGTTAATAAAAGTATATATATAGATGGTTCAGGAAAAGAAGATGAATGGACACCAGAGGAACCCTGGTTTGAAAAATATGATCATCCACTCTGGAAAAAATGGAGCTCCCATGCGGAGGGTGCCGGACACGGGGGCATGGATTTTTTTGTGTTACATGCCTTCATCGAATCCATCAAAAGACAGGTGGCCACACCCCAGGACGTTTATGATGCAGCAACATGGAGCGCCATTACTCCCTTGAGTGAAAAGTCGATTGAACTTGGTAACCAGACCGTCGAATTCCCGGATTTTACCGGAGGGCAATGGATGTACCGGCAAAATGACTTTGCCCGAGGATCGGAGTTCTAAAACAGGCATTTTTAAAATGTTTTTTGGTGAGTGTATTATTGCAGCAAACCAAAGCCTGACCACACAGGGTTCTATATTGAATTTGGTAAATTACACGCTCCGACAAGGCAAGGGATGGCTATCCTGCGCTGAGTTCGGGGAGATCTGAGAATATAATCATTAATATGGATCAAGAAATTGTCCCCAGCCGCCTGGAGCGGATCATGAAAAGCAAACTTACCCTGGTCATTACAGGACTGCTGATCCTGCTGGCCATACTGATTTATTATTTCATGCCAAAGGATAAGGTGGATTTCAATACACAGGTCAAACCCATTTTCAATAAAAACTGTATAGTATGTCATGGCGGGGTCAGGCGTAAAGCCGATTTCAGCCTGCTTTTCCGCTCCGAAGCCCTGGCTGTAGCCAAGTCCGGAAAAAGGGCCATCATCCCGGGAGATCCTGACAGAAGTGAAATGATCAGAAGGCTTACCGTAAAGGACCCCGAGGAACGTATGCCCTATCAGCATGAGCCCCTTTCCAAAACAGACATCGCCATTTTACGCCAGTGGATCAAAGAAGGCGCGGTCTGGGGAGATCATTGGGCCTATCTTCCCGTGGAAAAGACCGAAGTACCGCGGCCCGGCAGGCATTTCTTTGGCCTGTTTGGCAGCAATAGCGACCAGTGGGCCCGCAACGATATCGACTACTTTATTCTGGACAAACTCCAAAAAGAGCACCTTCATCCGGCGGGAGAAGCCGATAAGGCCGTTTTACTCAGGAGGGTCAGTCTGGACCTGGTGGGTTTACCCCCTTCCTCCGGCCTGGCAGCCGCTTATTTACAAAGCAAAGATGAGCACGCCTATGAGCGTTTGGTGGATTCGCTGCTGGCCTCCCCCCATTTCGGGGAACACTGGGCTTCCATGTGGCTGGATATTGCCCGGTATGCTGACAGCAAGGGATATGAAAAAGATGACACGAGGCCGGAGATCTGGCGCTACCGGGACTGGCTGATCCGGGCCTTCAACCAGGACAAGCCCTATGACCGGTTTCTCACCGAGCAGATTGCAGGCGATCTGTTGCCCGGTCACAGTGATGACCAGTTCCTCGCCACCGGTTTCCACCGAAACACCATGACCAATGATGAAGGGGGAACCGACAATGAAGAATTCCGCACAGCAGCTGTCCTGGATCGCGTGAATACCACCTGGGTGGGGCTGATGGGATCCACCTTTGCCTGCGTCCAATGCCACAGTCATCCCTATGACCCTTTCAAACAGGAAGAATATTACAGCTTCATGGCATTTTTCAACGATACCAGAGACGAGGATACTTATGCAGACTACCCCCTGCTCCGGGAATTCGGCAAATCAGACAGTGCCAGGTTAATGGACCTGGAAAAATGGATCAGCACCAACATTTCACCAAAAGACGCCACAGAACAAATCCGTTTCCTGAAAACCTGGCAGCCTGCCATCAATTCGATACGGGCAGACCAGTTTGTAAACAGTGCGCTGGAGGATACCAAGTATCTGACCTTTCGCAACCAGGGTTCGGCCAGGTTCAGTCAGGTCGACCTGAATGGAAAAGACCAGTTGATTTACCGCTATAATGCGCCTGTGGACGGCGGCATATTGACCATTCGAATGGACAGTCCCGACGGCCCTATTTTGCAGGTAATGGCTATTGGCAAGACCAAGAAGGGATGGGAAATCAAGCCCCAGTCCCTGCCCGTTATCGGTGGTAAACATGACCTGTTCTTCCATTTCGTAAACAATTCACTGAAAAAACCCACCGACGACGGACTGCAATTTGACTGGCTGCATTTCGGCAAGAAACTTTCCGGCGAATCCAAAAGCGGCTATGCGCAGGCTGAAAATACCTATTGGGAATTGTTGAGGGAAAATCTGCCGGGCATACCCGTCATGATGGAAAACCCGGCGGATATGCACAGACCATCGCAGGTATTTGAAAGGGGCAACTGGCTGGTGAAAGGAAAGGTCGTCGAGCCGGATGTGCCCCATTCCCTCAATCCGTTTCCGGCAGGGGCTCCACGCAACCGCCTGGGTCTTACCATGTGGCTTACGGATAAAAAGAACCCGCTGGTTTCCAGGACCATAGTAAACCGATTGTGGGAAAAACTCTTTGGCAAAGGCCTCGTTGAAACCCTCGAGGACATGGGCACGCAGGGTGCGGCACCCACCCACCGGGAACTGATTGACTATCTTTCCTGGAAACTGATGAACGATGATCAATGGAGCCTCAAAAAATGCCTGAAATATATGGTCCTGTCAGCCACCTACCGCCAGGATTCAAGAACGACCCAGGAAAAACTGGAAAAAGATCCTTACAATAAATATTATGCCAGGGGTCCCAGGAACCGTTTATCGGCAGAACAAATCCGTGACCAGGCCCTGTGCGCCAGCGGCCTGATGAGTTCTAAAATGTACGGACCGCCGGTGATGCCCTGGCAGCCACAGGGAATATGGCTATCCCCTTATAACGACGACGTATGGAAAACCAGCCCTGGTGAGGATCAGTACCGCAGGGCGATTTATACTTACTGGAAAAGGACCGCCCCCTACCCTTCCATGATCACATTTGACGGTGCTTCCAGGGAAGTATGCACCGCAAGGCGTATACTGACCAATACGCCCCTGCAGGCACTGGTAGGGCTCAACGACTCTGCCTATGTGGAAGCATCCAGGAAACTGGCATTTAGAATGCTGACCCTGGCTGATCCGGGCGATAAGCAGGATGCCATACGAAAAGGATATGAACTGCTTATGTTCCGCCCCATTGAGGCCGGACGGCTCAAGATACTGAGTAATCTTTACGATAAGGTCTTTGTCAAATTTCAACACGATCTGGAATCAACCTGTGAATTGGTAGGCCAGCCAGGGGAGCATAATAATCCCACTTCAGCGGCCTATGTAGTGGTTGCGGAAGCATTGTTGAACCTGGATGAAGTAGTCACCAAGAACTAAATGCCATTGTCCAATAAACAATTCATACCATGACCCAGAAGGAACTTCATAACCAACGCCTGGTCAACGAGGCAAATGCAAGGACGCTTAGCCATCTTACCCGCCGGCATTTTTTAAAGGAGAGCGCCATGGGACTGGGGGCCCTGGCCCTGGGATCCCTATTGCCTGGTTGCTTATCCCATGCTGATAACGGCAGCATTGCTTTCGATCCTGCCAATCCGCTGGCGCCTAAACTGCCCATGTTTCCCGGCAAGGCAAAGAGTGTTATCTATATGCATATGGCAGGAGCACCTTCCCAACTCGAATTGTTTGATTTCAAACCCGTACTTAAAAAACTCGACGGACAAGACTGCCCGGATTCGCTCCTGAAGGGTAAACGTTTTGCCTTTATCAGGGGAGTGCCCAAAATGCTAGGGCCCCAGGCTAATTTTGTGCAGCGGGGGCAAAGTGGCGCCTGGGTGAGTGATTACCTGCCCCATTTTGCCACGGTGGCAGACGAAGTTAGTTTCCTAAAGGCGGTTACCACCGACCAGTTCAACCATGCACCGGCCCAGCTTATGATGCATACCGGCTCTGGCAGGCTGGGAAGGCCCAGTATCGGATCCTGGGTCACCTACGGTTTGGGAACGGAAAACCAGAACCTGCCCGGATTTGTCGTGCTGAGTTCCGGAGGTCATTTCCCGGATGCGGGAAAAAGTGTCTGGGGCAGTGGTTTTCTGCCTTCCGTTTACCAGGGTGTACAATGCCGCAGCGAAGGCGATCCGGTTCTTTTCATAAAGGATCCGCAGGGAATGAACAGGGATATACGAAAAGCTTCCATTGATGCTATCAATGAAGTCAATAAAGTGGAATACCAGGAATACCAGGATCCGGAAATATTATCCAGGATATCCCAGTACGAGCTTGCATACCGTATGCAGATGGCTGTACCCGAAGTGATGGACATCAATAACGAGCCGGCATATATCCATGAGATGTATGGTACCAAACCCGGTAAGGCCTGCTTTGCCAACAACGTGTTGTTAGCCAGAAAACTGGTGGAAAAAGGGGTCCGCTTTATTCAGCTATTTGACTGGGGCTGGGACAGCCATGGAACGGACCCAAGCACGGCGGTGGACATGGGTCTGATCACCAAATGCAAGCAGGTCGACAGGGCCAAGACAGCCTTGTTGCTGGATCTCAAACAACGTGGACTGCTCGATGAAACACTGGTGGTCTGGGGCGGGGAGTTTGGAAGGACGCCGATGATGGAAAACCGCGACGGGAAACAAAATCCTTTCAAGGGAAGGGACCACCATGTGGATGCATTCACCATCTGGATGGCTGGCGGAGGTATTAAGAAAGGCGGCAGCTACGGGGAAACCGATGAAATCGGATATGCCGCAGTCAGCGGCAAAACCAACGCATTCGATATACAGGCCACCATGCTTAATCTGCTGGGGTTTGATCACACCAAATTCACCTTTCCATTCCAGGGAAGGCCCTTCCGTCTGACTGATGTGGGAGGCACCGTTATTGATGACATTATTGCTTAATTTAATTACCCCATTAAATAAACTCCCTTGTTTCTATCTATCCAGGAATTTGTGGGCCATTTACATCCGGTTCTTGTTCATCTGCCCATTGGTATTCTATTGGTAGGGCTGCTGCTCCAGCTGCTCTCCCGCAATCCGGCCAATAATATTTCTCCCAGCGTGATCAGGATTGTTCTGTTATGCGGACTGGTCTCAGCCATCCTCTCCTCGGTGAGCGGGTACATGCTGTCGTTAAGCGGTGACTATGAGGAAGACCTGGTAGACCTGCATATGTGGATGGGTTTTGCTGTGGTGCTGGTCGCATTTTTTCTGTACGTGAAAATAATTCGCCAGCAACGGGATCGTCTATACTCTGTACTGTCCGTAGGCCTGCTGTTATTGATTACCATTACGGGACATTTGGGCGGCTCCCTTACGCATGGCGCGGACTACCTCACCGCTCCATTGGAAAATGCCGGTACCGGCAATCTGGTTACGCGCAAACCCATCCCGGATATAAAGGAAGCAAAAATCTATGCCGACGTGGTGCAGCCTCTGATCCAGGCCAATTGCGTGGGGTGTCATGGCCCCAACCGCCAGAAAGGCAAACTGAGACTGGATGATTCTGTATGGATATGCAGGGGTGGGAAGGATGGTTTGGTATTACATCCCTTCAAACCGGAGGAAAGCGAGCTGATAAAAAGGATCCTGCTCCCTTCCGATGACGAGCATCGCATGCCTCCCAAGGAAAAACATCCCTTGAAGGAAAGTGAAATAGCTATACTCCGATGGTGGGTTGCCCAGGGATCAGACTTTTCACGAAAGGTCAAAGAACTGCCACAGCCTCCCCGGATCGCCTCCTACCTGCTGGCCCTTCAAGACGGGAACAGTGCCATGGCCGGCTCCGCTGCGCTGGTTCCGGACTCCCCAGTTGCAGCAGCATCCGAAAAAGATATTGAATTACTGCGGGCCAAAAAAGTGGAAATCATTCCTGTATCACAGGGAAGTCACTACCTGTCAGCCAATTTCATCAATGCCGTCCATTTTACAGACCGCGATCTTGAATTGCTGTTGCCACTTAAAAAGCAACTGGTCTGGCTGAAATTGGGTGGACAGCCCGTTGGGGACAGCGGCCTGGTCTACATCGGCCAATGCCAGGCCCTTACCGTATTGCATTTGAATAATACGCGCATTAATGATAGTGGGCTCTTGAACCTGAAAAACCTATACAGGCTCCGAATACTTAACCTGGTTGGCACCTCCGTCACAGCCAAAGGTGTGAGTTCCCTCAGTGGCCTCAGAAACCTGCAGTCTTTTTATCTGTATAAAACAGGAACCACCCCCGGGGACTGGGGATCCTTGCAGAAATCCTTCCCAAAGACACTCCTGGATTCAGGAGGCTATTCAATGCCTTTTAATCCATGGGATACTGTCAATGAGCTAAAGCCCAAACCGGTAAAATAAAACCACCCAGGGAATATTCGCCCCTTTTTCCTTTTGGGAAAAAAAAGGCCTCCCTGTGTAAGCGCGGGACCTGCCTAACGGGTCAACGAACCTATTGTACTTCCATAGCACTATCCCTGGCAGAGCGTTTCCGGGAGCAGCAACAGTCCCATGATTTATCCCATCAGGATCCGTCCTGCTAATATCCCCAGGTCAGACCCGAAGCACACATTGATAATAGGTACCCTGCATGACCACAATCATCCCAAAGATTATTTTCAGTTAGTATTCATGAATTGTCCTAACATTATTTTTGAATATATAGCATAAAGCTTTTGGTTTAAAAAAGGGGCGGGATTTTCATCCTGCCCTTTCATTTTTCTGACAATCTCGGTTGGATCCCCCTGCTACAAATGCCTTTTTATTAAACTACATGCCGTAATGTAGCATTCGCAAACCGTTGAAAAGACTTTGCGCAGGGCGATACCCGCTTCATACAGTGCGGATGATTTTTTTTCTTCTTTATTAAATATCTCTTAAATTAGGTGTACAGACAGTATCATTTTATTCCTTACCCCTTATGACGCTCCATGAATATATCCAACGATCCGCAGCCTAATCCATTTGACAACCCAAAAACCAAAACAACCATATGATCAGGCAAGGATCCCTGTATTTTTTAACTCTGGCTTTATTGCTATTTTCCACCTCATCGAAAGGACAAACCAGTTACCACACTGAAATCAAACAAGCTGCTATTGCCCTGTTGAATTCCTATGACCCGATGCAAAAAAGAGCGGGCCTACTGGAATTCGGGGATACCTCACGGCTGAAGTGGAATAACCTACCCGTTGGTCTCAGGGCCAGGGCTGGTATCAGCATTGGCAATATGACCATTGAACAACGAAAGTTGCTTCACCGGATATTATCCGTCTCCTTGAGTTCCCAGGGATATCTTAAGGCGACCAGTATAATGCATTTGGATAACCTGCTCAATTCTTATTGGGACAGCCTCTATTATAAAAAACAGATCAATGACACTACCTATGAGATGGTCAGAAACCTCCTGTGGTCGCATAGAAACTACTTTTTTGCTCTCTACGGTCTTCCTACTGACAAAAATTGGGGATTCAAACTTGAGGGTCATCATCTTTCCGTAAATTTTACATTCATCCATGATAAACTCTCAGTTACCCCCCTCTTTGAAGGCACGGATCCGGCAGAATATCCCACTACTGAATATGCAGGCTGGCGGATACTTGGCCAGGAAGAAGATATGGGTATTAAACTGATCCATTTGCTTTCACCCGCACAGCAAAAAAAAGCCACCATGAATACGGATGTTCCAAAAGACATTATTACCGGAGCGGAAAGTGGCAGGCGTTTGGTAGACAACTGGGGGCTTCTGGCCTCTGAAATGACCATGAAGCAACAGACCATTTTGCAATACATTATCCGCGAATACGTGTTCAACCTCGCGTATGAAAAGGCTACTGCAGAATATGATAAAATACTGAAAGCGGGGATTGGAAAAGTATATTTCGGCTGGATAGGGCCTTATGATGAATCCAAACCCCACTATTTTGTTTTAAACGGGCCAACTTTCCTGATTGAATTTGATAACTGCGGTTTTGAAGGCAATGCAAACCATATTCATACAATCTGGCGCGAAAAGGGCAATGAATACGGGGAAGATATTTTAAAACAACATTACTTGTCTGAAAAACATTGATCATAGCCCACCTTTTCTTACTATAGGGGAGTGACGCAACCTGGTTGTAATTATTATAAAATCTAAGTGACCCTAAATATTTACCATACCATGGCTATTCTTAGTTTGAGGTTGCAAGTAGGGATTACATCCATTGCTCCGAAAGTTGTTGCGTAATTCGAAAATAATTTTCCAGAACCGCTTTCTGTGTAGATCCCATTGAATAGAAAAGGCTATTATCGACTGGATGTCTCTGGCAACTTTTGATTTAGTTTCCTAAACACTTATGTGCAGATTTGCCAGTGAAAACTTCTTAAGGGCGCTGATAATAATTTACATCCCAAATGTTATAGTCAGTGCCTTTCTTTTAGTTACCCGCTATGGCTCTAAAAGATAAACCCATTGAATATCAATGGGTTTTAAAGAACATTTGAGGTCCCGAGCGGATTCGAACCGCTGTAGAAGCTTTTGCAGAGCTTTGCCTAGCCGCTCGGCCACGGAACCATAGGGAGGAGCAAAAGTAGTATATTAGGGTTAATTTCCCTAAAGCCAATTGTACTTTTTATGCAACGAATTGCTGAAAGTGAGCTGATAATTAATGATCGGGGGGCAATTTACCACCTGGATCTATGCCCGGGAGAACTGGCTAATACCGTTATTACCGTAGGGGATCCGGACAGGGTTTCTGAGGTCAGCAAGCATTTTGACCGGCTGGAATGTAAATCCAGCCACCGGGAATTTGTAACCCATACCGGTTACCTGGGAAAAAAGCGGATTTCTGTGGTTTCCACAGGGATAGGAACCGATAATATTGATATAGTCCTTACAGAACTTGACGCCCTTGTAAATATTGATTTCAACACAAGGTCTATCAAAGACGAGCTGACCCAACTTCACATCATCCGCATCGGGACTTCCGGTTCCCTGCAGTCGGATATCCCGGTGGATGGTTTTGTAGTATCTACCCATGGGCTTGGGATTGATAACCTGTTGAATTTCTATCGTCATGAGCAAAATGAAGAGGAAAACCAGCTACTCCATGCCTTTGTCACACAGACCCAGCTCCACCATCGCTTTTCTTATCCCTATATTTCAGGAGCCAGCGGTTCGCTGATCAAGCACTTTGTGGAAGGATACCATCAAGGGATCACTGTAACCTGCCCGGGTTTTTACGGCCCACAGGGCAGGGTGCTCAGGCTGGGACTGAGTAATCCCGGGCTGACCGACCGCCTTTCGCAGTTCGCTTTTGGCCAGCACCGAATCACCAATTTCGAGATGGAAACGGCCGGGCTTTACGGTCTGGGGAAACTTCTGGGGCATCACTGTCTAAGCCTGAGCGCCATTGTTGCCAACCGGGTTACCAGACAATTTTCCCCGGACGGCAAGGCCGCCGTAGAAAGGCTTATTATACAGACACTGGAAACAATTTCTGGCTGGTAAAGAACTCTTTGTGTTATTTTTGACTGTCAGAGCCTGGAAGGAACTTCCATCCGGAAGGGGGATGGCTGAACTAAATTCTTGTCTTTAATCTTTTTTTGTTTTGAAAATACATTTTCATAAATACCAGGGAACCGGTAACGATTTCATCATCATTGATAACCGAAACTGGCTGATCACCGCCCTGCCGGTTGAGAAGGTGAAACATCTGTGTGACCGGCGTTTTGGCATTGGTGCTGACGGACTGATGCTGCTCAACCCGGTTTCAGGTTATGACTTTGAAATGAAGTATTACAATGCTGACGGCCGTGAAAGCACGATGTGCGGAAACGGAGGCCGCTGCCTGGTTAAGTTTGCCTACGCCCTGGGAATACATAAAAACAGGTATCATTTTATGGCCGCTGACGGGGAACACGATGCTGAGATAACGGACAACGGTATTGTAAAACTTAAAATGCATGATGTCAGACAGGTTCGTGAAACCAACGGGGATTTTATCCTCGATACGGGTTCTCCCCATTATGTCAAACTGGTGGGTGATGTCATGGATTATGATGTATTCAAAAAGGGAATGGACATCCGCTACAGCGCTGAGTTTGCCAAAGAGGGTATCAACGTGAATTTCGTGGAGCAAAAAAAGCCGGATGAGATCATGGTGCGCACCTACGAGAGGGGTGTTGAGGATGAAACACTCTCCTGTGGTACGGGGGTCACGGCCAGTGCGCTGGTCTTTTATCACAATGATATTGGCTTCAATGATGTAACCGTCCTGACCAGGGGGGGCACACTCCATGTAGAATATGACCGGGTGGGGGAAAATAAATTTGAAAACATCTGGCTATGCGGCCCCGCTGAGAAGGTCTTTGAAGGAGACCTGGAATTATTACCATGAATACAATATCTCAAATGTCAACGACTCCTGTTTTTTTACTAAAAGTCAAACAATCAAAGCCAATATGAGTTTGTTCAATGTCAGGGTTTATGGGATTCTGCTGGGAGAGGACAGGAAAGTACTGGTAAGCGATGAACTGATCAGAGGGGACTATATCACCAAATTCCCCGGGGGAGGTCTGGAATTTGGGGAGGGAACCAGGGACTGCCTGAAAAGGGAATTTAAAGAGGAAATGGATCTGGAAGTCCGCGTCGGAGATCATCTATACACCACCGATTTTTTTCAGATGTCTGCATTCAATAAGGAACACCAGATCATTTCCATATACTATTTTGCCGAAGCCCTCGAACCAATCAGGGTACCCATCAGACAGAAGCCATTTGACTTTGACGCCGCTCAGCTGGAGGTATATGAAAAGAAAAAAGAAACGGAGACCTTCCGCTATATTGATTGGGAATCCTTTTCTGAACACAGTGTAACCCTTCCTATTGATAAAGTGGTTTCCAGGCTGCTAAAGGAAAAATATTGAGAGCCCCTTTTCAGGATGAATGTTCCCTCGGCATTTCAGGCGTATCGCTGAACAGCAGTTCCAGGAACTTCAGGTCGAGCCAGCGGCCGAATTTATAACCCACTTCCCTGAAATGGGCCACTTCTTCAAATCCCAGTGATCGATGCAAACGCAGGCTCGCTGTATTGCCCGCTTCAATGCCGGCAATGACGGCATGCCGTTTCATGGCCCGGGCGCTTTCCAGCAGGGGTATCATCAGCAATCTGCCGATCCCCCTGCCCTGCCAACCGGAAGCCACATAAACTGAGTTTTCCACGGTATATTGATAAGCTGCCCATGCACGGAAGGGACCAAAAGTGCTTAATCCGATGATCTGCTGATCGGATTCTGCCACCCAAACAGGCAGGTTTTCCCTTTGCTTGGCCTCAAACCAGGCCTTTCGCATTTGATAGGTATGCGGTTTGTACTCAAAAACGGCTGTTGTTTTTTCGATAACCTCGTTATAAATGGCCAGTATGGGACCTATGTCTTCCTCCCTGGCTACACGAACTGATATCATGGGAAATGCCTGTTTTATTCAGGGGAGTGATGTATGGTCAGTTTGCGGATCATTTCCTCACCGATGGTATCAGAGGAAATTCCGAATCCATTGACCAGGATTCCCTTGGTACCATGCCTGGATTCGATGGCATAGACCACTGCCTCATCATCGGGGTCACTGTTGCCTTCAAATCGGTGTATTTCAGTGATTTCAAATTCGGATGGGGATAAAGCTGCCGGCAAATCCCGGCTGCTGATTCCATCCTGCTCCAGGTTAAAATCCAGGGTATACCCTCTTTTTTTGAGCCCGCTGACTGCTTCGGAAACCGTATCATAACTATACATGGTCGAAGGAGTTTATTGTTAGGTTGCACGAGTCTTGTAATTGTAAAGTTACGAATAACCTTCCAACCCGCGCGGCCCTTAATATACCAGCTGGTGGGTCTCTTTGATAACACCCATCACAAAAGTACTCTGCAGCTGGCCTATGTTTTCGAGCTGCCCCAGCTTATTGACATGAAAATTATAATACTCGTCCATGTTTTCCACCACAACCTTCAGCATGAAATCAAATTCACCGGAAATATTGTAACACTCAGTCACTTCCTGCAATTCATGGATGGTTTTTATAAACCGGGCACCGGATTTCTTATTATGCTCCTTTAGTGATACGTAGCAGATAATCATCAAACCCTTCTTGACCCTGGATTGATCGACCAGGGCAGCATATTGTTTAATGACCCCGCTGTCCTCCATACGCTTGATGCGCTCATGAACGGGTGTGGTACTTAGATGAACCAGCCCGGCTATCTCCCGGACCGTGATCTTGCCATTTTCCTGCAGTAGCCGAAGAATGGCCCGGTCCTTTTCATCGAGTTCATAAACCGGTTTAGTGGATTCTTCTGTTGGGCCTGCTTTTTCCATTTCAATCTATTGTTTTGTTCTATAATACCGACTAAATAACATATTTCATTCCAAATTTAAGGATATTTACCAATACTTTGTTCTTCGAACTTACCTTTGTTACCCGGTTTACACTAATAGGAAACCCAATTCAAATAAATAAAAATTAAATACATGTCAAGCAACACAAAAACAAGTATTGATCTCAGCCTTCCCTACAAAGTGAAGGACATGAGTCTGGCCGCCTGGGGTCGCAAGGAAATCAGGCTTGCAGAAGCTGAAATGCCCGGCCTGATGGCCCTCAGGGCAGAATACGGCAAACAAAAGCCACTCCTGGGAGCCCGCATCGCAGGCTGTTTGCACATGACCATCCAGACTGCCGTACTGATCGAGACGCTCGTGGAACTGGGCGCAGAAGTGCGCTGGAGCTCATGCAACATATTTTCCACCCAGGACCAGGCGGCAGCAGCCATTGCCGCTGCGGGCATTGGTGTTTTTGCCTGGAAAGGACAGTCACTCGAAGAAGCAGACTGGTGTATTGAGCAGACCCTGTTTTTCGGCAGTACCGAAAGGCCGCTCAATATGATTCTTGATGACGGCGGGGACCTGACCAACATCGTTTTTGACAAATACCCCGAACTCATACAGCATATCAAAGGGCTCTCCGAAGAAACCACTACCGGAGTGCACCGTCTGTACGAGCGCATGGAAAAGGGTACTTTGCCCATCCCTGCCTTTAATGTCAATGACTCGGTTACGAAATCCAAATTTGACAACAAATACGGCTGCAAAGAAAGTCTGGTGGATGCGATCCGTCGTGCTACCGATGTCATGATGGCCGGAAAGGTTGCCGTTGTAGGAAGCTATGGTGATGTGGGTAAGGGTTCCGCGGCTTCACTCAAGGGAGCCGGATGCCGGGTTATTGTTACTGAGATCGATCCGATCTGTGCCCTGCAGGCAGCCATGGACGGATTTGAAGTGAAGAAAATGGTGGATGCAGTTAAGGAAGCCGACATCATTGTCACGGCCTCCGGATGCCGTGACCTGATCACTGAAAAGCATTTCCGCCTCATGAAAGACAAAGCCATTGTATGCAATATCGGCCACTTTGATATTGAAATCGACATGGCATGGCTCAATAGCAATTATGGCCACACCAAGGATACCATCAAGCCACAGGTTGATGTTTATAATATTGACGGCAGGGATATCATCGTGCTCGCCGAAGGCCGCCTGGTGAACCTGGGATGCGCTACAGGGCACCCTTCCTTTGTGATGAGTAATTCATTCACCAACCAGACACTGGCACAACTGGAACTCTGGACCAATCACAGCAAATACGAAAACAAGGTATATGTGCTGCCCAAGCACCTGGATGAAAAGGTTGCCAGACTTCACCTGGCCAAGATCGGCGTTGAACTCGACGAATTGACCACCGAACAGAGTGAATACCTGGGTATACCCAAAGCAGGTCCCTTCAAGCCCGAACATTACAGGTACTAATACAACGGATTACCTAAGCATGATCTGTCAGGCCCGCTCCTTAATGGAGCGGGTTTCTTTATTGTGACAGACCCCAGGGGCAAACCGGTCCATGGCGGGATTCTCCCATATTAGGAATTCATTAATAAACCTATTGCCATTTGACCGGTCTAGTATTGGACAGTACAATTAGCAAACAATAAAAAGGATTACAATGAAAACGCTATTTACCCTTTCCACGCTGGTTTCAGTTGCCATCACAGGCCTGGCGAGTCTGCGTTTGTTTGAGAACAAGCACTACGATATATCAGCGATTCTGACCATTGCCTCGTTTTTGTCCGTTTCATTATGCGTGGTGATGATGAACAACCGCAAAGAAATTATCCATTAATCCATATCAAGGGTTTTCATCCCATAAAAAAGGGGGCATTCAGGGGAGCCTCTGCCACCTGGAAATGACAGAATCCTTGCAAACCGGCTAGGCGCAAAACTGTCGGTTCGTATACCTTTTAGAAACCACAGGTTTCATTTATGCCGTGCGGACAAGAAACCTGCCTTTTACACTTAAGATGACGATTACCCAGCCCCATCCATTTCGTTGGGTAACATCCCAGGCGGGATTTCCTTACTGGATTTTAATCCAAGGCTCTTTAGTTTCATGGCTTGTCCAACCAGGTTGCCGGTGCCGCTGCTGAGCTGCCCCAGGGCATTGTTATAGGCTTCCTGTGACTTGTGCAGATGCTTTCCGATATCCTCCAGGGAGCTGGTAAAACTTACGAATTTTTCATAGAGCAGTTCGCCTCTTTTTACAATGTCCATGGCATTTTTGCTTTGCAACTCCCTTTTCCATAGATCTGCAATCAGCTTGAGGCAGGCAATCAGGTTGGTCGGGCTGATCAGCAGGATTCTCCTGGAATAGGCATAGGCCCAGAGTTCAGGATCGCCCTGCATGGCAGCCCCGTAGGCCGGCTCTATGGGAATAAACATCATGGTGAAATCAAGGGATGCTTCGAGATTATCATATTGTTTGCCCTGCAGGTCATCGATATGGCCATAGATGGACCTGAGATGCTCCCGCAAATGCAGGGCCTGCTCCTCGGGTGTTTCCGCCGAAGAGAACCGGTCATAAGCCACCAGTGATACTTTGGAATCTATGATGATGATCCGGTTGTCCGGAAGATTTACCAGCACATCAGGCCTGAAATTCCGCCCCTGATCATCGCGGATGTTTTTCTGTATATAATACTCCCGGTCCCGGACAAGCCCGGATTTCTGCAATATGCTTTCCAATATGACCTCACCCCAGTTTCCCTGTTTTTTTGCCTGACCCTTGAGGGCCGAAGCCAGGTTATTGGCCTCCGCGCTGACCTTATTGGTTTGTTCGACCAGCTCCTTCACCCTTTGCTCAAGCGAAAAGCGCTGCCTGGATTCCTTGTCATAGGTTTCTTCCACCTTCGTTTTGAAATGATCAATATTTTCCCCCAGCGGCTTAAGCATGGCTTCCAGGTTGGTCCGGTTGAGTTCGGTGAATTTCCCGGATTTCTCTTCCAGAATCTGGTTGGCAATGCGCTCAAACTGCAGGTGGGATGAACGTTGCATATCTGAGATGGCTTCCTGCTGCTGGCTGAGTTTTTCCTGCAGCGAGGCTTTGGCTGCCGAAAGGTAACTGTTGTCCTGTGTAAGCTGGTTTATCCGCGCTGTCATCGAAGCTACCTGTTCAGCCATTTTACTTTCGGCCTCTGCCTGCAAACGGTTTCGCTCTTCCCAGGACCTGTTATTGGCATTTGCCTGCGCCAGCTCTTCCCTTGTCTGCGTGATCCGCTGCTGCTGAGTTTCCTGAATGGCGGCGAGTTGTTCCATGGAATGGGTCAATTCCCGGATCCTTTCTTCCCGGTGCATCAGGGTCGTTTCATGGGTAGCATTCAGGGAACGGAGAGACTCCAGTTGTTTTTCCAGGGTCTGCAGCGACAGACCAAGTCGCTGGGCCTCCTTATCCCGGCTGGCCAGACGGTCCTCTGAAATCCGCAGCGAAGTCTGGGTTTCCCGGTGCAGTGCCTCTAAGTGTTCATAGGACTTCCGGGGGACCGTCCGGGGTTTATGCAGCAGGTAAAATAGCCCGTATGCGAGGCCAAAGGCGGCTGCAAGGAGGGCAAACATGGGGGCTGTATCCATCAGAAGGTGCTTATGTTTTCTTGAATTGGCGGGTCAAAGATAGCCAGCGTTCACAAACCCATTAAAAAAGCCACTCACTTTCGTGAATGGCTCCTGGTATTATTCGTCAGTTAGCGAGAATAAACTTAGTCAAATTTCAGATCCAGGCCAAGCCCCCTGAGTTCATGAACCAGCACATTGAAGGATTCAGGAATTCCTGGTCTCGGAATATTATCACCCTTGACGATCGCCTCGTAGGTCTTGGCACGGCCGATAATATCATCCGATTTCAAAGTTAATAATTCCTGCAATATGTTGGATGCTCCATAGGCTTCCAGTGCCCAAACCTCCATTTCACCGAAGCGCTGGCCTCCAAACTGAGCCTTACCTCCCAGCGGCTGCTGGGTAATGAGACTGTATGGCCCGATACTTCTGGCGTGCATCTTATCATCAACCATATGATGCAGTTTGATGATATAAATGATACCCACGGTTGCCTTCTGGTCGAATCGGTCTCCTGTTTCTCCGTCATAGAGGTAGGTATGCCCGAAACTTGGCAGTCCTGCGCGCTGGATATGTTCGGCAATTTCTTCCACGGTGGCCCCGTCAAAGATGGGAGTGGCAAATTTCAGACCCAGCTTTTCACCCGCCCAGCCAAGCACGGTTTCATAGATCTGGCCAAGATTCATACGGGAAGGCACACCCAGCGGGTTCAGGACCACGTCTACCGGGGTTCCGTCTTCGAGGAATGGCATGTCTTCAGCACGCACTATCTTGGCAACGATGCCCTTGTTACCGTGACGTCCTGCCATCTTATCACCCACCTTGAGCTTACGCTTTACGGCCAGGTATACCTTGGCGAGTTTCAGCACCCCGGCGGGCAGTTCGTCCCCGATGGAGATATTGAATTTCTCGCGCTTGTATCTTCCGAGTTCTTCATTGTACTTGATATTATAGTTGTGCAGGAGCACGTTGATCAGTTCATCGGTCTTGGGATCACCTGACCATCCCAGGGGATTGACATTGAGGTAGTCAATACCGGAGAGGTTCTTGGCGGTGAACTTAGCCCCTTTGCCAATCTGGACTTCACCGAAATTATTGTTTACGCCGGCGGAAGTGTGGTCTTTGAGCAATACCTGCAGTTTGCTGAGCAACACATCCATCAGATCCGTCACGTTCTTTTCATGCACTTTTTCGATCTTGTCCAATGCAGCCTTCTCGCGAAGCTTGGCATTCTTGTCCTTTTTGGCACGCTGGAAGAGTTTCTTTGAGATCACTACCCCTTCCGTACCGCTTGGAGCCTTCAGGGAAGCATCCTTGGCATCACCGGCCTTGTCACCAAAGATGGCACGCAGCAATTTTTCTTCCGGTGTGGGATCGCTTTCACCCTTGGGAGTAATTTTCCCGATCAGGATATCTCCTTCCTTGATCTGGGCACCTACCCGAATGATACCGTTCTCATCCAGGTCTTTGGTGGCTTCTTCGGAGACATTGGGAATATCAGGAGTCAGTTCCTCTTCACCGAGTTTGGTATCCCTTACTTCGAGTTCATATTCGGAAATATGTACTGAGGTAAAAAGATCTTCCCGGACAACTTTTTCACTGATCACAATGGCATCTTCAAAGTTATATCCCTTCCAGGGCATGAAAGCCACTTTCAGGTTACGGCCCAACGCCATTTCACCCGCCTGAACGGCATACCCTTCGGTAAGGAAATCCCCGTCCTTTACACGCTGGCCCTTTTTAACGGCCGGTTTCAGGTTGATACAGGTCTCCTGGTTGGTCTTTATGAATTTGGTCAGTTTGTAGATTTTCAGGTCCTCTTCAAAACTAACCAGCTTCTGCGTTTCATTTCTTTCGTAACGGACATGGATCTCGTTGGCATCCACGAATTCGACCACGCCTTCTCCCTCGGAATGGATCTGGATGCGGGCGTCGCGGGCTGCTTTGGCTTCCAGACCGGTACCAACAATCGGCATTTCAGGCCGGATCAGGGGCACAGCCTGGCGCTGCATATTGGAACCCATCAGGGCGCGGTTGGCATCATCATGCTCCAGGAAGGGAATCAGTGAAGCGCTCAATCCCACAATCTGGTTGGGAGCCACATCCATGTATTCCACTTCATTTTTTTCCAGGATCGGGAAATCGCCCGTCTGACGGGATACGATACGGTCCTCTATGAAATGGCCCTTCTCGTCCAGGGCGATATTGGCCTGTGCGATCTTGGCAACATCTTCCTCTTCGGCGCTCAGGTAGGTCAGCTTCTTCAAGTCAACCTTGCCGTCGTGAACTTTATGGTAGGGGGTTTCAATGAAACCCATTTCGTTGATTTTAGCATGCACGCAAAGGGTTGAAATCAGCCCGATATTGGGACCTTCGGGGGTTTCAATGGTGCAGAGACGTCCATAATGGCTGTAATGCACGTCACGGACTTCAAATCCGGCACGCTCGCGGCTCAAACCTCCGGGCCCGAGGGCGGAGATACGGCGTTTATGGGTGATCTCGCTGAGCGGATTGGTCTGGTCGAGGAACTGGGACAACTGGGAAGTACCAAAGAAGGAGTTGATCACCGAGGACAGGGTCCTGGCATTGATCAGGTCAACAGGGGTAAATACTTCGTTGTCGCGCACGTTCATACGTTCACGGATGGTCCTGGCCATACGGGCCAGACCTACCCCGAACTGGGCGTAAAGCTGCTCTCCCACCGTGCGCACACGGCGGTTGCTCAGGTGATCGATATCGTCGATTTCCGCTTTGGCGTTGGTCAGCCGAACCAGGTATTTGACAATCTCAATCATGTCTTCCTTGGTCAGTGTCTTTTGCTCCAGGGGCTGGTGCAGGTTGAGCTTGCGGTTGATCTTGTAGCGGCCCACCTCACCGAGATCGTACCGTTTGTCACTGAAGAACAATTTATCTATGATACCCCTGGCCGTTTCATCGTCCGGTGCATCGGCGCCGCGCAGCTGGCGGTAAATGTGCTGTACGGCCTCCAGTTCTGAATTAGAGGTATCCTTGTTAAGCGTGTTGTAAATAATGGCATAGTCACCACCCACATCTTCTTTTTGGATAAAGACGCTCTTAACGTCCATTTCCACCACCATATCAATGGCTTCCTCATCGAGAATGGTATCACGTTCCAGCACAATCTCATTGCGCTCAATGGAAACCACTTCGCCGGTATCCTCATCCACGAAATCCTCCACCCAGGTCCTCAGGACGCGGGCAGCCAGCTTTCTGCCGATATATTTCTGCAATGCTTTCTTATCGCCTTTCACCTCGTCAGCCATTCCGAAGAGCTCCAGGATATCCTTATCCGTCTCATAACCAATAGAACGCAGCAGGGTGGTAACCGGAAATTTCTTCTTTCGGTCTATATAGGCATACATCACGTTATTGATGTCTGTGGCAAATTCCATCCAGGCGCCCTTGAAAGGGATAACCCTGGCAGAATATATCTTGGTCCCGTTGGGATGGATCGACTGCCCGAAGAATACACCCGGGGAGCGGTGTAACTGCGAAACCACCACGCGTTCAGCACCATTGATTACAAAGGTGCCGCGGGGGGTCATATAAGGAATATTTCCAAGGAACACGTCCTGGACGATGGTCTGGAAATCTACATGCTCTTCATCGTTGCAGCTCAGGCGAAGTTTGGCCTTCAGGGGAACCGCATAGGTCAGTCCACGTTCCATACATTCTTCAATCGTATAGCGGGGTGGATCAATGAAATAATCCAGAAACTCCAGCATGAAAATGTTCCTCGTATCGGTAATGGGAAAATTTTCCTTAAACACCCTGAACAAGCCTTCGATATTGCGTTTGTCCGGGGTGGTCTCTAACTGGAAGAATTCTTTAAAAGATTGAATCTGTACTTCGAGAAGGTCAGGAGTTTCAGCAAGATGCTTGATTTTACCGAAATTGACCCTGGTTTGCAATTTTGTTGAAGACATATTGTTTAAAACCTTTTTTTAGATGTTCATACTTCAAATCGTCTATGTAACCACTGCTAAGAGTCTTTAAATAACCCTCTCTGTAAACTGCCGGTTATCTCTAAAAAATAACCCCCGACAGGCAGCCCGGCCGAAAATGAATTTAAGGAAATGGACGGCAAAGGTAAGCAATAAAGATAAATAATCAATAAATCTTTATCCTTTCCGGGATGACCGTAAAAGGCAAAAACCCCGGCTAACCGGGGTTAATAATGTTTCGAAAGCCAGGATTACTGAATTTCTACATCTGCACCAGCTTCTTTCAGCTTGGCTACAACACCTTCAGCATCAGCCTTGCTGACACCTTCTTTCACTGGCTTGGGAGCGCCATCTACTAAGTCTTTGGCTTCCTTCAGGCCCAAACCGGTAATATCCTTAACGATTTTTACCACGTTCAGCTTGTTGGGTCCACCGGCTTTGAGGATTACGTTGAAAGAAGTCTTCTCTTCAGCAGCGGCAGCGGGGCCGGCAGCAGGTCCGGCAGCAACTGCTACAGCAGCGGCTGCAGGTTCAATACCGTACTCTTCTTTCAGGATCTTAGCCAGTTCGTTTACTTCTTTGACAGTCAGGCTAACCAACTGTTCTGCGAATGCTTTTAAATCTGCCATAATTGTACAATTTTTTCCGCCTTCATTGTCCCTTCTTGCGAAACTCCGGCGGAGGTTTAAAAAAATGTTGCCTTTGTTAACCCACAGGCCTGGGTGTATGCGGAACGAACCGGCGCCGGATCTTCCATCCGTACCGGGTCGCTTGCTTTAAGCTTCTGCCCTTGCTTCGAGTGCCTGGACCAGGCCGGCCAGTTTGGCGCCGGCATTGAGGCCACTGATGACATTCTTGGCCGGGGACTGCAACAGACCGATGATTTCTCCGATCAGGTCATGCTTGCTCTTCAGGGTGGTGAGCGCCTTAAGCTGGTCATTACCGGCAAAGACATCCCCGTCAATGAAGGCGGCCTTCAGAATGGGCTTGTCGGTATTGGCACTTTTGCGGAAAGAACTGATGATCAGGGCCGGCTCCTTGGCGTCAGCAGAGAACATCAGGGCGGTCACCCCGTTAAGGGATTCAATCACCCCGGCATAGCGGCTGCTGTCCAGGCTCTCCAGTGCTTTTTTGATCAGTGTATTTTTGGCCACCTTGATCTCTACTTGCTTGTCGAAGCAGATCCGGCGGAGTTTACCAACCTGTTCCACGGTTAAGGACTCAGTATTGGCAACATAAAAGTTATTATATTGGGAGAACTTGTCTTTCAACAGTTCTATTACTTCATTTTTTTGTTCTTTGTTCATAACGCTTTTAATTTAGATGCATTAACGCCTCCATCAAATGGAATCAGTTAGGGCTAGTGAGCAAAAGGTTTTGTATCAACGGCGATACCGGGGCTCATGGTTGAGGCCATAAAAACACTTTTCAGGTAAGTGCCCTTGGCTGTAGCAGGCTTGGCTTTGATAATCGCATTGATCAGTTCCTGGCTGTTTTCCACAATCTTTTCGGTGGTAAAACTTACCCTTCCGATGGAAGCGTGGATGATACCGGCCTTATCCACCTTAAAGGCAATCTTACCGCCCTTAACTTCATTGACGGCTGCAGCCACATCATTGGTAACCGTACCGGTCTTTGGATTGGGCATCAGGTTGCGGGGACCAAGCACCTTTCCGAGTTTACCGATCTTCGGCATAACTGAAGGGGTAGCCACGATCACATCCACATCAACCCATCCACCCTCTATTTTCTGGATGAATTCATCCAAACCCACAAAGTCAGCACCGGCAGCCTTTGCATCCGCTTCTTTATCAGGCGTGCAAAGAACCAGCACCCGCTTGGTCTTACCGGTACCATGTGGCAGGCTGACCGTTCCACGGATGGACTGGTCGGCTTTTTTGGGATCTACGCCCAGGCGCACATGCAAATCAACAGAGGAGTCGAATTTGGTGGTATTCACTTCCTTTACCAGGGTAGAGGCGTCTTTGAGCGAATACATTTTATTTTTATCAACCTTCGCGGTTGCTATTTTTCTTTTTTTAGCGATAGCCATTTCGTACAGTTTTTTTAGTGAATCAAATTAGTTTTCCCAGGGAGCTTTACCATCTACATTGATTCCCATACTGCGGGCAGTACCGGCAACCATACGCATGGCGGATTCAACAGTAAAGCAGTTGAGGTCAGGCATTTTATCCTTGGCGATGGCCTCTACCTGTGTCCAGGAAACTTTTCCGACTTTATTACGATTTGGCTCTTTGGAACCGCTTTGAATTTTAGCGGCATCCAGCAGCTGAATGGCTGCGGGGGGCGTTTTAATGATGAAGTCGAAAGACTTGTCGTTATAAACTGTGATGAGAACGGGAAGAACTTTTCCCATTTTGTCCTGGGTCCTTGCGTTGAACTGTTTGCAGAACTCCATGATGTTGACTCCTTTGGAACCCAATGCTGGTCCGATGGGAGGTGCAGGGTTGGCTTGACCGCCTTTAACCTGCAACTTGACATAACCTGTAATTTCTTTTGCCATGTTGCTTCAATTTTTTGGTGTTAACGTGGACCTCCGGGGCCCACTCCCAAATCCAATGTGTAAAAAAGAACTCTTTTGTTTGGGGTCGCAAAGGTAGGGTAAAAATCCTTTTTTCCAAAGAAATTACAGGATTTTTTAGCCCTTTTCCAAGCCCCCGGTTTTTACCCGGGGGGCGGGCAAAAATAAATATCCCGGGATGGCTCGGTTCTGTTTGCATTTTTCTTCCAAAAAAACATTTATCATTTTTTTCTATTTGAATTTTTCTAACTAACTTTTGCCTTAATCTCCATTGTAATTCTCAAACAACTAAAAAAACTCACTACAAACTATGGCAAAGTCAAAGAAAAAGTCAGCCAAGAAAGCTGCTCCCAAAAAAGCAGTAAAAAAAGCTGCTCCTAAAAAAGCAGTAAAAAAAGTAGCGAAAAAAGCAGCACCCAAAAAAGCGGCCCCAAAGAAAGCAGCGCCCAAGAAAGCGGCTCCAAAAAAAGCGGCCCCCAAGAAAGCAGCCCCTAAAAAAGCGGCTCCCAAAAAAGTGGCTCCCAAAAAAGCAGCTCCCAAGAAAGCGGTAAAAAAAGCGGCCCCCAAGCCAGCGGCTCCCGCCCCGGTTGCAGAAACACCGGCAGCACCTGCCGCTTCCAACGATTCCTCAACAAGCGGAAGTTAAATAATATCAATACTTTATATAATAAATTCAAAACCCTCCTTAAAGGAGGGTTTTTTTATGCGGCAGTTCGGAATGACTCAGAATTGGTTGAGGGCTTCTACTACCCGGTATATATCCTGCTCACTGTGGCAGGTTGAACAGGGCAGGCTCAGGGTGGTGGCATGGATTTGCTCTGAAATAGGGAAATCCTGCCCCTGGTAGAGTCCCTGCAGGGCTTTTTGACGGTTGGGTGCAACCGGATAGTGAATTTCGGTACGGATATCCCTTGCCAGCAGGAATTCCCGCAGGGCATCTCTTTTGGGATGACGTATATTATATATATGATATACATCAAAAAAGTCGGGATGGACCTGGGGCTTCATAAAATCCGCTTTGAGGTGATCATGATAGATCTGTGCCAGCTTTCTTTTATGGGCGGTGATTTGGTCCAGTGCGCGCAATTTGATGCTGAGCAGGGCTGCCTGCACTTCATCGAGCCGGGAATTGTATCCAACCTCCTCATTGTAATATTTGATTTCAGAGCCGTAATTCCTGAGCTGGCGCATTTTCCTGGCCAGATCATCCTGGCTGGTGACGATGCCGCCCCCGTCGCCGAGGGCTCCCAGGTTCTTGCCCGGGTAAAAACTAAAGCACCCGATCTCTCCCATGGTGCCCGCCAGCCGGTTCCTGTACCTGGCCCCATGAGCCTGTGCGCTGTCTTCCACCAGTTTCAGGCCATGCCTGGCTGCGATGGCCAGTATGGGATCCATATCACAGCATTTGCCGTAAAGATGAACCACGATAATGGCCTTGGTACGGGGGGTGATGGCTGCCTCGATCCTTGAAGGATCTATATTACAGGTTGCGATATCGGGTTCTACCAGTACCGGACTGAGCTGGTTATGGAGTATGGACAGAATGGTTGCAATAAAGGTATTGGACGGCACGATAACCTCCGAACCCGGCTCAAACTGGTAGGCTTTCAAAGCCAGGATCAGGGCATCCAGTCCGTTGGCCACGCCAATGGCGTGCGGCACCCCGTGGTAGGCCGCATAGGCCTCCTCAAATTCTTTTACTTTTTTTCCCAGGATATACCATCCGTTGGCGAGTACTTCGGCAAACTCCTGTTTAAAAGCCTCTTCAAATGGCTGGTTTACCAACCTGAGATCATCATAGGGTATCATGGGTAAGGTTTTTACTTGTGGTCATAAATATAATCAGCCGGATCATAATGATAGGAGGCCAGCACAATGATGACAGCATCTGGCGAAAAACTGTGGAGTACCCTCCATTCCCGGGCCTCTACGATCAGGCACTTGTCCGGACTGTCCAATACATAGTCGGTCTCCGGCTGGCCATCTTCATGGGTGGTTATGACAAAACTGCCCTTAATACATATAACGGCTTCTTCTGTCTTGTAGTGTTTGTGGCCGCCCCTGGGAAGATCGGTAGTGCTGTGAATACAGAAGATCCTCTCCACTTCAAAGGGAAGCTTGGATTTGGCATCATCAATGATGGTGAGACTTCCACGCTTATCGGAGTGGTTGGGTAAAGACTTAAAATAGGACATGATAAATAAGGTAGTTAGGGAATGTGATTAAATGGTATTTATTGAAATTTGGATGAAAAAAAAGTCAAATAGACCATCCGGGCTGTTGGGCCGGCGCCATTACCGCACGGGGCATCTGCCCGCTATTGCGCATAGGACAGCGATGGCCTGGAAGTCAGCATGTCCAGCTCATCCATAACGGCACTGTCCACCTTAATATCAAATTTCCGGGCATAGAGTTTATCGGTATTTTTCAACGCCTCTAAATCCGCCATCGTGAATATTTTCGGATTGAATCCACCCTGTGACCAGTCTATGTAATAGAGGTTGTCATTGACCACCGTATCCCGAAAGGGAGAATTCATGATGATGGTATCGATCAGGAATTCATCGGTACCCCAGGTAAAAAAGGAAAAGCGCTGCAATTTTCTGTTTTTGGCCATGAAATCCACCACGTACCTGGCACAGTCGGTACTCAGGGTCATATGGGTGGCACAGGGCCCTCCGTAAAGTTTATAGGGCAGCGGGAATTTCCGCTTTGGCAGAATGCTGTTGATGAAAAACTGCAGTCGGTATCTGCCCCGGAAACCAAAGTTGGTCATATGGTACTGATTGACCCTCTTTATGTTATGACTCCACCAGGCTTCTCCCGGATCCTCAAAATAGATGAAATTCTTTCCCATGTTGTTTTCCAGAAAGGAAACAAGCTGTTCGGTGGGTTTAAGCATGTAATCCTGCCCGCTGACGACGCTGATGAAATCATATTGCCGCCCGGTCTGAAGGATTTCTGCAAAGGAATTCAGGATACCCACGGTAAGATTATGGGCGCCCCAACGGACCTTTGCCCGTTTCTTAACAAAGGATACACGCTCAATATCAGCCAGATATATAAATTTCCGGATATCACTTTTCTTGTCAAGGTGGATATAAAAATCAAAGCAAGGATGGGAAAACCGCCTGATTAACCTTTCGATCTGTGCCGGGTCCTTATAAGCAGTGATTACATATGCTTGCCGCATGGAGAGTATATTTTTTCAGGATAACTGTTTTTTTTAAAACTTAAAAACCTGACAAATATTGTATTTCTTGCGTTATTTGTTCCCTTCCGGGGCGCATCCGGTCATTCCCGGCCGGCACCCTGCCGGGGGCGGTCCCGGCTCCCCCTGGTCTATGGCAAAAAAGCCCATGGCACAAAATATATATTTTGTGCCATGGGCTGATGAAATGAATCATGAAATTTATGCTATCTTTTCGACCTGCATGTAGTTGAGTTCGACAGGAGTAGACCGACCGAATATTTTCACGGTCACCTTCAGTTTCTTTTTTTCGTCGTTTACTTCCTCAATAATACCATTGAAATCATTGAAAGGACCTTCGATGATTTTGATGGTCTCCCCGATAATGAAGGGTTCGCTCATACTCATTCCGCCGGCTTCGGCCATTTCGTCCATTTTACCGAGCATCTTGTTAACCTCGGCCTTACGCAGGGCAATGGGATTTTCCTTGCCCAGGAAATGAATCACACTGTTGGTATTTTTGATGGCTTCCCGGATGTCGTCATTGAGCTTGCCGTCCTTTACCTCGATCATTACATAACCGGGATAATAGTTGCGCTCGCGCATGACCTTCTTGCCGTTTTGCACTTTATAGACCTTTTCCACCGGCAAAAACACCTGCTTGACGATTTCACTCCAGCCGCTGCGAGATATTTCCTTGTCAAGGTATTCTTTCACCTTACGCTCCTTGCCACTGACAACCCGGAGCACGTACCATTTGGTTTCCTGAAGATTTGCCGTTTCCATTATTAGAAGAATGAGTAGATCAATTTTAATAGGGAACTGGAAATAAAGTCCATGATTCCCACAACCAGCGTAATTAACAAGGTGGCTACCAGCACAATAACCGTTGACTGCTGAAGCTGTGACCAGGAGGGCCAGGTCACTTTTTCGAGTAATTCTTTATAGGACTCTCTGAAGTAGGTTGCTATCTTGTTCATGTGCCTCCAATTATTAATGCTTGTGAATTATCCGGGGGAACGCAACGGGCTGTTTTTTAGGCAGCCTTACCGCATATCCCTCCCTTTTTTGTTCGCACGGGCACTAGGATTCGAACCCAGATCGAAGGTTTTGGAGACCTCTATACTAACCGTTGTACGATGCCCGTAGAAAGCTAAAAGCTATTTCGTGCAAGGACGAAACAGCTTTCAGCAATATATTGCAAATATATAAATAAATTTTGCAAAAAGCCCCTTCGCATAAAGCCAAAGCTCAATGCTGCCGGCCTGTATTATTTAACGATTTCAGTCACCTGACCGGCACCAACTGTACGTCCGCCTTCACGGATCGCAAATTTAAGGCCTCTTTCCATAGCGATCGGCTGAATCAGCACTACGCTCAGGGAAGTATTGTCACCAGGCATTACCATTTCAGTTCCGGCTGGCAAAGTAACTTCACCGGTTACATCTGTGGTACGGAAGTAGAACTGAGGGCGGTATTTGTTGAAAAATGGCGTATGGCGGCCACCTTCATCCTTGCTCAGAACGTATACTTCACCCTTGAATTCGGTATGGGGAGTGATGGATCCTGGTTTGCAAAGAACCATACCACGGCGGATCTGGGTCTTTTCAATACCGCGGAGCAGCAAACCTGCATTATCACCGGCTTCTCCCTGATCCAGGAGTTTGCGGAACATTTCCACACCGGTAACCGTAGAAGTCAGCGGGGTATCCATCAGACCTACGATTTCGATTCCTTCACCCACTTTGATACGACCTCTTTCAATACGTCCGGTGGCAACAGTTCCTCGGCCTGTGATGGAGAATACATCCTCTACAGACATCAGGAAAGGCTGATCAACCGGGCGGGGAGGCAGGGGAATATAGCTGTCCACAGCGGCCATCAGTTCATCGATTGCACCGACCCATTTGGCATCACCTGCCAGGGCACCGGTTGCTGAACCTTTGATAATGGGTGTGTTATCGCCGTCAAAACCATTTTTAGTAAGCAGCTCGCGGATTTCCATTTCCACCAGTTCCAGTAATTCGGGGTCATCCACCAGATCCACTTTATTCATAAACACAACCATACGGGGTACACCCACCTGGCGTGCCAGCAGGATATGCTCCCTGGTCTGGGGCATGGGTCCGTCTGTGGCGGCAACTACCAGGATAGCACCGTCCATCTGGGCGGCACCGGTAATCATATTTTTCACGTAGTCAGCGTGACCGGGACAGTCCACATGAGCATAGTGACGGTTGGCCGTCTGGTACTCAACGTGTGCAGTGTTAATGGTGATACCTCTTTCCTTTTCTTCAGGAGCGGCATCGATTTCATCATACTTCTTAGCCTGTGCCATACCCCTGCCGGCCAGAATGGTAGTAATAGCAGCAGTCAAAGTGGTTTTACCATGGTCAACGTGACCGATAGTTCCAACGTTAACGTGGGGTTTGTCCCTTTTGAAAGTCTCTTTTGACATCGTTATCTGTTTTTAAGTTGTGTTTAAAATTTTAATGTTTCCTGTATCCTTTTCCTTTTAAAATAAAAGTCCGGAACCTTTGCCCGCAGCCTGCCCGTCCTGCCTGGACCGCCGGCAGCTGCTGCCCCATCATTTCATACGCTGAGCCGTTGATGAGAATCGAACTCACGACCTCTTCCTTACCAAGGAAGTGCTCTACCACTGAGCTACAATGGCTGGTCTTTATACTGACACCCGGCAGCCAGGCTGCCAAACGTGATCTCATCTGAAGAGCGGAAGACGAGGTTCGAACCCGCGACCTACAGCTTGGAAGGCTGTCGCTCTACCAACTGAGCTACTTCCGCATATTAAATTCACCTATCAGTTAAAGCGCTTTGGCCACTGTATGATGGTCCAAAAGCCTTGAATCTTCAAAGATCTCTAAAAAAAACTGCAACAGTCAACCCAAAAGCCCTCCGGCCGATGGATTAACTACTGTGGGCAAGGATGGATTCGAACCACCGAACTCGTAAGAGGACAGATTTACAGTCTGTTGCCGTTGGCCACTTGGCTACTTGCCCAAAAATCATGTACTGAATGCCTTAGGAAATCCCATGTTTCATTCGTACTCACTCAATTGGTATCTGATCTTTGAGCCACTTGTCGGGATCGAACCAACGACCTACTGATTACAAATCAGTTGCTCTACCAGCTGAGCTAAAGTGGCAATTCAGTATAATTCAATCCTATAAAGAACTTTACTCAAAAAAAACAGCGATCTCCTGTATTTTTTGGGAAGGCAAAGGTAAGTGAATTTGTTAAATTCAAAAATTTTGGTTCGTTTTTTTTAGCACAAAATCAACGGATTCGGGAAATTACGGTGGTCCGGGGAGTTATTTAATGAAAAAAGGCCCGGTTAAGGGCCTTGGAGGCAGGTCATGCTGCCTGTTTGTCTTTTTTTCTTTTTATCTGGGTGACTAAAGATTCAAATGCATTGTCAAAGGATTCTTCAAAGGACTTGGAGGAACATTTTACGAAAAACTGGTGCCTGGGAACATGTACACTGATTTCGGCGACTTTATCCTTAATGGTATGAACCACGTTGTCAAGCTTAAGGAAGACATCAATCTTAATAATACGGTCATGAAAAGTGTTTAATTTCTCCATCTTTTTTGTTACGTACTCTACTAGTTTTGTGTCTGCATCAAAGTGCACGGTCTGAATGTTAACGTTCATAACAATCGTATTTTAGTTAGTGAAACAATAAATAAAGAACTTCTCCGGAACTGGAAAACTATAACGGAAAATTCCGGTAAACCGATATACTGAAATTAATATTTCAGCCTTGTTTTTCCAAATTAAATTTAGCGTAAAATCGGGTGCTTTTACATGATATCCGTCAACAATTAACTAAGCTTTGGGATGGGCCCTTTTGTGGATTTCCTTGAGTTTTTCAATACTGTTGTGGGTGTAAACCTGGGTGGCCGCCAGACTGGAATGGCCCAGCAGCTCTTTTACCGAGTTGAGGTCGGCCCCTCCGTTGGTGAGGTGGGTGGCAAAGGTATGACGCAGTACATGGGGGCTTTTCTTATCCAGGGTGGTGATGTCCCCCAGATAGCGGTGAACTGTCAGATAAACTGATTTGGGATACAGTTTGCGGCCCTTGTCACTGACCAGCAAATACACCGGGTCCGCCTTTTCAAAGCAGGTTCTTTTGTCCAGAGCATAGTCGGCCAGCTCTGCAGCCAGGGGCGCTCCGATCGGAATGATCCTTTCCTTATTGCCCTTGCCCAGCACTTTGAGGGCCCGGTTCCCCTGGTCCACCTGGCTTTCTTTGAGGTTGATCAGTTCACTGAGACGCATGCCTGTCTGATAAAATACAGCCAGCAGCAGCCTGTCTGTCCGGCCTTTCCAGGTGGGTTCAAAAGTTACGTTGGTAAACAGGGTATGTATATCCTTTTGTTCCACATAAACCGGCAGCCTTTTGCTGGATTTGGGTGAAATGATGTTACCCATCGGCGACTGCGTCAGGGCAGCACTGCGCAGCTGGTATTTGAAAAAGGACTTCAGCGAGGAGATTTTGCGGTTGATGGATTTGGAGGCCAGTTTGTCTTCCTTCAGGGAAGCAAGCCAGCTCCTGACCAGCGGGGAGGATATATCAGCCAGGGTCAATAGACCGAAACGGTCCTTTATGAAGGCGAAAAAATCCCTCAGATCATCACCGTAGGAACGGATCGTGTGCTGGGAATATCTTTTTTCAAAATGGAGATATTCCAAAAATGGCTTTATCAGGGTTTCCAAGTCAGCTGGGATTGGGTTTGGATAAAATTAATGGATTTAGCGGCCAAATTTCAATACTTTTAGCCGCCCGCTTCCGGTGGCCTACCGCATGGCTGAACACCGGTATATCAAAGATAGTTCATATGCTTTTCAATTCCCTGGGTTTTGCCGTTTTCCTGCCGGTGGTCTTCCTGCTATACTGGTTTGTCGCCCCCCAAAAAAGGCAATGGCAAAATGCCCTGCTGCTGGTGGCCAGTTATTATTTTTACGGTTGCTGGGATGTTCGCTTCCTGGGACTGCTGCTGTTTTCCACCCTGTTGGATTATTTTACCGCCCGGCGCATTTACCTTGCCGGGAGCCCCTCGTTAAGGAAAGCATGGCTGCTGGTGAGTCTATTCATCAACCTTGGTTTGCTCGGCGTTTTCAAATACTACCACTTCTTTGCAGAATCCATGGCTTCTTTGCTGTCGGCCCTGGGTATGGAAAGCCCCCTCCCCGTCCTGTCTTTCATCCTGCCGCTGGGTATCTCTTTTTATACCTTCCACGGCCTCTCCTATGTATTGGATGTCTACCACCATAAAACGGCTCCTGAACCCAACCTGGTTACCTACGGCCTGTTTGTCAGTTTTTTCCCGCTGTTGGTGGCCGGCCCCATCGAAAGGGCCACCCATTTGCTGCCCCAGGTCCGCCGGCAGCGGACCTTTGATTATTCCCGGGCAACGGACGGCCTTCGGCAGATGCTCTGGGGCCTGTTTAAAAAAATGGTAATCGCCGATTCCTGCGCCCCCTTTGTGAACCGGGTCTTCGACAACCCGGCGGCCGCAGGTGGGAGCACCCTGCTGCTGGCGGCGGTCCTGTTTGCCTTCCAGATATACGGGGATTTTTCCGGTTATTCGGATATCGCCATCGGTACCGGAAGGCTTTTTGGATTTGATCTGCTCAGGAACTTCGCTTTCCCCTATTTTTCCCGCGATATGGCCGAATTTTGGAGACGCTGGCATATCTCCCTTTCCTCCTGGTTCCGGGATTACCTGTATATACCCATGGGGGGTAGCCGCGGCAGCCGCTGGATGGTTACGCGCAATCTGCTGGTCATTTTTGCGGTAAGCGGGCTTTGGCACGGGGCCAACTGGACCTTCCTGGTATGGGGGTTATTCAACGGTTGCTGCGTGCTGCCCCTGGTTTTGATGAAAACCAACCGCCGCCATCTGGGGCCGGTGGCCCGGGGCAGGTCCCTGCCGTCGCCGGGGGAACTGGCTGCCATGCTGTCTACTTTTGGCCTGACGGTGCTGGGATGGATTTTTTTCCGATCCCTCACGCTGGCCAGCGGATGGCAGATGATCAAAGGAATCTTTTCTCCTTCCCTGTGGAGCCTCCCTGACTGGCAGCCGGGTCCTTTTGCTCTGTGGTTGGTTATTTTTTTGGCTGTCGAATGGGTGGGCAGGGAACAGCCCCATGCCCTGCACCGGACCGCCCTTGGGTGGGCAAGGCCGCTGAGGTGGACTTTTTACTACCTGCTGGTAATAGCCCTGTTCATCAGCCGGGGCCAGCCAAGGCCATTCATCTATTTTCAATTTTAGGCATGAAAAAATTCCTTACCAGACTGCTGCTTTTTACCCTGTTGCCCTCGCTGCCCATCATGGTGGCTGAGGGATTTTTGCTGCCCCTGAATTTTTTCACCTATCGTCCCTTTGAAGCCCTGCTTTTCACTACGCCCGTCCCGCACCGGGAGGCTTTTTATCCCAACCGCACCATCAGTATGACCGAGCAGGGGGACCTGGGATACCGCACCAGGGCCGCTGTCAACAAATACACCGACTGGCATACCGATGCACTGGGGCTGCGCAACGACCAATACCTGCCCCGGCCCGATATTCTCATCATCGGGGACTCCTATATCTCAGGAGGCGGACTCCGACAGCAGGAGACACTGACCAACCAGCTCGCTGCCCGGCTCGGAGGCCGGCAGAGCGTCTATAACCTGGCGCCGGCCAATTTTGAAAATTTTGAAATCCTTTTGCAGGAAGGCCTCCTGCAAAAGCCCAGGCTGATCATCTTCTCCATTGTGGAAAGGGATATCCCCGGCGTCTTCCGCCCGGCCGGGGACCCCCATCCCGTCTTTCGAAAACTGAAGACGGGATTGAAGAACCTCTTTTACACCAGGGACCTCCATGCGCAACTGGACCGCTGCACCCGTTT
The DNA here is from genome assembly GCA_903906365.1 of uncultured Bacteroidota bacterium. GTDB lineage: Bacteria > Bacteroidota > Bacteroidia > Chitinophagales > Chitinophagaceae > Puia. The sequence continues at coordinate 56,284 of CAIVKC010000043.1, read as the reverse complement.
TTATTCCCTGGCATGGCTGTCTTCCCGGCTGTCCGGGCAGACAGGAACAGGCGTTCCTTCCCCCCTGGACCCTTCCCTATTGTTTCTGCAGGGATCTTCCACCCCGGTATTTACCGCCCGGGAATCTGCCCTTGCCCTGCAGGCCATAGAGTCCTATAAGAGATTTTGTGATTCCCTGCACGTGGAATTCATGTTCCTGCCCATGCCCAACAAGGAAACCGTGTATTTTGACCTGGTACCCCTGGGCAGCCAGCCAACCTATCTGCTCACCCTGGACAGCCTGTTGCAGGCAGCGGGCATACGGTCAGTCAATACCCTGGGAATTTACAACCAGGCGCGCAGGAAGGACCAAAGGTTGCTCTACCAGCCGGACGACACCCACTGGAACGGGCGGGCCGTGGGACTGGTCGCCGACGCGATACTGGGTCAGCTGAGCAATAGTCCCGGATGGAAATAAAAAAGGCTGTCCTAAGACAGCCTCATAATTTTTTTACCTTAATAAAGGAGATCTACAGCTCGAATTTACCACTGGCAAGCTGTTGCTTGTAGATTGCTTTCAATACTTCCCCTCTCCGCTTAACGGAAGGTTTGGTATAAGACTGGCGCCCCCTTAATTGTACGAGCACCTTGGCTTTCTCAAATTTCTTTTTGTACTTTTTGAGCGCCTTGTCTATATTTTCGCAATCTTTTGAGTCAATGATCAGCATAATTGGATACCTCCTTTAATGATTTACGGGCAGCAAAGATAGGGGAAATATTCAAAAATTGAAATTCTCTGTCAAAAATCCGAAATTTGAATTCTATGTTTACCGGAATCATTGAAACCACGGGGATTATCACAGATGTCATGGGGCAGGGCTCCAACAGGACTTTCAAAGTATCCTCCCCTATTTCCGGGCAACTGGCCATCGACCAGAGCCTTTCCCATAACGGGGTCTGCCTGACGGTGGAGGCTTTGCAGGAAGGCTGCCATCAGGTCACGGCCATCGAAGAAACCCTGAAAAAAACGGCCCTGGCAGACTGGGTTGCCGGGACGGTAGTCAACCTGGAGCGCTGCCTGGCTGCCAACGGGAGACTGGATGGCCATTTTGTCCAGGGTCATGTGGACACCACCGGCCGGGTCACCCAGATCAGGGACCTCGACGGCAGCTGGGAATACCAGATAGCCTACCCCCCCGCCTTTTGCGACCTGGTGATCGAAAAAGGCTCGATTTCCCTCAATGGCATCAGCCTGACGGTATTCGACACCCATCCGGGTAGCTTCCGGGTGGCCATCATTCCATACACTTACCATCATACCAATATCAACACCCTTCGCACCGGAGATACGCTCAACCTGGAATTTGACCTGCTGGGAAAATACATTGTATCAGGCCTGAAGAATCTCGAACATTTTAAAAAGATCACGGATGGCCTTAGTTAGCATCATCGTTCCGGTTTGCAATGAGCAGGAAAACATCCGGCTTTTCTATGAGCAATTGGTAAAATCCGTCCCCCTGCCTTACGAGCTGATCTGGGTGGAGGATGGAAGTACCGACCATACCCTGCTGGAAATCGACCGAATCTGTCAGCTCGATCAGGGGGTCAAATGCATTTCCCTGTCCAAGAATTTCGGACACCAGAATGCCATCCTGGCCGGCCTGCAACAGGTCAAAGGGGAGGTCATGGTGATTATGGATGGTGATCTGCAGCACCCGCCTGCCCTGATTCCGGAAATGATCCGGCTCATCGGGGAGGGAAACGATATTGTACATACCAAACGGATCTCAACCGATAAAATCCACTTGTTTAAGCGGCTGAGTTCCTCCTTTTATTACTGGTTCCTCAATTCCATCGCAGACATTAACATCCAGGAAAGCGGATCGGACTTCAGGGCCTTTGACAAAAAGGTACTGCAGGTTATCCTGGGGTTCCAGGAAAGGGACCCCTTCCTGAGGGGTATTTTCAGCTGGATCGGTTTTCGCAGCACCCTGCTGGAATACACGGCCACGGCCCGTACCCATGGTAAGTCCAAATATTCATTGGGCAGGATGTTCAGCCTGGGACTCAACGGCATTACCTCCTTTAGTGTCAAACCCCTCAGGATCTCCTTTTTCGGGGGGCTGATCGTGTCGGGCCTCTCCTTCCTGTTCCTGCTCTATGCCCTATATGCCCACCTGAAGGGGGCCACCATTTCCGGCTGGACCTCCCTGATTGTCTCCGTCATGTTCCTGGGTGGCCTGCAGCTTACCTTCATTGGCCTGATCGGAATCTATGTGGGTCAGCTCCTGGTGGAAACCAAAAAAAGGCCCAATTTCATCATCGCCCGCACCATAAATTGCTGATACTTATTTAACGGCCTGGATAAAATACTGGGCACCCATTGGCAGCCATCCCAGGTGGTCTTCCAGTTTTCGCAGGAAGTTGAAAAAAGGCTGCAGGGGTATAAAACTGGTATAGCGGGTGATGCGGACCCCAAACCCGCAGTCCGATAGCATCCGCCTCACCCGGGAAGCCCTCAGCAGCCTGGCATGCCGGTCAAAGACACAGGTTTTTACCAGGTAACGGGTGGCCGGATTATAGGGATTGTGTTCAAAAACATAAAGCCTTCCCTGGCTTTTCAGGACGCGGTATATTTCCTGGAGGATTCTTAGCTGCTGGCTGCCTTCCACATGGTGAAGTACGCCTCCCAAAAAAACCAGGTCAAAGGATTGCGGCCCAAAGGGTATATCGTTGCCGTTGTAGACCCTAAAATCCACCCGCTCCAGTCCGAGCCCCCTGGCCACCTGGATGCTTTTGTCCGAGACATCAATGCCGGTGATGGCCGAGGAGGGGAAAGCCTCGCGCAGGTAAAGGTCGACGACCCCGTCCCCGCAGCCCAGGTCCAGGATGGACAGGGGTGTCCCGCTTTCCAACCGGCGTACCTGGAGGACCTTGGCCCGGGCAAAATGATAGCTGTCAGCCCCCGTGATCCGGATATTTTCGGCGTGCTGCTGGCGGTAGTCCCGTGCAAAATCATCAAAATTGTCTCTGTCCTTTTTTTCCATGGTCCAAAAAAACTAAAAATAGGCAATCGCCTGCCGGGATTGGGGATTTATTCGACTGATTGTCAGGGCTGGTTCCAAAACGGCGTGCCTGAATTGCGCCACCGGGTATGAATATCCTGACCGGTGCGGATCGAATCAATCCCATAGTACTCGGCGTACTTGTAATCGATGTGCACCGAAACGCTGTCATCTATAAAATAAATGAAACGGGGCGGAAAGTGAAAGGCATTGCGGACAAAGGCAGCCGTTTTCATGCCGTATTTTTTTTCCATCAGTTGCAGGCAGTCCTGCTGGTATCCTGAAAAAGTCACCATGCCCCGACCCGCCTGCCGGGCTGCCCGGATTTCCTCAATATGCCGGTTGAGTACCTCATTGTGCACCGGCGCGGTCACCAGGCTCTGCAGCAGTCCGGCACTCAGCGGGGAAAAGACCAGTACCACCAGGATTGCCCCGGCCAGCAGGCTCCCCCTCCATTCCCTAAGGAGAAGCTGCCTGAGGGGCAGGGCATATTCCATGGAGGGGCTGTTCAACAAGACAATAACCACCAGTCCGCACAGCAGGTAGGCTGCCATCATATTACTGACGTACAAAGGCAGGAACCGTCCCCCGAAATGCCGTATGAAAAAATAAAAGAAAAAAACCGAACCCAGCAGGGCTGCCAGTTCCCATGCCGGCGCCCCCCGGCGGGTTTTGAGTTTTTCCAGCAGCTCCGGCCTCATGAAGGCGGGGGCGCAGGCTGCCAGAGTCAGCAGGACCCATGTCATTGGGCTGGAAAATACACTATAACAAACCTGTGCCATCTGGTGTCCTCCGGAGTACAAAGAAAAAACAAGGGCCTGCTTGGCCGCAAAATGCTGGGCACGGGCCTGGTTTCCCGGCAATAAAAACACCCCCGCTATACAGACCAGTTGAAGCAGGACCAACCCCAGCAGGGCAACCGGAAGGCGCCTGGGCCTGGCTGTAAGGTATTGGTAACCGGCAAAACCAACGCCACAGATAAAAGAATAATACAGGGTGACTTCGTCGCAGCCGCAAAGACAGCATACGCAAAAGGCCAGGTGAATCATGCGGACAGCCTGCCAGCGCCCCCCCCTTGCGGGTTCTATAAAATCAAGCAGGCTGCGCAGGTACCAAAGGAACAGGTTGAAGGACAACAGGAATATGCAGTCCGAGGTCACCCAGAAAAAAAAAGAGGATACTTCCGGGATGATGCAGAGCAGGCCTGACAGCAGGAAGGCCGTTGCCCAGTGCAGCCGGGCCCCTGCGGGCCTGTTGGTTAAATAATGACCGGAGAGAAAGCAGAGCAGGCCATAGAGATTGACATAGGTCAGTCCCATGAAGCCCAGCAATACCAGGTAATAATGGTCCAGCAGGAAACGGCTGGAACAGATCAGGATAAAAACGGGAATGCCGAAATACCGGCCCGTTCCATGTTGCAGGTATTGGCGGATGGAACCGGAAATGCCAAAACGCTCGACGAAATAATGTCCCGCAAAATCATCCCCGTAGGGATGCTGGAAAAAACTCAGTATGCCCAGGCCGGCCAGCAGCAGGAAAGGAAATACAAATAGTAGAATATGAACCAGGGGTTTTTTCATATTAGGGTTTTGAGTGGCCCGCCATAGATGCATCCATCTGCATGCAGCTGTCGAGCATCGCAGCGATTTTTTGTTGTCCCGAAGCCCTGACATGGCCGTCCAGGATGTAATAATCGGCCGGCTGCAGCCGGCCGGCCAGATGCAGCACATGCAGGTGTTCTTTGAAAAAATCCCTGTTTTCCTCCAGGGCCAACTTTTTTTCCAGGGCCTGGGCAAACAGGTCGTTCATAGACTCATACTCACAGACATCGAATACATACAGGTGTAATTTATTGAAATTCCATCCGCTTCTTTTAACCACGGCAAGAAATCCTTCCGCCATGTCATTGTATTTTTTTTCCAGGCTGCTGTCCTGAATCCCCGCTGCGCTGCCCCGGCGGCTTTCCAGCCAATGATGCAGCTGCAGGCCCAGGAATATTTTAGAAATGGTCAGCAGGTATTTGCCCGGGAAATAGAACCGGCTCCACTGCAGGCTCCGGCAGGCAGAATCATATACCGAGGGCGGTGAGACCACCAGGGAAAACCCGTTTTCACGGAAACGGTCGTTTTCCGGCTGGTCGTTGTAGGAGTACTGAATCACCACCGCCGAAACGCTGTCCATGGGCAGTCCTCGCACAGAAGCCACTTCGCGCGCGGTGCCGTAAGAAGACATCCCGGTGTTGAGCACAGGCAGGCCAATTGAAGCAGAGAGAAGAAACGGATAGCTTTGGCGGTATGGCACACCCCAACCCAGCGTATAGGAATCCCCCAGACAGAGGATCCGGTAGGCAGGAGTCCCGGCAGTATCCTGCTGCCGGAATCCCCGGGCATCCGTGAGGATGCTGTCGGAGAACTCAATGTTTGAAAACAGGGCCTGGCTGCAGGGTTTCATCCTGTAGAACAGTCCGCTGTCATAGGCGGAGATACCCCGATTATACTGCAATATATCCCGCTGGTAATTATCATAGAAATACCGGAAGGAGGCCCGCAGGGGGGACGGAATCGACCGGGGGTGATGGACCCACCAGCCGCAGGCCGCTTCCCCCATCAGGGTCAGGGCCACAAAAAGGACCCAGGAGAGCCGGCGGGCGGATGTTGGCTGCAGGGGAATAATCCCTTCCAGGATGCCGGTCCACACAGCCCAGGCAAGGACCAGCAGCTGCAGGCAGCCCGCCAGGTTGGCGGTAAAAACCAATGCCTCCGGATAGCGCCCGGCCGGCCACCATTTCAGCAGTGCCAGTATAATAACCAGGGCCAGGGCAATCAATATTTTTTTCAGGAACCTCATGGCAGGTGCTATTTGATTTTAATGAGCGAACTGTCTGTCCAAAATAAGATCATGTCCCTGCCCGGCTGAAAAGAAAAATGGAGATTCCGGTAAAGAATATCCCAGCTGCCTTCCGGGCGGGTATGAAAGGAAGCGCCGAGTACTTCCATACCCTTCTGCGGTCCATACTGCTGTATGGAAAAAGCCGCAGGGGCCCGAAGGTAAGTATAGGAACCCAGTGTATCCAAGCGCTCATAGCGGCACCCGCTGCCGATCCAGCGGAGGGCATCGTTAAAGCCTGTTCGAAACATGATGGCCCCCTGGTATTGCAGGGGAAGGCCGATGACATGCAGCGTGCTGATTTCACCGGAAGCCGGCAGTGCGGACAGGGACTGCCGGATGATTCCTCCTGCGGTCCGGTAGGCCTGTGCGCTATGCCAGAGCAGGCAGCCATGCCCTATGAGCAGTACCATCGTAACAGCCAGCCAGCCCCGCATCCGGGGAAGCAGGCTGCCGCAGGCCTGGGTGACCAGGAGGACAAAAAATACCGATGGCAGGTAAATATATCGTTCTGATTCGGAGTTATGGGTGCTGATGCCCAGGGAAATGGCGGGAAGCGGTGACACCAACAGGCAGGCAAGCAGCAGCAGCAGAAAGGGGGCTGCCTTCCCCTGCAGGATGCGCCGGCCTGCCCAGTAGGATCCGGCCGCCAGCAGGATCCCGTAAGCGGAAACAAAGATCCAGGAGCGGCCGCTATAAGGCAGCATCGTGCGACCCAGCAGCGTGTTGTAATTATAAATCAACCTCCCGGGGTTGAAGCGGATGATATTGTGCATGGAATAATCATTGCCCACATTGCCCATCCTCCAAACCAGGTAGAGCAGGTAGGCGCCGAAAAAAAAGAAAGTAGCGATCAAATAGGGAGCCTCCCTGTTTCGGCTGCTGTCCTTTTTGCGGATATCCGTTACCGAAATAAACAGGGCTGTCAGCGGATATATCCAGGTGGATTCATAGGTGAGCAGGCCCAGGCCGAAAAAAAGCAGGGAGCAGCCAAAAAAAATCCAGCCCCTTTTGCGCTCCATGTAACAAAGGCAGGAAAGCAGAAAAAACAGGGTCCCGATGGAGCCTGAACGGCAAATGACCCAGAGCAGGGGTTCGGCGTGGAACCCATAGAGCATAAACAGCAGACCTGCCGCCCAGGCCTTCAGCCGCACCTGTCCCTGCTCGGGAGCATACCTGGCAAACCAGGACAGGGCCAGCCGGTAGACCAGCCAGGCGTTGGCCAGGTGAATCAGCAGGGAGGTCAGGTGGTATCCAACCGGATTTTTGTCCCAGAAGGCATGGTCAATCCAAAGCAGCACATCGGTTACCGGACGTATAAAGGTTCCAAATACAAAGTGGCCTCCGGCGGCCAGGGGAATATGTTCAAAATCGTCATTGAGAAAGTAATACTTCGAAGGGTCGGCTATGATGAACAAAACCAGCAGAGCGGCCAGGGTAATACAGCGCATCTCCAGTCTCAAAGCTGCCGGCAGGGTGCCGCTGTCCGGTAGGGGTTTTACCATGGGTGTTCAAAGTCTTTGCTTGAATAGGTATGGTTCCTTTCGGTATAATAGCTGCCAGGTGAGGCCTTAAGCCGGATATGCAGGCGGCCCCGCCACTTGGCCAGGGTGGAAAGCGGAATGACCACCCCCGCGAAGACAAGGGTCAGCAGGATTTTCGAGGAAACGAAGCCCAGGGCTTCTGCGAGCTTCATCCAGCAATAGTGCAGTTTTTCCAGAAACCAGCGGGAGCAGATACCTGCCGCGGCCAGGGCCAGGGCAACATATACATAGTTCCAGGAATGCTTCATCCTACCCAGCAGGAGCAAAAATACGGTGATGACCAGCAGGGTCTCCCAGTGTTTTTTTCTCATATTAATTAAAAAAGGGTATAAATGAATGGAGCCAGGGCCGAAGATCCACCCAGCACAATCAACAGTCCGATAATCAGCAAAATGATGATCAGGGGCGCCAGCCACCATTTCTTTCTTTCTTTCAGAAAATTCCAGAGATCCTTCAGAAAATCCATAAACACCTGTTTAAAAAACACCTATTTGACCTGCAATATAAATCTTCAATCCCTCATTCCTGAATTCAGGGCGGATTTTTGAGGCATCCCTGCCCGCTCCTTCCCGTTTAGCTGAAGGGAGCTGGTCCGTTAACATCAGAAGCCTTTTCCTGATTCCGGGGGCTGTTTATCCATGTCTTCCTGGAGTCCGGCTGCGATGATATCTCCGACCAGGCCCGCGCCCTCCGGGGTAAAATGGCAGAAATCATAAAAATAACGGCTGCTCTTGGGCATGGCTGCTGCCAGGTCAATGAGTGGCAGGTGACGGGATGCGGCCAGCTGTCGGGTGACGGTATTATACATCTCCAGGACCTTCCACCAGGCCAGCCCATTGTAATTTGGGTAAAGGATATAGGTCTCCAGATCGCAGCCGGTGACCGGGTCCCTGCCTTTTCCAAAGAGACTGGGCTGGGTAATAAGCACCAGCCGGATATGATTGGCCTGGCAGGTGTCGGCAATCCTTTCCAGCCTTTGGCGGTAGGCGTCCACCAGCGGTTGTTCAGTTCTGATCAGAGAGTCCAGGGTTGCCTGGGAAAGCACCAAAAATCCATTGGGGTGGGTCTTCAGGTCGACATAACGATCAACGACATGAAGCCTTTCGGCCAGCAGCAGCCGGTGCAGGTTGATCAGGAGTTCAACTACTTCACTGTTTCGTTTCAGCCACCCCCAGGGGGAATTATGGCTGCTTTTTTTGGAGAGTGATTCATCCCTGCCAATATCATGACGGTTGACCTCATTGCAGCCCACCATCATCAGGATGTAGCCGGGATGCAGGTATTTGATGAATTCATTGATGAGTATAAAATGTCCGTAGGTGGAATGCCCCTGAAATCCGGCGTTATTGACCCAGCTGTCGGGGAATTTCTTTTTTAGTCTGAGGGCCAGCTTGGCGGTCCAGCAACTGGAATCATCCAGGTAAAAACATTCCGTCGTGCTGCCTCCCACGGCAATCACCGAATGGAGCGGCGGAAACTTAAGGGGCATTTCCGGACCTCGGAAACCCATGGAATTTTTGGTATGGATGATCTGGCGGGGCAGCACGGGAATGGCCTCATTGGAAAACTTCATGATCCTGTTGCGCGGCAACAGGACACGGTCGCCCTTCTGGCGGAAGGAAAACGGGTTATACATGCGCAAAAAGATTTCCAGCGCAATGACAACAACTGCCAGCAGGTAAAAAAAATAGGCAATGGCCGCCCTCCCGGAAAGCCTGTTCCTTTTTATTCCCGGTTCTCTTTTTTTCATCAATCCAATTTGAAGGTGTCGGTCAGCCGGCGCTTTTCCGGCCAGGCGGGCTGCCGGGTTTTATCGAATACAAAATTACCGATTACCAGAAAATCCATTTCCGTGTTCATGAAGCAGCGGTAGGCATCCTCGGGGGTGTTGACCAGCGGTTCTCCCCGCACATTGAAACTGGTATTGACCAGCAGGCCATAGCCGGTGATTCGCTTGAATGCCTGCAACAGGCCCCAGAACCGGGGGTTGGTATCCCGGCTCACCGTCTGGATGCGTGCAGAATCGTCCACATGGGTAATGGCCGGCAGGTCACTGCGGGAGATATGCAGTTTTTCGGGCAGGCTCCGGCCCTTAAAGTCCTCCGGCCTTTGGTGCAGGCGGGCAGGGAGGAGTTTTTTAACCAGCAGCATATAGGGTGAGGGTTCGCAAAGATCAAAATAAGCCGAAACGTCTTCGGACAGTACGGCCGGGGCAAAGGGCCTGAAACTCTCGCGGTATTTGATGGACAGATTCAGCTTTTGCTGCATCCCGGGATCCCTTGCATCTGCCAGTATGCTTCTGGCACCCAACGCCCGCGGCCCAAACTCCATCCTGCCCTGGTGCCAGCCGGCGATCTTTCCTTTGGCAAGCAGGGAGGCCACCGCATCGTTGAGCTCAGTTTCCGATTCATAATAGTCAAAGACGGCCTGATGATCCCCGGCCATGGACCGCACTTCCGCATCGTTAAAAGCCGGGCCCAGAAAACTGCCTTTCATGGAATCCTTACCCGATAGGTTTTCCCTGGGTTGTCCAAAGCGAATATAATAAGCAGCCAGGGCTGCCCCCAGGGCTCCCCCGGCGTCGCCGGCAGCCGGCTGAATAAATATATGATCAAACAGATTCAGGGCATGCAACCGGCCATTGGCCACACAGTTCAGCGCCACGCCACCAGCCAGGCAAAGGGAGGAAGCGTTTGTGAGTCTTTTTGCCTCCCTGGCCATACCGATCACGATCTCTTCGGTGACCGTCTGTATGGCCAGGGCCAGATTGCAGTAGGGCTGGCTGATTTCTTCCTCGGGCTCGCGGCGCCCCAGGGAGAACAGCGCTTTCCACCTGTCATCATTGGTCATTTTCAGGGAAGTGGCATAGTTGAAATAATCCTGGTTCAGAAAGACAGACCCGTCCTGGCTGATGTCAACAAGGCGGGTCCTGATTGCCTCTATGAAATCCAGGGTCTGTTTGGCCCGGGGGTCCCCGTAAGGGGCCAGGCCCATGAGCTTGTATTCTCCGGAATTGACCCGAAATCCACAGTAATAGGTAAAGGCCGAATACAGCAGTCCGACGGAATGGGGGAAATGAAGCTCCTTGAGCACCGTAATCCGGTTTGCCTCACCCAGGCTGATGGAGGCCGTTGCCCATTCCCCCACCCCGTCAATGGTGAGTATGGCCGCCTTTTGAAAAGGGGATGGGAAAAAGGCGCTGGCGGAATGGGAAAGATGATGCTCCGTAAAAAGAAGGCGTATGTTCCTTTTATCTATTTTCTGGATTTTACCTAAAGCGTCGTAAATGATCTTTTTCAAAAAGAGTTTTTCCTTGATCCACACGGGCATCGCCGTTATAAAGGAAATCAGCCCGCGGGGGGCAAAGGCGTAATAAGTCTCAAGCAATCTTTCGAATTTCAAAAAAGGCTTGTCGTAAAACACGATTCCGTCCAGTTCGGCCAGGGAGCAGCCGGCGAAATCCAGGCAAAACCGGATCGCCTGATCGGGAAAAGAGGCATCGTGTTTGATGCGGGTAAATCTTTCTTCCTGCGCTGCGGCGATGATTTCGCCGTCCCGGATAATAGCAGCTGCCGAATCATGGTAGAAAGCAGATATCCCGAGAATTATCATAGCGTCGAAATTAATTCATTTGTACGGCAGCGCAAAGATGCGGGTTTTCTTTCCGGCCGTGGAGGGTGGCAGGATGACCGGGGTTGGAATCCTGATGAGCCCCCCGGGGCTCAGACCTTTCCCCCTTTTAATTTTTTTGCCACCGCTTCATCCATGAGACGCTCGGCATATGGTTTTGAAATTTCGTTGAGTTGTTCGATTCTTTGATGTATCAGGTCTTTGTCATTGGAGTCCAGCACTGCCCGCAGCTCCTGCATGGCCCGGTGTGTAGCATCGGTTTCTTCCTGGCTTAAATGGGCCGCGTTGCGGGTGATGAACCGGTCGGTGGTGTCCAGGATCTGCCCGGCTTCCGTTTTGGCTTCCACCAGGGCCCTTAGCCGGATGTCTTCGCTGGCATGGGTGATGGAATCCAGCAGCATTTTCTCAACCTCTTCATCGGTCAGTCCGTATTGGGGCTTTACTTCGATGCTCTGCGCTACGCCGCTTCTCAGTTCAACGGCTTTGACCACCAGGATGCCGTCTGCGTTGATCAGGAAAGAAAGTTCCACCTTGGGTATACCGGCCGGCATTCCGGGTATGCCCGTCAGGTTGAACTCGGCGAGTTTGCGGTTGTCACGAACCAGATCACGTTCACCCTGATACACCGAGATGCGCATGCCTGACTGGCCGTCTTTTTGGGTCGTATACTGACGGCTGACTTTTGCCGGGATCTTGGAATTGCGGGCGATAAGCACGTCCATGAGTCCGCCCATCGTTTCAATGCCCAGGGAAAGGGGCGTAATGTCGAGCAGCAAAAAATCCTTGTTGTTGCCTGCCAGTATATCGGCCTGGATAGCGGCCCCCAGGGCTACCACTTCATCCGGGTTGAGTTCATCATGTACTTTTTTGCCAAAAAAGGCCCCTACCCTTTCTTTGATAAGCGGGATCCGGGTGGATCCCCCGACCATGACCACTTCTTCCACCTGGGAGGCTGCCATGGATGCGTCTTTAAGGGCATTGCGGCAACAGGTGAGGGTTCTTTCCACCAGGGGCGCAATAAGCCGGTCAAAATCGTCCCTGCCCAGACTGACCGCATAGTCACCCACCCTGCCTGCATATTGCAGGGAACTGCTCAGCCATACTTTTGCCTCTTCGGCCCGGATTCGAAACTCCTGGGCCAGGGCTTTGTTTTGCTGCACAAAGGCAGCCGGCAGCTGCAGCTCCTGCAGCCATGTGGAAACGATGGCCTGGTCGATATCATCCCCGCCCAGGTAGGTATCCCCGTTGGTGGAGAGGACCTCAAAAATCCCGTTTACGATCCGCAAAATGGAAATATCAAAAGTGCCGCCGCCCAGGTCATATACGGCAATGGTCTTTTGTTCGTCCTTTTTCAAACCCAGGCCATAGGCCAGGCTGGCCGCCGTAGGTTCATTGATAATACGCAGCACATCCAGACCGGCCAGTTTACCCGCATCGCGGGTTGCCTGCCGCTGGGCGTCATTGAAGTAGGCCGGGACCGTAATTACAGCCTTGGTGACGGGTGTTTTAAGGATATGTTCTGCGCGGTGTTTGAGTTCAGACAGAATCAGCGAGGACAGTTCAATGGGAGAATAGAAACGATCCCCCACCTGGACTTTAACCAGTCTGTCGGACTCATCATCAATAATCTTATAAGTGAAAAAGGATTGGCTGTTGCGAAGGTCGTTATAGGATTTTCCCATCAGCCTTTTTACCGAGAAAATGGTCTGCTGGGGCTCCGTAACCAGGAATTTCTTGGCTTCTTCCCCCACCGTTGCTTCATTTCCGGGTCCAAAATGGACAATGGAAGGTACCAGGGAACTTGACTGGTGTTCACGCAGGGCCACCGCCTGGCGGCTTTCGGGGTGGATGATGGCTACCAGGCTGTTGGTGGTGCCCAGGTCAATGCCTACGATCATTTCCTGCTGCTGCAGGCTTCCGGTTGCTATGTTGATGCCGATTTTTGCCATGTTTACTGTATCAATTAAATCTTCAGGATCCCGTTGGTCTTCCCACCCGGGGAGGGGCTTTAGGGCCGCAAGTTAATTCATTCCTGTCAACGGGCAGTGATGGCTCCGGCCGGGGGCCACTCCCCGGGAGGAACCGGTCAGGGGAGTTCAGGGCTGCACAGCCGGGCCCGTGGCAATCAGAAAACCAGGAAACCGCGCGGCGAGTACCGGCTCCAGCTCCCGGCTGACGATGGAGGCTACTTTTTCTGCCCCCGCATTGGTAAAATGTGATCCATCATAAAAATAAAGGCTGTTCTTGGGCATCAGTCGGGCCAGGTCTATCAGGGGAACCGACCTGCTCCGTGCCTCCTGGCGGGTGACCCCATTGTAGATCTCAAGCATCTGCCAGAGCAGCCCTCCGTTCAGGTCCTTTTCCAGGGGAAACAGCTCCAGATTGGTACCCGTCGCGCTGTCCCTGCCCACCCCGAACAGGTTGGGCTGGGTGATTAAAACAGGCAGAATGCCATGTCTGGTGCAAGAGTCGATAAGCTGATCTATCCGCCGGCGGTAGTTGGGCAGGAAGGCCTGCTGGGACCGGATCCTCTTATCAACATCGCCGGGGGATAACCGCAGCTGCTGCAGGCTGTCCATCACCATCATTTTCTGGGTGGTATTATTGAGCCGCTGCGCCTTCCAGCCCCGGGAAAGGTTCAACAACAGATTCAGTACTTCGGAATTTTCGAATATGAAATGCCTGAAATCCGAGTAGGCACCCCGGGTAGAGAGCTTGTCGTGAAAGGTAGGCTGGTCATTTTCCACATCGTTGATACCCACCAGGAAGGTGATCACACGGGGCCGGAGTTTCAGCAGGTAGTCATTGAGGAGCACCTGGTGGCCAAAGGTAGAATGTCCGTCCAGCCCGGCATTGTTGAGCCAGAGTGGATGAAAGTTCTTTTCCAGCATTTTCCCGGTAAGGAAGGGCCAGGTCCTGTCATCGCTGAGGAATCTGCATTCGGTGGTAGATCCCCCCACGGTTATGATGGTCAGGTAGCGGTCCGCACCGGTCGGTAATTCGGGTCCGCGCAAACCCAGCGCATTGCGGGTGTTGGTGATCAGGCTATCCAGTTTGGGGTTGATGCGGTTGACGATGGTAGTGGTCTGGCCGACCGGCAGCAGGATATGGTCTCCCCGGAGGCGCAAATGAAAGGGGTTGAAAATCCGCAGTGCGATTTCCAACCCCAGAAAAGTAATTATAATCAGGTATCCCAGGTACAGGAGTTTCTTTCCAATGTTTCCGGATACTTGACGGCTTTTGTTGTCTTTGCCCACATGCAGGTTTTGGCAAAATTAACAACAAAAAGCCTAGCCTCCACCTCCCTTAGCGCATCAGGTACATTTTACCATATCCTTTGACAAAATACTGGTTGGTATTATCCCCGGCACCCGTGTATTTATCCAGGGATTTGCCGTTGAGGTTGGTTACGACATGGTAGAGGTACACACCGTTGGCAACCCGCTGTCCATACTGGTCGGTTCCATTCCATTTGTATTCCGTGATATTCCTGCCCACATGCAGCGGACCCAGTTCATCCTCGGTAATCTCTTTGATGATCTTTCCGGTGATGGTCAGTATCTGGATTTTTATATTCTGCGGCACCTGGCTTCCCGTTATGGTGAATACAAAGGCCGTGGAAGTGGTAAACGGATTGGGATAATTCAGCATATTGGATATCATGGCCTTGGTGATGACGGTGAAACTCACCTGATAGGAGGTTGTTCCCGCCGGATTACCGCTGGCATCCTTGCCGGAAACCACCAGGGTATATACATCCCCTTCCGGGTTATACTGCCGGAGAAAGGAAGGATAGAAATCCACGGTGGCCGTATTGTCTGCCGTATTGGTTGCCGGTGTAAACCGCAAGGTATCGCTGCTGAAACTGTATGGATGCAGCGATCCATCCGGGTAGCGCAGCTGCACTTTGACCAGTGAGGTGTCGGTCAGCAGTGCGTACTTGGATTCATCCTTGAGTTTGATGGTGATATGCGGCCTGGCCGATACAATATCCTGGTTCAGGATATGCACCCCGTCAAAGGTCACATCCAGCAGCGGCTTGGTATTATCCACTTTTACATAGAAATTCTTGTAGATAAAATTATTGAAATGATACTGCTCGGGCTGCGCGTTGTTGGGATTTACATCCAGGAATAGGGTGTTCATGCCCGGATAACTCTTGGTATCGATCTGATAGGTGATCATAAGGGTGTCCCCACTGACAATGGGTCTTTTCCTGGGCAATTGCACCAGGTGGGTGACATTGTTATGGTCTGTGATGGACACATTGATGCGCATGCTGTCAAAGGCAGTAATGCTTACATTCTTAAAGGCTATGCCAAACTGCAGCGTCTGACCGGGGGCCAGGGTATCCTGGCTTTTCAGGAACAGATTGGGTGCCAGCGCCCCCTCCGGAACCGGATCGTAATTGAGCCTCCAGTATTGCAGCTGGTAGGGGTTGAGATGCACCGAATCACTGGCTACCAGTCTGAGTTGCAAATAAGGATACTGTTGTGCGCTGATCGATGATATGTCGAAATCCTGGCTGGTGATTCCCAGGTTATACAATACCGTACTATTACCCAGCGTATCCAGGCCGATGATCTGAACGCCTACCGAGTCAGTGGACGGGTTTTCCAGGCTGCTCCCCCTCCAGTGCAGTTGTTTCCAGGCTTTGGCGGGTCCGAATTTGGGCGATGTGTAAAATCCATAGTCATTGGCGGACTGGCAGTTCGCAGATAAGGCGACCCTGTCATAGATGCCATTGGTGACCTGGTAAACCGGTTTGAAACTCAGGTCTTCCTTTTTATAGACAAAAGAAAAGGCC
Source organism: uncultured Bacteroidota bacterium (assembly GCA_903906365.1). Classification (GTDB taxonomy): domain Bacteria; phylum Bacteroidota; class Bacteroidia; order Chitinophagales; family Chitinophagaceae; genus Puia. The sequence continues at coordinate 40,373 of CAIVKC010000043.1, read as the reverse complement.
CTTGGCTGATAGAAGGAATCTATCTGCAGGAAGCCTGCCGAAAGCAGCCGGTGGTAGAGTGAATTATTGGAACCGTACAGGGCGGTATCAGCCTCCCAATCCTTGGCATAGGTATTACCCCATTGCACATTGAAGGGCACATTCCATACGGTAACATAATAGCCCACGGGAATGCTGTCCATGAAATCCATCATCAGCTTCCTGCTGGCGGCGCTCATATAGGAATATTCGAAATTATTCTGTCTGCCACCCACGCCGTTGGGACCCAGCCCGCACACGGCGGCAGATCCGTAGAGCCTGAGCGGATTACCATTGGCATCCACGTTCTTCCATGGCTTGAAGGTAACCGGGTCAAATACGTTGAATATAAGGGACTGTCCCACACAGGCGCCATAAATAATAAGGTTGGTATTCACCGATACGGAGAAGTTCGCATCCTGGGTACCGCCATTGGGATAGACTGCGTTACGCAGATAGAGGTTATTGTAATGGCTGCCAAATTTCCATTTCCGGTCGGCTCCCAGACTCATCGAGTCGTAGGTGGATTCCAGGTGCTGGAAATAATGGGACTGGTTGAATCCCTGGGTGCTCCTGAGTGAATCTATATATATAAAGGAAGCGCTGCCCCAGAGGTAACTGGCACCCTGGGCCGGGACGGCTGAGGTTCTCCAGTAATATACAACACTGTCCTGGAAGGAAATGCCGGGATCAAATTCCAGCACACCACCCACAGAGGTAACAAATTTGGAAACCATCAGGGGTGAATTGAACTGGGTGGTCGTATCTATCTGCATCACATACTGGGTCATCGGACTCAGCGGATTGGCAGTGGAAGCATATAATTTCTGGTTTGGCCGGGTAACTATGGCATAATCATACGGATATACGGGTGTGGCCCCTATATCATAAATAAATACGCTCAGGTTGACGGTATTGTTTACGGTGGTTACCTCCGGCACATTGTTATCGGAATTAACGATGACCGTGATGGTATTTTGCCCCTTGTCACGGGTGGAAACAATGGGAATGGTTACCTGCACGGAGTCCTGGTAACGAATACCGGGAATGCGTTTTTTCAGGACGACCACGCTGGTGCCATCCGGATACTGCCTTTTCACGAGGATGGTGATGGAATCGGAAACCACCTTACCCAGGTTGGAGAAACGGGCGTTGATGGTAAAACTGGCGTCCGTGATGGAAACCGGTGTGGGTGATACCGAAACCTGGGAAGCCTCCACATCATAATCAGGCAGGGCTTCCTGGTTGAGTTTAAGGGCCGGGTCCCCGTGCAGCGTCATTTCTTCGGCATGCAGGCGGGCATAGTAATCTCCGGGGGCTACATTGACCAGGTTCTGCACGGCGTCCTGTTGGATAATCCCGATGGACTTACCATAATCGTTGATGCCGATATCAGTGTAGAGGCCGTTGAGCAGGATATTCAGATAGTTCACAATCCCGAAATGGGTGCTGGCGATAAAGGCCACCGACCCCCTTTCTTTGGCAAGGACCCAGAGTTCCGAGAGGGTCTTGCTGTTGGCAAAACGTCCCGGGTCATATAAAAAGAAGTTCCCGGCATTACAGCCGTTGACATAAAAAACCGGGTATTTGCCGGGGTTGTTGTAATTGGAGGGGTCATCCAGGTTGTCCTGCAGGGTCGCAGCAGAGGAATGTCCAAAATAGTTCAGGATGCTCAGACCGGAAGAAAACAGGTTGACCAGCTGCTGGGCATTGGTGATATCACCGACCTGCGCATTGCTGTTGCAAAAGGTGGTCACGGATGCCCCGAAGAGGGTATCCTGTATGATCTGCTGGTAGCTGTTCATATAGTTGCAAAGTACAGAACCCAGGTAGGGGTCGGAGGCTCCGGTAACATGCACGACATTTTTCATCCACAGCCTGCCGTCGATGGTATTGGCCGCGGTTTTCTGCAGCGACTCATATTCAATGACCTTGGCCAGGTATCCTTCGATCTCCGTACCATTGACTACCGACAATCTGCCGATGGGAGTCAGCGGGGTGGTCTGAACCCCGTCTTCAGAACTGAGTTTGTTATCGGAGGCCGGGTATCCGAAGGTAGGAACCAGGTGCAGGTTGTCCAACAGGTAGAAATTATGGTAGATATCAGCCTGGTCATAGGAAAGACCGTGACCGATCAAAAAGCAATACTGCGGTTTTGAAGCGAAGACCTTCCGGGCATAGCGAAGGAAGTTTTTGATGCTCAAGGGATGCATCTTAATACCAAAGGCGAACTGGTCGACCAGCTCGTTGATGTCAACCACGGTGGCATTGAACCCGCCCCCGGCGGCTGAACTCCGGTAGTTCTTGTAGTCAACCACCGGGTTATTGCCAGAACTCCCGGTATAGAGGATGGGGTTACTGATAATGATATAGTTGCCCTGATTGGCTGCGTTGGTGAAATTGACAAAGTTTTTGGTGGTCAGTCCGCCAACCTGGGTAATGTTGGATGGATCCTCGCTGACCAGTATAAATTTGTGGGTGGAGGTGGAGGAAGGAAGCAGAAAGGTAAGTACCCCGGAGCCAACAATGGCCTGGTATCGCTGTCCTCCTGTGATATCGTATAACACCGGCACGGCTGCGCCTGCATTGAAGTTGGTGATATTGAGCAGATACCCCCCGGCCCGGGCGGGCAGTTCAAAATAGAAATTGGACTTGCCGCCGAAATTGAACAGACGCGGGTAGGTCATTTCGTAAAAGGATGCGACCATCCTGTCGGTGGTCACGCTGGAATTGTTTACAAACTGGGTGGTCAGCACGCCCGAGGCAATGGTCGCCAGGGGAGCTGTTCCCGAGCTCAGCAGGTCATTGAAACCATCCATGGTAGTGTCTTTGACAATGACGCCGTTCACGATGAACTGGCTGGTCCTTGTATTGGGCGCACATCCCGTGGCTCCGAAACGAAAAACAGGATCAGGGGCGCCTGTTCCCGTATAGGGATTTAAGTTATACTGTACATCAGAATAAGGCGTTCCCGGATAAATATAACCGGTAGACCAGAATTCTCCGATGTCATAGGAGGAAGAATAAACATATTCGCCGATATAGCTGGCAAAACCCGGATTGGGACTTAACCCCGCGCGGAATGCATTGTGAAGTTTATACATGAAATAAGGCTCACTGGGCAGGACATTTCCGGTGGTATCATTGGTGGCGTTTGCATAATGGAAAGTATTGCCACTGGGGTTTACCGTTAAAAAATACATGGCCGTATCCCCGATCAGGCTGTATTTGTCGGTATGCTGGTAGGCCGGGTTGAAATACAGGGGGACGTCCGGCTTTCCGTCATTTTGTTCCCCGTAGAATTCAATATAATCGGAGGCGCCCAGCGGACCGGACGGGGCAGATGTATAAATGGGAATTTCCTTTCCGTTGCGGAAAAGCTGAAAGTTCTGGGCTGCCGCCGCTCCCAGGCCGGCATTGGCCAGCACGCTTTGGGGGATGCGGTATAAGCCGGTGGCCCCTATCTTGAATTTGTAATAGGTCTTGCTGAAATCAATCCATTCATTGTTGTAGGTCTGCGCATGCAGACCCAGTGTAGCCATCACCAGCAATAAGGTAAATATCTTCTTCATGTTGTCGGGTTTCTGTAACAATTGGGTATGCGGACTATTTCTTTTTTTCTTTTTTCTTGAGGTCAACTTTCAGGGAAAACACATGCGTGTACAGGGGATTGGACTGGTTGGCCAGGTTGGTGAAGGCATAGTCAATCTGCACGTCGCCTATCCGGAAACCGGCCCCCACACTGGGCTGGTAGATCCACACTTTACGCTGATTGGTGGTATCGCGGTCGTCCAATGCCTGCTGGAAATTATTGACCCCCGCTCTGACAAAAAATACGTTGTTGTAGGAGAGTTCCAGGCCAACCTTGGGATCGATCGATACCGGATTGGAACTGAAGACTACGTCCCTTTTGCCGTCAAAAGTGATATCCAGGTCTGCCTCCGCCATCAGGCTGATTTTTCGGGAGAGCTTGAAATTATAGGCGCCGCCCAGAATCAGCTGGGGGGCCGTGATCTCGGTGGATTTCACCGGAATATCGTTGTTGGTCACATAGAACACCTCCCGCATCGGCTGGTCGATACTAAAGGACCAGGCGTTGAAGGTCGTGGTCACGTCTTTGGCAGTGATGCCGAATTTCCAGTTCCTGCCGGCAAAAAGGGCTGCCGCATCGAAGCCAAATCCCCAGGAAGAAGCAAAATTACCGGCGGTCCGGTGGATGATCTTAGCATTCACTCCCAGGCTGATATTTTTGTCCGGACCGGCTTTGACCTGCTGGGCCAGCGATACCAGGAAGGCATAATCGGCTGAGGAAAAGGTGGTGATGTTTGAAAAATTGATGGTCCCGTCGGGCTGGACCAGGAAGACGGTGTTGGGGATATCATCCACTGCAAAACGGAGCAGGGAAAGACCCAGCACGCGGCGGTTGTCCTTTAAAGGCAGGACCAAACTGGCATAATCGTATTTGCCGATCCCGGCAAAATATTCTGCATGCATCAGGTTAAGCTGCGGATTGTCTTTGACATAAACCAGCGCTGCGGGATTCCAGTAACCGGCGGTACCGTCGGTAACGGATGCCACCTGGGCATTGCCCATGGACATGCCCCGGGCACCGGCGCCGATATTGAGAAACTCATTGGAATACTTGGTAAATTGTGCGGATGCAGTCATGCATAGCAGGAAACTGACAGCGGTTAATAGGGAATAGCGTTTTTTCATCCGACTTAGTTTGTACACCTGGAGTATCCCGAAAATGAAGTATGTGGCTCGGGGGAGAGGGCAGTTCCCTCCGGCAGTCCCGGGCAACATTATTTTGGATCAGGCCTTCATTTTTCGGATTCAATTTCCAGTATAAGCAATTTAAAAGACTGTTTTAAAAAGGTATTGGCTGCGTCCCTTTTGCCCGCCTTCCCCGTTTTTCAGGGGGTATAGCGGTTTTCAGGCGCTCAACTTTGTCTAACGGTCTTTTATTCAGATTATTGCATATTCAATCAAAGTACCCGGAATCATTTATTTTTGCCAAAACTGATATAACTCATTATGAACCTGATAGAAGAATTAAGCTGGAGAGGCATGGTCCAGGATATCATTCCGGGTACCTCCGAACAACTGTCCCGGGAAATGACGACGGGCTATATCGGATTTGACCCCACCGCAGACAGCCTGCACATCGGAAGTCTGGTACCCATCCTGCTGCTGGTTCACCTGCAACGGGCTGGTCATAAGCCCATTGCGCTGGTGGGCGGGGCTACCGGCATGGTTGGGGACCCCAGCGGTAAAAGCGAGGAAAGAAACCTCTTGAGTGAGGAGGTTCTCCAGCATAACCTGGCCTGTATTCGCGCCCAGCTGGAAAAGTACCTGGATTTCAACCCGGAGAGGAAAAATGCCGCAGAAATCGCCAATAACTACGACTGGTTCAGGGATATGTCTTTTTTGCAGTTTATCCGGGACGTGGGCAAACACATTACCGTCAATTACATGACAGCCAAAGACAGCGTCAAAAAGAGGCTGGAAGGGGAAACCGGCATGAGTTTTACGGAATTTACCTACCAGCTGGTGCAGGGTTACGATTTCTACTGGCTTTATCAACACCGCCACTGTGTCCTGCAGATGGGAGGCTCCGACCAGTGGGGCAATATCACCACCGGAACCGAGCTGATCCGGCGCAAGGCGGGCGGCGAGGCCTTCGCCTTCACCTGCCCCCTGATTACCAAGGCGGACGGGGGTAAATTCGGAAAGACCGAAAAAGGCAATGTGTGGCTGGATCCGGAAAAAACCTCCCCTTTTCAGTTCTATCAGTTCTGGCTCAAGGCCTCCGATCCGGATGCCGAAAAATGGATCAGGATATTCACCTTCCTGCCAAGACCCGACATAGAGGACCTGTTGGAAAAACACCGGGCAGACCCGGGCGCCCGTCTCCTGCAAAAGGCCCTGGCCCGGGAAATAACCCTGTTTGTCCATGGCCGCCAAGCATACATGGAAGCGGTAGAAACCACCGAAAAACTCTTTGCCAACCAGTCGGCCCCTGCCGAATCCCTGAGCCTGGAAGACCTGGAAAACATGAACGGCGTGGTTAAAATGGATTTTTCCATACAAAAACTCCGCGCTGGGGTGGATATGGTCAGTTTTCTGGCAGAAACGGCCATCTTTCCCAGCAAGGGGGAAGCCCGCAAGATGATCCTTAACGGAGGGATCAGCGTCAACCGCCAAAAAATAGAGCAACCCCAGGATGTGCTCGCAGAATCCATGCTCCTGCATGGTAGGTACCTGCTGGTCCAAAAAGGAAAGAAAAATTATTACCTGGTGCTGGTTAGCTAAGGTCTGCCACCCTGTTTAGTCCAGCAGTCTCGGGTTTTCCCTGTATACCTTGAGGATGAACTCCCCCAATAGGGTATTGGCCCAGGCAAACCATTTGCGTGTATACTTAGTCTCATCGTTTTTGTGGAAGCTTTCGTGCATAAAGCCTGTCCCGCCGTGGCTGTGCTGCAGGGTTTTCAGGCAAAAGGCAATTTCTTGTTGATCCGAGGAGGTCAGCCCGCGCATGATGATGCTCAAAGGCCAGATCATGTCCATTCCGGCATGGGGTCCTCCGATGCCTTCCCCGGCTGTGCCACGGAAGAAAAAGGGATTCTCCAGGGAGAGCACATAACGGCGCGTATTGCGGTACGTAGGGTCGTCCCCGGTGGTATAGTTCAGGTAAGGCAGTGCAAGCAGGCTGGGGACGTTGGCGTCATCCATGAGATTATAGCTGCCAAATCCGTTGGTTTCATAGGCATATATAGTCCCGAACACCGGATGCTTTAGCGTTCCGTAACGGGCGATGGCTGCTTGCAGTTCCGTGGAAAACTGCATGGTCTCCCGGGAAAACGGCAGGTCCTGCAGGAGGGCCTGGGACATTTCCGAGAGACTTTTCAGGCTTACTGCCGCAAAACAGTTGGAAGGTATCAGGAAGGGATAGATCGTTGCATCATCGCTGGGCCTGAACATGGAGTGAATGAGTCCAACCTTTTTGGTGGGATAGCCATATCCGCCTAGAGGAACACCATCGGTAGCCCAGTCGGTCTTGCGCTGGAAACTATAGGGCCCTTCACTATGCAGTCGTTGTTGTTCCCGGAAAGTCCTCACAATCGTTTTCATGGCTGCCGCCCATTCACTGTCAAATGGGGAGGTATCCCCGGACTGTTTCCAATAGCCGTGGGCCAGGCGGATGGGATAGCACAGACTGTCTATCTCCCATTTGCGCTCATGGATACCCGCCTTCATATCAGTCAGGTCGGTCTGCTTCCATTCGCTGACCTTGTTTTCGTCCTTGTAAAAAGCATTGGCATAGGGATCTTTCAGTATGCATTTTGTCTGCCTCCTGATGACCCCGGCTACCAGGGCCCTGAGGTCCCTGTCTTCCTTGAGCAGGGAAAGGTAGGGCCATACCTGGGCTGTACTGTCGCGCAGCCACATGGCGTCGATATCGCCAGTGATGACATAGGTATCTGGCTTCCCCCCGGTAAGGCTGAAGTCCACCGTAGTATCCAGTGTATTGGGAAAACAGTTCTCAAACAACCAGGCTATCTCCTGGTTGCCGATCCTTTTTTTGATGGTGGCAATGGTCTGTTCGACCGCGATGCTTTTGAATTTGCGCTGGCCTTCCGCCACGCGCACTACAGGGAAAGCCGCCCTGCCTGCCCGGAGGCCTCCTGCCGCAAGCAGGCTGGCAGAGGCCATGGTCGTCTGTGCAATGAATTGTCTGCGTTTCATGATTGAAAGATAAAACAAAAATGCATCCTGCTTGCTCAGGATGCATTTGAATATTTTACCACCGTATTATTTCTTATTCCACATCCACTTTTTTTTCAATCAGAGAACCGCTCCTGGCTTCCATGAGGAATTTTCTCTCCTTAAGCAGGTAGCCGTTGCCTTTTTCACAGAAATGCACCCTCAAATTCTCGATACTGATGGGATTTCCTTCCGGGATATCGGCAATATTGGAATGACGGATATTATGGCCGTCGATGATGATCACCAGTCCGCTTCCGATGGCTTCCAACTTGTTTCCTTCGGTGAGCAGCATGCCGGTATCCTCTCCCAGTCCAATACCAAGGCAGGCGGGGTTGGTTGCCACGGCCTGGGCAAGCCGGTTGAAGCGGCCCCTTTTTTCAAAATGGGAGTCTATGATAACGGTATCAATAAAACCCAGACCGCTGGTCATCTTGACCTCCCCTTTGAGGTGGGCCCGGGTTGCGTTGCCCTCGTAGATCATGGTGGCGCTCATGGCCATGGCTCCGGCTGAGGTGCCCGCAATTACAAAAGGCTCCTGCTGATATCTTTGATGCAGGGTCTTCAAAAAGTCTGTTCCACCGAAAGTGGCGCTGAGCCTGAGCTGGTTACCACCGGAAAACATCACGCAGTCGCTTTGGCGGATCCTGTCCAGGTAATCCTCCCGCATGGCATCCTCCCGGTTGCGGATGTGCATGACCCCGATATTGGTGCAGCCGATCTTTCCAAATGCATCCAGGTAGTTGTTGCCCACTTCGTAGGGAATGGTGGAAGCCGTGGTTATGGCTTCAATGCGGGCAGCGGGCCCACCGGCCTCTTCCATTATGCGGCGCAGGATGCCCAGCTCAAAAAAATTGAGATTATTGCGGTTAGCATCCCCCTGCTCAGATCCTGAGCCCTTATCCTCTGCACCACCTATAGCAATCAGTTTTCCGACAGGTAAAGACATGTAGTTTGAATTAGGAATTCCGCAAAAATAACGGAAATGTAATCACCGAATTGCTTTAAAAGCATTATTTAAATCTACCGCTACCCTATGGCCAGTCCCCTTTCCGGGGATGGCCCGCTGAGTTCAGTCACTGCCTGCAGTGGCTGGGGCAGCCGGCTGTTTCCAGAGCTTGCGGGTCAGATAAAAAACCAGTATGCCGATCAAGGCCAGCAGGAGGCCAAACCAGGCGAACCTGCCGGTGGAATAGAAAACAAAAAGCCAGATCATAACCGAACAGATGACCGGCAGTGGGTAAAGCCACATTTTAAAAGGCAGCATGGAAATCCCCTTCCTTTTGCGCAGGGCAATCACCCCGATGGCCTGGGAAACAAACTGTACCAGGATACGCATGGCCAGAATGGCGCTGATGACTTCTGTCAATTTAAACAACATACTAAACACAAATCCGAGGCCACCAATGAAAAGCAGCGAAACATACGGAAAATTCTTGGTGGGGTGCAGCCAGGCGAAGACGGGGAAAAAACTTCCGTCTGCTGCCGCTGCATAAGGGATCCGGGAATAGCCCAGTACCACCGCAAAAAGGGAGGCAAAGGCGATCCACATGACCAGTACCGTGGCTATCATGGCTGCACGGGTACCGTAAATCCTTTCCATGAAAGTGCTCACGATAAACTTGGATTTCATGGCCTCCTGCCAGGGGATGACGCCCACGATGCTTACGTTCATGCATAGATACAGGAGGGTGATGCCTGCGATGGAGATAAAGATGCTCCGCGGAATATTGCGCCCGGGGTTCCTGATCTCCCCGCCGAGATGACAGACATTGTAATAACCCAGGTAGCTGTAAATGGTTTTTACGGAGGCCTGTCCAATGAGCAGCATAAAAGAAAGACTGAAACAGGTTTCACCCGGGGCGGGCAGGAAACTGTAGGATAGCTGCCGGTGGGTGAACCCGCTGATGATGATCCACAGGATGGTGATGATCACACCGCTCCAGAGCAGCACTGAAATTTTCCCGATGGTTTTGGTATTGCGGTAAAGTAAGAGAACGATCAGCAGGATGACCCCGCCCGACAGGGCCTTTGTGCCCAGCCTGCCCATGGGGACCAGGTAACTGAAATACTGGGCAAAACCAATGGCACCGGAAGCCACCACCAGCGGTGCCTGCAGGCAGGTCTGCCACACAAACAGGAAGGACATCAGCCTGCCCCACCGGGGGCCATAGGCCTGCCTGAGGAAATTGTAACTGCCCCCTGCCATGGGGTAGGCCGCCCCCAGTTCACTCCAGATCATCCCGTCGATGAGGGCCGTGACCGCGCCAAATATCCAGGCCCAGAGAAAAAGATGGCTTCCCATCATCTCAATGACCAGCGGCATGACCACGAAAGGGCCAATACCAATCATATCGATCATATTGATGGAAGTGGCCTGCAGTAAACCAATTTCCCTTTTTAAATTTGCTTGAGGCATCAGTAGTCAGCCGGTTGGTTGAATGGTTATAGTAACAATGTCAGCGAAAATGCCCCTTGAGAAAAACTGCCTGCCGGTCAGCTCCTGGCAAATTTATCGATGGCTTCCACCAGCAAATCCAGGTTCTTAACGGTGGTATACACATTGGGGGTAACGCGCACCCCCTTGATATTTTCCCATTCGATACCAACAGTGTGGATCTTATAGTTGTTGAACATGAAATTTTCCAGTTCCGACGGCTTTTTCCCTTCCACGGCCACCAGCCCGATGGCACAGCCAAACCCTGGCTTGAGGGAAGTACCCAGTTTTACCTTAGGAATGTCCTTTACCCGGCTCATCCAGTAATTTTTCAGGTACAGCAGGCGCTGTTCCTTTCTCTGGGCTCCGATCATTTCGTAAAATTCGATGGCCTTTCCTGTAGCCTGTTCAATGAAAAAAGGCCGGGTACCCAGGCTTTCAAATTTGCGGATGTCCTCGCTTTTTGGTTCACCGCCCGCAAAAAGGGGATATATATTTTTAATCTTTTCCTTGCGGATATAGAGCATGCCGGTACCTATGCAGGCAGCCAGCCATTTATGCAGGCTTGTCCCGAAATAATCGCATCCCAGTTCGGGCAGGGTGAACTGAAAATGGGCGAAACTATGCGCGCCATCGACCAGGACTTCTATGCCCTTCTGGTGGGCAATGTCCGCTATTTTCCGCACCGGAAGGATCTGCCCGTTCCAATTGATGATATGGGTCAGATGGACTATTTTGGTTTTGGAAGTAAAGGCTTTTACATACTGGCTGACCAGGTAATCCTCGTCTTCACTGGGGAGTTCCAGGTTGATCCAGACCAGCTTGATGCCGTCACGCATTTCCCGCTGCTTCCAGGCATTGATCATATTGGGGTAGTCCTGTTTGGACAGCACGATTTCATCCCCGGCCTTCAGCTCCAGACCAAAGATGACGGTTTCCAGGGCTTCGGAGGCATTGCGGTGAATGGCTATTTCTTCGGCTGAACAACCGGCGATCCTGGCTAGGTTCTTACGCAGGGGCTCCCTGCCCTGATCAAGTATCCGCCACATATAATAACTCGGCGCTTCATTGGACATATCATGAAACCGCTTCATAGCATCCTGTACAATTTTGGGGGAAGGTGAAACGCCTCCGTTATTTAGGTTGATCAGGGAGGGTGAAACGGTAAAAGATTCCTGGATATAGTACCAGAAGTCTTCGTCTCCTGCCAGCTGTTCGGGTGTCCGGTGGTCGGCCTGGGTCAGCGCCCGGTGCAGATTCCTGCTCCAGGCGGGCTGGGCAATGGATGTTAATAAGGCCGAAGCGGACAGGGTCCCGAACGTATTTAGAAAGGAACGACGGTTGAAAGCAGACATCGGTTGGGTTTTGGTTGATTAAATGTAGGGAAAATTGTGTTATCGCAGTGCCGGAGCCAGACCCTCAATAATGTGCTTTATGGCATTTGGTACTATTTTCTAAACGGGCTGGTCCATTTTTCCCTTTCCGGGAAGGGTATGGAGACAGGATTTGCCAAAACCCGGCACCCCGGTTTATCAGCCTTCCACAGATGGAAATTAGGGTAATAACAGGTCCCCGCAAGACAGGAAAGGCAGGGGCCGGCTCAAAACTAATATTGGAAACAAAATGGAAAAAAAGTAAATTACCCATCCAACAATTTTGAGTATGAAGATTATAGAAATCAAAGTGCTGAAAGGCCCCAATTACTGGAGTATACGCCGCCCCAAGCTGATCCAGATGAAGCTCGACCTGGAGGAAATGGAACAGAAGCCCACCAATTCCATCCCCGGTTTCAGGCAGCGCCTGGAGCAACTGTTTCCCTCTATGTACGAACACCGATGCAGCGTCGGGGTTCCCGGCGGGTTCTTTCAGCGGGTGGAGGAGGGTACCTGGATGGGGCATGTGATCGAACATGTGGCCCTGGAACTTCAAACCCTTGCCGGCATGGATACGGGCTTCGGCCGCACCAGGGGTACCGGACAGGAAGGGCAATATTATGTGGTGTTCAGTTATATGGAAGAAGATGCAGGCGTCTACGCAGCCAGGGCGGCCGTGCGCATCGTGCAGTCACTGGCTGACGATACCCCCTACGATCTGCAGGAGGATATTCAGCAGCTTCGTGAAATCAGGGAAGATACAAGACTCGGACCTTCCACCGGATGCCTGGTGGATGAGGCCGTTAAAAGGGGCATTCCCTATATTCGGCTGAACAAACATTCCCTGGTCCAGCTGGGCTATGGGGTGAACCAAAAAAGGATCCGGGCAACCATTGCGAGCACCACTTCCTCCATTGCTGTGGATATAGCCTGTGATAAAGAAGAAACCAAAAACCTGCTGGAAGCCGCGGAAATTCCCGTTCCCAAAGGGGTCATCGTTCGCTCTGAGGAAGGGCTGAGGGATGCCATTGACAGGGTGAAGTATCCCCTGGTCCTAAAACCGGTGGACGGCAACCACGGAAAGGGTGCCACCACGGACATCAATAACTGGGAACAGGCCATTACGGCCCTGGCAGCTGCCCAGAAATATTCCAGGAGCGTTATTTGTGAGCGCTTCATCGTTGGCTTTGATTTTCGCGTCCTGGTCATCAATTACAAATTCGTGTGTGCTGCCCTGCGCACACCCGCTTCTGTAACCGGTGACGGGGAGCACACGATCCAATGGCTCGTGGACCAGACCAATAGGGATCCCCGGCGGGGCTTTGGACATGAAAAGGTACTCACCCAGATCAAAATAGACGACTTTACCCAGAAAATGCTCGATGATAAAGGGTACACCCTGCAGACCATACCGGCAGCCGGAGAACTGGTTCTGCTCAAACCCACAGCCAACCTGAGTACAGGTGGAACCTCCACGGATGTGACCGATGAGGTGCACCCGGTCAATATCTTCCTGGCAGAAAGGATCGCAAGGATCATCGGCCTGGATATTTGTGGCATCGATATCATGGCAACGGACCTGCGTACCCCCTTGTTTGAAAACGGCGGAGCGGTGCTGGAGGTCAATGCAGCCCCTGGTTTCCGTATGCATATCGAGCCTTCGGTGGGCCTACCCAGGAATGTGGCAGAACCAGTCATTGACATGCTCTATCCTAAGGGCACCAATGGCAGGATTCCCATCATTGCCATCACGGGTACCAACGGAAAGACAACGACTACCCGTCTCACTGCCCATATCGTAAAGACCGCCGGTTATAAGGCGGGGTTTACCACCTCAGACGGGGTCTATATACAAAACCAGATGATGATGAAAGGAGACTGCACGGGACCTTTGAGTTCCCTGTTTGTACTCAAGGACCCAACGGTGGATTTTGCCGTACTGGAATGCGCGCGCGGGGGAATCCTCAAATCAGGTTTGGCCTTTTCCAACTGCGATATTGCGGTGGTAACCAATGTGACTGCCGACCACCTGGGCCTGGGCGGAATCGATTCGCTGGAACAGATGGCCAAAGTCAAAAGTGTGGTGCCGGAGACCGTCTTTAAGCACGGATATGCCATTCTGAATGCCGACGATGACCTGGTTTACGGGATGCGTGAAGGCCTTGAATGCAATATTGCCTATTTCAGTATGGATGAGAACAACCCCCGCATTAAGGAACACTGTCAGGCCGGCGGACTGGCCGCGGTATATGAAAACGGCTATATTTCGCTGCTCAAAGGAACCTGGAAGATTCGGATCGAGAAGGTATCAGAGATTCCGCTGACTTTCGGAGGAAGGGCCATCCACAATATCATGAACACCCTGCCCGCCGTGCTGGCCACCTATATTTTCAGAAATATCAAAGTGGAAGACATCAAACTGGCCCTGCAAACCTTTATCCCTTCCCCGGTTCAGACACCGGGTCGGCTGAACCTGTTTCAGTTCAAACATTTCCAGTTTCTGGTGGATTTCGCCCATAATCCGGCTGGCCTGGAACTGCTTTGTGATTTTGTCAGCAAACTCGATGGTTCCCCCAAAGTGGGGATCATCAGCGGAACGGGAGACCGCCGCGATGATGATATCCGGGAACTGGGACGGATTTCAGCCAGGCATTTCGATGAGATCATTATACGGCAGGATAAGAATTTAAGGGGCCGAACGGCCCAGGCCATCATCGATCTGCTGGTGGAAGGAATCAACCAGACCCGTACCAAGGAAATTCCCCTGCAGATCATCCCGAGTGAAAAAGAGTCCATCATGTCTGCCTACAAGAACGCCAAACCCGGGGCGCTGATAACAATCATGTGTGATGTGGTGCCCGATGCCCTGGAATTTATCAAGGGACTCAAGGAACAGGAAGACCAGTTGGGAAGGTAACAGACGTCTGGTAAACAGGAGTTTATAAATTCTTTTTCCTCAATTGCCGAATTCCCCTTTCCGGTAGGGATAACAAAATTGATTTGGAACATCCTGTAACGGAATGTATTTTTGCAGACCCGAAATGGGAGGATTGCCTGATAGTATAATGGTAGTACGACAGTTTTTGGTACTGTTTGTCTTGGTTCGAATCCAGGTCGGGCAACAAAAAATAGTTAAAAAAGGTTGTAACAATATTTCTTACAACCTTTTTTAATTTATAAGGGGTTAACAAAGCGGGTTTTTATGAAGCTATTCATCAAAAAGGCAAATTCATTTATCAAAGACTTGTTGCTGGTATCGAGGATCGGGTTGCTTTTTGCCCCTTTTCGGTTTATCCTGAAATTCCTGCTTAATTTCTCCCTCCTATCCTCCTGGGTACATAAATACAGCCGAACCGCGGCCTTTTCCGATTTTTACAAACCCCTGCGCAACTATCATAATCGTATAAATCTTTTTACTAAAGTTTCTAAATCCGAAAACCTATCTGCCAATCCGATCCATTATTTTGAGTTTGGCGTAGCCAGTGGAACATCCTTTACCTGGTGGCTCAGCCACAATAACCATCCTGATTCCCGATTCTATGGTTTTGATACCTTCGAGGGCCTTCCCGAAGACTGGCATTTCCACAAAAAGGGGGATTTCAGCTATTCCGTTCCGGGAATCATTGACAACAGAGGAACCTTTATTAAGGGCCTTTTTCAGGAAACATTGTACCGTTTCCTGGATGAATATCCAAAAAAACAAGCAGTAACCCGGGTAATTCACATGGATGCCGACCTTTATTCCTCCACCCTATTTGCCCTGACCATGCTTGCGCCCTATTTAAGGAAGGGCGATATTATCTTTTTTGATGAATTCAACATACCCAACCATGAATTTGCCGCCTGGCATGATTTTGTGAGAAGCTATTATATCAAGTATGAGGTTGCGGGAGCCGTAAATAACTTCTACCAGACCTGTTTTAAAATAAATTAGTGAATCCTATTTTTGTCTTGGTAAAAAAAAATAAAAAACTATATTTGCAGCCCATTGCCCGATAGTATAATGGTAGTACGTCAGATTCTGGATCTGAATGTCGAGGTTCGAGCCCTTGTCGGGCAACTTATAAAATTGTAAAAGACTATAATCTAATCGATTATGGTCTTTTTTTTTGTTAACACCTGGTTACCACAATTCAAATCATTTTCTAACTAATTATGTTTCATACTTACATTCCTTCAAAAGGAAGTTCTTAATTGATGCTCTTTCAGATTAACCTCAACCAAATCCTACCTGGATAATTGTACCGATGAGAGATTAAATGAAAGAAACAAGTTGTTGCTATAGCAATCAGCGATGTCCACTAGTAATACCAGTAATCATTTCCAGAACAAACCATTTTGAGGGCCTCATAAATTTCACCACCTCCAGAAGCTTTTAATAAAAACCCATCAATAAGCCTGGCATCTTTCAGGGAATGTTGCAGATCTGGATCAGCTGCCATGGTAAGCATAACAATTTTCAGGTCAGGAAATGCCTTTCTAATTTCTGGTAATTTTTCAGCCATCTCGGTTTTTCGGGTATCATCAAAAAGGTAATTGTTGGTAAGCAAAACATCTGGCTTTAATTCGGATAAATGCTCCAACAATCCTTCATACCCTAGCTGGCCTCCCAATAGGATTATACCAGGATATTCCCTTAAGACTAATTCAACGCCCTGCTTATACATTTTGTAAGCGTCGGTATGGTAGATTGTAATCACTTATAGGATGTAAAAAAATTAGTTTCGGTCAAAAATAGTACCTGTGTAGGGGCAATTTCTCATTATGTTTTACTTCCTTATTAATCCTATTTTCCATAAGGCTAGAACTACTTCCATTTGTGAATTAGGGACCTTATTCTTATCGGTTTCCTTTTTTAAAACTTCCTTCCAAAGTTCGGAAGCCGTTAAAGCGGAATTTGTAGATAAAATTTTAATCGCGTTCAAAGCATATCTTTTATTTTTTATTGATCGTGTATAGGTCCCGCTAGGGATACCATTAATTTTACCTTCTTCACATAAACCAAGAAATGTATTTTTGGGGCAACTTTTTTTCTGGCTTTCTTTTGAACCAGGAAACTCCTCAACAACTACCCTTTCCCAGGCATCTACTGGCGATAGATTCTTTTGAATGGCAAGATTTACTGCCTTTATTACAACATTTTTATAGCTCATAATAGGTAATTTCTCTATTTTGCTTATTTAAATCCTACACCCAGATCATGTACATAACATTCTATTTAAATCAGTCCAAAATTGTGATTGGTCAATACTCATAATACTATTTTGTTTTACTCAAGCAATATCAACCCTTGGAGTCCTTTCACTCCTGGTTGGTCTAAGGTTCCTTCGGCCTGGGATTTATGATGGGTATAACCTTACCAACCCCACCAATGCTTTTAAAAACCATTTAATACGTAATTTACCAGAAAATCGATATTTAAAATCAAATTATAATGTACAAGTATTGTGTATTTTTAGGAATATTAATTTCGTTTGGGAATGCTGGTTTATCACATTCAAAAAATGATTCAGTAGTCAGCCAAAACCAATTGATCGGGGTTTGGCAGGTTGGTTCAGATGTTGTTTCTTCAACACTTCAGGCAAATTTTCAATTTTATAAAACAGGAAGGTATATCTATAATTTTAATGGCTATGCTGAACTTAATCCAATATTTTCAATTACAGGTAATTATAAATAACAAAACGGAGCTCTTTTTCTAAACGTCACCTCATACAAAAAATTGGATGGTTTTAAGATTATAGAATCTAGCCCTGGATTTCAGTTTGGTTCTTTTGTTTTGGAGGGAGGAAAGATTATATCAATAATTCAACCCGATTCTTCCTTTAGTGAGCATCAGGTTCATTTTCTTAAGGAACAATAAAAAATCAGCGATTTGATTATATCTATTGATAATGTAAAGTATTATAAGATTTCCAGAGACCCCAGGACATTTTCAAAATAGTTTCCTGCTTATATAACTAATGGTCCTTCTGCGGTGAAAGCTCAATTTGAAATTTTAGAAAAATATATGTCCTAAACTATTGGGTTATGAACAAAAGTTTTTTGTTTAGGATATTATCATTTTCATTTTTTATTTTCTACAATAATAGTTGTACTACCGATCATTGGATAATAAAAAAAGTTGTTGGAATTAAGGGTATGGATGAAAAGTTGACCAAAATGATTTTAGTTATTGATTCTACAGGTTACATATTAGGCGCATTGTATAACCAGGATTATCCCATAAATAAAAATTATATTTATCGGGATTTGTAAAATGAATTGTGTCAGATTTTATTATGAATTAGTTTAAGGGAAGCGGCGACGGCTCCATCCAAAGAGCAAGGCGACGCTTCCCTGTTACGGTGAGCTATCATATGTCTGTCTTCATTCGCTCTCCGAAGATACTCTTTAATTGCGAAGCAGATATTGCCCATCCTTGCAGGGCATCGTCCACTTACGGCTTATCCTTTCGGTTGCCAGGTATATCAGCTTCAGCAATGCCATGTCGCTGGTAAAGGCGCCCTTGTTCTTTGTCACTTTCCTAATCTGGCGATGGTACCCTTCGAAGGTATTGCTCGTATAGATAATCCTGCGGATCCCTTCAGGATATTTAAAATAGGTTGACAGCTTGGGCCAGTTCGTTTCCCATTAGCTGATGACCACGGGGTATTTCTTGCCGCACTTCTCCTTGAGTTTGGTTAGCTCGTCTAGGGCTTGGGCCTCATTGCCAGCACGGTAAACAGGTTTCAGCTCTTTCATGAACTCCTTCTGGTCTTTGCTGGCTGCATATTTCCAGCTGTTGAGTACCTGGTGAACCACACATGCCTGCACCTCGGTGTTTGGGAATATAGTCCGGCTTGCTTTCTCGTGGTCCTTTAGCCCATCTATGCAGGCGATCAATATATCTTCCACCCCTCGTTGCCTGAGGTCATTGGTCACCCCAAGCCAGAGGTTTGCCCCTTCGCTATGAGATACGCACATGTCAAATACTTCCTTCCTGCCCTCCTTATTGATCCTAAGTATATTGTACACACAGCGCACATACGTGCGGCCTTCTTCCTTGACCTTGTAAAACATGGCGTCCATCCATACAATGCAGTACAGGTGCTCTAAAGGCCTCTGCTGCCATCCTTTTACTACTGGAATTATTTTATCCGTAATGGCGCTCAATCTGGCCGCAAAGATATCCGTATCATAGGTCTCTTTGATATGGGCGCTGATGTCCCGAAGGCTAATGTCCAGGCTGTATAGACCGATAATCTTGTCCTCCAAGCCCTGGGCCATGATCATCTCGCGCTTCTTCCCCATCTCTGGCTCAAAGCTCCCAAGCCTGTTTCATGGGGTAGACACTTCTATTGTGCCTGAGGAGGTCTTGAGGAGCTTCTTGGACTTTCCATTTTTCCGGTTGCCGCCATCCCGTTCCACCTCGTTTAAATGGCCTTCGATCTCACCCTCCTGGATTGAGTTTAACATCTCCTGCAGTAGGGGAGGAAATGCCCCACCTTTGCCAAATAAGGATTTCCCGGTCCGGAACTGCTCCTTTAATTTTTGCTGGCAGTCTCAAAATCAAATGGTTCGAATTTTTCGTTTTCCACATACTGTGCTTAAAGTTTTAACTCTTGCCACAGTTTATTTTACAATCTATTCTTACAAACCATAGGTCAGTTTCATTCCGATCTCAAATTATTTATAGGATTGGCCATCGCCGCCCTGATCGATTGAAAGCTGACCGTTATCATCGCAATGAGGATGGCCCCCAGACCCGCCAAAGGGAACACCCACCAGGAAATAGGCGTACGATATGCAAAGTTTCGTAACCATCGGTCCGTCAGCCACCAAGCCAGGGGTGAAGCGATGACCAGCGAGAGCAGCACCAGTTCCACAAATCTCTTATTGAGCAAAGCCGCAATATCGACTGTAGTCGCACCCAGCACCTTCCGGATGCTGATCTCCGCCGCCTTCCTTTGCGCCGTGAACATTGCAAGTCCGAACAACCCCATACAGGAAATGAAGACCGCCAAGACCACGACTGCCCGCACAAGCGCGGCCGTCTTTTGCTCAGTCTCATATATCTGAGTGATGGACTCGTCCATGAAAATCCAGTCAAAATGGTCATTGGGATAATACTTCTTGAATATTTTTTCCATGGCGGTGAGAGTGCCCTTTATATTTTCCTCGCTTTTGCCCCCATTGGCGAGCCTGATACCCAGGTCCCCTTCCATTCGGGGCAGGTGACCGATAACGGTTGGTTTGATTACTTCTTTGAAAGACCCCTCATGAAAGTCGGCTACCACCCCTACGATCGGATAAGCGCTATTACCATCATAAAGCATTTTACCAATTGCATCGGCAGGCCGTTTTAACCCCAAACTCTTTGCCCCGGACTCGTTAATGACCCATTCCGCAAGTCTGTCGCTTTGCCGGATATTCCTTCCTGCTACAAGATGCATCCCGTAAAATGGGATAAAGCTTGCATCGCCTGCCTTAATTTCTACGTCCATCTCCCGTCCATTGTACTTCAGCCTACTGCTCCACCCTCCCCAACCCACTGGCGGTGAGTTCTCGGGAATAACTTCTGCAATGCCGGGCAGTTGTCTGAATTCCTGGGCTATCAGCTTTGACCTGCCAGTTGTATCCCAGAAGTTTGGACGGGCATTGACAGTCACGATGGAATTGGTCATAAATCCATAATCGGTTTCCAACATATATCTGATTTGGTTTCCCATGAGCAGGGAGACAATGATAAAGACCAGTGAAATGGTAAACTGAAAAACGATAAGACTTTTCCGCAACAACCATTTCTCACCACCTTTTTGGGCTCCGACACCTTTGAGGCTCATGACCGGCAGATAGCCGGCAAGCACCTTTGCGGGATAGAAGCCAGCCAACAAAGTTGTAATTACCGCTATCCCGACGAGGAAAAGCAGGGTGGTCGGATCCAGCAACCGGAAATGCACACCCAGTGGTAAATATTCCCGGAAATACGCCATAACAGGACTTACCAGCAGCGCTGCCAATCCCACTGCCAGCATCGTAATGACAAGGGTCTCGGTGAGGAATTGCGCAATGATACTTGACCTCTTACCGCCAAGCACCTTGCGCACCCCGATCTCTTTGGCTCTTTGGATCGATTGTGCGGTGGACAGGTTTACAAAATTCACCATGCCCAAAATCAGAATAAAGAGGGCTATCGCCATCAGTACATACAGCGTTGGGAGGTGGGCTTTGCGGATGCCGTCATCCTTATAGTTAGTATTGAAATGGATATCCTGCAGTGGCTGCAACCGCGCTAGGAAAGGATGCGCCGAATCACTACCGATCACCTGCCTGCCGATCTTTAGCAGCCCAGCTTCAACCCCTTTTGCTCTGGCGCCTTTTGCCAGCTTGACAAAACACATTGGCCAGTACCACTTGCCCATCCCTTCGTGCCAGACCCAATCATCCATGTGCCGTTTATTCTTAAGGAAGCTGGCATCGATGGTAGCAAGGGAGATGAACGCCGAATACGGCATATCGGTATTGTCCGTACAGCCCTTCACGATGCCTGCGACCCTTACATGTAGCGAGTCCTCATAGATAAGCTCCCGTCCTATATAGGATTGGGGCGTTAGTGAACCAAAGTACTGTATGGCCAAATCCTCGGACAGCACAACCCTAAAAGGCTGACCAAGCATGCCCGGGTCTCCAACAAGCCATTGGTATTGGAAGATCGTAAACCAACCTGCATCCGTCAGGATATAATTTCCCAGTTTATTTTCGGCTTCTACGTTGGTGGAGAACTGCATCACCTGCCTTTTTCCATCGGCAGGAACCGTCACGGGTGAGCTTTCACGAAATGAGAAAAACGTTGTCACCGCTTCGACATTCGGAATGGTCCGTCGTATGGCATCCGGCATAGGCGGGATAATGCTCGAATTCATGTGCTCATATCCACCGTTACCCACCCGGTAAATCCTGCCGCCATCAGGGTGAAAGCGGTCAAAGCTGAAGTCGTAATGAGTTACGAGCCAAATGACGATGCAGCCGCATATGCCAAGCGCAAGACTAAAAATGCTGATCAGGGTGTATAGCCTGTTCCTGCTGATTGTCCGCCAGGCCATTTGAAAGGAATTCCTAAACATGGGTGCTGTTTTGAGGTGTCTTTCAACAAGCCAATTCCATGCCGCTCTGCAATTAATTAATTTCCAAGTATTTGCACTCGTATGCAGCATCCGACTGTCCGCTTTTGATACTGCAGTGTCCGTTCTCGTACCCCAAGTAAATTATATAGAATTACTAATAAAGTGCTATTCAATTTTTTATAAAATTCCAATAAAACAAATCAAAAAAAGTAAATCGTAAAATAAGAATACAAAAGAATTTATTTAAATCTAAAAAGTTCACAAATTTTGTCAAGTACCTGCTCTCCAATGGAATCAGTACAACGTCCGGGTTATTTATAAATTGTTCCAATAAAGCCAGTTTCACCTTTAAAACATATTCACAACAGGGTGGTGTGTAAATGACCTCCCCGTTTATGACATTTTTCAAGGCAGTTCCGGGATCTGTTCTTATGCCCGATTTATTCTGTTTGATGGTTTGTACAATTTCAACCATTGTTTTAGTAAGAAGCAAATTGTTTTAGAGGGTCATTTTTTCCAGTCCTACATACAGGGCTTCCCGGTAACTAAGTAGCTCTTTTGCGGCATGACTTGCCGATCACTCTTCACTGGCAGCCTTATAAAGTTCAACCTGGGTGGTAACAATATTTTCTATGGCAGAGCTATCCTTATTTTCCTGACGGATAATGGTATTGCTCATTAGCTGAGGATCGGGCATAGAGGCGCAAAGACCGTTGAATTCCTCTAAATGCCGTACATCCTTGGCAAGATGCCTTAAAATTTCTGGCGACTCTGTGAAGTTCTGAGGTGGCAGGGCTGGCAAGTCAGTAAAGGGAGTATCTTTATTATAAACCAGGATGATGAAATTTGTGTATTTTTTCTACATTACCCTAAAGTCAGTGCAATTTGTTCAACATTGATTTCATTTCATGATGAATTTACTTATTTTTTTCGACATAAACTTTGCTTGGTGTCGATCAAATACACAACAGCAACATAAAATGGTGAAAAATAGCCGGATTTTCGACATTACGTTGCTAAACCCTCGGCTTTAGAAAGAATAACAATGATATTTCCATCAATAGCCCCCAGCCGTCTTCTGCTTACCTCTTAAAGTACCATAACGGTTGAACTGTCAACCCCAATCACTTCAGCAGCTTTTTTATGCTATCAAATCACTGCAAAGACTTTCCTCTGGGATATTTTACAATGTTTTCATATAACTCAGCTGGTAATTTTTCCAATATTCAAACTCAAAACTACTATTAACCTGTTGGGCCGGTGGAAGATACATCTCCTAGGATATTCCATGTGTCTGGTACCTCAAATGTTCCTGGTCCTTATGACTTTGCTTGGTTCAGGGCTTGGAATCCAACTGATGCCAAAGAACATCATGTTCTGGTATATGATAACCAAAACAGGGTTATTTTGGATTCAATGGAATAGGGTACTTCCACAAACTTAGGAGGGGGCTTTTGCTGGATTTGACTAATTCCAGATATATTTATTTTCCTGATTTCATAGTCATACAAAGTTATAACAACAACCCAGGAACGGGCGTTCCAATCGGACAAATTATAAGTTCAATTGATACTATTTCCATTGCTACCGGGAATGTGACTGGCAATGTCCAATGGTACGCAGCAGGTGGAACTCCTTCTTTGAATAGTCGCAAGGTTTACAATTATACCAAGTATGCAAATTCACTTTTCCAAAAGAACCTTACCAATAGTCTGGGTGCTTTTCTTTTGTACAACAATGCCGGAAACTTTATCTCCACCAATTATATGAATCCATTTGTTCCCTCGAGCCCTGGAAATCCTTTTAGTTAAGATGCAGATTCGTCCGGCAATTTGACCGGTATAAATGAAATCTAGGACTACGGCGGGGTCATCTATAG
The DNA here is from genome assembly GCA_903906365.1 of uncultured Bacteroidota bacterium. Lineage (GTDB taxonomy): Bacteria > Bacteroidota > Bacteroidia > Chitinophagales > Chitinophagaceae > Puia. Next base: position 16,793 of record CAIVKC010000043.1, on the reverse strand, counting down.
AATATTACCGTTCAAATATCACAATTAAGTTTTAATATGAATTCTTGATGTGTTTTGATTATTGCAGTACACTCATAGTTAAATTCATCCGACCAAATTCAATGTGGATTCTGTTAGTGGTCGGACAGTATTAAATGACAGCCCGGCAAGAAGTCGCCAACGTTGGCAACTATTCTTTGACCCGAAAAAAGGATAATATCTTTTGCTCTGACTCGTAGTTTAGCCATCCCTAAAATAAGGGCAATGCTTAGGCCGTGGTAATAAATAGCAAATGTCAAGCCTGCAATTAGAATGGTATTAAATAAAGGGAATCAACTTTTTTTCATAATCCATCAATTCGAAATACGACCTCCAGCTATAATATTTTAGGTTCTTTCATGATTTTAATATGCTATTCACAGTCAAGTTTCAGTGCGTAATACCGGGAAAAATATTGCTTATTTTTCAACAGATTTCCGTCTTCTCCTATTTGCAAATCCATTTCGCGAATAAATTTGTAAAAACGTAGTACTGCCCCCGAAATACAATTTTTGTGGGCAAAATATCCTACCAGGGGCCGTTTTGCTTTACTTGATAAAAGCGAATCCCGTCAAATCTATAAAGCCCCTGCCCTGTTCCAAACCACATATTTCCTAACCTGTCCTGATACATACTTTGCACACAACAATTCAAACCATCTTTCACTGTAAAAACCGTAAATGCTTTCCTATTTGTTATGGGAACAGAAGGGTCAAATCTTGTAGTGCTGCCTCTGGCTGTAATCCAAATGATGCCAGACTCTTCTATAAAAATACCCCAAATTTCAGTTCCGCCTATTCCATCTTTGGACGTGAACTCGGTAAAGGTCTTTCCGTCAAATTTGCAAATGCCTGTTTTTGAAATAAACCAGATATTTCCTGATTTATCCTGGGCCATACCTCCTGCGTAATTATCACCCAAGCCTTCCTTCTCATTGATATTAATGATTGATTTACCATCATAGCGAAAGACGCCTTTATTTGATGATGCAAACCATATGTTCCCATTTTTGTCTTCCATTATGCCTTCAACATGTATTGGCGGGAGCAAATCAAATAACGAAAAGCATTGACCACCCGTGCTATCAGCTGAAGGAATATATTGAAATACGCCGCCCATTGTACCTACCCAAATATTCCCTGATTTGTCAACGAGAATACTCTTTCTGCCCACCGATGTATTGCTCAGTCCGGCTGCCTTATTATAATTTTTAAAATACTTTCCGTCATACTTATACACTCCCTGGTCTTCTGTTCCAAACCAAAGGTTACCACTTCTGTCTTCAGCGATGGCATGAACGGAATTGGTTTTAAAGCCATCAAGGGAGTCAAAATAGGACAAGGTTTTAATATCATACCTTACCACTCCTTCCTCTAAGGTGCCGAACCATAAATTTCCTTTTGAATCCTGAAAGATACTTCGAACATACTGGCTCACTAAATGGGAGTCCATACCCGGAATAATACCAGTTGAATTGGGCTTTCGTATTACTGTTGGGGTTGGTTTGAAGATATTTGCCGAGTTGGGCCTATTTGCCTTTTCTTGTCCAAAACAGCTGGTACATATACTCAAAAAAATAAGTAGTAATATTCTGTCCAATGTCATCATACTATTTTTTGAAATTATTATTTCATGCAAATTATTACTGAGGCTACCAGTTGTTACGCAAATAGATGACGGCTTTCTGCCCTACCGGGACATTTAAAAACCTTAAACCCCGATGGAGGTTGATTGAAAAGCAGGTGCTAAAAACAACATGAAATCCCGCAATTCATTCCATCCTTTTAACCACCCTGGCAACCCGACTACAAACTACATAAATTTTCCTGCATTGTTCTGCGCTTAATACCTCCCGGCAAATGCTTTGGCAATATTATTACTCAAACCAAACTCTAATCTGGTTCCCTGACGGTAGGTTTTTTTAAAAAAAAGGACTATCCTATCAACCATTTTTGAGAACAGTTTCAATGTCAATCACCCATACCGCCACTTATTCGACAATCATTCCTGGAATAACCACCCCGTTCAGGATGACTGATACTACATACCCCAGGGGATTCCAGCTTTGGAAGTGGTCGGTATATATCCGGATTACAGGAATGCCCAATGAATGTTTTTTGGGGGACCCGGTCTTTCAATCAGCCATTCGCTTAACCAAATTCTCCAATACAATCTCCAACTCAGCCCTGCCTAATACGGAACCATTAGGCCAACCGGCCCGCCATATCCCTGCATTATTTCTGCTCACCTCCCCGGCTTGTTTATTTCAAAGCCTTCCACCTCATGGATTAAAATTCTTTTCTTCCAAGGCCGGATTCGTTTCCATTTTTTCACTCAGGTCCTTCCCAGGGGACTCCAACCGGTTAACCCGCCACTCCCCTGCTTTCAGAGTACAGGCTGGCAAATTCCACCATTACATGGCTTCCATCTTGTCCGGCCTTAATGTCCTCCTGGGTAAAGCATTTCAGAGCCATCCGGTCCAAGCAGGTCCCTTGGTGGTCCGTATGGATCCCTGGAATATCGGCACCCTGGCAGCCGTACCGGAAAACAGCGATTCAGCCATGCCCCCTGGCATTGCTATAAAACAGATAAGTCAGTATCCAATTGATCAAATGATGAGGCCGGAAATCAGCCATCTCACTGCCCTTTGGGCTGGTCAGCCAGGACAGGCGGTTTTTGCTTATAAAAGATAAAAGGGTACCTGCCGATGTCATCCCCTGTTGAAGGGCCTCTGTCCTGGTTTGAGTCCTATAGCAATCACTATACCACCCCATTGGATGTGTAAATGAAGCCTGCGGAGAAAATAGCCATAAAGCAGGCCAGGACTTACCTATTGATTTTCAGTGATTTTCCAGGTCAGTACCTGTGCTGGACCCGGAGTAAAATCCTTTTTTTTAAGATAAGGGCAGGAGTAGACCTTCCGCATGGCTGCAGGCCACCATATGCCATGGAGGGTCAACTGTGCAAAATGATTAAGACCAGGTAAAAAAGCACCCCACTCCCCGCTAACCAGGGTTTATTTGGGCATCCTTTCCCTTTAAGGCAATTTTTTTCAACCGATTCCGTTTTATAACATAAGGGTTAACCTCTAAAGTTGATTTAGGGATTTACCAAATGGTTCATTTTAATTTTCATTATCCTATTCCTTTTAAAAACCACCTAATGGATACCATCATCGGCATAATTGAATCCTACCAGTTCAGCTACATTCATATCTTGTTAATTGGTGGATTTTTATTTGTAGTAGGCTATCTGGTGGGAAAACGAAGGCTCAAGGAGCTTTGCCGCAATATTTATGAACTGGAGAAAACCGTTTACCAGCTCAACGAGGATCTCCTCTATGGCAAGCCGGAAACCCCGGTAATTGAAATCAAGCATGCCAAGCATAAAATGATGAGCAAATAGCCTGACCGCTGTCTAATGTCCATTCTTTTTTTACCATTGGATGCTATCCGCTGGCCAGTCCCATACCAGCTAAGGGCATCCTTCCCATTTACCTGCCCGGAAACTCATTCAATCAATATCCTGCCCTATACCAACAATTATCAAAGGTTTTAGCCGTTATATTTTTGCTCGAGTCCTTGCATTTCAGTATCCTACCAGCCTGTTCTATATTGCAGCCGAATAGGGAGGGAAGCCATCAAAATTACAGGTAGCCGGATTAAATCACAGATAAAGACATGATCAGTAACAGGAATATCTTATGTATTGCCAACCCGCTCTGGGAGGGTGACTATGCAAAAACAATTGTAGAACTGATGAGTGTATTTGCGCAGCAAAATAAAGTACTCTATGTGGACAATCCATATACCATCAAGGACGTCCTGGTTGCACTGAAGGGGAAAACCCCCTTTCCCTTCGCCAGGGCTTTTGGGCTGAAGCCGCGTTTAAGGAAGCTGCCCGCAGGTGATTCGACCTTTGTATATGTGCTTACTCCTCCCGTCGTACTGAGTATCAATTTCCTGCCCAGGGGAATGCTTTATAAAACCCTGCTCCGGCTGAACGGATGGCTGGTACGCAACAGCATCCGGCGTTCCCTGGCAACGCTGGACATGCGCCAGGATCTCATCAATATCGTGGCTTTCAACCCGGCCCTTGGCCTGGTCAACAAAAGAAAACTAAAGGAAAAACTGCTTATCTACCATTGTTACGATGAGATCAACGCAGCCCTCTGGCTTAAAAAACACGGGGATTGGATTGAAAAGGAATTCATGACAATAGCCGACGCGGTAGTGGTCACCTCACAGGGCCTCCTTGAAAAGAAAAGGGATTTGTGCAAGGCCTGTTTTCTGGTAAAAAACGCAGTGAATATTGAACTGTTCTCGAAGGGTTTCAATCCGGAAATTAGCGCTAAAAAGACCATCGGCTACATCGGCAGTATTGATGACAGGTTGGATTATGACATGCTCGAAGCACTGATTAAAAGGCTGCCGGAGGCCCAATTTGTTTTTGTTGGCCGGGTCGTCTATAAAAAGGCAGAAGAGATCCTTTCCAAATATCCCCAGGTGGTATTCACCGGACCCAAAAGTGTCGACCAGCTCCCAGGCCTGCTCCACGGATTTTCCCTGGGGATCATCCCCTTTGTAAAAAATGAATTTACCCAGGGTATCTATCCACTTAAAATCAACGAATACCTCGCGGCCGGACTGCCTGTAGTGACCACCCACTTTTCCTACCTGAATGATTTTGAAAAAGTAGCCCGCATTGCCGACACCCCGCAGGATTTCATTGAATATGTCTGTGAGGAACTGGCTTCTGATTCCCTGGAGAAAAAAAACCAACGCCTCCTTACAGCCAAGGGCAATTCCTGGCAGCAGCGGGTGGAAGAATTTTCTGGTATAATTACCCAACTGGAAACTAAGGCCAATCAGGCACAGGCTTAGGGGCTTATCCCTTGTCTTTCCCCCCGTGCCGTGCCCGGACTCCATTTATCCACGGTTTGTTTACTAGGGGTTTATACCTGTACTACCCGCCGAATAATTACCTTGCACATCCCCCTGCCAGCTTTTATATTTACCCCGGTTAGGTTAGTAATCCCCTTTTTTTCATCTTAAATTCATCCCTATGGAGATCCTCTTGTACACCATGCAGGCTTTTGAATTCAATGTAATTCAACTGCTCATCGCCTGTTTTTCATTGTTTGTCATCGGCTATAGGCTCGGTAAACGAAAGGAGAAGAAACTCTCTACGATGATCGGCCGGCTCAACCGTCATGTCATGGACCTGAATGCAGAATTGCTCTATGGCAAAAAGAAAACACCCGTTATTCGTCTCAGAAGGACGTCCACTAAAAAAAGGAGTATGGCCAATTAGTACCCTCTTTTTTTTACTGCAGTCCAGATCAAAACATCCGACAGGAAGTTCAGGCTTCCTGTTTTTTCATTTGAGATAGGCACTTTTCCAGGCTGTCACGCCAAAAGGGGATCTGTGCGGCATACACGGATTTGATTTTGGTCTTGTCCAGCAGGGAGAACCGGGGTCTGCGGGCGGGGGTGGGATATTGCGAAGTGGGTATGGGACGGATCTCGCAGCTGCTTCCGGTCAGATCCCGGATGGCAGAGGCAAAATCAAACCAGCTGATCTCCCCTTCGTTGCTGTAATGGTAAATACCCGGGATGAATTTGCCGGCGGCTATGATCTGCAGGATCATGCGGGCAAGGTCTGCCGCATAAGTTGGCGATCCCACCTGGTCATTGATGACGTTCAGGGAGGGCCGCTCCCCCATCAGGCGGATCATGGTCTTCACAAAATTGTTCCCGTAGGCAGAATAGACCCATGAAGTACGCAGAATCAGTGTGTCGTCGTTGTTGAGCAGCGCGAGCCGCTCCCCTTCCAGTTTGGAGGCACCGTACACATTGATGGGACCCGTCGGATCTGTTTCTTTCAAAGGAACCGCGGAGTTGCCGTCAAAGACGTAATCAGTAGAAATATGTAGCAGTTTTGTACCGAATTGTTGGCAGGTGCCCGACTGGATCCCGACGGATTCAGCATTGACCAAAAAAGCGCGGTCGCGTTCTGATTCGGCCTTATCCACAGCTGTATAGGCTGCGCAATTGATACAGTAAACCGGCTGGTACCGTTGAAATACCAGCCTGACCTGTTCAGGCTCCTCGATGGGCAGTTCCTGCCGGGTGGCAAAAATGAACTGATATTCCGACAGGTTTACCGAAGCATCCCGCAGCTCCCGGCCCAGCTGACCGCTGGAACCTGTAACAACAATGGTGGGTTTGGACATAAGGGATTTTATCCTTGGAATTCAAAATTATTGATGCAGTGTTCAAAGACCGGTATTTCCAGGTCTTTGGGCGATACCAGGGCCTGGCCCTGTGAAATCTTCCAATCGATGTTCAGGGAAGGGTCATTATAAATGATGCCGGCTTCGCTTTGCTTATTGTAAAAGCTGTCAATTTTATAGAGCACTTCCGCATTTTCACTCAGTACGGAAAATCCGTGCGCAAATCCTTTGGGCACGAGCAACTGCTTTTTATTGGCTGCAGACAGTTCAATGCTGAAAACCCTGCCAAACATGGGAGACCCCTTGCGTATATCCACCACCGTATCCAGTATGGCCCCTTCCAGTACACGGATCAGTTTGGTCTGCGCATAGGGATTGAGCTGGTAATGCAGCCCGCGGATTACCCCATAACAGGAGCGTGACTGGTTATCCTGTACAAATTGGATATTGATTCCCTGCTCCCGGAACACCCTTTCATTATATGATTCAAAAAAATAACCTCTGTCATCGTTGAATACACGGGGTTCGTAAATGAGCAATCCTGGAAAATCGGTTGCGGTAAATGCCATGCCTTTAATATATAATATTAATAATCAACTGGTTTATTACTGTCTGCGCCGGCCAGATCCCGATCAATAGGCTATCTTTTTACGTATTGTTCATCATAATACTTCTGGTAATTGCCCGAAGTCACATCCCTGACCCAGTCTTCGTTTTGCAGATACCAGTCCACCGTCTTTTCCAACCCTTCCTCAAACTGCAGCGATGGTTTCCAACCGAGTTCGCGGTTTAGTTTGGTGGCATCGATGGCATAGCGGAGGTCATGGCCCGGCCGGTCCTTCACGAAAGTAATCAGTTTGGCTGATTCACCTTCGGGTCTTCCCAGTTTCTTATCCATGATCCGGCAAAGCAAATGAACGATGTCCATATTCTTCCATTCATTGAATCCACCGACATTGTATTTGTCCCCCACCTTTCCTTTATGAAAAATGGTGTCAATGGCCCTGGCATGATCCTCCACCCACAGCCAGTCACGCACATTGGCGCCCTTTCCGTAAACAGGTAAAGGCTGGTTGTTTTTAATATTATTGATCATGAGAGGAATCAGTTTTTCGGGGAAATGGTGGGACCCGTAGTTGTTGGAGCAGTTGGACATAACCACCGGCAGGTGATAGGTATGAAAATAAGCCATCACAAAATGATCCGAAGAGGCTTTGGAGGCTGAATAAGGGGATCTTGGATCATAGGGGGTCTCTTCGGTAAAAAACCCGACCTCGCCCAGTGAGCCATACACTTCATCGGTGGATACATGGTAAAACAGCTTTCCCTCCATATGATCCTTCCAGTTATTACGGCAGACATTCAGCAGGGAAGCCGTTCCCAGCACGTTGGTGCGGACAAAAGCCAGGGGGTCCAGGATAGAACGGTCCACATGACTTTCTGCTGCCAGGTGAATGACCGCATCGAATTGATATTTTTCAAACAGGGCGTGGATGGCTTTCTCATCCATGATATCGCCTTTTTCAAAGGTGTAATTGGGCGCCGATTCAATATCGCGCAGGTTTTCCAGGTTGCCGGCATAGGTAAGGGCATCGAGATTCACGATGTGGTAATGCGGATAGGTCCGCACAAAGAGGCGCACTACATGGGATCCGATAAAACCGGCCCCCCCGGTGATCATGATGGTTTTTGTGGTACTGCTCATTATAAACTCCAGTATTTTCTGTTAATAATCTGATTTCGGTATATTCCTTTAAGGTCTGCTATCAGGGCGTCTTTTTGGGTGATGGCAGAAAAATCACTGTCTGTCAGCGATTTATAAGGATGGTGGGGCACGGTTATGATGACCGCATCATAATCGTTGGCCACTTCCCTTGTCAAATGAAGCCCGTATTCTTCCAGGACTTCTTCTTCAGCCGCATAGGGATCTTCCACATCCACCCGTATATTAAACGCCAATAATTCCTTTACCGTATCCACGATCTTGGAATTGCGGATATCACTCACATTCTCCTTAAAAGTAACCCCCTTCACCAATACCTTGGGTTCGTTGGATATGCGCAGCACATGGGTGATGATTTTGCGGGCCACATACTTGGCCATATCGTCATTTATGTACCGGGAAGACGTGATGACTTTGGATTCATAACCCAGTGCAGCGGCCTTATGGGTGAGGTAATAGGGGTCCACGCCGATGCAATGCCCGCCTACCAGACCCGGCTGGAATTTCAAGAAATTCCATTTTGTGCCGGCGGCCTCGATCACCTCATAGGTGTTGATGCCCATCCTGTCAAAGATCAGGGACAGCTCATTCATGAGGGCAATGTTGAGGTCGCGCTGGGTATTTTCCACAATCTTGCTGGCTTCGGCCACCTTGATCGAAGTGGCCCGGTGTACACCGGCCTCCACGATGAGTTCGTAGGTACTGGCAATTTCATGCAGGGAAACCACATCGCTGCCCGAAACGACTTTGACTACCGAGCGAAGCGTATTTTTCTTATCTCCCGGATTGATTCTTTCGGGGGAATATCCAAGCTTAAAGTCGGGTCCCAGGGTCAGGCCGGAGGTCTTCTCCAGTACGGTCAGGCAGTCTTCCTCCGTGCAACCCGGATAGGTGGTTGACTCGTAAATGACATAATCTCCTTTCTTGAGCACTTTTCCCACGGTCTCTGAGGCACCCAGCAGGGGCTTGAGATCAGGTACATTGTATTTATCCACCGGGGTGGGGACAGCGACGATAAAAAAACGGGCCTCCCGGAGGACTTCCAGGCTGTCTGTAAACACGATGTCCCGGTCCCTGAATTCCTCAGGTCCTACCTCCTTGCTGGGATCGATGCTTTGCTGCATCATGGAGATGCGCCTGGGGTTAATATCAAAGCCAATGACCCTTATTTTTTTCGCAAATTCCAGCGCCAGCGGGAGTCCCACATAACCCAGGCCAATTACAGCCAGCTTCGCCTTTTTATCAAGTAGTTCCTGGTAGATCATATTTTGAAAAAATAATAAAACGCGGTATGTATATTGTCAGAGCGCCCCTCTCCGCCTGGGTTCCGGGGATGGCTGCCACCCTATTTGCTGCTCACAAATTCCTTGGGCAGTTTGTACCATTCTTCCGGCGGAAGGGATTTGAAATACTCGTAGGTTATCCTCAATCCTTCTGAGCGGCCTACCTTGGGTTCCCATCCCAGCACTTCCCTGGCACGGGTAATATCGGGCTGGCGCTGTTTGGGATCATCCACTGGGAGGGGCTTGTAAATTATTTTCTGTTTGGTCCCCGTCAGGGAGATCACTTCTTCTGCGAATTGTTTGAGGGTAATTTCAGAGGGGTTGCCGATGTTGACAGGAAGATGATAATCGCTCATCAGCAGCCGGTAAATGCCCTCCACCAGGTCATCCACGTAACAAAAGGACCTGGTCTGGCTGCCATCCCCGAAGACGGTCAGGTCTTCTCCGCGCAGGGCCTGGCCGATAAAGGCAGGCAGTGCACGCCCGTCATTGAGCCGCATACGGGGACCATAGGTATTGAAGATGCGTATGATCCTGCTTTCCACCTGATGAAAATTATGATAGGCCATGGTAATGGCTTCCTGGAAACGCTTGGCTTCGTCATAGACGCCTCGGGGTCCGACGGGGTTGACATTTCCCCAGTATTCCTCGTTCTGGGGGTGCACCAGCGGGTCGCCATAGATTTCAGAGGTGGAGGCCACCAGGATACGGGCCTTTTTAGCCTTGGCCAGTCCCAGGCAGTTATGTGTACCCAGGGAGCCCACTTTCAGGGTCTGGATGGGAATTTTCAGGTAATCAATAGGGCTTGCCGGGGAAGCAAAATGAAGAATATAGGAAAGCTCCCCGGGAACATGAATGAATTTGGTAATATCGTGGTGGTAAAATTCAAACTGTTCCAGTTTGAATAAATGTTCAATGTTCTTCAGGTCGCCGGTGATCAGGTTATCCATGGCAATGACATGGTATCCTTCCTTAATAAAACGGTCGCACAAATGCGACCCCAGAAAACCAGCAGCTCCTGTAATTAATATCCTCTTTTTACTCATGACAGTTGTTTTGTGCGTTATTTACCATTGGACGGAATGGCCGGAGCCCTTCCAATGCTTTCATAATAAAATCCAAGCTCCCTGATCGCCTTGACATCAAAGAGGTTCCTTCCGTCAAAGATCACCTTGTTTTTCAGGGTGGTCACTATTTTCAGAAAATTAGGGGTCCTGAATTCATTCCACTCCGTGGCTATGATAAGAGCATCCGCATTTTTGAGCGCGTCATACTGGTTCTCGGAATATTCGATCCTATCTCCCATCAGTTCCCTGACATTGTTCATGGCCTCGGGATCAAAAACAGTCAGCCTGGCGCCTTCCTGAAGCAGGGCTTCAATAATGTAGAGTGCCGGCGCTTCCCGGATATCATCGGTATTGGGTTTGAAGGCCAGTCCCCAGAGGGCAAACTGCTTTCCTTTCAGGTCATTATTAAAATATTTGCGGATCTTGGGAAGCAGGTGGAGTTTCTGCCTTTCATTGACCTCCATCACTGCGTTGAGGATCTTAAATTCATACTGGACGTCCTGGGAGGACTTGACAAGGGCCTGCACGTCCTTGGGGAAACAGCTGCCGCCGTAACCGATACCCGGGAACAGAAACCGTTTCCCGATCCGCTCATCACTGCCGACGCCGCGGCGCACCATATCCACATCAGCACCCAGGCGCTCACAGAGCTGGGCAATTTCGTTCATGAACGTGATTTTGGCTGCCAGAAAGGAGTTGGCTGCATATTTGGTCAGTTCCGCAGAACGCTCGTCCATGAATATCACGGGGTTTCCCTGCCGGACAAAGGGATTATAGAGTTCTTCCATCACTTTCCTGGCCCTTTCCGATACCGTACCTACTACCACGCGGTCGGGTTTCATAAAATCATCCACGGCCACACCTTCCCGCAGGAACTCAGGATTGGACACCACATCGAAGTCACCCTGGTAGTTCTTCCGCACAGAGGCATGTACTTTTTCAGCGGTACCCACCGGGACCGTGCTTTTATCAACGATCACCTTGTATTCTTTCATGAGTTTACCCAGATCCTCGGCGACCCCCAGCACATACTTCAAATCTGCCGAGCCGTCTTCCCCCGGGGGAGTGGGAAGCGCCAGGAATATGATCTCTGCATCCCTTACCCCTTCTTCCAGGTTGGTCGTAAATCTCAATCGCTGTTCTTTGAGGTTACGGAGAAAAAGCTTTTCCAGGCCGGGCTCATAAATGGTGATCTGACCATCGGCCAGCTTTTCAATTTTCCGTTTATCAATATCGACACAGGTAACATCATTTCCTGTTTCAGCGAAACAGGTACCGGTAACCAATCCTACATAACCGGTACCTACAACAGCGATTTTCATACTTTTTGGGGTTTAAATAAGGTTTAATTGCTTTTTATTTTTTCATAAAGTCCAGCACCGAGTTGCAAATAAGGTCCTGCTGTTCGGAATCCAGTTCCGTATGCATCGGCAGGGAAATGACCCGTTGGGTCAGCCAGTCTGTAACGGGTAAATCATAGTCTGCCCCCCCGAAAGCGGCAAACATCTGCTGGCGGTGGGCTGGTACGGGATAATAAATCATGGAAGGAATATTCCTGCTGGCCAGAAACGCATTCAATCCGTCACGGTCCACCCCTTCCAAAATCAGTGTATACTGGTGGAATACATGATTGCTGTAAGGTGCCCGGTAAGGCACAGTTATATGGGCATGCCCTGCAAATGCCCGATCATAATTATCAGCGGCTTTGCGGCGGGCATCATTATAACTGTCGAGTTTTTCCAATTTAACGTTCAATATGGCGGCCTGGATCGAATCCAGCCGGCTGTTGCATCCAACCAAATCATGGTAATAGCGCCTGCTTTGCCCATGATTGGCAATCATTTTTAATTTGTTCGCTAACGCATCATCGGCGGTAAATATTGCGCCGCCATCCCCATAACAGCCCAAATTTTTGGACGGAAAGAAGGAAGTGGTACCTATGGTGCCAATGGTTCCGGTTTTGACTGTTTGGCCGCCAGGAAACGTATATTCATTTCCGATAGCCTGCGCGTTGTCCTCAATCACGTAGAGCTGGTGCTTTCTGGCAATCTCCATGATTTCGGCCATGGGAGCCGCCTGACCGTAAAGGTGCACCGGAACGATGGCCTTCGTCCGGGGGGTTATGGCCCTTTCGATGGCCGCAGGATCAATGCAGAAGGTTTTCGGATCGACATCCACAAATACGGGCTTCAGCCGGAGCAGCGCCACCACCTCGGTGGTGGCCACATAGGTAAACGAAGGGGTAATGACCTCATCGCCCGGCTGAAATCCCAGGGCCATCATGGAAATCTGCAGGGCATCGGTTCCGTTGGCGCAGGGAATTACATGTTTGACCCCCAAATACCGGGAGAGACCGGCTGCAAAATCGGTCACGGCCTTCCCATTGATGAATGAGGTGGTATCCAGGACTTCCTGGATGGCCGCGTCCACCGGGCCTTTTATTTTAGCGTATTGCTGCTTTAAATCAACCATTTGTATCGTACGCATGTATCCGGTTTTAAGGCGCAAACCTACCACAAAAATGTTGTTTGACCAATGCTTTGGGAAAGCCCGTGATAACTTAAAGAATGGTTTTACATTTGTTCATAAATACATAACAGCGCTGTGGGCACCCTCCTGTATACTTTTTACGTCTGGCTTTATAAAACCGGCATGAAGCTGGTCAGTCCGTGGAACCCCGCCGCGAAATCATGGTTAGCCGGCAGAAAGCAGCTGCTGGTCAGGCTGCGCACCGCCCTGGAGGGCAACGCCCGGCCCCTGGTCTGGATGCATTGCGATTCCGTCGGGGAATTCGAACAGGGACAGCCCCTGATCGAAAAGCTGAAATCGGTTTATCCCGGTCACCGGTTCCTGATTACTTTCAGCAATTCCCTGGGCTATGAGGCAAAAAGAAAGGAAGCGGCCGCGTCCGATGTATTTTACCTTCCCGACGATTCCTCTGCCAATGCTAGGGCCTTCCTGGACATTTCGCGTCCCTGCCTGGCCTTTTTTTTAAAATACCGGCATGGCTTTTTCTACCTGCAGGAAATTAAAAAACGGGGAGTTCCCGCCCTGCTGGTCTGCGGAGACTTCCCCGAAGGACCTGCCTTTTCCAAATGGTACGGCTGGGCTGCCCGTCGCATGTTGTCCTGTTTCAGCCACCTCTTTGTCCAGACAGCCGCCTCTAGGGACAAACTGGCTGCCTTCCTGGACCCCGGGCTAATCACCATTGGCGGTGACACACGCTTTGACAGGGTGGTTGACATAGCCGCCCGTCTGGAACCCATACCGGTTATGGAAGCTTTCTGTCCACCCGGTTGCCCGGTCATCGTGGCGGGGAGCACCTGGGAGGAAGATGAGGAGCAATTGGACCATTACGCCAACAGCCACCCGGAAATAAAATTCATCCTGGCCCCCTACAAATGGGATCAAGAAAGAATCCGCACCCTTAAAAAGATGTTCAGGCGGGCCGTCTGCTTTTCGGAATGGGAAGCCGGAGCCGCCCCCGTCAACGGAACCGGAAACCAACATGCCTCCAATGTGCTGATCATCGATCATTTTGGATTGCTGGCCAGGTTATACCGATACGCCTCCCTATGCTATGTGGGCGGCGGCTTTGTGGATGAAGGGGTGCATAATGTACTGGAGGCCGCCGTCTATGGTAAACCCGTGGTTTTCGGTCCCGTCATTGAGGATTATCATGAGGCGATGGCTTTGGTGGACTGCGGGGGGGGCCTGGTGGTGGACAGTGCGCTGGAAGTGGAAGACACCTTCAACCGCCTGCTGACCAGTCCGGAAGAATATTATGCCTGTTGCCGGGCCGCCAGGGAATATGTGTTATCAAACCAGGGCGCGACTGCCAAAATAATCGGATATATTCAGGAAAAACGCCTTTTGACCAGCTGATAGAAATGCTTGGTGGTTTCCTTTTCATCATCCCAGGCCAGTTTCACCTTTAACTCCCGAACCATCCAGTATTCTGCTTCCTGCAGGATGCGGAAATTGTTGATGGTCTTGATGGACCGCTCATACATGGGCTCATCTCCCCGGAACAGTTCATTGATGAATACAAACCGGTCATTGATCCCGATGGCCTTCTTCAAATCCCTCAGGGGTGATTCCTTAAGGGCAGCGGCAAAATCCTTCACATTCACTTTCAGGGCATCATTGAGGGACTCGCCGCCGGTCCCGATGACATCGTTGAGTTCGCGACCGTTGGTCTGGTGGGCCAGGGTGGGAATATCGGCGATGGGATCATAGGCCCATTTGGCCGGATTCTCCCGGGAAGGGGCGGCGGGTTCGGGTTCCGGATCCGGACCGGGATGGAAGGGGGCTTGGTCAGTTTCTTTGGGAATAAATGGCTCAGAATCGGTCGTTTTTATGGCAGATGGCATCACAACCGCTACTTTTGCTGTCCCGATGGTGGCTTCGCGCTGATTCCCGGCACGCCCGAGTTCAGCCTCGATCTGCTTGGTGATAACCAGCAATTGGGAGGCAGGAGCTCTTTTTTCAAATTGTTCCTTTAATTTGCCAATGAGTTGTTCTAGTCTTTCCATAATGGATCTGAACAGTTGCTTTTAGAGGACTGACTTAATAAGTTTAAAATTAATACAATTTCCGAACCTAATCTATAGCATTTATGTTCACCGAGCCCCATATTAACCCGGGACAACGCGGCTGGCTTGAGGTAATCTGCGGCTCCATGTTTTCAGGTAAAACAGAGGAACTGATCCGGAGGCTTAAAAGGGCTAAAATCGCCAATCTCCGCGTAGAAATATTCAAGCCTTCCCTGGATGTACGTTTTCATGAAAGCCATATCGTCTCCCATGATGAAAACACCATACCTTCCTTCCCGGTGGATGATGCCCAATCCATCCTCGGTTTGTCCGGGGAGGTGGATGTGATCGGCATTGATGAAGCCCAGTTTTTTGATGACCGGCTCCCTGGGGTATGCGACCAGCTGGCCTTACGGGGCGTGCGGGTAATTGTCGCAGGACTTGATATGGACTATGCCGCCCAGCCTTTTGGACAGATACCCAATCTCCTTGCCAGGGCAGAATATATTACCAAGTTGCATGCCATTTGTGTCAAATGTGGAAATATTGCCAATTATTCCTATCGTAAAACCACCCATGATTCCCTGTTATTACTGGGTGAAAAAGACATTTATGAACCCAGGTGCCGGGTTTGCTATCATAAGGGGGAGAACCTGTAGTTTTAATTTTAACAAATCAGATGATCAAGAACCTGGGATTCATATTTGCGTTGCTGAAAAAAGACATCCTGCTGGAGGTACGCCAGCAGTATACGTTTTATGGGGTGCTGCTCTATGTGGCGGCCACCATATTCGTCCTGTACCTGGCTATGGGCCAGCCGGAGGGGACCGTGTGGAACGGGCTGTTTTGGATGATCCAGCTCTTCATCAGTGTCAATGCCGTCGCCAAAAGCTTCCTGCAGGAAAGCCGGGGACGCCTGCTGTATTTTTACTCCATTGCAGGTGCCCGTGACTTTATTCTGGCCAAACTGCTTTTCAATCTGGTGCTGATGCTTGTCATGACCCTGGTGAGTGTGGTCCTTTTTGAACTGCTGCTCGGCAATCCATTGCATAATCCCTGGCTGTTTATGGCCATCAGCTGTTTCGGGGGCGTCAGCCTGAGCCTCGTGTTCACCTTTATTGCGGCCATTGCTGCCAGGGCCCAGCAGAGTGCGGCCTTGATGGCCATCATGGGGTTTCCCCTGATCATCCCGCAATTGTTACTGCTGATGCGCCTTTCCAATATCGCCTTTGCCAGCATATTCCAAAGCGGCCTGCTGTCCATCATTGCCCTGCTGGCAGCCTTTGACATCATGGTGGTGACCCTGGCAGTCATCCTGTTCCCATTCCTGTGGAAGGATTAGTGTTCGGATAAAAATATATTTCAAATTTTACAGCTTTCCGTTCAAATTCATTCACCCTGCAGGTTAAATTCCTTCAAACCGGTTAAGCGATCAGGTCAATCTTTATGGCCTGTTCATTTCTGCGAGGGTCCGGACATGGATTTTCGGATTTGCTGTTTGTTTACCCTATTTTTGCAATCCAAATTCCGGTGGCTGCCGAACGCAAATATTTGCCTGGCCTAAAATCCAGTATCAGCCGGCTACCGCTTCAAGGACACTATATGCTTCGTAAAAACTGGTGGAAAATATTAAGTGTAGTTCTCCTGCTCTATACATTTATAGCCGGGTTTTTGGGAGGTGTACCCGTCAAACCCATTCTTCATGAAACCATCCGCAACCTCTATTTCCATGTGGCAATGTGGATGTCCATGATGATTTTTTTTATTATATCAGTAGTCAACTCCATCCGTTACCTCAGGACCAACAACCATGTCTGGGATATTTATGCCCTGGAATACGGCAAGGCCGGAATCCTTTTTGGTATGCTGGGGCTGATTACAGGATCCATCTGGGCGCGTTATACCTGGGGGAGTTTCTGGAGCAATGATCCC
>CAIVKC010000042.1 GCA_903906365.1 uncultured Bacteroidota bacterium | reverse complement strand
GCTTTCAAATTATTATGTAGCTTAGATCTTTTACAGCAACATGACGGCGCAAAGTTTCAGTGCTAATGTTGTGATTTGCTTTCAAATTATTATGTAGCTTAGATCTTTTACAGCTTTTTTGCAAAAATCCCATATACCGTGGCAGTTGTGATTTGCTTTCAAATTATTATGTAGCTTAGATCTTTTACAGCTAGGCTCAAAATCACCATCGCTCCGCATAGTTGTGATTTGCTTTCAAATTATTATGTAGCTTAGATCTTTTACAGCACAATTTGTCTAAATTGCTGATTTCAATGCTTTTACACTAGGTTTTAGAAATAAAAAAATGGGTTTACTGCTCGTTTTTTTATTTCTAACCTTTTAAAAATCGTTCTTGAATTACTTATACGATCTTTCTCCTATTTCAAAACAATTCGAGTTGCTGCACGGTTTCCGGTAAATCTGCAAGTTTTTTCCCCCTGAATATTTCCATCAAACCGAATTGTTTGTCCGTAACGCACATAATGCCAACGTGTCCTTTTTCAGGCAGGATTTTCTTTACTCTTTGTATGTGTACATCAGCATTTTCCCGGCTTGCACAGTGGCGTAAGTAGATACTGAACTGGAACATATTAAAGCCATCGGCCATAATATCTTTCCGGAACCGGGCATAGATCTTCCGTTCCTTTTTGGTTTCTGTTGGGAGGTCAAAAAATACAAGTACCCACATGATTCTATAGGCGTTAAGTCGTTCAAACATATACTGCTCTCCAAACCATTTTTAAAGTGGCTGATTTGCGGTTATTTTATAGATCAAATTCAGGGTATAATATTTTACGCGTACTGCCTTCAAAACATTTGGCCAGGGAAGCGGTAGTACGTTGCACGGCATTCATCAGCGGGCTTTTTTTGCCTTCCAGCACCACATCCATGGCAGGTACTTCCAGCAGCGCTTTTTTCATGGATGGGCTCATCTCCAGGCTGCTGCCATTGTTGCGCACAATTTGGTAAACCGTATAATCAACATAGGGGCGGTAAGGTTCCATGATGTCATCAGCCAGGCAATAGGCATTGTACTGGTTCCGGTGATGAATGCCAAGAGTGGGCATCAATCCGCTGGCTACGAGGCTGCGGGCCACCAGTGCGCGCAGTATAGCATACCCATAATTGAGCAGGTTATTGGGCGGCGGACCATAACGCTCCCGCCTAAACGCCAGGAAGTCCGGGAAAACCTTTTTCCAGTAATAAGCGGCCGCCTGGGCCTCGGCATTATCCGGGTCGCCGCTTTTTACAGATGCAGCTAGGTTGTACAAGGATTTATTCTCCTCGCGGAGGAAGGCCAGCATGGCGGCCTGGTTGTTAATCTTTGCGCTTACCGTTTGCTGCCAGAGTTGTTTTTTAAGGGGCACTGTGGCTTCCAGCTGCGCCTGGTGTTTTTGGCTTTGCAGGGTATGGCCGTCCAGGGTAAGTAGCAGGCCGGTAGGGTGGTGGGTATTATCGCAAGTAATCAGTGCAGTGTTATTGGCCAGCAATTTGGCTATCAATGCCTGGGTAACGGTAATCTGCTGGTGGTCTAGAATAAGCAAACCAATATCTTCAATGGGCACCTGTTTAGTTTCCCCACTATCATGCATCTCAATCACCAATTGCTCATTATTGGTATTAAGATAGGCGGGATTGCCGAAGTAAAGGGTCCGCTTTATCATGAGGAATTTGGTTTGAGGTTTAGTATAATAACGGAGAAGGACGGATATTATTTTGTTTTCATTTGGGTGGCAGATTTATTAAAGATATGGACAGCCTACAGAATCCTTTTCTTCGACAGCGTCCTTTTCAAAGGCAGCGCCCATATTCTGGAGAAACTCTGTCTTCCATTTGGAGATCATAACTGGATATTCCGAGCAAAGTGACCAGCTTATTCCGAGGCAAAGTGACCACCTAGAGTTACTCTCGTTTTAGCATCAAAAAAGTTGCTTTTTTTCGGTTGATTTTTGTTCAAGATTTAGTTTTCCTTTTTTTCATCCTCGACGGCTAAGTTAATTCTTTTTTTACGCATGGAGTCTCCTTTGAGTTCCAGGCGGTGGGCATCGTGGACAATACGGTCCAGGATGGCATCGGCGATTGTTTGTTCACCTATCACTTCATTCCATTTATTCACGGGTACCTGGGAGGTAAACAAGGTCGATCTTTTACCATGTCTGTCTTCAATAATTTCCATCAGGATGGTTCTGCTTTGCGCATCGAGCGGTTGCAAACCAAAGTCATCGATGATGAGCAATTCCTGTTTTTCCATCTTTACCAGTTCTTTAAGGTAAGACCCATCTGCTTTCCCCATTTTCAAACGGGCGAAGATTTTTGTACTGTGCTCATACATTACTTTGTATCCGAGGGAACAGGCCTGGTGGCCTAGTGCGGAAGCAATATAGCTCTTTCCGCTTCCGGTGCTTCCGGTGATCAGAACATTTTCCTTCTTGGCAATAAAATCGCAGTCGGCCAGGCGTAACACCTGATTTTTATTAATATGCCGGTCGCTTGTATAGCTGATTTGTTCAACGGATGCCTTGTATCGGAAGTGGGCGTTCTGTACACTCCGATCCAGTTTTCGGTTGTAGCGGTCGTCCCATTCCGATTCTACCAGCATCCCAATTAGCTCATCGGGGGTATATTGTTCCGTATTAGCCCCTTCAAGCGTTGTACGGAAGGAGCGAACCATCCCGTAGAGTTTCATGGTTCTCATTTTTTCAATGGTGTTTTCATTCATTTTCGTTTTTTTAAGTGATGGTGATTATTATTGATAATAGTTTTCTCCACGGATATTGTCGTGCTGGGGCATGGCCTGTTGCTCCTCATTTTCTATGTCAAAGAGATCAAGCCCTTTTTTCAGAATGTCTTCAATAGCACGGAAGTGATACAGGCCATATGCATGGGCCCGTGTGCAGGCTTTGATCAGCCGCTGGTGACCTACACGTTTGGCAAATGACAAAATACCCTGGCACGACTTATAAGCCTGTTCAGGGTGTTGCTTCTTGAGTAGACCCTGCCCGATATAATATTCCACATCGCTTCCAACAGCGCGGGCCTGTGTCAAAAAGTAATCCGGATTCCATTCAGCGAGTATCTTGTGCTGGGTTGCCATATGCATGGCATCTGTTGTGTAGTTATGTGCACTTCGAATACGATCGTGTTTTGCGATCAACTCGTATTTATAAAAAATTTCCACCAGCGATTTACTATAAAGTATCCGAACCTTACGGCTGATATAAGCAAAGGGCACACTGTAATAATGCTTGTCCACGCTAAGACATACATGAACATTTTTCATAGCCGTGGCATGCAAGGAACGGCGCAGTTCATAGCGGTTTTGAGGAAGTGGCTGCAGGGTTTTCTTTTCCATTTCATCGAACTGCTGTTGTCTGGAGTAGTTACGTCCCTTGAAGGCTGTATTGTTATGAGCGCTGAGTAGGATGCGTATCTGCGCGTTCAATTCGTTTACGGATGCAGGTATTTTATCTGGTAATGAAGCAAAGATGCGGATATAGGCGATTTTTACAGCACCTTCCACCAGCGCCTTATCCTTTGGTTTATACGCCCTGGCCGGAAGAACTGTCATATTATAATGGTCGGCAAAGGCTTCAAAGTTTTCATTCAACTTGGGTTCATAACGGTTCGTTTTGGTTACCGCTGATTTCAGATTATCTGGAACAATCGCGTTAGGGGATCCTCCAAAGTAGTGAAGCCCGTTCTCGCAGCAACTGATGAAGTCCTCCACGCGTTGTGTCTCCACCGCTTCAACATAGGTCAACTGGCTGGCACCAAGGATCGCTACAAAAACCTCTACTGCTTTGATTTCACCCGTTAGCTCATCTACAATATGAAGCTTTTCGCCTGTGTAGTCCACAAAAACCTTATCACCAGCCTTGTGTTCCATATGCATGCTCGGCTTAGCACGCCTGCGCCATAGGTTATAGTGATGATAAAAAGTGGCGCGGCTGAAGCCGCCCACATAATCTCGCTTATAAAGCTCCCACAATCTTAGAATAGTAACACCGCGCTGTTGAAGTCGTTTCTCATTATCCTTGAAAAAAATATGCAGTGCGGCTAAACGTTCATCAGCTATCTCCTCTGGTT